>JAFSKL010000039.1 GCA_017448985.1 Paludibacteraceae bacterium
CCTCTGTACCCACTCATTTCAGTGCAAATACCGAGCGCACGCCTTTCGGCAAGAACAGAACCCGAACGGCTTTCTTGCGCAAAATGATTCATCATTACCAACCTGTTTTTATTGTTTTTCGCGGTCAGGAACGGCTTGAGACAAGTCCTTTCTGTTCGTCTGCCGGGAGCACGTACTATGTGTACTTCCTCCGGCGCATTTTGTGTTGACTTTCAGCGAAAGAACTGAATATTAACAACACAAATTGAAACAATAAAATGGTATCATCTTATTTATCGAATCCTATTTTATTAGGACTTTTCTTGGTTGTTGGTTTAGTGCTTTTGGTCAAAGGCGCAGACTGGCTTGTAGATGGCGCATCCAAACTCGCCAAACGCTTGGGCGTAACCGACCTCGTCATCGGTCTAACCATCGTGGCGTTTGGTACATCCATGCCGGAGTTCGTGGTGAACATGGTCTCCGTGGCGGATGGCGCGACCGACCTTGCCATTACCAACATCCTTGGTTCAAATATTATTAACACACTTGTTATCCTTGGGTGCTCTGCGCTTGTATGCCCGCTGGTGGCTCAGCGAAGCACGGTTCGTCTTGACATCCCGTTGAATATCGTGGCGGGAGTTCTGGTGTTGGTCTTTGTGTTTATCTCCTCTCCAATGGAGCCCAAAGGCTTGTCACGCGTAGAAGGATTAGCGTTACTGGTGGTGTTCGCTGCTTTCCTTTTCTATACGTTTTACACCGCTAAAGCCGATGCCACGACAACAACCGAATCCACTCCTTTCCCTCTTTGGAAATGCGTGGCTCTTATTCTGGCTGGGCTTGTCGGCTTGGTCGTTGGAGGAGAAATGATCGTTAAGAGCGCCGTGGCGATTGCACGTTATTGCGGCGTGGCGGAATCGGTCATCGGTCTGACCATCGTAGCGCTCGGAACCTCTTTGCCGGAACTGGCAACATCCGTCGTGGCGGCATTCAAACACAATAACGACATAGCCATCGGCAACGTCGTCGGAAGCAACATCTTCAACGTGTTCTTCATCTTGGGAACAAGTGCAACAATCAAACATCTGCCTGTTTATCCCGGCATCGAGATAGATGCCACTTTGGTAACCGTCAGCGCGTTAGCCGTTTGGCTTTTGCTTTGCAACAAGAACCGCTCTATCAACCGTTGGGGCGGAGTTCTTCTCCTGGTAATATACGCCGGTTACCTGACATATAGGCTTTTAACGTATTAACAATTAAAATTCAATTCATTATGGAAAATCAACCACAAGGGCTGAAAGAGTCAGTAGCCCTGCAATCGTATATCACTCGTAAATCCACCTTCTTCGGTCTGATCAACCGCTTGGTTTATGCTCCGACGGATAGCCGTCTCAACTTCACCAGCCGCTATTATGCACCTATTCTGCGCGAGGAACTGAAGGAGCTGTTTGCGCTCGGAGATCAAGTATTGGAAAAGCGTCTGGCTAAGATGAACCGCTTTGAACAAGCGATGAACGGCAATCTGTTAGTCGAATGTTGCGTGTCTGCAGATAAGGAATTTGCTGCTCTGCAACTAAAACACTTTGAGCAGATAGACTACCAGCCGATTAGCGAGGCGCGTTTCTTGCAAGGCGACGCAGCCAAACACGCTGCCATAGTTTTTGACTTGTAAATATATTTACCTTTAAAATTAATTCATTATGGATAGTATAACTATTATCGTCAGTGTGCTGATGGTTGCCATTTTTGTTGTGCCGGTTATCTGGCTAAACCACAAAAAGTAACTTAATCACACAAAATCCTATAAAAACTTGCGTATGTCAGAAAAAAGTTGTACCTTTGCACCGTGATTCAGTTTGTTCGGAAATATGCCTATGTGTTCGTGCTTGTGTTGATGAGTGCTTTTGCGGCATGCTTGGTTGCAGACGAATGGAGCGATATGCGACACGCTTGGCAGGACCTGCAGATTGAAGCCACGGCTGAAATCGAAGTGGAAGATTTCGAATGGGATGAGTCAGACATCAGCTGTCAGCCATCAGCTATCAGCCGTCAGTTTGTGATGTATATCTCCCTTCCTTTTAGGGAAGGGCTGGGGATAGGCTCGTCTGCTTTCCTCTCCGATAAACAGCGTCTCGGATTAGTGCGTCGCTATGCCCCGCGAAAAGCAATTTTACGCCACAACTATACCCTGACATAAACAATACGGTATGAACTCCTCCGAGTTTGTACCGTTTTTTATTATAAATTACAAATAACAAATATAATGGATATTATTAGTATTTTAACAGCCCTCTTAACGCTCACGGCAGGAATCGGTGTCTTTCTCATTGCCTGCACGATGATGAGTAGCAACCTTGAGTCGGCGGCTTCAAGGCGGCTCAAACAACTCTTCTCGCACACCGGAAACAACAAACTGGTCGGCGTTGGTATCGGAACGCTCGGAACGGCAGCTATTCAGTCCAGTGGAGCCGTAACGGTCATGGTCATCGGTTTCGTGAATGTGGGAATCATGTCCCTAACGCAAGCCGCCACGATCATCTACGGCGCGAATATCGGTACAACCGTCACGGCACAATTAGTGGCACTCGGTCTCTCCGGTTCCAACAGCCTCTCGACAACCGTCATCTTCGCGGCATTTGCAGGTATCGGAGCGTTTATGATGCTCTTCTCCAAAAGCGATGCATGGAAGAAAACAGGCGGTATCCTCACGGGTTTCGGTATGCTCTTTGTCGGTCTGAGTATGATGGCAGACGCCATGGATGAGTTCGCGGCACTCGATTCCGTCAAACTCTTCCTTGCCTCGATCCGTAACCCGCTGTTATTGGTTCTTTTAGGTGCTATCATTACCGCCATCATCCAGTCCTCGTCCGTCATGACGTCCATCGCAATCACGATGGCGGTCACGGGGCTTATTTCGCTCGACCAAGGTATCTACCTCACGATGGGAAGTAACATCGGTTCGTGTGTCGTAGCGATTATCGCAGGTCTCACCAGCGGCGTAGCCGCCAAACGCACGGCGATGATCCACCTCATTTTCAATATCTTGGGCGTCGTGCTCTTCCTCTGCGCAGGAGGTCTGCTCAAGCTCACTACCGCCGGCACATACACTTTCGGCGTCCTCTTCGAACGCATCTTCCACACGCCGCAACTCCAGCTGGCTATGTTCCACACGGTATTCAATGTCACGACCATGTT
Organism: Paludibacteraceae bacterium; assembly: GCA_017448985.1. Lineage (GTDB taxonomy): Bacteria > Bacteroidota > Bacteroidia > Bacteroidales > Paludibacteraceae > Colicola. Next base: position 3,172 of record JAFSKL010000039.1, read on the forward strand.
AGTTGCCCTTCCGCTGACCAACGCCCTTGTGAACATCGCTTGCAAACTCGTCAAAGACCAGCCTGCACAGCAGACCGACGAACCCCATCTCTATTTTCTTGACCCGCAGATGTTACGCACGCCGGTAGTTGCTATCCGCCAGCTCAAAGAGGAAATCGAGAACATGGCAAATATGGCGATAGAAAACTACCAACGCGCCATCCGGGACGTCACGACATTAGACGATTCCGAACGCGATGAGTTCAACCGCACGGAGCGCCAACTCAACTATCTCAACCGCGAATTAGTCCACTATGCCTTGCTGCTCTCTAATAGCCAACTTAGCGAGTTCGACCACCAATATCTCGTCTCCACTATCCGCACGGTCAGCGACTTGGAGCGTATCGGCGACTACGCGAAGAACATCGTCGAGTACGCCGACAGCTTGCGCCAACAGGAGATACGTTTCTCCGACTACGCCCTCAATGAGATAGACCAGATGAATACTCTCATCGCCCAACTCCACGAAGCGACCATGCAGGCGTACCATAAGATGGATATGTCCGCACTCGGGCGTGCGAACCAGATAGAGGACGAGATCGACCGTCTGACCGATGAGATGGAGCGCAATCATATCCAGCGGCTCTCGTTGGGTATCTGCAAGCCGCAAGCCGGAACCGAGTATATCTCCCTTGCCCAGAACTCCGAACGTGTTGCCGACCACCTCATCAATGTGGCGAAGACCATTCGGGATTTACAATAAATAACAGTTTAACCCTTTAACAATTTATCATTATGAAAAAGTATTTTTCTGTAGTGTTTATGGCACTCTGCAGCCTGACGGCTTGCGCAAAAGAACAAGTGAGCACTTTCGACCAAGTACCGGAACCGGCAAAAGCCATCGTAGCTGCGCATTTTGACGCCTCCCAAATCGCTTATGTTACGTTGGACAGAGGCTTGCTGGACGCAGACTACGATGTCAAGTTCAACGATGGTCGTTCTTTGGAATTCAACAAGGCGGGCGAACTTACCAAAGTGGATTGCATGCAGACCGAAGTGCCTTCTGCACTCATTCCAGAGCGGGTACGTCAGTATGTGAAAGCCAATTTCCCCAACGCCTTCATTACCGAGTGGAGCAAAGACGACCGCAGGTGGAAAGCCGAACTCAATTCCGGCCTTGACCTCGAGTTCAACAGCAATTATGAGTTTGTCCGCATAGACGACTAACACGTAATAGTATCAACGATTAAGTATATTTCAGCCATAGGAAGTGCTGGGAAGCGCTATATAAGTATCTAAGTGAGTAAGTAGATTAGTTTCTTTGAAACGGAGCAAAGGTTCGACTGTGAAGCCGGCCTTTGTTTTTTTGCACAAATCCTTGCACATGTGTGATTTTTTTAGTACCTTTGCGCCCGAATTATTGTACTAAAAAGGAATGAAGTCGATTGATACTACAAACATGTGCTCGCACTTGCAGCGGAAGTTATTTGCTCCGGACGGCGAATACCGTGCTATTCGTGAGCAGATAGAGAACGACCCGACGCTGACAGCAGTTGTCCGTTCACGGCAGTTACATATCTATCGCGACGGAAAGAAAATATTGGTATTGGCAGGCAAAAGCGCGCCGAAGATCATTCGGGAAGATAAATTGACAGAATTATTATAATCGGCTAACTTAATCAAGATGGTGGACGTAATGAATACGAACAGGAGCACCCGAATGGATGCTCCTGCACGTTTGAAAAATGCTTTATTAACTGTTTATTTCGCGGCATAGAGCGCGTTTGCCAAAGCGAAAGCGTCACCCGGTAACCCCGGATAAACGGCATTCAGCGCAGCCAAGAATCCTTCTGCATTGGCATTCTCCGCCAAGAGACGCTGAACAGTCTCCAGATATGCAATCTTGAACTCCACTTGCTTCTTCTCTGCCAAGCCTCCGTGTCCGCCGATGAAGTATTTGCAACCGGAAGCGAGAGCCTCTTTGGCTTCCGCCAACTCGGCCTCAACCGCAGCCGCCGAGCTCACCTGCAACGGGCTTACGTGCGCCTCTGCCGGTGTCCAGTGGGTGTAATAAACCTGATTGCCGATGATGATACTTGCGCCCGGGAAATCGCTGGCGGCGCCGTGCTCAAAACGGAACGACACACCTGCCCATTCCTGCGTACTCTCAAACGGCACTTCGGCTGCTTTCTGCGTCGGCAGATCCACCATCGTCTCACCGAAAGCCTGTGCAAAACCGCTCATCATACCTGAATAAACAGGTCCTTCGATGAACGCCGGCATACCTTCCGGCATAGTCAATGGAAGTTGGTCAGAACCGCCCAAGTGGTAGTCCGTCACATCGGTCACTACCGGCTTTTGAAGCGCAGTAATGTACTCTGCAAACTCCGCAGCGTTCTCTTTGAAAAGCGGATACTCCATCACAACAAGACCATCTTTTCCCTCCACGATATAGGACGCATCAGCCATCACATCATTGCTGTTGTACACATGCAAACGGAAACCGTCCAACTCATATGCCGTCATCTGACCAACAGTCATCTCCGGCAACTTCACTTCTTTCTTTGTGCAGGCTGCCAAACTCAGCGCAGCTGCTGCGATAATCATAAATTTCTTCATAATGTCTATTATTTAGTTAGTTACTTTTGGAAATCTGGTGCAAAGGTACTACATTTTTTCGACATACACAAGAAGGCACGAGAAAGTGGCTTACTTACCAAAAAGTAGGAATTGTGTAGATACACACCAAACTGCCATACAAAAAAATGCAAATATTTTTATTTTTTACTCAAAGAAATTTGGTTACTTTCGGAAATTTTTGTACCTTTGCACTCGCGTTCGGCAAATGGGTCGCAAAAGGCTAAACCGCTCCGCTAATTAGCGAGTGCGACCATTGCCTCCGCTCTCCCCACCACAAACAGCCAAAAGGCTTGGTTTGTGTTAGGGACCCCAAAAGATGAAGGCTTGGTTTGTGTCCCGATAAATTGGTAAAATATATAAATAAGGAAATAGAAAAATGAGAAAATTGCAAAAGGAGGTAGATCCTCAATACTTAAATTGTCCGATTCGGAACGTGATTGAGAAATTCGGCGACAAATGGTCGCTGCTTGTGTTGTACCATTTGAACGAACATGGCACGCTGCGTTTTAATGAATTACACCGTGATATGTCCGATTGTTCCCAGAAAATGCTCTCGCAGACGCTTAAACGCTTGGAGCAGATTGGTCTTATCGGGTGTAAAGTCTATCTGGAAGTACCGCCTCGCGTAGAGTACAGCCTCACTGCCCGCGGGCAGTCCCTCATGCCCCATGTCTCCGCTCTCATCGGCTGGGCTTTAGAGCATTTTGAAGAAATAGCAAAATAAATATTCTTGCCTCTTTCCCTCTCCTTGTAAATAGCAAGAAGAAGATATATTGTGCAAAGAGGGGTATTATTCTGAGCGAGGAGAGAGTATAAAAAAAGCGGGCAGCTATGAAATAGAAGCCCGCCTTTCTTAGCCACAGGGGCACGATTATTGCGTTAGCAAGAGATGGATCATTCTTGCATCAAGAGTTGCATTACCACTTTAGCGGAGTATGCAACCGGGGTGCCGGGGCCGAAGATGGCGGCGACACCGGCTTTGTAGAGGAAAAACGAAGTTAATCGTGCCCTTGTGGCTAAGACGTCGTAGTCCTGCGCGGGGATGACACCACCGGCGGTGACCATGATATCCGGACGGCCGAGTTTCTTGAGCTCCTCGATGACCTGCGGGATGAGGGTCTTGTGACCTGCCGCGAGGCTGGAGACACCCAGTACATGGACATCGTTCTCCACCGCCTGCTTGGCTGCCTCTGCCGGAGTCTGGAACAACGGTCCCATATCGATCGTCAAACGCTGCGTTTAAGCGAGGGCAGAAGATATGCACTTGTATATATCCTATGCCGAGCGTAGCAGGGTCTCTTCGTCAGAAGCGGCGATCAACGATTAAGTTACTCCGTAACAAATGTAGTTGTCGCGCTTCTTCCTCTCAAATCAACAACTTTGCAAGTTTTTGATTTGGTTCTTTTCACTTAGAGGTATATGGGAAAGGTACAGACTTCGAGCAGAGGCAGCACAAAAAACAGGCGGGACGATGGACATGGACGGGTGTATGCGTGGGGACAGGGCATAAAAGAGACTCAGACCGCGCAAGGTCATAAAAGGAGCACAAAAGAAACTCGGTCGTCCGTACGGATAGCAGGGTCACGGAGGGGGCAGCCCCGCGCGCAAGGACTACAGACTTCAGCAAAGGCGGCGTCGCCGCAGACATCTTCGGTCTCACGGCACGGTGGGCTATTCGGGCAAAAGAAATGCAACTGATGATGATGCAGGAGGAACTAGCGCCCGCAGGTTTTCAAAAGGCTCTTACAGCAAAGGGGATGGCTATGAAATAGGCATTCACGGATTGTGCACACCTTGTCACGAAAAGGAACACGCAAATGCCTTGCTTCTTCTGAATCAAACAAAGACCCTGAGCGAAGCGAAGACCTTATTCGGGGGAAAGAAAAAAATCATAATCATAAACAAGACGTGAGTGCAACGTAAAAAGGGGAAAGAGAAAAATCAGTCCAATAAAAGGAGATTAGGTCAACTAATGGAAATGTCTATAGAGCCACCATGCGAAACGGAGAAGGAGAGCAACGAGGAAAAGGATCGCGAAAGCAGTGCAGTACTTGTAAAAGGACGGTACATAGCGGACGGGGATGGTCTCGGTACGGGTGGTTTCCACTTGGATAGTATCAGTGTGGATGACCTCTTTCTCGCGCCAACGCGTGTGCCATTTCTCAAGATAGACCGTATCAGGAGGAGAGCCTAGCCCCGCCCCCTCCCTAATGGGAAGGGTGTTTCTGGCAGGGCGGTAGGTATATGAGACGCTATCATGGAGATAGATGCTGTCGCGTTGGAGGTGGGAGGTGAGTTGCTGACGGTTGTCAGTCGAGGTCAAACCGCGCTCCGTTGAGCAGGCAGGCAAGAGCATGCACGCTGCTGCAATGCTCAGTATAGAAACGGTCGGGAGTAGTGATCTCAATATAGTGTTCATCTTCGGGGTGTTTTTGGAGTTTGGAAACCAGTTCTTGTTCAAAGGTGCGGGAATGCAGGAGTGTACTACCGCTGAGTTGTCCGACAAGGATGCAACCGGCGGTGTCCTTACGAGTGTTGCCGGCATGGATGCGGATGCCCTCGAAGCCGGGCACGTAGTTGACGAGCGGCAGCACACGACCGAAATGCGGTGATTTGGTCAGCGTCAGTTTGTACCAGCCGAGAGGGATGGCTCCTTTGGGATGGGATGCGTTTGGTACTATTGGTGGTTCAAGCGTGCCACAAAAGGGCTTGCCACCAATGAGAAGGATGCCCGTTGTTTCGTTGGGCGTCGCGTTGGTGCGTATTAATGAAAGTAACATAATGGTTGATTGTTTAAGAAAAAAACATATAAAACCCCTCGTTGTTTGTAGCACTGAAGTGCTTTGTGTCTTTGTCCGCTTAATGGTTCATCCAAACAAGCTTTGGTAATCCATCAATCGTCCAAATCCACACTCTACGAGTTACAAACAACCGAGGACATAAACATAAAAAACAATTCTATTCCTTGTAGCGGTAGCGATAGTCAATTCCTATAAGAGAGCCGACAAAGGTGAGGATTTCGCCGAAGGCAATGAGGACGGAGGAGTCGATGATGCCGACGGGAGGGCGAGCGAAAGCGGCGGTGAGCAATGCGCACCCGAAGATGCACATTGCCACTGCTGCAAGAAGTTGGAGAACGGATTTGCTTTTCATTTGTCATTTGTAATTTGTCATTGGTGATTGATTAGCTTTCGGGGTGTTCTGCATCGTAGGACGCGAGTTCGAGCGACCAGAGGTAGGAACGCATCGTCTTCTTGCCACCAACGGCATCGCGTTGGGCGAGGAAGTTGATTTGATCCTGCGAAATCTTAGAGAGATCTTTCGATCGGCTCGTTACCGCTTGTGCGACAGCCGCAAAGCGGATACGCTTGCGCAGTTCTTTGGAGGTTACAGGAGTACTGCGTTCTACCTCGTCCCGTACATAGATGCGATTACAGTTGGGGTTGGTGGTGGCTGCTACTCGGTGGGTTGCAAGGAGCATCTTTGAGTGGGTGTGCGAACCTTTCTTGCCGCACTTACATAATGCGCCGGAGACATATTCTATTCCGGCTGTCCAGACTACATGTGCCATAAGCGTTAAAATGTTAAATCGTTAAATCGTTAAACGGTTAGTTAGGCGTTGAGTTTTGCATATTCTTGGGCGAAGACGTAGCCGTAGAGGGAGTAGTACTTCTTCTGGGCTTTGAAGGCGGCTTCAAGAGTAGCACGCTGGTCAGGATCGGCGAGGGCGGTCATAGCGTTGGTTCGTGCCATTTTGAACTTATTCTGCGCGGCGAGTTGGTTCTGCGTCGGTTCCTTGGTCGAAGGGTTACAGATCTTGCCGGAGAACACTTTGCCGTTCTTACGGAAGAAATACATGTCGGAGTGTTCGCATACTTTGCCGGACATGGACTCGATGAGTCCCATAGGTTTGATTTGTGACATTACTTTAGTTTTTTTAGGGGCATCTACCACCTCACCACACAGGGGTTAATCAGTATGTGTGACTAACAAACAAGTTTGTTGTAAAACACCTCCTGACCTATTCCCCTGCGTTCAATCTCAGTCATTATGTCCACATAACTCCTTCGATTGTGCGTTGTATCTGCTCCCTAAAAAATCTAAAGGAGCGCGAGGCGATAGACGCGGGTTAATAATTCATTTTGATTGTGTGATTTCGAAATCGAGTGCAAAGGTACGATGCGGGGGAAAGAGGTTTGCAGTTTCGTGCAGTTTTCTTGATAAACGTGCAGGATTTTGCAGTTTACCCATCATTTTCTCAGGAGTGAGGTGTTGTAATGTTCAGTTCCTTGCACACATACAGTACGGCATGAGGGGGAAGTAGTTTGGCTTTATCACTCACGCCCATCTCCCGCAATTTTTCACGGAGAGGATGTAACATTGATGCAAATTTGCGGGGAGAGACTCCCAACAAGCCTGCCAATTCTGCTTTGGACATAGTTCTGTCGGGATAGGAGACAAAGTGATAATTTAATTCCGCTACTTGGCGCGCTTTACTGATGATAGACTGTGCTGTTTCTACAGCAGTGACCAGTTCCTGAAACTGGTGATTCGATAAGATTACCATAGATCGTATTATTAAATATTAAACAATAAGTTTTGCGAAGAGGGTTTCCCAGTCCGCAAAACGCTCAATTATATAATACGATAGATAGTTGAGGGGGGGGGATAAAATAAAAACGCCCGATTGCCGGGCGTCTATCAGAACTTGTGTTTTTCTTTCTGTTGTTCTTTTTTTGTTGTCATTCCGTTAATGGAATGTATGAGGGCATGTACGGTAGTTACCGATTCTTCATACTCTTTACGAAAATCTTTCATGGCAGCTCTGTTTTACTTGTTGATGTTCTGTCCTAATTTATCCAGATATGGTACGCCGCCGAAGCGACCTTCGCGATACAGTTTACCAACCTTGGCTGTCTCACGTACGCTAAAATCCGAAACAGGAGTCAGGGTTGCTTCTCCGTAGCGGTTCTTGTCCACAATATAAATCTGGTCGCGCCGGAACAAGTCTGCTTCGTCAATAAGGCTTATGTTATGTGTGTTGATAATGAGTTGCGCGTTGTGGATATTCACCGTCTCTGTTTGGAAGAGGGAAATGAGAGATCTAACCAAGTCGTAGTGCAAACCGTTGTCAATCTCGTCAATCCAAAGGACAGAACCTGTTTCCAGTGCGTTGATAATCGGTTCTGCCAGTGATAGGAAGCGATATGTTCCGAAAGATTCATCTTTTTCGAGACTTAGTTTGGCAAAGCCGGAGGGAAGGTGCTGCTCATCATATCTGCGGTGGGAGATGTTTAACTCTGTTTCAGATATTTCATTAGAGGTAACATCATAGATGCCTAAATCGGCAGAGCGAAGAAAATCCATCAGTTTGGTTTTCATCTTCGGCTGGTCAATGGCAGAAAGGATGCGCGGAGCCATTGTGTTTAGAGATGCAGAAATGATATTATTCTGTTTGAACCAATTGATGACATCTAACGATAGAGTGTCATTCCACATGGACAAGGAGGATAAGATAAGCGAATTAACTCTGAACATCTTCGCTTCCTCCAGGTTCTTCATTATCTTCGGATTGATATAATGCTCATTGTAATAGATAGAAGTGCCGCCATCGTACTCCAGCACTTTGACCTCTTTGCTTCTTTTGCGGAATAACCACTCAGTGAGAATCCGCTCACCATTTAGTTCGAAGCCATAGCGATACTGAATGTTATCCAAGAGGAATACCACTTCGAATACGCTTGGTTGCTCTGCACTATATGTATCCAGTAAG
>JAFSKL010000040.1 GCA_017448985.1 Paludibacteraceae bacterium
AGCGTTCCGGCGTTCGTTTCGTCCGGGCATTCTTTACAAGAAAGCCGGTGTCGTGTTGCTCAAGATAATTCCCGAAGCGGCTGTAGTACCTGACATGTTCGATGTCAAAGACCGGGACAAGGACAAACGCCTTCAGCGCGTGCTCGACCAGATTGAGGACCGTCAAGGCAAGCGCGCCATCCTCTACGGCTCTCAAATCACCTCCGAGAAGCCAATCTATAAGAACGAGCACAAGAGCCCTCTCTACACGACAGATCTCCGCGACATCATCACCCTCAAAGCCACTTAAAAAGGGTGTCTTTTGAAGAATAAGCTAAATGCCATATCTTTGCACAAAAATTAGCAAAGGTATGGCTTTAACTTTGAATACATCAATCGACGGGAAGAAATTCTATTCTTGTGATTTCCCCGATTTGTCGATTTCCACCAACTATGGTTTAGCCAATGTCACTATCGTAGTGAACGGCTCTACCGCACTTTCCACACGCTATTACGCTGTTTCCGGAAGGGTCACAGTGCGCAATCTCGTGCCGCTGATTGAGTTATCCATGGAGCAGCAATACAAGTCCTACTGCTTGGTTGGCGTATCGGTATCGGTTGCTAATGAATCGGTCTCCGCTTCATGCCAGGTACTGCTATGTAAAGTCAAGTGCATGACTGTCGATGTGGATACATTCCTCGCCAATTCATTCCTGACCACCAACAACCATCGCCTTACCACCTTGTACAACGAGGAGGTGCTGCCTTTCTTCATCACAGGCAGTGGCTCCTATTCCGTGGGCACGTTCTTCTTTACGCTGAACGTGCGGAAAGCCGACGGCTCCTATGACTCTTACGAGTACATCTCCGGTCGCCGCTTTGGTTACGGGATAGTCACATCCATAGTATCCGTTAAGGAACTACAGTTGGTATGTGAAAATCACTTCGGGAGCGGAACGCAGTTATTGTCGTTTACGCTCAAGTTCAATTCGCGTCTCATGCACTACTACGTTGTGCCTTGCGCTTCTGCTCAGGAGTTCCGCTTCAAAAACATATTCGGATGTATGGAGTCGTTGGGCATACCCGGCGCCACCATTTCCAAACTGGAATCGGATTTCTCCGAAGCGATGGTGGACGGCCGTCTGCTGCACTACGATGTCAAGCATACGCGTACATACGAGGTGCAGACCGCCCAACTGCTCTCCGGCTACATGACGTGGCTGGAGCAGTTCCTCACATCCTCATCGATCATGCGCAAGTTGCCGGACGGAATGTTTGCCGATGTGCTCATCAAGGAATATTCTTTTGAGCAGACCGACGCTCCGGGTGAAGAAAACACCCTTTCCTTCACGTGGCAGTTCGCCGACGGCAAGCAGTCCACGCAACGGTTCAGCATACACACCGGCATCTTTACCGAACAATATAATCAAACCTTCGCATAATGGTCAAAGAAATCGAAGCGCAAGAAGAGCGCGAGAAATATATCAAAGCCTGGAACGACACGATGCTCCACATCTGGCAGGAACGTATCACCTTGCTCGAAGTAATCGACACAGGGCGATTGCTCGCCTCGCCGGTGGCTTTGCCCGTGAGAGCCGACGGACGCTTCGTCGAAGTGACGCTCTCACAGGAGTTCTTGGAGTACGGTCTTTGGCAGGACTATGGAGTTGGACGCGAGACACCTCGCGGAAACTCTGGAGACATAGGCCATGCCAAAGTGCGCCAGCGCCGACCGTGGTTCTCCAAGAAATACTACGCCTCCGTGCTCAACCTGCGCGATTTCTTCGGTGATAACCTTGGGCGAGAGTTCCAAGGCATCATGGCCGATACCTTCGAACGACTTAATAAGTTATACTAACTAATACCTTAAAACTATGGATAAATCAACCATTACTAACCTTATCAACGCCATGGCAGGCCAAACGGCTGCCAATTCCATCACTCCGAGCACATTGGCTACCATCCTTCATGCCATCAATGAGAACACCGGCATAGGTGGCGGTGGCAGTTCAGGTGGTGGGAGCGGTCTTCCGCTCGGCATGAACTGGTTCTTTGGACACATGTGCCAACTCAATTCCACCGCTGCCGTGGAATGTCCTATCGTTCCGGATGATACAGATTGCTCATCCGTAACCGGCTCGCTCATTGCTGTCACTACCAACGATTCAGATGAGCCGCTCGTGCGTGGTGTCAGCCCTTGTCTCGTCGAGATTACGGGCTATGTAACGCTTAAAGTGAACGAGAGCTATACTGCCGACCGTATCATACAAATCTACAAATATGATACGGAAGGGGAGCGTACACAAATTGCCATGAATGCAGTTCACTTTACAGGCACTACGCAGATCTTCTCCGTGCCTATTAACTACATGTGCTTTCTCAACCCCGGAGAAACGGTCCACCTCACACATTTCTCCTCGAACGGCACATCCAACATCTCCGCTAACTCAACCCTCTACATCAAGGCAACCCCAATCTAATTAATCTATAAACTATGAAAAACTTAAAATCCTTAACTCCCCAAGCATGGGTCGCAATCGCCCTCGCTTTCGTGGCAGCTGCCACGTTCATCGCCGGTATCATCATCCCGCCGCCCGGAGAGGTACACCCATCCATCATTCAAGGCATTGGTCTGATGATAATTCTGGTGGCTATCTTCTTCGCATGGGATGCCGTCATCCGCGGGCTCAACACCAAGTTCGAGCACGGAAAAACGAAAATCACTGTATCACAAACAACCCCTAAACCCGAAACAGAATGAGAAAAATTTTGGAAATCATTGTTCATTGTACGGCTACCTTCCCGGACCAACGCGTCACAGTAGCCGACATCACTCGCTGGCACAAGCAGCGTGGTTGGAAAACCATCGGCTATCACTATGTGGTAGATCAAGATGGGAATGTATTCCCCGGACGCCCCTTAGAGCAGGCTGGAGCGCATTGCCTCGACCACAACAAAAACTCTATCGGAGTTGTTTATTGTGGCGGTCTGAATGCGCAAGGACAGCCTGCCGACACCCGCACCGATGCGCAAAAAGCCGCGTTGCTTGGGCTGCTCACAGACCTCAAGCAGCGCTTCCCGGAGGCTGTTATTCACGGCCACCGTGATTTTGCGAAGAAAGCATGTCCGTGTTTTGATGCCACCTCTGAATACGCTGCCTTATGAGAACTATCTGCAGAGCCATTATGCTTATAGGTGTGGTACTGCTTTCGGCTTGCCACACGACCCGACACACGGTGTCGGAGGTAGGTGTGGTGCA
>JAFSKL010000010.1 GCA_017448985.1 Paludibacteraceae bacterium
AGTTGGGGGAATTGGTGGTAAAAACTATCTAAAAATATATTTTTAAGGAGTTTTTAGCAGCAATTGACACAAAAAACAAAGTTTTTAATCATTCAAAAGTGTTTTGTCTGTTTTTTTCTTAAAGTTATCGCATCAGTACTAAAGTGAAATCAGGAAAAAAGCGCCCAAAAAGCGCTTTTTTCTTTCTTACCCTCTCCCTTGAGGGGAGAGCCGGAGAGGGGTTTTTACTTTTTTTTCTCTTTTCTCTTGCATATGTCAAAAAAAAGCAGTAAATTTGCAGCCAAATTGGAAAATGGATATCTAACATCATAAGCATTATGAGAAACAAAGTTATTTTTTCAGCCATCATCGCGCTATGCGTGGTATGCGGATTGGCAGGATGCGACAAGAACCCCATTGACCCCTATGAGCTCGTCACCGGCACGGTGACCAACGAAGACGGACAAGCGCTCAAAGGCATTCAGGTCAGCAAGTTCCTCGACAAAGAGCTCAAAGACCTGGTCGATTATGCTTTCACCCTGGAGGACGGCAGTTACTTCATGAAAGATGCATACCGGTATGTGGAAGACGAAGGGATGGACACCATACTGATCTACTTGGTAGCCGAGGACTTGCGTGAGGTCTATGAGCGACAGGTGGTGGAAGCCAAACTGATCTATACGCCCTCCTTATCCATGGGTTCAGCCAAAGCGGACATAGTGATGAAGAAGAAATGACGATTCCCCATCGTACGATAGTTATCGGCTGGCTGCTCCTGTTCTGGCTGGCGGCACGAGGCGCTGTGTACCAGGGCCGCGTGACGGACGAAAAAGGAGAGCCTATTGCTTATGCCACCGTCTATCCGGAGATAGCGCCCGAATGGGGCACCGCCACCAACAACGACGGCTACTTCTCGTTCGAAGCCAACCTCACGCGCGACATGCGTATCATCGTTTCCTATATAGGATATGAGAAGGTAACGGTGAATGCTGAAAGGTTAAAGGACGCTTCGCTACAGGACGGTTCTTCGAACCTACAGGTGATCGTCCTGAAGGAGCAGCCGATAGCGCTGCAGGAGACGGTGGTGGCTGCCAAAGCATCGAAGCAGAAGAACAAACGCAAGCAGATGGCGAGTCTGCTCCATGCCGTGTATGTGAAGTTAGAGGAGGAGTTCCCGCACGAGAACGCGTTGTATCAGGTGGTGAGCGATGTGCAGATGCTGTCGGAGAACGCCACCTGGGGCATGGAACAGATGATAGCGGACATCGTGGTGATGCCGGAAGCGGGCTACGAGGGACGCGACTCGGTGCAGTTCCACGGCCGTTACTGCAAGCGGTTCTTCGATGCGCGCAAGCGAGCCGAAGCCGACTCCATCCTCGCCGGCGAGATGTTCGAACGGATGGAGAAACAGAACAAAGGAATGTCTGCCAACATGATGCGCCGTGCCGTCAATGCCGTCGATTCGGGAGTGGTGGTACATCGGGCACTCTTTGCGCTGGGCAACATGCGGTATGACTTCGAGCAGACGATGACCGACACGCGTCACTGGTCCGTGAGCAACGAGTCGGAAGGCGAGACAGTACTGACCCATACGCAGAAAATCAGCAAGTACCTCGGCTGCTTCCAACTGACCTACCAGCGCCATTACATCATCGACTCCGACAGCTATGCCGTACGGCGGTTTGCCGAGCACGCGGATGTCAAAGTGACGATACCCTTCGGTGTCAGACTGAACGCGGACCAGCTGCAGATGCTCAACCTCCTCAACATGGACGAGAAGCGCATCGAGAAGTTCCGCCTGAAGAAACTACGCGGAGCTATCGACCTCAATACCATCTATCAGCGGCAAGACGGCAAGGTGTATCTGCTGGAGAAAAACATGGTATGCGACGCGTTCATCTTAGGCAGCAAGAAAGCCGAGATACCGCTTAAGTTACGCGCCACGCAACGGGTTACGGGCCTGCAGACGAAGGATGTGAAACCCTTCACCCGCTCGCAGATAACACGCCGCCTGAAACGGCAAATAGTGGAAATATACTAGCTAAAATTGAAAATTGAAAATTTTTGACGAATTTATTTGCATAATTCAAAAAAAAGCAGTAATTTTGCACCCGCTTTTCGATAAAGCGTTCTGCATAGCTTCCCTCGGGATGTAAACCAAGCCGAAGGCTGTTTGCAGACCGAAAAGCGTAGCATGGTATGTAGCGCTATCACAAGGGCAGAGCCCGCAGTCGCGCGAATACCAATGCAAGCGTGCGGTGTTAGCACATCGGTAGTGCATCGGCTTCCCAAGCCGAGGAGGCGGGTTCGATTCCCGTACACCGCTCACAAAGTAGGTTGGTCTATCGCGCCTTCGGGTGAGGAAAGTCCGGGCAGCACAGAGCACCACAACGGTTAACGGCCGTCAGGCAGTGATGTTTGGTCCCTGCTACAGAGACGAGGTCGCGTTCGGCAAAAGAGCGAAAGCGAAAGTGAAACGAGCATACTGTGGGCTGCAATTCCAAGTAAACCGGCGTTTGAGCGTTGCTCGCGCGAGTCGGAGGGTAGGAAGCTTAGATTAATGATAGACGCCAAGAGAAGTACGAAGGACAAATGTACGATGTACGATTTTGGTACAGAACCCGGCTTATAAACCTGCTTTTTTTTCGTTGGGGACCCCAAATAAAATGGACCATGAAGAAAGTGAAGTTCTCCGATATCATTCAGTTCATCCGCTACGACATGTGGCGTTTGACAGCCAACGATTTAGACTCCAAAGCCAAACGCATCGGTTATGGCATCATCCGTACGATCGTGCTCGTGGCGCGCGGTTTCACCAGCAAGAACCTCAACAACACCGCCAAGGCCCTCACCTACTCCCTTATCTTTGCCATCGTGCCCATCCTGGCCATGGTGATGGCGGTAGCCAAAGGATTCGGCGTGGTGGACATCATCGAGCAGCATCTGAACGCTTCGTTCCTCGGCGAGACCAACCTCGTGCCGACGATCATGGCCATGGTGGAGCGCTACCTGGAAACGGCGCAAGGAGGCCTGTTCATCGGTATCGGTATCATCATCCTCCTGTGGGCCATCTATTCGTTCTTCCTATCGGTGGAGACCGCCTTCAACAACATCTGGAACGTCAAGAAATCCCGTTCTATCTTGCGGCAAGTGACCACCTACATCGCTATTGTGGTGCTGATTCCGGTGATCATCGTCTGCTCGGCGGGTATCAATATATTCGTCAACACCACCATCGAAAGTACCATGCATGTGGAGGTGCTGCACGATTTCTTTCATCAGACCGGTGTCAAGTTCATGCAGTTTGTGATGTGCTGGCTGCTCTTCACGGTGATGTACATCGGTATTCCGAACACCAAAGTGAGGTTCATGAGCGCCGTCATTCCCGGTGTGCTGATGGGCACGCTGTTCCAGCTGTTAGAGATGCTGTCGGTCTATCTGATCGCCATGCTGAGCCGCACGAGCATCGTCTATGGTGCTTTTGCTTCGGTGCCTATCCTCATGACCTGGCTCCAATACACGAGCCTGCTCATCCTCATCGGCGCGGAGATGTCGTTCGCCATTCAGAACAACGAGGAGTTTGAGTACGAGGACGACCTGAACCGCATGTCGCGCCGGTACAAAGACTTCGTCATGCTTTATCTGCTGTCAGTCATCATCAAGCGCTTCGAAGCCGACGAGGCTCCGTTATCCGCTCACGAACTGGCTGTGGGCGACCATCTGCCGATACGACTGGTGAACCAACTGCTCGGACGATTGGTGGAAACGGGAATCCTGCGCGAGGTGTTTGCGGAAGACGACAACGAGGAACGCACCTACCAACCCGCGCTCGACACGCATAAGATAACGGTGGGTATGGTGATCAGCCGCATTGACAAACAAGGCACGGAGGAGTTCCTGCAGGCGCCGTCACCCGGGATGGAGGCCTTCTGGCAGAGCTACCTGCGGATGAAAGAGGCACATCAGACCTTAGACCAAATATTAGTAAAAGAGATATGAGAAAACACCTATTTTTGTTGGTAGCCGCCTTGTTGGCCGGTCAGATGACCTTTGCGGCGCCGAAGATTCAGCAAGTGGAGCCGTTGAGCTGGTGGACGAATATGAGCACGCCGCTGACGCTCCTTTTCCACGGTGAGGACTTGCAGGACGCCCAAGTGAGCGTACAGCAGGTGATCAAAGGCAAGACCGTTCGCGGTGCCTGTCTGGGACTCGTGCCCACGGCCCAGCACAACGCAGAGAGCCCCAACTACCTCTTCGTGGACATGGCGGTGAACCAACCCGGTACCTACCGCATCACGCTCAAGAAAGGCAACAAGAAAGCAACGGTGGACTATGTGATCAACGAACGTCGCGAGGGCAGCCGGGAGCGGCAGAGCTTCACTTCCGCCGATGTGGTGTACCTCATCATGAGTGACCGTTTTGTCGATGGCGACCCGTCGAACAACAGCACCGCCGATACCCGAGAGAAAGCCGACAAGAGCAATGTGAACGGCCGTTTTGGAGGCGACATACAAGGTATCATCAACTCGTTTGACCATATCGCCAAATTAGGTTGCACCGCCATCTGGCCGACACCGATGTTAGGCGACGACGAGGCAGCGTGGAGCTATCACGGCTACGCTTGCTCGGACTATTACCACATCGACCCGCGTTACGGCTCGAACGCCCTGTACGCCGACATGGTGCAACAGGCGCACACCAAAGGACTGAAGATACTGATGGACATGGTGCCCAACCACTGCGGTGCCGCACACTGGTGGATGAGCGACCTGCCCTACCAGGATTGGATCAATCAGTTCCCGCAGTTCACCAACACCAATAACTGCTTCACCGCCAACTACGACATCAACGCGTCGGAGTACGACCGTCAACTGTCCAACCGCGGTTGGTTCGATACCCCGATGCCGGATATGAACCTTGAAAACCCCGACCTGCTCAAGTATTTCCAGCAGTGGGCCATCTGGTGGATCGAGTTCGCCGACCTCGACGGACTGCGTGTCGATACCTATCCGTACATCGAGAAGATACCCGGCAGCGAGTGGCTGAAAGCGATACGCAACGAGTACCCGGACATCAACATCGTGGGTGAGTGCTGGACGCGTCCTGCGCCTGCGGTGGCTTATTGGCAGAGCGGTGTGAAGAACTTCGACGGCTTTGATTCGAACCTGCCTACCGTCATGGACTTCCCCACCGAGGAGGCTATCCGGCAGGCCTTGGAGAATGACGGCAACTATTGGGGCGGTGGTCTGACACGTGTCTATGACGCGCTCACGCTCGACTATATGTACGCCGATGTGAACCGTCTGTTCACTTTCCTCGGCAACCACGACATGGCACGGATCACCGATGTGGTGAAGGACAAAGACCCGCGGCGTGTCAAGCTGGCCTATGTGCTGCTGGCCACGATGCGCGGTATTCCGCAGGTACTCTACGGCGACGAGTATGCCATGACCTCCAAGGGTGAGGACCCCAACAGCCACTCCTACCTGCGTGCACCGCTGCCGCAAGGAGCCGAAGTGACGGACGAGATGAAGGTGATGTACGACTTCCAGAGCCGCCTGTTCCAATGGCGCAAACACGAACCCGTACTCCATACGGGCCGCACCATGCATTTCCTCGCGCGCAACAATACCTATGCGTTCTTCCGCTATAACGACCAAGAGGCGGTGTTTGTCTTCGCCAACGCTGCCGAAGAGCCTCGAATCATCCCCACAGAGACCTACAAGGAGATTCTAAGCAAATACAAGGCCATAGGTATGAACCCGCTTACCGGCGAACGCGTTGATCTCAACCGCAAGGACTTGCAAGTACCGGCACTCGGAACGCTTGTTGTTAAACTGTTAAAACGTTAAAGGGTTAAAATGGTTTTTTCTGATGAAAAAACGTTAGGTTTACAGAAGGTGTGCCCCCGCTGCGGGGCGCCTTTTGTTTGCCACCATGAAAACCCTGCCGTTTGTCAATGTGCAGGGATAGTACTCAACGAAAATGCGCGCGCTTATCTGCGCACACATTATACCGATTGCTTGTGCAGAAGGTGTTTATTGGAAATAAACACGTTAAACAGTTAAATTGTTAAACTGTTAATACAAATGCTCTGCAAAGTGCAGCGTAGAATCAGGGGCGTTATTCAGGATATGGATAACGTCCTCTAACATTTCTTCGGGATGTACCACGCCTCGCTCCCAGAAGTTATTGGCTCCGGAAGGCAAACGCTGCTTGCGCCAGTTATAGACACGCCCTTCCTGATAGGCCTTGAACCATGTATGTTTCTCGTCCATGTCAGCCAATTCCGCCAAACTGTTTCCTCCGGCACCTACCCACACATCTGCGTCATGGAAATAGCGCAAGGTCTCTTCGATGGTCAGCGGAATAGAGGTCTCGCGTTCATCGTCATAGAACGGATACTCGGCGCCAGCGTCCTTGAACAAGTACGCCAAATAGTTTTTGCCGCTCGGGACATACCAGGTGCCACGAAAATTATTGCCACTCATAATTTTCGTGGATTGAAGATTGGAGATTGAAGATTGGAGATTTTTGTATTTGCTCTCCACTTCGTGGAAGACGGAATCGGCTTCATGAAGATGACCGGTGAGGGCACCGAGGACACGGATCCATTCGGAACGGGCGAGAGGCGAGTGCTCCTGCCACTCGTTGATATAAATGGTGAACACGCCGAGTTTCTCCAGCCGTGCCGCTTCCAAATTGTCGTACTGCCCGTAGTTGACAGCCAGCAACGCATCGAGTCCGGCTTGCAGCACCCTTTCGGCACTCGGTTTCATACTGTCGCCCAGGTCTATCTCATCACCCTTGACAGGCGTGTAGATCAGTTCGGGATTGCATACCGCCGCCAGGCAGTCGATTGCATCTATCGCATCGAGAAATCCCACCTGCACCGTGCTCATCGTACCGAGCCGACGCATCGGTTCGCGCACACAGACGCGCTGGTAAGGCTGAAACACCTCCACCACCACGCCCGTGTCCGTCTCCGTGATCTGAAATCCCGTGGCGTACTTGTTGCCAAGAGGGACCGTGCTCTGCTCAGTAGGCTGCGAGACGCAGCCTACCAAGCATAAGCAGAGCACTGTTATATTACTTGCTTGCGCCCAGGTCATCGATGCAGAAGTAAGCCGGTGTATTCAGACCGTAGTCACCGGTACGGCTACCCGTCAGCGCGAAATGCAGCTCGTCCACCTTGCCCAGCGTGCTCAGGTCCACATAGGTCCAGTCAGCAATGATGTTCTTGCCTTTGGCCAGATAGAACGGCACCTGAGTATTCACTGCCTTGCCCTCCAGCGAACCGCTGACAGTGAGCAGGAACCAGTCATCATCGCCGAACGGCTCACCGGCAAAGTCATCACCTTTGGTCATCGAAGCATACGCATAAACGGAATTGCAGACATACATTCCCGGCACTTTGGCAGCTTGTTTGAGCTTGATGCCGTCTAATCCGGAGTAAGATGCTGTCCATACGAGGAAGTTCTTACCGTTGCGGGCACCGCCCTTAACCGATTTGTCACCGTCCATGTCGTCCTTGTAGGTGTTGCCCGTCTTGTTGGAAACGACATTTCCGAAATAGTAAGTGCCCCACTCGGAAACGGATACTTCCTGCGTGAACTCAAAATTACCGCTGGTAAAAGTGCCCGTTTGACCCAGATGGTAAACGCTCTCCGTCTGAGCCGGAGTGATAGCTGCCTCCTCAAAGGTAGCAATAGTCTTGTCCTCCACATCGTAGGTGGGCTTACATGCCGCAAAAGTCAATGCCAATGCGGCTACAAATAAAAAACTCTTTTTCATTTGATTTGTTTTTTTTAATTGTTAATAATTTAATTGTTAATATGCAGGTCTATTGCGCCTGATATCTCTGTACTGATTTCTCCCGTGGGTCCGTTGTTCTCGTCAACGGCCGTATAAACGCGCACGAAATCGATGGACGTCAGCTCCACGGCCTTGCCTTGCTCGTCCACCGCCCACGAGAGGTCGAAACTCGTGCCCTCAATGTCCTTGTTCGGCTTATTATCCACATAACCGAAATCAAGGATCCGCTGGACAGTCTGCCCATTGACGACTTCTGTCTGCGACGGCAGCACCGAACCGCTAAAAGTCAATTCGTCCGCCTCGATCCACTGCGGATAGTACGGATGTTGGTGGAAAGAGTTATGGATCGTATCGCCTTCGCGTGTATAGGTCTTCGTCACCTGATGCTTCGTCTGCGGGTCGTCGTACAAACTGCCCTTCAGTTCGTACCATGTATCATCCGGCAGGCCGTTCCCGTTTTCATCCTTACTGACCAGCACAATACCGGGTTCGGAACTGCCGTATGCCGCATTTCCGGACATGGCAAAAGCGTTACCGAGGATACGCAGGTCGTAGCCTTCGCCATTCTCCACCGAGTGGTCGAAACCGAACGTGACATATCCACCCCATCCGCCTAACGAGATCGTTCCCGTAGCGTTGTTGCAAAGCGCTACCTCACACTTGCGGCACATCGTTTCGGCATTGTCGCCCTCCTCGTATTTGGGCAATTCGTTGACGAACTGTCCGGGTGCCGGCACGAACTCATACACGCGGTGTATGAACGGCGAAAGACCGGTCGGCATCGTGGTCGTGTCGCCATACAGTTCATAGGCTTGCGTCACGCGGCACAAATGTCCCGGAATGTCTCCCGTCTTGGCCCGCCAGCGTTCATGTCCGTCATATGCAAAGCAATGCAGCACGCCCGACGAGACATAGTTCTTGGCATCCGACACATACAGCGCGTCCTGCGTAGCCAGCAAGGCATATGGATGCTCGAAAGCGGATATATCGACCGGCTGCTCCTGTTCCGTGAAGTCAATGGTCGAGAATGCCCGCAGCCTGTTGTTCTCGTTATCCAGGATATACGCCGTCATGCCCTGAATAGCGATGTTCGCACAGCCTGTCTCGATGCGTTGCAGGCCCACCACGACCACCGAAGGCTTGCGCTTGGCATAATTGCCTTGACAGCACACCCAGAGGTGCTTTTGCGCATCCACACAAACACGCGTGGGATTCAGACCGACGACGATCTTCTCTTTTTCGGTAAAGGTATGGAGATCAATGACCGAAAGCGTCGAGTCATAGCGGTTCGTCAGGTATCCGCCGGAATTGCAGACATAGAGCCGGTCGTCCACGATGCACAGTTCGTCAGGCTGGTGGCCCACTTTGACCTCACGGGTGATAGCCAGCGAAGCCGTATCGACCTCAAAGACCGAGCCTAACAGTTCCGGATCGGCTATACTGCCCACATAGGCGCTGACATACAGCTTGTCGTCATGGAACGCTAAATAGCGACAGTTGGGTATCTCTATCTGGCCTATATGCCTTGCCTGCAGGTCCATTACCTCCACCTTATGCGAGCAGTTGATCACCGCATAGAGGCGATTCCCGTACTGCTGAATGTCATTGCCCACATCGCCCAACTCCTTCAGCTGACGCGGATTCTGCGCTCCGTACCAATTGGAATAATAGGTCCCGGACTCCAAGTTGATATAGTCCAGACGGGCCTTGTTCGAACCCATATTGCCTTCGCAGAGCACATACAGTCCCCCTTGCCGCACCTCGTCCGTGATAGGATCACCGAGCGTCGGGTAGATGATCTCGTCCCCACGGCAAGAGGTCAGCCAGCAGCCAACGGCCAACAGCCAACAGCCGATTAATATCTGAAAGCGAGTGTGCATCGTATGTTTTGTTTAGGCATCGGGTAGTTCTGTATCACTTCATAGTCCTGCCCGAGCAAGTTATTGATTTCGATATACGCCTTGAGCCACCACCGCCGGATGCCCCACTCGCCGTACAGCGACAAGTCGTGCGTGTACCACGGCTGGACATAGTTATAAACGGTATTCTCCTGCTGGCAGTACCGCTCGCCCACATAGATGAACGAGTAGTTGAGGCCATAATGGTCGCCACGCCGGCTTTCCCAATCGAGGTTCACGACCACACTGCCGCTGTGCCAAGGGATATACGGTATCTGGTGACCATAATAGGTGTCGTTCGGATTCGTCACATCGACCGCCGTCTGATAGGTGTAGTTCAGTCGTGTACGCAACACGAAACGCAGCGGCAGATAGAATGACATATCGGCTTTCGCATCCACGCCGTTGATCTTGACCGTACCGAGGTTCAGCATGGTCCAGCGGAACTGCTGGCCCTTGGGATAAGCGATGATCTTATCCGTTACGCGGTTATAATAGTATGAAGCTGAGGCAGCGATTTCGTAGCCGAAATCATTGGACAATGGAGATTGGACATTGGAGATTTTATAAGCCAACTCCACACTATGCTGACGCGCCAGCTCAGGACGCAGGTTAGCATTGCCCAGGTCCGTGTAATAGAGGTCATTGAAAGTCGGATAGCGGTAACTCTGCTTGTAGAACGCATTGAGACTCAGGTCTATCTTCGGATACGGTTTGAAGGAGGCGAAAAGGCCAGGAGTGACTTTGGGTCGTTGGCTTTTATCGGAGTGCTCGGAAGCACTCGTTGGGCGTTGGGTGACTGCGGTCATCAGGACGCTTGCCTGCAAACGCAGGTACTCTTTGACATTAAATGCTGTCGCCGCAGAGAGCCAATAGCTGTGCCGGTCGAAAAACTCCTTGCCTTCATTGATTAACAGGTTTTCCCTGTTCAGCGCGTTGTACTGATAGTCGTACGCCAACGACAGGTCCCACCAGTTGAAGAGCCGCACTTTGTTGGCCAGCGACACATAGGCCTCCTGCTGCAGGTACTCGTTGTCGGACGGCAGCAAACGCTCGTCGTAGTTCCGGTAATGGGTATAGTCATTGGCGTACTTGGCCAACAGGCGCGTACTCCAGCGGTTGAACCACTCGTCCTGCCATGTAGCCTGCACAAACGAGTTGCGGTCCCAGAGCCGTTCCCCGTTGCGCCACACATTGTTGACGATAGCACCCGGCACACCCCGTTCGCTCCAGTAGTTATACGCATGAACCCGCCAAAAGCCCGTTGTGCGGTAATAATGATGCAAGCCCAGTTCGGTGCGCACCGCATTCACATCGCCATTCTGCCGGACAGCGGTCGTGTCGTACGCCGTCTCACCGTTAGGCAGCACACGGCGGTAACGGAAGGGGTACTTGCCGTTCGAATAGACATATTCGGCATCGAGCGTCAGGCTCAACGCTTCCGTCAGTTTGACATCCACGCCCACGTTCGGATTAGCCAACGCAAACGAACCGAATCGCATTTGTGCGCGTACGTGCGCGCGCTCGTTCCTTTTGAAATATGGCTTACGCGTCGTCAGATACACATTACCTGCCGCTCCGAACTCACGCGCCGATTGGAAGATATCGGACTTCTGGCCGTTATAGAGCTGTATCTCATCCATGTTATCGAGCGAGAAACGCCCCAAATCGACCTGCCCATTCTGCGCATTGCCCAACTGCACACCGTTGTAATAGACGGCAGTATGCTGGCTTCCCATCGATCGCACATTAATTGTCTTGATGCCGCCTACCCCGCCGTAGTCCTTCAGCTGTACGCCGGAGAAATAGCGCAATGCATCAGCCACTGACAGGGCATTCAGACGCTGCAGTTCAGCCCCTTTGAGTGTCTGCGGAACAATGACATCCTTGGTCAACGAACGCGCCGTTACCTCCACTTCCTCTATCTGAAAGCGGGTGACCAACGAATCCAACTCTGCTTCGTCCAACGCGAAAACAGAGCTTGCACAAAGTGCCGAAACCAGTATAAAAAAGAGTTTTTTTGTCATTGTTCGTCCTATTCCAGGAGGACTACCAATTGCGCAAAGAGGAAGCGATCTGACTTAGACCAATGGTCATCACAGTTGCCGGTCAGTCCGGGATTCTCACCCGAGTTCTCTTCTAATTACTTCTTAGCGGGATCAGTTGTTAAATCTATTCCTAATTTCTTAAATGTTCTCCAGTCCACTTCCTTTAACATCACCGTCGAGTGTGCCTGACAGCCTTTGAGCAGCGGTAATGTGGCGAGCGCCTTGCGGCAATTCTCATCCTCCAGCGAGAGCACTGACAAAGCCACTAACACTTCGTCGGTATGCAGCCTCGGGTTCTGGCCATGCAGGTAACTGATTTTCGTCTGCTGGATAGGCTCGATGATGTTCTCCGGTATCAGCCGAATCGCATGGTCGATACCCGCCAACTCCTTCATTGCATTCAGCAGCAACGCCGCCGATGAACCGAGTAACGGCCCTGCCTCGGCCGTGATGATACGTCCGTCCGGTAACTCAATAGCCGCCGCATGGGCAAAAACACCGTCATGCAACGCACCCGTCAACGCACGACGTTCACGGGCAGCCACCGTAGTACGACGAATAGCCGTATTGATGCCCACTTGCTGTTGCAGCAAGGCGAGTTTCTTGATCTCCGCATCATTAACAGCTCCGTTCGCCAAATGGCACAGTGCCTGGAAATAACGGCGTATAATCTCCTGCTTGCTTGCCTCGCGGCATACCTCGTCGTCGCTGATGCAGAACCCCACCATGTTAACACCCATGTCCGTGGGCGATTTGTACGGACTCGTGCCGTAGATAGAGGTGAAGAGTGCGTCCAGCACCGGATAGATCTCCACATCGCGGTTGTAGTTGACAGCCGTCTTGCCGTATGCCTCCAGATGGAACGGGTCGATCATGTTCACATCCTGCAGATCCGCTGTAGCAGCTTCGTACGCCACATTCAACGGATGCTTGAGCGGCAGGTTCCAAACCGGGAAAGTCTCAAACTTGGCATATCCTGCCTCGCGTCCGCGGACCTGCTCGTTGTACAGCTGACTCAGACAAACGGCCATCTTGCCGCTTCCGGGTCCCGGCGCCGTAACGATCACCAGAGGCTGCGTGGTCTCTATGTAGTCATTCCGTCCGAATCCTTCCTCGCTGGCTATCAGTTCCACATTATGCGGGTAGCCGTCGATGATATAATGGTAATAGACACGAATACCCTTTCTCTCCAAACGCTGCCGGTAAGCATCCGCGGAACGCTGTCCCGCATAATGCGTTACCACCACCGAAGAGACCTTGAACCCGCGGTTCATAAACTCCTCACGCAAACGCAGCACATCCTCATCATAGGTGATACCCAAGTCCTGACGCACCTTGTTGCGCTCAATATCCTCGGCAGAAATGACAATAACGATCTCCAGCGAATCCTGCAGTTGGGTCAGCATACGCAACTTGCTATCCGGCATGAATCCGGGCAGCACACGGCTTGCATGCATGTCGTCAAACAGCTTGCCGCCCAACTCCAGATACAGCTTGTTGCCAAACTGCTCTATCCGTTCGCGGATGTGCTCCGACTGAATGCGGATATACTTGTCGTTATCAAAAGCTAATTTCATTTTACATGTTTTGATCGGTGGACGTATCCTTTTCCTGTTCTTTCTGCTGCGATTCCTCGTCGTCCTCGTCGTGGTGGTAGTAGTAATACGAACGATAGGCCTTGTCATCCTTCGCCAGCTTGCCGTACAGCTTACCGTACAGCTTGCCGTACCGTTTCGCATTGCTGTTGTTCGAACCGTAACCATATCCGTAACCGCCGTAACCGCCGTATCCGAAGTGTCCGTACCCGTAACCGCCGTAGCCTCCGTAACCGTATCCGTAACCGGAACCGTAGGAGTGACGGCCCTCGGTCGGGATATCCGACAGTACCAATTGTATCTTCTCCGGCTGCTCCACTACTTCGCGCATCTGCTCCAGTGTCTGCTTGCAGAACGATTTATTGGTCTGCATACAACGGATAACGAACAGGCACAAGTCGCTCTGCTCGATCACGGCATAAGCGTCCGGCACCAAACCGATAGGCGATGTATCGATGACGATATAGTCGTATTTCTCACGCAAGTCTTTTATCAAACTTGCCAGTTTGTCGGAGTGAATCAGCTCGCCCGGATTCGGCGGGATCGTACCGGCTCGGGCAAAATCGAACGCAAACGGCGTATCCGTTTCCATCACGGAATCAAACTCGCAGTCACCGATGAGGAAGTTGGACATACCGTCGCCGGACTCCAAGCCCAACTTGGTGTGGATGTTCGGCTTACGCAAGTCGAGGTCCATCAGCAGCACTTTCTTGCCGGTCATGGCATACAGCGCCGCCAGGTTGGTGGAGAGGAAGGTCTTACCATCTCCGGACTCGGTGGAAGTCACGCAAATGACCATTTTCTCCTTACGACGCAAGATGAACTCGATACGCGTTCGGATGGCTCGCATCATCTCCGCGTAACTGGACCTGGGCGAAGCACGAACCAATGTCGGGTTCTGATTGCGCGCGTGACGAAGCGTACCGATCAGACGGAACATCTTCAGCTTGACTACATCCTTCGGTGAACGGATCTTGTTGTTGAGCAACTCGCTCAAGATAATGAGCACCAGCGGAATGAGGAAACCGATGACCAGATAAGTGGAAGTGGTCTTCGATTTGGCTTTCGCATTCATGATAGCCGTGGTACGCGCCTTATCCATGATGCTGTTGTCCGGCGTGTTGGAGGCTTTCTGAATCTCCGCCTCAGCACGCTTCTGCAGGAAGAAGGTGTAGTAGTTGTCGTCGATGCGGTAGTTACGCTCGATAGCCACCATCTGCAGCTCTTTCTCCGGCAGCGATTTGATCGACTGCTCCACCTCTTTGTAGCGTTTCTGCAAGTCCTCTTTCTCTATCTCCAGCGATGTCCGCATCGATGTCACCACCTCCTCTATCGCCTGTTTCACATTGTCGATGTCCTTCGTGTATTTGGCATAATAGACATTCTTCTCCGTCAGTTCGCCGCGTTGGATACGCAGGTCATTCAGCTGCTGCACAAGCGAGATCAGTATCGGCTCCGACACACCCATTGTGGTCGGCGCAATAACGACACCATTCTCGATATTAGTGTGGATATAATTGATGAGATAGTCGAAATAAGTCTCGCGCAAACGCAGTTCCATCGACTGCTGGTCGTAGGCAGAAATCATACCCATCAGCTGACCGGCATACGAGTTCACATCCACGAACTTGTTTTCCTGACGGAAGTCTGTCATTGCACCTTCGCTCACTTGCAACGAAGCCTGCAAGTTATCCAACTGCTCGTTGATGAACCGAATCGAGTTCTCGGCCACTTCGTTCTTCTGCTCCAGGTTCTGCAGCAGGTATATCTGTGCCAGCTTATCGAGGAACTCACAGTCTCGCTGCGGTGTCTCGCTCACCAGCGAAAGGGCCAACACGGTCGATCCTTCGGTCACGAACGACAACTGCAAACGGCTCATGAACTCGTCTACCAGCGACTCGTGGCTACGGAAGCGGAAGTATATCTTGCCCGAATTGACCATCAGTTCCGTCGGCCAAATGGTG
Source organism: Paludibacteraceae bacterium (assembly GCA_017448985.1). Classification (GTDB taxonomy): domain Bacteria; phylum Bacteroidota; class Bacteroidia; order Bacteroidales; family Paludibacteraceae; genus Colicola. The sequence continues at coordinate 15,300 of JAFSKL010000010.1, forward strand.
ATGTCAAACAGCGAACAGGTCGCCGGTTCGCCATAACGGGCATCCAGCTCCACATCTATGCTCTCGTCGGTAGACGAAATATGCATCGTGCCTTCTTTGTGGAAGGTCAACTGGTAGAGCACGCCGTAAGCCCGCGGATCGATATGCCTCGACTCCACCAGGATTGGGGTCTGCCGGTAGAGCTGACGCGTCTTGAAACGGCCTTGCGTGATATACTCCACATCCAGGAACGGCAACGAATCCACCACCCTGCTCATCAGGTCATACGAACCCAACATAATCATCTGATTGTTCACATTCTTGTAGCCCGGATCCACACCGAAACCGCTCATCAGAGCCATCGCCGAACCTCCGTAAGTACCGCTCTCCTTGATAACGATAGTACCCTGCGAGTAGTATGTAGGTATCCAGCGCCGGTTCTTCAACATCGCCAGACCTAAAGCGATCGCCAAGGCAATGACGAACAGATACCAATAATGGAGGAAAGTAAACAGCCACTCCAACGGGTTAAAATTGAGGGAACTGTCCTCGTCGTCACCCTGTTGTTGCGTCGGGTCCTGCTGATAGTACTGCTGATTCCCGCCTTGGTAGTAATACTGGCTGTTACCGCCGTAATACTGGCCGTTTCCACCGTAATACTGACCGTTACCATGCTGGTAATACTGATTGTTGCCACCGGGGTTGTAATACTGATTGTTACCGCCCGGATTATAATATTGATTGTTGCTCATATGCTATTTATAGATATTTGCTACATAATTCAAAACCGTGGTCAGCAATGCGACACTGCTGGTGATCAGACCGATGAAACCGGAATAGCTCGGCACCTTGTAGAAACTGTCCTTGGTACGCGCCACATAAATGACATCATTAGGATAGACATAATAGTACTTCGAGTCGATGATGCTGTTGGTGCGGATATCGAACTCCAGCACTTCCGGTTCCTGACCGTTGTCTCGGGGACGAATAATGCGCACATGACGCCGGTCACCGCTGTTCATCACATCGCCGGTCATCGCCAAAGCCTGGAAGATATTCAGCTTCTCCTTGTAGATGAAATAGCGTCCTGCATTAGCGTCACCCACTACCGAGAAATACTTGTTGTACAGCGCCATCTTGACATCCACGTCCGGAATGATCTCCTTGAACGCCGCATGCAATGCCTCTTGCGCCTCCGCTTCGGTCAGGCCCTGCACTTTAATCGGTTTGAGGAACGGCAGATCAATCGTTCCGTCCGAATAAACACGGTACGAGTTGGCATACTGACCACTGGATACCGCATTCGTACCCAACATCTTGGACATGGTCTCGTCCATGGTCACCAGACGATAAATGATCTCGTCATTCACACGGATGCGATAAGGCTCGTATGGCACCGAATCATAAACGGGTAACTTGTTCTGCTTGGTCGGTTCTTGCAGATATCCGATCACACGATGCGAATAACAACCGGTCATCAACACGGCGAGGAAGCCGAAAACCATCATTCTAATCGTTTTCATTTCGTACCTCCTTCCTCATTTGTGGAGTTACCTCCGGTTCCGTAATGTTTCTTCACATGATTGATACCGGTCTGAACGATCGTGTAGATGAATACACCAAACGAGATGGTAGCAGCTGTCACACCAATGACCGTTGTCACATGGTTGATACCGAAACTATAGCCCGGTATCTGACGGACATAGATGATGTCGTTAGGCTCGATGTAGTAGTACTCCGAATTGATAATGTCTTTCGAGCGGGCATCGAAGGTCTTGATGGTCGTCACGCCGTTTTTCTCACGCACCAGCTTGATCTCCTTACGGCTGTTGAACTCGCCCAGATCACCGGCCATGGCCAAGGCCTCGAAGATCGTCATCTTCTCCTTGTTGATGGGATAACGGCCGCTCTGGGCACCGATCACGGAGAATGAACGGTTCACTATATTAACCTCCACCGATACCGTACTGTATCCCGGCAAGTCCTGCAGCAAGGTACTCAATTCCTCCTCCAGCTTATGCTTCACCTCGCGCGATGTCATTCCCTGCACATAGATCTTGCCCAAAGTCGGGAAATCGATGTTCCCATCCTGATCCACGAGATAAGTGTACAGGTCGTACGAACCGTACACATTGCCGCTACCCATTTGCTGTCGCATATACGACGAATTGGCCGCACCTGCATTGTACATTTTCTGTATATCCTCGTTAAGCGAATAGACATACACATATAAGCGGTCGCCTATTCGCAGAATGTAGTCTTCAAAGCTCAAGGTGTCTGCGTAACTGGGGATATACTTGTCCGGCTCCTGCATATAGTTCACTTTCCGCGCCGTCACACACGACCCCAAAAGAAAACTCACAAACGCAAGGAACAATATGTTTCTAAGTTTAAACATTCGGAATTTTCAATTTTCAATTTTCAATTTTCATTTACCTTCTCTCGTCCCAACCGAAGGGGTGCTTGCTTAACGGCAGTTTGGCCAACGGATGATAGTCCCCTACCAAACCGATCGGTTCGCTGTGCCGGATCTGCGCTACGGTCTCTATACACGGACGAGCCTCCGAGATACGGAAACCGTTACCTGCCAATATCTGCCGGTAACTCTCCGTGTGCAATTCCGTGAAGCCTGCGCTAAACTCAAACTCCTCGCCGTCTATACTGAGCGTCCGGTAGGTCCGTTTCTCACCTTGAACGGCATTCTCCGGCAGACATTCGGCATTGATACTAAGGAAATATCGTACGCGCGCGCGCTCCAACTCCAGGAATCCCGCCACGCGGTCGAACGACATCACATGAACTATGTTGCGTTTCACCGGACCAAACACCCATTGCAGCATATCGTAGAAATGCACGCCGATGTTCGTCGCTATACCGCCGGACTTGTGCACATCGCCTTTCCAACTGCTGTAGTACCACTTGCCACGACTCGTGATATAAGTCAGGTCCACATCGTAGATCGTGTCTTTCGGCCCATTCTCCACTTTCTCTTTCAGCGCGCGGATCTTGTCGTGCAAACGGAGCTGCAGAATGGTATATGCCTTATGTCCCGTCTCCGCTTCCAACTGCACCAAGTTGTCGATGTTGTACGGATTGAGCACCAACGGCTTCTCGCAAATGACATCGCAGCCAAGCCGCAGCCCGTAACGGATGAACGCATCATGCGTGTAGTTCGGCGTACAGATCGACACCCAATGCAGCGGATTCTCTGTACGCATTTGTTTCGAACAGAAACGATCGAACTGCTCATTCTCCGTATAAAACGAACAATCCGGGAAACTGCTGTCCAAACGGCCTACGCTGTCGAACTTGTCGTAAGCCACCAAAAGATTGTTGCCCGTGTCAGCAATCGCTTTAATATGCCGCGGAGCTATATATCCTGCCGCACCGATCAATGCAAAATTCAATTTCTTATCCATAGTCTTTTAATAATATTCTTCGCGTTTTGTGTCACCAGCTCCAGATACCACTCTTTGTCGTTATTCGTCCAGCGTTGCGGATGGGTCGTCATCATCACATGCTTCGGAAACGCGCCATCTTCTATCGCACGAATCAACTCGTTCGTCGTATGCCAGCTTAGTCCTTTTTTCGTCCACTCATCCTGGTATTGAGGTATCTTGTCGCGTACACTCACTTTGTATCCGTCCCAGCAACGCCCCGTGTCCGTCAGATAGAACACATCGCTAAAATCCGTGTCCAGATATGGCTCGCCGATGATGTCCAAGGACTTGTAGTCGTATTTCTTCCACAGATCTTTCGCGTCCCACTTGCTCGTCGGCGACCCATGCATGCAAATAGTCTCCACTGCATAGTACTGCCGAAAATAGTCCAGCCATGTCTGAAAATGACTCCATGCCTTATCCGCATCGCCGCCGCACAACGCCATGTCCTCGTAATGATAGCCTATCTCGTGTCCCAACCCCACAATGGCTTTTATCACCTCCGGCACATTGCTCTCCTTGCCTACGCGGAAATAATAGGTCGCCTTCGCATCCAATGACTTCTCGATCTGCGCCGCCATCAGACTGTTCCACGGCTTCTTGTCCACATCGTGCCGCAGGATAACATACTTCCCCTCTCCTGAGGAGAGGTCGGGAGAGGTTTTATACTCCTCAAACGGTATCAGCCGATATCCGTTTTCCTGCAATGTCTCCAGCAGTTCCCGATATATGTCCAGCGTAAAGTCCCGCAATTCTTAATTCTTAATTTTTAATTCTTAATTTTTAATTATCGCTCTGCCCTAACGGGATTTTCGAGAAAATCACGGTAGGCGAGCGCAATTCCGTCTTCCAGTTCCGTCTTATACGTCCAGCCGAGCGCCGTAGCTTTGCTGACATCGAGCAGCTTGCGCGGAGTTCCGTCCGGACGCGTCGTGTCCCATAAGATCTCGCCCTCATAGCCTACCACTTTGGCCACCAGCTCCGTCAACTCCTTAATGCTCAACTCCTTACCCGTGCCGGCATTTACCGTCTCGTTGCCCGAATAGTTATTCATCAGGAACACGCACAAGTTCGCCAAATCATCCACATAAAGGAACTCGCGCAAAGGCTTACCTGTTCCCCAACACGTCACACTCTTCTTCCCTTCCACTTTCGCCTCATGGAACCGACGAATCAGCGCCGGCAACACGTGACTGTGCTCGGGATGATAATTATCGTTCGGACCGTACAAGTTCGTCGGCATCACGGATATATAATCGGTGCCATACTGACGATTCAAAAACTCGCAGTACTTCAAACCGCTTATCTTCGCCAGCGCATAGGCCTCGTTCGTCTTCTCCAACTCGCCGGTTAGCAGACAACTCTCTTTCATCGGCTGCGGAGCCAAACGCGGGTAGATACAGCTCGAACCCAGGAACTCCAACTTCTTGCACCCGTTCTTCCACGCCGCATGAATGACATTCATCTCCAAGATCATGTTGTCGTACATGAAATCGGCCAACGCATTCTGATTCGCCACGATACCGCCTACCTTGGCTGCAGCCAGGAACACATACTCCGGTTTCTCCGCCGCAAAGAATGCTTCCACAGCCTCTTGCCGGCACAGGTCCAGTTCCTTATGCGTCCGCGTCACGATATTCGTATATCCCTGCCGCTGTAATTCCCGTACTATTGCGCTGCCTACCATTCCGCGGTGGCCTGCAACATATATCTTACTGTCTTTTTCCATCATATTTCCACCAGGTTTCCACCTGTCTTCATCGGATACTCATCGGGTGCTCATCGGATGCTTATCGGATGCTCATGCCGAGGATACCCTAATCACACCATTATTTCACAATACCCTTCTCCAAATATTCGGCAAGGTTAAAGTGTTCTCGTGTCACTTTATGCATATCGTGCTTTACCATCAACTCGACCAGCTCCTCGAAACTCGTCTTTTGCGGATTCCAGCCCAGTTCCCGTTTCGCCTTACTCGGATCACCCAACAAGTTCACCACATCCGTCGGCCGGTAGAAATCCGGACTCACAGCAACAACAACATCACCCTCTTTAATTTTTAATTTTGAATTTTGAATTTTTAATTCCTCCACGATTCCTTTCTCTTCCACGCCTTTGCCTTCCCAGCGCAACTCAATACCGGCATGGTGGAAAGCCAACGTCGCGAACTCACGCACCGTATGCTGCACACCCGTTGCTATGACGAAATCTTCGGGCGTATCATGCTGCAGAATGAGCCACATGCACTCCACATAATCCTTGGCATATCCCCAGTCGCGCAACGAATCCAGATTGCCCAAGTACAGGCACTCCTGCAAGCCTTGCGCAATACGCGCAGCCGCCAAGGTGATCTTACGCGTCACAAACGTCTCGCCGCGACGCTCCGACTCATGGTTAAAGAGGATACCGGAACAGCAGAACATGTTGTACGCCTCGCGGTACTCCTTGATGATCCAATAGCCGTATAATTTAGCCACCGCATAAGGACTGTACGGGTGGAACGGCGTGGTCTCGCTTTGCGGCACTTCCTCCACCTTGCCGTAGAGTTCGCTCGTCGAGGCCTGGTAGATCTTGCATGTTTTCTCCAGATGATTCGTCCGAACCGCCTCCAGCACACGCAGCACACCTACCGCATCCACATCGGCCGTGAACTCCGGCGCATCGAAACTGACCTGCACATGACTCTGCGCCGCCAGATTGTATATCTCATCCGGTTGCACCTGTCCTACCAACTTAACCAGCGACATCGAGTCGCTCATGTCCGCGTAATGCAAATGAAAATGCGGTTTTCCCTCCAAATGGGCGATCCGCTCGCGAAAATCCACCGAACTACGGCGAATAATGCCGTGGACTTCATAACCTTTTTCCAACAAAAACTCCGCCAAATAGGAGCCATCCTGACCCGTAATTCCGGTGATTAGTGCTTTTTTAGCCATAAAAATTCAAATTAGCGTGCAAAGATACAATATTTTTTTCATATGTGCAAGTGCGCGCGTACTTTTTTTAAAAAAAGTGTACATTTTGCCCCATAAACATAAAATTTTCCATTTTCCATTTTCAATTTTCAATTAAAATGACTACCTTTGCACTCGCAAATTATGTGCTTACGCGAAATGAAGGTCGCTTTTACGACACAATTACCCCATGAAGGCTTCCGACGACTCTCGGAACACACGCTCTACGCCTCTTTGCCGGAAGCGGATATTCTCGTCAGCACTTTCGACAAACCCGTGCCGCGTTCAATGATCGAATCGATGCCGCATCTCAAGCTCATCGCCAATTTCGGTGCGGGATTCAACAATATCGACCTGGAAGCTTGCCGTGAGCGGGGAATCCGTGTCACCAACACGCCTCAACCCGTGGTCGAGCCTACGGCGGAACTCGCTTTTGCGCTCATGATCGATGTGGCCCGTCGTGTCTCGGAGTTCGATCGCGCCCTCAGGAACGGCATCTGTCAGCCTATGGCGGTGATGAATAATCTCAGTCACTCCTTATACGGCAAAACACTCGGTATCATCGGTCTCGGACGCATCGGCCAGGCTCTCGCCAGACGGGCTGTAGCCAGCGGGATGCGCATCCTTTACCATAATCGCCACCGCCTGCCGGAGGACATGGAGCAACGCTTCGATGCCACTTATGTGGACTTCCAGACCTTGCTGCAGGACAGCGATTTCGTCAGTCTGAACCTGCCCTACACGCCGGAGGTACACCACCTGATCGGCCAGCCCGAACTCGGGATGATGAAGCGTTCAGCGTACCTCATCAACACGGCACGAGGCGCACACATAGACGAACAGGCGCTCGTTGAAGCGCTGCAGAACGGCATCATTGCCGGCGCCGCACTCGATGTCTATGAGCATGAACCCGCCATTTCATCGGCACTTTTCAGCCTGCCCAATGTCGTTCTTTCGCCCCACACCGGCACAGGAACGATGGAAGGACGAATCGCCATGTGCGAGAATGTGACGGACAATATTTTGGCTTTTTGTGCCGGTGAAATCGAACAAATGAACATCGTTTTATAAACTTTTAAATACACACTATTATGAAAAAAATGATTATTTTGGTAGCAGCAACCGTAATGCTGGCCAGCTGTGGTTTCACACAGAGTAGTACAACTTCTAACACCTCCGCTCAGTCGACAGCCAAGACGACGACCTCCTCTTCAACGACCGCCCTCTCCGCAGGTCAGGGTGCCGGAGGTGCGCTGAACGCCCTCTACGCGCAGTACAAAGCCGACGGCAACAAGTACGACTACAAGAACATGCAAAATGTGCTCAACACCGTTACCCTGCTCGCTAACTGCGAAGGTCTCAAGACCAATTACAAAGACAAATCGTACCTCGGTGAGTTCAGCAAAGGCCTCGTAGCAGGTTCGCTCGGTCTCGTGACACAGAACACCGCACAAACCGTTACCAATAGCCTCGTCAACATGGTAACGAGCAGCGTTTCCTCGCAGACCACTTCTGCCAAGACGCAGGAAGTAGCCAGCACCGCTGCAGGCTATGCCGATACCGCTGCCGGATACGCCAGCACCGCTGCACAGTACGCAGGCGCATTAAGTTCACTCTTAGGTGCCTTCGGTGGCAAATAATCTATGGATATCGTTGAGCGCTTTCTCAAGTATGTCTCGTTTTGCACAACGAGCGACGAGAATACAAATATGACGCCTTCCACGCCCGGCCAGATGGAGTTCGCGCGTTTCCTTGCCGATGAACTCAAATCGATAGGTTTGAAGGACGTTTCCCTCGATTCCAACGGGTATATCATGGCCACCTTGCCGGCCAACGACCAACGACAAATGACCAATGGCCAACGGCCTGTCATCGGCTTCATCGCCCATATGGACACCTCGCCGGATGTGAGCGGTCGCCATGTCAAACCGAGTATCGTCAAGGCCGAAGAGCGCGATTTCATCGATGCGCGTTATGCGGGGCAGGAGGTCATCGTCACCGACCAGACCACTCTCCTTGGAGCCGACGACAAAGCCGGTATAGCCGAGATCGTCACGGCCATGGAGTACCTTGTGCAGCATCCGGAGATCGAGCACGGCAAAGTGCGTATCGGCTTCACACCGGACGAGGAGATAGGTCAGGGAGCCGACCATTTTGATGTGAAGGCTTTCGGCTGTGACTTCGCCTACACCATGGACGGAGGAGCAATTGGTGAGTTGGAGTTCGAGAACTTCAACGCGGCTTCGTGTAAGATTCATGTTCACGGAGTGAATGTTCACCCCGGGTCAGCGTATCACAAGATGCAGAACTCGATGCGTATAGCTTACCAGTTAGCCGTTATGCTACCTCGCTGGGAGACGCCGGAGCACACACAGGGATACGAAGGTTTCTACCACCTCATCGGCATGAACGGCACCGTGGAAGAGACCACGCTCAGCTATATCATTCGTGACCATGACAAAGCGCGTTTCGAGAGCCGCAAACGGGAACTGGAGCACCTCGTCCGCAAGGTGAATCGTGAGTACGGAGACGGAACGGCGGAGATCGAGATACGCGATCAATATTATAACATGCGCGAGAAGATAGAGCCCGTCATGCACATCATCGAACTCGCCAAGAGTGCGATGGAATCGGTGGAAGTGACACCTGTCATCAAGCCTATTCGTGGCGGAACGGATGGCGCAAGGCTCTCCTTCGAGGGACTACCCTGCCCCAATATCTTTGCCGGAGGCGAAAACTTCCACAGCCGATACGAGTATCTCCCGATTCCATCGATGAAAAAAGCCATGGAAGTGATCCTCCAAATCGTTCAAATGGCTAAATGATTCAATAAATAATAAAATGGTAAATGACCATATGGTAAATCTCAAGACAACTCCGTTTACGGATATTCACATTGCGTTAGGCGCAAAAATGGCAGAGTTTGCCGGTTTCAATATGCCTATTCAGTACCCTACTGGCATCAATCAGGAGCACATGATCGTTCGCGAAGGTGTCGGCGTGTTTGATGTCAGCCACATGGGCGAGTTCTGGGTGAAAGGCGAGAAAGCGCTGGACTTCCTGCAGTATATCACCACCAACGACCTGTCGGTCATACCGGCAGGCAAGGCGCAGTACACCTGTATGCCCAACGGCAAAGGCGGTATCGTGGATGATCTGATCATCTATAAATACTCCACCACCAAGTACCTCATGGTAGTCAATGCCGGCAATATAGACAAGGACTGGGCGTGGGTCAACCAAATTAAAAATGAAAAATTAAAAATTAAAAATTGGGGAGATCTCTCTTTGGACAATGCCTCGGACCGTTACGGCCAATTGGCGGTGCAGGGACCGAAGGCGGTGGAACTGCTTCAACTGCTCACCGACCTGGACCTCAAGTCCATCGACTATTATGCGTTCCGCGAGTGGAGTTTTGCGGGCGTACCGGGTGTCATCCTGTCGAACACCGGTTATACCGGTGCCGGAGGCTTCGAGCTCTATTTCCCTGCCGACAAAGGGATACAGATCTGGAACGCGCTCTTCGAAGTGGGCAAGCCGTTTGGCCTGGCTCCTATCGGTCTCGGTGCCCGTGACAGCCTGCGTTTGGAGAAATGGTACTGTCTCTACGGCCACGATATCGACGATACCACCTCACCGCTCGAAGCAGGTCTCGGATGGATCACCAAGCTCGATGCCAAGGAGTTCATCGACCGCGATTTCCTCAAACAGCAGAAAGCGGAAGGCGTCCAACGCAAACTGGTACACTTCGAGTGCCAGGAGCGTGCTATCCCGCGGAACGGCTACGACATATGCGATGAATCCGGCAATAATATAGGTCATGTCACCTCCGGCATCATGCTGCCCAACACCAAAACGGGCATCGGAATGGGCTATGTGCAAACACCCTTTGCCAAGAAAGAGAACATCATCTATATCCGCATCCGCGAGAAACTGATTCCCGCCAAAATTGTCTAAATGCCTCAATGGTTAAATAAATGACCAAATGGTAAATGACAAAATGGTAAATAAAAATGTAGCGCTTGTACTGGGTTCCGGCGGAGCGCGCGGTTTGGCACATATAGGTGCCATCGAGGCGCTCGAAGAACGCGGCTATACCATCACGAGTATAGCCGGTTGCTCGATGGGTTCTATCATCGCGGGCATGTATGCCGCAGGACAGTTGAAGCAAGCCAAGGAGTGGTTCCTGCGTGTCGATAAGCAGCTCATTCTCCGCATGCTGGATGTCAACCTGCTCAGCGGCAACTCGCTGGTCAAGGGGCAGCGTATCATCCGAGAGCTGGAGAAAGTGGTGCCTGACCGTCCGATGGAGCACCTCAACATACCGTGTACCATCGTGGCTTCGGATATGATCCGCACCGAGGAAGTGGTGTTCCGTTCAGGCAGCCTCTTTGAGGCTGTACGCGCGTCTATCAGTATCCCGCTGTTCTTTCAGCCCGTTCAGATAGGCCAACGCCTGCTCATCGACGGAGGCATCCTCAATCCCCTACCCTTACACGCCGTTCAACGTACCGAAGGCGACATATTGGTAGCCATGGACATCAGCGGAAAGGATACCATGCCCGTAGAGAACAAAATCCCCGAATCCATCGATGTGGAAGGCAAGTTGGCTTACCTCAAAAAGACGGGGATTCCGGTGCCCAAATCATGGGAGAAACAGATTCGTCAATTCGGAAAAAGTCTCGATGAATACAGGGTAAAACGGGCAAACGACCTGGGTCGTAATGTCAATTTCTTCGGTTTGCTCGACCGGATGAGCGATATGCAGATCCAGCAGAACACCCTGCTCGCTCTGCGGCTCACGCCTCCGGATGTACACGCGGTGATGCGCCAGTACGCGTACAATACCTTTGATTTCGATAAGGCCGAAGAGATCATCGAACAAGGGTATCGAATCATGAATGAGGCGCTCGAGAAATACGAAATTTCGCAATAAAATGTTTCAAATGGCGTAAAAAGGCACAAAAAATGATAAAAAAATGCTTTTTTGCTTTGTTATATGAAATAATTTTTGTACTTTTGCACTCGATTTTGGTTTAATTGTATTATGGCAACAAAACATTATTTATCGTACCTGGAGGAAACGATCGCGAAGCGTTGGGACAGTCTGGCAATGGCGGACTATGACGGTGAAAATCGATATACCTATGCCGATTTGGCGGCACAGATTGCCAAACTGCATGTCACTTGGCAGCAAGTGGGCATCAAGGAGGGTGACAAGATAGCTCTCTGCGGGCGTAACTGCGCCAACTGGGGTCTGCTCTTTCTGGCTGCCGCGAGCTACAAGGCGGTGGTAGTCAGTATCCTGCCCGACTTCACGGCGGACGGTATCTACTCGCTCGTGGACCACTCCGATGCCTTGCTGCTCTATGTGGGTCCGAATGTGAAGAAGAAGATCGACCCCTCGCAGATGAAAAGCCTCCGCGCCATCATTTTTATGGACGACATGTCCATCGTGGCATCGGACGACAAGTTCCGCAAGGCCTACGAAGGCGTGGACAAAGCGTTCCTGAAGGCCTATCCGGATGGTGTCAAGGCCTCCGACCTGCATTTCCCCACCGATAACTACGACGATATAGCCGTTATCAACTATACCTCCGGCTCTACGGGCAATCCGAAAGGCGTGATGCTGACCCACCTCAACCTGAGCGGCAATGTGGAGTTCGGTCAGTCCCGTATCCCGCACGGCAAGGGAGACAAGGTGCTGTCCATGCTGCCGATAGCGCATATGTTCGGACTCATGTTCGAGTTCCTGTATCAGGTGTGCGACGGTGCCGAGGTCTATTTCCTCACGCAGGCGCCTACCCCCACCGTGCTGATGAAAGCGTTCGCGCAGGTGAAGCCGTTCATGATCCTGACGGTGCCTCTCGTGATCGAGAAGATCATCAAGAAAGGTGTGCTGCCCAAGATCAGCAGCCCTGCCATGCGCATCATGTGGCGTACCCCGTTCCTCAAGAATGTGATCCGCCGCAAGGTGAAAGAGGGTCTGGACAAGACCTTCGGCGGTCAGTTGCGCTTCCTCATCATCGGCGGTGCAGCCCTCAACGGCGAGGTGGAGCAAGTGCTTCACGACATCAAGTTCCCCTATTGCGTGGGCTACGGTATGACCGAGTGCGGACCGCTCATCAGTTACGAGGACTGGTACCGCTATGCGTTCCACAGCTGCGGTAAAGAGCTGCCGCAATGCCATGTGCGCATCGACTCCGAAGACCCCACCGGCAAGGACGGCGAGATACAGGTGAAGGGTATCAATGTGATGAAAGGCTATTACAAGAACGACGAGGCGACCAAGGCTGCGTTCACACCGGACGGTTGGATGCGTACCGGCGACCTCGGCGTGCTCGACAAAGAGGGCAATATATACATTCATGGTCGCTCGAAGAACATGATCCTCGGTCCTTCGGGACAGAACATCTACCCCGAGGAATTGGAGGACAAGCTCAACTCGATGCCTTGCGTCATTGAGTCGATCGTGGTGGATCGTGACCATAAGCTCGTGGCGCTCGTCTTCCCTGATACGACCGCGGACGGCAAGAAGGCCCTGGGCAACAAGACCCTCACCCAGCAAATGGAAGAGAATCGTGCGGCGGTGAACAAAGAGCTGCCGCAATATAGCCAAATCAGTGCAATCGAATTAGTGGCTTCGGAGTTCGAGAAGACCCCGAAACGCTCCATCAAGCGGTATTTGTACCAATAATACCGCACCCCACGCTATGGTGTGAGTTTCCATAGCGTTCTGTAAATAATTAAGTGAGTAAGTAGATGGATTCCTTTACTGGAATCAAAGCCTGCGCGTGACTGGGAAGCCCCGCGCTCGTTTTTTTATTATAAAAATCTCTCTTTTTTGCAGAAATATTTGCACATATCAAATAATTGTTGTACCTTTGCACCCGCAAAGGTTTGCAAATAACATAAAACATATGGAAGCAGCATTAAAACAACCTGTTCTGCATAGTGCAGGAACTATCTCTGAAGAGAAATGGGATAGCCTTCATACCATCGAAGAACTAGATGCATCTTTGAAAAGTATTATCCATAATCATTTTCATGGATGAAAGAATTAGAAGTACGTATAGATGATGCCGTATTCTTTGATTTGACTGAATTTTATAAATTCAGCCTCAAGAAACATCCTACCTTAGATGAAGCGACAGTTCTAAAGAAAGAGCAACGTCTTATTCGTTCTTTGAAGGCTTTGGGCAAATATGCTCTAACTGACCACACCGAGATACGGCATATACCTTGGATACGAAAGGGATATAAGGACTATTATGCGGATGGTTTCCATTTTGGTTACAAAATAGAAGCATTGCCTTCTGGTGAAAATGTCGTTGTGGTTTACGAAGCCCTTCACGAATTGCTATTTGATTAAACTATATAATCGTCCCTGCTCCGCGACGCTAAACCCGGAGCAATCTATCGGTCAAAGACCGATCACTCTAAGCGCAAAGCGTTGCGCACAATATATTAACAAGCATTACTATTATTTCGCGCTAATCTAAAGCCCAGCAAACTTTACGGATATAAGTGCACAGAAGTAATATGTGGCAGCGTACCTTGGGGTATGCCTTGTCATTCCATAATAGATGCTCGCATTTAGTGTGAGTTTCTTAGGAATGACTAAGGCTTCCGTGCTGGGCTGCCTTGATTAGCGCAATAAGAACACTCACACTTTTTATTGCGCGGCGAGTTGATAGTAAGCAAATTTAGATTACTGTCAATGAGTTCAGATAAATTATATTTGCCGGGATTAAATGGAATACGAGCAGTAGCGGCATTAACCGTATTGTTCGGCCATATGTGGACTCCGTTCGGCAATTGGGGCGTTTCGCCTTCATGGCATATTCCTTGGCCATCGGGACCGGTAACGACATTCTTCGTCATAAGCGGCTTCCTTATTACCTATCTCTTAATGAACGAGATTGGCAAAACGGACGATGTCAGTATTCCGAAGTTCTACATGCGTCGAATCCTACGAATTTGGCCGCTTTATTATGTTTATTTGGCTCTTGCCCTATTAGCTGTTTGGCTCTTTCGTGACGAAATTAACAATGCCGCGTGGTTTTATGCGTTTTTCTCCGGTAACATATCGCACGCTTTAGGAATCGGAATTATTCCGCTATTCCATTTCTGGAGTTTAGGCGTTGAAGAGCAGTATTACCTGTGGTATCCTTGGATGGTAAAGTACAACAAGAAACGCGTGCTTACCTTTGTGTCTGTGTTGCTTGTATGTTGGTTCGGCGCAAAATTAGCCGCATATTTCTTTCTCGGCAAAGGTCTTATGTATCGTATCTTAGGCGTTACACAGTTTGATTGTATGATGTTAGGAGCGATAGGCGCAATTATGTACTACCGCAAAACAGAATGGTTTGTCAAACTTTGTTCCAGTAGATTCGTGGCTATTGTGGCTTGGATTCTATTCTTCACATCCGGTCTGTACGCGAATTATATCCCGTCTCCGATACGCAACGAATATATCGCGTTTGTTTCGTTATTTGTAATTATGTCTGGTCTGTTGCGCAAGCCGCTTTTAGAGAACCGGGTAATGAACTACTTAGGACAAATCTCATATGGCATTTATGTAATCCATCCTTTGTTATTGTACATCCTTACGCGTCTCATACATCCGGCTGAATTCATGCAGAATGATGTGGCGTCTGTTGTGATTTTTGTTGCCATAACTGCTCTCACAATAGGAATCGCGTCGCTATCGTACAAATACTTTGAAATGCCCTTCTTGCGAATAAAAGGCAAGTTTAGCGTAGTGCAGAGTACAAATGCGAATGACAGATAAATCCCGCACCCGTCTGTTCACTCCTCGGTGCTATCCCACCGAGTATCTTTCTTCCTTTCCGCGGAATTGAATCCCGCTATTCTTCGTCTATTACGTCCAAATTGTATTTGGACATTTTCAGTGTCCCGTGCTCGCGATTTCTATGAGCGAGTCTCCCTGTGCCTGCATAGCTCCCTTTCGGGATACCGGTGTCCCGCTATTCCGGGATCCCGCTTGTCTTCGTCTATTTCTCCGGCATTGAATGCCGGTCTCTTTCTATGTCCATTGTGTCGGATGCTATCCGACATCAGCAATTTTTGCATTTTTTGCATTTTTCTTACATTTTTGCGCCCCAAAATTTGCATATCTCAACATTTTTTTGTATCTTTGCACTCGATTTCAGACAGAACCCCTCAACATCCATGTATTATATACAAAGTATATAATACTAACAAAAACGAAAGCAAAATTTAGTGCGTGATAAGTGCGTCGTAAGTGCGCGGTAAGTGCGCGGTAAGTACGAGATAATAGGGGTTGTCAGATACGCGTCAGGTATGCGTTAGGTACGCGTCTAGAACCCTTCAATATGCAAACATCAAAATTCCCGTTTCTATGCCCAACTCAAAGGCAAACCCAATCCTATCGCACCCAAAGACAAAGACGACAACTTCATCCGCGCCGCTTGATATTTTTAGATAATTTTGCGCTTTTTTCTCTTTTTATTTGCATATATGCAAAATTTGTTGTAACTTTGTGCCCGATTTTAGTTTGGGTAAGTAGGACCTATGAAGAATATACGGAATTTTTGTATCATTGCGCATATAGACCACGGCAAGAGTACGCTGGCGGACAGGATGTTAGAGTTGACGGGTACCGTCGATGTTCGCAGCATGGAAGCACAGGTGCTCGACGACATGGACCTGGAGAAAGAACGGGGCATCACGATAAAGAGCCATGCGATACAGATGAATTATAAGTATAGGGGTGACGGGTTACCGGTTACGGGTGACGGGATGTTCACTCTTAATCTCATCGATACTCCGGGGCATGTGGATTTCAGTTATGAAGTGAGCCGGAGTATAGCGGCTTGCGAGGGAGCGGTGTTAGTTGTAGATGCGACGCAAGGCGTTCAGGCGCAGACGATATCGAACCTGTACATGGCCATCGAGCACGACCTCGAGATCATTCCCGTGATCAACAAATGCGACATGGACAATGCGATGCCGGAGCGTGTGGAGGACGAGATAATAGACCTGTTGGGTTGCAAGCGCGAGGAGATACTGCGTTGTTCGGCGAAGACGGGCGAGGGCGTGACGGAGATATTAGATGCCATCGTGGAGCGTATCCCGGCACCGGTGGGCGACCCCGACGCACCGCTGCAATGCCTCGTCTTCGACTCTGTATTCAACTCGTTCCGCGGTATCATAGCCTACTTCAAAGTGGTGAACGGGACGATGCACACGGGTGACCGCGTGCGGTTTGTGAACACGGGCAAGGAGTACGACGCGGACGAGATAGGTATCCTCAAATTAGACATGAGCCCTCGCAAGGAGATAAGCGCCGGCAATGTGGGGTACATCATCTCGGGCATCAAGACCTCGACCGAGGTCAAAGTGGGCGACACGATCACGCATGTGGCGCGACCGTGCGAGGCGGCGATAGACGGTTTCGAAGAAGCCAAGCCGATGGTGTTCGCGGGCGTCTATCCGATAGAGACGGAAGACTACGAGGACCTGCGGGCATCGTTAGAAAAGCTGCAGCTGAACGACGCGAGTCTGACGTTCCAGCCGGAGAGTTCGATGGCGTTGGGCTTCGGTTTCCGCTGCGGGTTCCTCGGGTTACTGCACATGGAGATAGTGCAGGAGCGTCTGGACCGCGAGTTCGACATGGACGTTATCACCACGGTGCCGAATGTGTCGTACAATGTCTATACCAAAGACGGCAACATGGTGGAGGTACACAACCCCGCGGGAATGCCGGACCTGACGGAGATAGACCGCATTGAGGAGCCGTACATCCGCGCGAGCGTCATCACCGTGGCCGATTACATAGGGCCGATCATGACGCTGTGTTTGGGCAAGCGCGGCGAACTGGTCAAGCAGGAGTACATCAGCGGTAACCGTATGGAGCTGCTGTTCGACATGCCGTTAGGCGAGATAGTGATCGATTTCTACGACAAGCTCAAGTCGATCAGCAAGGGCTACGCGTCGTTCGACTGGCACATGAACGGCTTCCGTCCGTCCAACCTCGTCAAGCTGGACATCCTGCTGAACGGCGAGCAAGTGGACGCACTCTCTACCCTCACCCATCGCGACAATGCTACGGACTTCGGCCGGCGCATGTGCGAGAAACTCAAAGAGTTGCTACCTCGCCAACAGTTCGACATAGCGATACAGGCGGCGATAGGTGCGAAGATCATTGCGCGGGAGACCGTGAAGCAGGTGCGCAAGGATGTGTTGGCCAAGTGTTACGGCGGTGATGTGAGCCGTAAGCGCAAGCTGCTCGAGAAGCAGAAACGCGGCAAGAAGCGGATGAAACAAATAGGCAATGTGGAAGTGCCGCAAAAAGCCTTCCTCGCTGTTTTGAAACTGGATTAGTTTCAAAACAATGAATAATGATTAATGAATAATGAATATCTCGCTGAATGTAACATGGAAGAAACTAAAATATACAATTTAGGCATATTAGAAGATAAAACATATTCGTTTGCGCTACGAATCATCAAAGCACATAAATATCTAACAGACAAGAATGAATATATTCTCTCAAAACAACTCCTTCGTTCAGGAACTTCCATTGGGGCAAACTGTCGAGAGGCCACATTCGCTCAAAGTAAGCAAGACTTTGTTAACAAATTAAGTATAGCTTTAAAAGAGACAAACGAAAGTATCTATTGGATAGAACTATTGCATGATTCCGGATTTATTACCGATGATAGCTTTGATTCCATTCATGCTGATGGCACAGAAATATTAAAACTATTAATCGCTATCATTAAAACATCAAAAAGTAATATCCAAAAAATTAAAGATATTCATTAATCATTATTAATTATTAATTATTCATTAATATGTTAGAACATTTGATTCCGGCGTGGATGCTAATCCCGTTTGTAGTGATGCTGCTATGCATCGCAGTGCTTCCGCTGATTCCTCATGTGGGCGAGTGGTGGGAGCATAATGTACACAAGCTGTATGTTTCGCTGATCCTCGGCGTGCCCGTAGGTTTCTGGCTGTGCGCACACGGCATGAGTCACGAGCTGATTCACCAGATGATCTTCGACTATGTGCCTTTCATCCTGCTGCTGATGGCGCTGTTTGTAACGACCGGCGGTATCTGTATCCGAGGTGACTTGAAAGCGACACCGCAGACTAACACGATCATCTTAGCTATCGGCTGGGTGCTGGCTTCGTTCATGGGAACGACCGGTGCAGCGATGCTGCTCATCCGTCTGCTGTTGGCAACCATCTCGCAACGCAAGTACAAAGTGCACACGGTCCTTTTCTTCATCGCCATCGTGGCTAACTGCGGCGGTCTGCTGTCTCCGCTCGGCGATCCTCCTTTGTTCCTGCTGTTCCAGAAAGGTACGCCGTTCATGTGGTGGCTTCAGAACATGCTTCCCGAATGGGCGCTGACAGGAGCTCTGCTTCTCGGTATCTACTTTGTGATCGATGTCTATTTCTACAAGAAAGAGCCGGTGGAGAACATCATGGCCGATGTGCGCGAGAGCACCAAGATGCAGGCGACGGGTCTGATCAATATCTTCTGGCTGCTGTGCGTGGTGGCGAGCACGATGTTCATCAACTCGACTTATATCCCTGCGATGGGTGGCGAACATGCACCATGGTACCTCAAACTGCTGCGCGAGTGGGTCTTCATCGCCATCATCGCCGGTTCGTGGCTGACGACGAAGAAGGAAGTGCGGGTGAAGAACAACTACAGCTGGACGCCTATCCTCGAAGTAGCATGTGTCTTCTTAGGAATTTTCGCCACGATGACTCCTGCTCTGATGTTCCTGCAGCAGAACCCGCTGCCCGTCACGGCTCCGTGGCAGTTCGTCTATTGTACGGGTGCCCTCTCGGCGTTCCTGGACAATGCGCCTACGGCCATGGTCTTCCATGCTACGGCTACCACTATCCCGTTAGCTGAAGGCGTAGAAGCGGTGGCAGGTATCGCACCGGAGTTCATGAAGGCTATCTCGATGGGTGCCGTGTTCTTCGGAGCGCTCACCTATATCGGTAACGGACCTAACTTCATGGTCAAGTCCATCGCCGAGCAGGAAGGAATCGATATGCCGTCGTTCTTCGGCTATATGATTAAGTTCAGCTTGATCATTCTCCTGCCTGTTTATATCATCGTTCAAATAATATTTATTTGAAAAAGGACAATGGAAAATGGATAATGTACAATTAATATTTCATTTTCAATTTTCAATTTTCAATTTGTATGAGTTTCATAGATAACATCATCACGTGGTACTCGGCGCATATGAGCTATGCGTCGATTACTGCTTTGATGGCTGTGGAAAGTTCGTTCATTCCTTTCCCGAGCGAAGTGGTGATTCCTCCTGCAGCGTTCGTAGCGGGTCAGCCGGAGAGCGTGCTGTGCACAACGGGCAACTACCCTATTGATGTGCTGCTGATCGTGCTCTTCGGCACGCTTGGTGCGATAATAGGCGCCGTGATCAACTACGGCCTGAGTGTATGGCTCGGACGAATCATCATCTATAAGTTCGCGGATTCACGCCTTGGGCACCTGTGCCTGCTCTCGAGCGAGAAGATAGAGAAAGCGGAGGCGTACTTCCGTGAGAAAGGCAATGTATCGACCTTCATCGGACGATTCATCCCGGGAATCCGGCAGCTCATATCTATCCCTGCGGGCCTGAGCCGTATGAACTTCGGCGCGTTCCTCTGGTGGACCTTCCTCGGAGCGTTCATCTGGAATTGCATCCTGGCGGCGCTGGGCTACTTAGCTGCCGGACAAATGGACCTGATAAAAGAATATAGCCACGAACTATCCGTAGCTATACTCGTCATTCTCGGCTTGGCAATCGTGTTCTTCGTTGTCAAGCGCTTGCTAAAAGCTAAAAAAGATTAGGCTTTGAGCCAGGCGATGATTGCTTTGCGTTTGTCGATCACTTCGGCGAGGAGGCATCCAGCCACCCAACCGAGCAGGAAGAGCAACGCTACACACTGACGACGACCGTTCACGGGTTTGGGGTCTGCCACAAAGTGGTTCTCCAGCACTACGGGAGCGGTCGCTAATTGTAAGCGGTAGTCGCCTTGCTGCAGGTGTTGCTGCTGCTTGTATATCTCCTCGAGGAAGAGATGGATTCGACGGTCACCGTAGAAATTAACGCCGTTCCCGCTGTAAGCAGCAGGCTGAACGGGCACTGTTCCTGCAAAATAGTACGCGCTGGTGAGGCTGTCGAGCTTGAGCGCCTGCGCATGGTTGAAAGCGACTTCGGCCTCCAGGTTGCGGCGATAGGTGCCGAACGACTGCTGCAATGCCTCGTTGGCATTGAGGAAATCGAGCAAGGCCTGCTCCACCTCCGGCAGTTTTTTCAAGTCACGCGACTTGATGCGGAACTGCAGGCACAGACGGTCCTGCATCTGTACATTGAGCGTGTCCTTGGGCGAGGACTTGCGCTTGAAATCGACAAAGTCCGCCACGCCGTCATGGCGACAGTCCACTACGCGGAAAGTCTGAAAAGCCTGTACCTGATGCTCCTTGATGAACGGCAGTATAGCGGCATCGTCAGGTATCGAACGACTTGAACGGAGCGGCGCAAAAGCCTGCTCGAACTGCGGCAGCGAAGCACCGTTGATGAAAGCCACCGCGTTCATCTTGAAGGTAATGTTCGCTTCACGCGTATGGTAGAGAGCCACTGCCACCGC
The DNA here is from genome assembly GCA_017448985.1 of Paludibacteraceae bacterium. Taxonomy (GTDB): domain Bacteria; phylum Bacteroidota; class Bacteroidia; order Bacteroidales; family Paludibacteraceae; genus Colicola. The sequence goes on from JAFSKL010000010.1 coordinate 36,343, forward strand.
CAAGAAAACAAGGGCCAACACCAGCCACCAGTAGCGCCACGAGAGGCGTAACATATGCGCCAACAGGCGCCATAAAGCGGCACAGCCGCGACCTATAGCACGGCCACACACCACGCAAAGGTCCCAAAAATTCATTTCTCGTTCCATTTTAATGAATAATTAATAATGAATAATGAATATCTTTTTATGTGAATATGCTTTCGTCTCACGAGATAATCATTAATCATTAACCATTGATAATTACTTTCTTCTAATCCATCCGAACGGTCGGTGAGCAGGTTGCTCCGGCTGTTCCTCCGCTTTGGGTTCGTCCTCGACGGTAATGACCACCTCTTCGGCAGAGGTCGATTCGGGCCGTTCCTTCGTCTGACGAGGCAGCGTGTCACCCCCTTCGGCAAACAGCGTCTCGCTCAGGTCGATCAGCTGTGCCTTCTCGTCCTCTAAGGGTTTGGGCACCTGCGGCGGGTAGTTGGCATCGATAGCCTCGGCTATCGTTTTCTTGCCTTCCACCTCTTCCTCGGATGGCAGCCCGTCGACCTTGTATCCCGTGGCAATGACCGTGACGCGCACTTCCTCGCCCAGCGTCTCGTCGATGGAAGCGCCCCACTGCACTTCGATGTCCTCGCCCACTTCCTGGACGAAATCGTTGATCTGGTCGATCTCCTCCATGACGATGGCGTGCTCGGTGGAGCAGTAGAACTGCAGCAGGATTCGTTCGGCGCCGTGCACATCGTTGGTGTTGACCAGCGGCGAGTTGAGGGCATCGTTGATGGCATTGGTGATACGCCGTTCGCCGGAAGCCCGACCGATGTTCATGATGGCTACTCCACCCTTGCGGAGTGTGTTGCGCACATCGGCAAAGTCCGTATTGATGTACCCGGGCACCGTGATGATCTCCGCAATCGCTCTGGCTGCGTTGGCCACCACATCGTCCGACTTGCTGAACGCATTGAGCAGGTTGAGTTCCGGGTAGATCTGTTTGAGTTTCTCATTATTAATAATGAGAAGCGCGTCCACATGCTTGGCCAGACGAGCCACGCCTGTCATTGCTTTCTCTATCTTCTTCTTGCCCTCGAACGCAAACGGGATCGTGACGATACCAACGGTCAGTATGCCCATTTCCTGCGCCACCTCCGCCACGACGGCCGAAGCACCGGTACCCGTACCGCCACCCATTCCGGCGGTGATGAACAGCATCTGCGTGCCATCATTGAGCGCCTCGCGTATATGCTCGCGGCTCTCCTCGGCGTACTGACGCGCGGTCTCGGGATCGCCGCCGGCACCCAGACCCGGACCCAATTGCAGCTTACTCGGTACCGACGATTTGATGAGCACCTGGCGATCGGTGTTGCAAACGAGGAAGGTCACATCTTTCAGACCCTGACGGTGCATGTAGTTGACCGCATTGCAGCCGCCTCCACCTACGCCGATCACTTTGATGATACTATCCTCTGTCAAGCCTTCCAAAGGCAGTGTAATTAAATTATCTTCCATAACGATTCAATTTTCCATTTTTCCATTTTCCATTTTCCTACTCGCTGTCAATAAACATATCGAGTGTCGATTCTTTCACTCGGTCGAGGAACCCGGGCTTGCGCACCAGTTGGTTCTTATGATTATCGCGGTAGTCCTGTCCGAGCAGTATCGTTCCGACGAGCGCGGTGTACTGCGGGGAGAGGTATCGGTCCTCGGTGTCTCGGTGCAGGAGCAGGTTGTGTGCGCCGTACTGCACATGAACGGGCGTGAGGCTCTGGATATAATCCTCCATTCCTTGCAGCATGCTGCCTCCGCCGGTGATATAGAGCGTCGAGATGCGGCTCTCCACCTTACGCAGTTCGTCCATCAGCGGCGCGAGGATCTCTTTCATTTTGAGCTCTATCGCTTCCGCCAGCTCCATAGTGGAGATGATCATGTCTCCGCCTATCTCGGGGCCGGCAGGTACCCGCAGCCGCAGATTCTTCTGCACCAAGTCGGGCGAAGCGCAGCCGAACTTCTTCTTCAGCACCTCTGCCGTGGCAAAGCTCATACCTTGCTGCTCGAGCATTCGCGTGATGTGATAGCCGCCTTTTGGCACCACTTTGTTGATGAGGTACTGGCCGCTCTTGTAGGCGGTGAGACTCGTGGTCTGTGCGCCGAAGTCGAGCACAGCACAGCCGTTCATCAGCACATGGTTTCCGTCGCAGGTAGCGAACGTGGACAGCAGGCACTCGGGTCGCACGAACGCGTGCTCAATGCTACGCGCCGCTTGCGAGAATGATTTCTGCAGCATGGTATCGATCACTTTGCGGCCGTAGAAAGCGATGTAATGAGCCTCGACCAGCGCCGCGCGTTGTTCAGGAGAAGGCATCTCGTCCTGCTCCACGCCGTCTAACTTGAAGTACGACGGCACCAGCCCCAAAACGGCTACATCGGGATTGCGCATCTCGATTTTCTGCTTGCACTCGAGTTCCATCTCGTCAAGGAGGGTCTGACTGATCTCTTTCTTTCGCGCCTGGTCCCGCCTGGAATGGACCGCTACGATCTGCATCGACTGTCCGCCGACGGAGATAAACGCCGTAGGCAGTTCGTCCAAACCGATGCGGTTCGCTAACAGTTTGAGTACTTCGGCTATCACATAGCCGGCACTGCTGGACTGCGTGATGATACCTTGCTCCACGCATAAGTTGCCTAATTTCTGCGGCCGTTCCTCCACACCAAGAATGCGGAACAAATCCGGCGCAATGCGTTGCGCGGCCATAGCCCGCACGCTGTCACTGCCCAGGTCCAATGCCACCAACGGGAGTGAGTCTGCTGTTTGTGTTTGTCTTCTTGCCATTGTTTTGTAGGGTTTAAGTTTAATATCTTCCTATTACCTGTCCTTTGAATCGGACATCGAGTTCATAATAATGCTTGTCCTTGGTAGCCTCTGCGCTGTTCTCGAGGAAGGTCCTCAGCTTGGCGAGTTTGGCTTCGTATCCGCGCATCGGGCCTACCAACACGCGTTCCTCTTTCACTTTACCGTTCTCGTCATTGAGATAGAGCAGCACGCGTTGCGGGGACTGCACATTGAGGTGATGAATACGTTTGCGCCAATAGGCGTTGTCCTGCAACCATTCGGCAAAATCCGCCATCTGCGTAGCCGCCATCTGCGGTCCTATGTTCCCCGTTACGACGAGCACGCTGTCCCTGACCAGCGCTCGCACCTGCATCACACGGCGGTCGGTGTCTATCAGATAAGTCTCCGTCGGCGTCTTTACCCGCACCAGCGGCACACGCTGCGTCAGGCGTATCTTCATCTCGTTGCGCGGCGTGAGGTAGCACTCCGCTGTCCGCACCATCGGATGATGCTGAATCGTGTTCTCAATGCGCTGCAGCGAAACGGCGTTTATCGGACGCCCCACAGGGTATAAGTCCTCCGCGCGCAACAGCTGATTCAACTCATTTTCAGTCAGGTACATACGTTCGGCGCGGTCCTTGATGATATAGGTCAGCGACACGCACGAGTCGGTCTTGGGCTTCATCCTGTAGCCCCACAACACTGCCGCGATCAGCAACGACGCCATGATGCCGATACCAATGCTTTGCCATACTATTTTTGCGGTTCTACTCATGCGAAGCGTTCAGTATTCAGTATTCAGCATTCAGACTTTTAGTTATCTCGGGCACGAGGCGGTCGATGTCGCCGGCGCCTACAGTCAGTATGACCACGGGCTGCTGACTAAGCGCTATGCGTCTCTTCAGCTCCGGCACCAGGTCCTGCTTCTCCACTAATTTCCCATTGTCCATTGTCCATTGTCCATTCGCAAGCAGTATCTCGCTGGTGACACCCGGTATCGGCTCTTCCCGCGCCGGATAGATAGGCAGCAAGAGGCACTCGTCCAGCGTTGCCAACACACGCGTGAATCCTTCTTTGAAGTCGCGTGTACGCGTGTAGAGGTGTGGTTGGAAGACTCCTATCAGTCGTCGTTCGGGGAACAGCTTGCGGATCGAATCGATGGCCGTGGCTATCTCTTGCGGGTGATGGGCATAATCGTCTATGTACACGATCTTCGGCGTGTGCACATGGATGTTAAACCGGCGCTGGACACCCTTAAAAGTTGAGAGTTGAGAGTTGAAAGTGGAAAGATTCTTTCCCACCAGATAAGCCACCGCCATGGCTGCCACTGCATTCTCTATGTTCACCCATACGGGCACGCCGAGACGGATGTCTTTCACCGTCTCACGCGGTGTGACGAAGTCAAACACAATCGTTCCTTCACCCACCCGGATGTTCGTGGCATAGAAATCCGGGCCATTTTCCATTTTCCCTTGTCCATTGTCCATTCCGTAAGTATAGCACTTCACTCCCGGCTGCAGCCTGGGCACCAGCGCAATGCCGTGCTTCATCACCAGCGCACCGGTGATGAGACTCGTATAATGGGCAAACGCTTCGCGATAGGCTTCCGGCGTGCCGTAGATATCCAAATGGTCTGGATCGACGGCCGTGACCACGGAGATATACGGTGTCAGCTGATGGAACGAGCGGTCGTACTCGTCGGCCTCCACCACCACAAACGGACTCTCAGGCTCAATGAGCACATTCGTGCCGTAGTTCATGCTGATGCCGCCGAGGAACGCGTTGACGGGCTGCAACAGATGAGCAATCATCGTGCTCGTCGTTGTCTTGCCGTGTGTCCCCGCCACGCAGAGCGCCTGCTTCCGGCGAGTCACATCACCCAACACCTCGGCACGCTTCTTGATCTGAAATCCGTGCTCGCGAAAATACCGATACAAAAGACTATCCTCCGGCACAGCCGGTGTACGGACCACAAGCGTATTGTCTGAATGAAAAATGGACAATGGACAATGGAAAATGGAGGGATCGTCCTCATAGGTGATCTCAATGCCCTCCGCCTCCAGCTCCCCGGTCAGTTCCGACGGCGTGCGGTCATAACCCGACACATGATAGCCCTGACGCTGAAAATACCGCGCCAAGGCACTCATTCCGATGCCACCGATGCCCAAGAAAAAGATATTTTTCGCCTTCATTTCACAAAAATCGCGCAAAGTTACAAAAAAAATTGCATATATCAAAATATTTTTGTAATTTTGTGCCCTGAAATGAAAAAAATCGTTTTGTTGATAGGATTATTGGCCTGTTTGCAGGTATTTGCCGAACCTCGGCGCCATTACGAGCTGACTTATCGTGTAAGCGCATACGGCGGCGCGATGCTGCCAGATGGCAAGGTGGATCAGTGGATCGAGCGTCCCGTGTTGGGCGGTTCGTTTTCGGTGGAGTTCCTGCCTACGGGTCGTTGGAAATGCCTGCAGCAATGGAACAACGCGTCGATAGGTGTCGGCGTGAGCTATCTCAACTTGGGTAATGACAATTTCTTGGGCTCGGCTTTTGCGGCCTACGGCTATATGAATCAGCCTTTCTACAACGGCACCCATTTCCGCATCGGCGTGCGTCCGGCTGTAGGTATAGCCGCGGTGACAAAGACCTATGCCAACACGCTGCCTGCTGAATACAAGTCCTACTCCATTGCGCAGAAAGATGGCAAGCTGGTCGCCAACTGGTCGATGGGCTCCATCCTCAATGCCTATCTGGCGATGGAAATGTACATGGACTTCCCCATCAAAAGCGGTTGGGAGATCACGCTCAACGGAGGCTGGCGGCATATCAGTAACGGCTCTTTCATGCACCCGAACGCGGGTTACAACATTTTCGGTGCGGAGTTGGGCGTCCGCTATCATCCGACCGATGCGGAGCCTCTTCGTCCCTCAGCCCCTCGGACGCGTGTGCCACGCAAGCTGTATGACGATGTGATCAAGAAATGGGCGATCGAGCTCAGCGCTACAGGCGGCGCCAAGCAGAACTACTACAAGGATAACATCAACGGCCATCTCTTCTTCGGTGCCGCTTCGGTCAAGTTGGCTGCCTATTGGGTGCCGATCTCCATCTTCCGCGTCGGTGCCGGTTTGGACGCTTTCTACGACGGCTATTATGCGGCGGTGAACGACGAGTACAAGGACGAGAACCCCGAAGGCACGCCCATCACCTATTTCGGCAAGACCTATCTGCGGACGAGCGAGGTGAAGAACTGCTTCCGCGTAGGTTTCAGTCTGCAGCCGGAGTTCATCATCGGCAAACTGACCGCAGGTATTCATGTGGGCGTTTATCTGTTTGACCCCGTCAAGAACCTCGAGCCGTACAACGAAGCCAAAGCGGCTTACGAAGAAGGCAAGTCGCTGGACAGAGGTGTTTTCTATAGTTACGATTTTACGAAAGCGAGCAATTATCAGGACGGCTGGTGCTATATGCAGTTCGTGCTCAAGTACCGTGTGCTGCAGCACCTGTTCGTACAGTTGGGTCTGAAGACCCACGGCGTCCGTGCCGAGTTCATCGATGCCGGCTTCGGTGTGGCTTTCTAACCCTTCACCCTTTATTCTCCAGCATCCTATCCTCTATCAGGTATATCTGCTCGAGCGGTATTCCGTGATCGACCAATGCCCTTCTGTCCGGCCGGAAGAGGTTGAAGAAGTCTTTTGGGGTATTGCATAGCTGCCGCGCCTGACGGTAGTACTCGAATGCCATCATCCGGTCGCCGGTGAGCAGCAGGCAATGCGCATAATTGATGTAATCATGTACGTTCGCGTTGTCGCCTCGCAGCCGGTCCACGAGCCACCTGATCGCCTCGTCGATGTTCTCCCACATCAGGTCCATGCGTCCCAGCGCGAGGTACAGTCTGGCCAACGACTGTTCGCGTTCTTCATTCTCCGCCACCAACACATCGTACAGCCATGTGTCAGGCAGCAGTTCCACCAAGCCTTGCATGTACTCGAGTTCCGACTTCGGCAGTATTGTCGTCAAATTGTGCAGATCGTTGAGGCCGGAGTGCTGCAAGAGGTGTTTCAGTTCGTTCGGCAGCGAATGGGACATATCGTCTTCCGAATCGGCGATGGTCTGGGGCCGCACCATCTGTATCATGGCGCACAGCACCTCGAATGCATGTTCGCCTTCGTCCCCCATCTCGTTCAGCGCATCGAGGAAAGCGCGTTGCAGCTGCTCGAAGAAGTCGATGCGGATATCGTATTGGATCAGCAGTTGGAAGACGCCTGCCAGACACTGGTCGCCCACTAACGCATTCTCGGCGTCGATACATTCGATCATCGCCAACAAAGCATCGAGGTTGAAGCACTCGCGCATGTTCCTCGATAGTGCACCTACCGCCATGATGGCTGTTCCGGCTTTGCTGCTGTCATGAGCCGCGTGGATCATCCATTCGTAGTCCTCCGGACGCAAACGCACATTGCTCGCGAAATAGTTCATCACCGATTGCGGCAGATCTGGATTGAAACCATGCATCTCCGGCGACAAGCCCCGATAGACACGTATCGACGCATACACGGCATCTACCAGCTGGTACATATCGCCCGTCAGGCGGTTTAGCCGCATGTCCGTATCCTCGTTGCCAATGCTCAGCCATTCGTTGAACAGCTCGTTGTAGTCCTTGCGGATACGCTGCGCCGCCTCTTCGTAAGGATTGTTCTCGCCCAATTCGTTCAGCCACGAACGTACCACGACCAAAGCGTGCTCGATCATCCGTTCACCCAGAGCACGCTCTATCGTCATTATTTGTTCGTCCAATCGCTGGCTCATCAAATCTGCTCTTTAATCAAGTAGTCGTTGCGGGAAGGCGAGTTGCGGATCACTATCTCTGCCAGGAATCCGGCGAGGAACAGCATGCAGCCGAGTATCATCATCAAGATGGCGATATGGAAATACGGATTCACGCCCACGAGCATGGCCGGCACATGATTCGACAGCGCATAGAGCTTCATGCTCCCGACCACTATCACCGCCACCAATCCGATGAAGAACATCAGGCTGCCGACGAGCCCGAAGAAGTGCATCGGCTGTTTACCAAACTTGTTCAGAAACCACAGCGTCAGCAGGTCGAGATAGCCGTTCACGAAACGGTTGAGACCGAACTTCGAGCTACCGAATTCGCGCTTGCGGTGCTGCACCACTTTCTCCCCAATTTTGGTGAAACCGGCATTCTTGGCCAGGTACGGTATATACCGGTGCATCTCGCTGAACACCTCTATGTTCTTCACCACCTCATTGCGGTATGCTTTGAGACCGCAGTTCATGTCGTGCAGCCGGATGCCTGTCACGCGGCGGGCTGTAGCGTTGAACAGCTTCGACGGCAGGTTCTTGGTCAGCGCATTGTCATAGCGTTTCTGCTTCCAACCGCTGACCAGGTCGAAGCCTTCCTCCGTGATCATGCGGTACAGCTCGGGTATCTCGTCCGGACTGTCCTGCAGGTCGGCATCCATCGTGATCACCACATCGCCTTGCGCCGCCTGAAAACCGCAGTGCAAGGCCGCACTCTTGCCGTAGTTCCGCCTAAAGCAGATTCCGTGTACAAGACCGCCTTCGGCTGTTAGACTTTTGATCACCTCCCACGAATTGTCGTTCGAGCCGTCATTGACAAAAATGACCTCATAGGAGAACTTGTTCTCCTTCATCACGCGCGCTATCCACTCGTAGAGCTTCGGCAGCGACTCCGCCTCGTTATACAGCGGCACTATAACTGAAATATCCATCCGTAAAAAGAATAAGTAACTTTTTCACTGTATCTTGCTGTTTAAATGATTATTCACACAAATTTGGGCGCAAAGGTACAAAAATTTTCTCATATACGCAAGTGTGCGCGCATTTTTTTGAGAAAATGTGTCAAAAATTTGCATATATGCAAAATTTGTTGTAACTTTGCACGCTTTTTGTTGGAAACAAAAAATCGGGAGCATGTTTTTGTATTTTCTATTGATACGAATCGCGGCGCTGTTCGGGCACAAGAAAGCCCGTGCGTTGGTGGAAGGCCAGAAGTCAGCATTCAGCTTTGAGCCGTCAGTATTCAGCGGCTGCATATGGATTCATGCGGCTTCGGCAGGCGAGTTCGAGCAGTCGAGGACGCTGATTGAGAGGATAAAGGACGCTTCGCTACAGGACGGCGCAAGCGCCTACAAAGAAAAGGTTGTTGTCACATTCTTTAGTCCGTCGGGATACAAGGCACATAAGGGGAACGAATTGTTGGACGGCGTGCTGTACCTGCCCTTTGCCACGCGGCGCAATGCGCGCAAGTTCATCGAGGCCCTGCAACCGAAAATGGCCATCTTCGTCAAATACGAGTTCTGGCCCGCCTATATACGCGAACTGAAGAAACGCGATATCCCCATTTACAGCATCTCGGCTATCTTCCGTCCGAAGCAGTATTTCTTCCGGTGGTGGGGCAAAGGTCAACTGCGCATACTGCGTGCTTTCACGCATATCTTCGTGCAGGACGAGGCCTCGCGACGGCTGTTGGCGGAGCACGGCGTGCATAACGCAAGCGTGGCAGGAGACACGCGATTTGACAGAGTCAAACAGACCGCTTGCGCTGTAAGACCGGCTTCGCCTGTAGGATTGCAGCCCATAGCAGAGTTTGCGGAAGGGTGCAAGAGGGTGTTGGTGGCAGGAAGCACATGGCCGGAGGATGAGGCGCTATTAGCGCAATTAAAAATTAAAAATGAAGAATTAAAAATTATTCTTGTGCCGCACGAGATAAACGAGGCACATCTGCATTTCATTTTCAATCTGTTCAAGGGACGGATGGTGAAGTACAGTTCAATTGAAAATGGACAAAGGAAAATGGAAAATGGGATTGTTAGCCGGCGGAACATACTGCGGCACGCGGAGGTGATGGTGGTGGATACGATCGGTCTGTTGAGTTCGATCTATCAGTTCGGGCAGGTGGCTTATGTAGGCGGCGGCTTCGGCGAAGGGATTCACAACACCATCGAAGCGGCGGTGTATGGTGTGCCGGTGATTTTCGGGCCTAACTACCAACGATTTCGCGAGGCACAAGGACTGATTGATGCCGGTGCAGGCAAGAGCGTGCGCAAATACAATGAGTTTGAAGAGGCGGTGGAGACAGCTTTTGCGCAGCATGAAGACTTAGGCGCCAAAGCGGCGGAGTATGTGGAGAGCGAGTTGGGAGCGACTGCAAAAATCTGCGAGCAGATTTTTGCAAATGGAAAATGGAAAATGGAAAATTGAAAATTGAAAATTTAGAATTATGGCACAGAAACCAAGTATACCCAAAGGGACGCGCGATTTCGGGCAAGTGGAAATGGCTCGGCGCAATTATATCTTTGACACCATCAAAGGGGTGTTTCAGTTGTACGGCTTTCAGCAGATCGAGACGCCTGCGATGGAGAACCTGAGCACGCTGATGGGCAAGTACGGCGAGGAAGGCGACAAGTTACTTTTCCGTATCCAGAACAGCGGCGAGAAAGCGAACCTGACGCCGGAGAAAGGTCTGCGTTATGACCTGACCGTTCCGTTTGCGCGCTATGTGGTGCAGCACCGCGAGGAGATCAGTTTTCCCTTCAAGCGCTTCCAGATTCAGCCCGTTTGGCGTGCCGACCGACCGCAGAAAGGCCGTTACCGCGAATTCTACCAGTGCGATGTGGATGTGATCGGTTCCAATTCGCTGGTCGGAGAGTTGGAGCTGGTGCAGATAGTAGAGGAGGTGTACCGCCGTTTGGGCATCAATGTGTGTCTGCACATCAACAATCGCAAGATTTTAGCAGGTATAGCCGAAGTGATCGGTGAGCCCGACAAGATCATCGACATCACCGTAGCCATCGACAAACTGGACAAGATAGGCGTCGATGCCGTGAATGCGGAATTGGCGGAACGGGGACTGAGCGAGAAAGCTACTGAGGCACTGCAGCCGATATTGAATCAGGAGTCAGGAATCAAGATTCAAGACAAAATAGTTCAATTGAAGTCGTTCTTGGCGACGAGCGAAGTGGGACTGAAAGGCATTGAGGAACTGGAGACCTTGTTCGGACTGATAGAGGCGACAAGTGTGAAGTTGAACATTGAATTGGACCTGTGCCTTGCGCGCGGACTCAATTATTACACGGGCGCGATATTCGAGGTCAAGGCCTTGGACGCACAGATCGGTTCGATCACCGGTGGCGGTCGTTACGACAACTTGACGGGTATCTTCGGCTTGCCGGAAGTGTCGGGCGTCGGCATCTCGTTCGGTGCTGACCGCATCTACGATGTGCTGACCGAGTTGGACCTGTTCCCCAAAGAGCTGCAATCGGCCACACAAGTGCTCTTTGCCGCGTTCGGACAGGACGAGTTGCACTATGCGCTGCGTTGGGCCAACGGGCTGCGGGCAGCAGGGATAGCCGTGGAGGTCTATCCCGAAGCGACGAAGATGAAGAAGCAGATGGGTTATGCCGACGCCAAGCAGATTCCGTTCGTGGCCATCGTAGGCGGCGACGAGATGGCGCAAGGCAAAGTGATGCTCAAAAATATGAGTTCCGGCGAACAAAAACTCGTCGGACCCGACGAACTGATAGAAATGGCAAAATCTTAATAATCGTACATTTTTTCAGGTAGCCTTTAACCACGGTTTACCCACGGTTTAACCACGGTATTACCCCTTGTAGTGCATAGAGGGGCAAAATCTTAAAAATAGTAAACTTTTGAATCATGGCAGATACGAACAAACAATTTGATTTGGTAACGGCCAAGTGCCGGCAGATTTTTGTGGACAAGATGCAGGACTACGGAGCTTCGTGGCGTATCTTCCGCCTGCACGGTATCACCGACCAGCTCTACATCAAAGCCTGCAACATCCGCCAACTGCAAACGACGGGCGTCAGTCTGGTGGGCGACGACATAGAGGGCAATCTGCGCGCGATCATCAACTACGGCATCACCGCCATCATCCAGGAGCGGAACGGCTACGCCGATTCGATAGACATGAGCAACGAGGAGGCGATGCGGCACTACGACGAGGTGCTGCACGAGGCCAAAGAGCTGATGGTGCGCAAGAACCATGACTACGGCGAGGCTTGGCGCGAGATGAGCAAAGAGGGCATCGTCGATATGATACTCGCCAAGATAATTCGCATCAAGACCATCATTGCCAACGGCGGCAAGACGATTGCGTCCGAAGGCATCGAAGGCAACTACTTCGATATCATCAACTACGCCATTTTCGATCTTATACATTATGAGAATTGACAATGGAAAATGGAAAATGGAAAATTGACAATGGAAAATGGAAAATGTAAAATGAAAGAGAGAACCGTCAAACATATCCTCGGAAGCGTAGCCCGCACGTTGCTGGCACTGACCTTCCTGTTCTCGGGTTTTGTGAAAGCCGTGGATCCGTTAGGTACCGTCTATAAGATAGAGGACTACCTGAAGGCCTTCGGCGGATTCTTCACCGACCTGCTGCCCTTAGCCGGCACCGCAGCGGTGCTGCTTATAGCGGTAGAGTTCGTGCTCGGATTCTGCATGCTGTTCAATGTGCGGACCAACTGGACGAGCTGGCTGTCGTTAGTGTTTTACCTGGTGATGACGCCGTTGACGCTGTGGATAGCGCTGACCAATCCCGTGACCGACTGCGGCTGTTTCGGCGATGCGCTGGTGTTGACCAATTGGCAGACCTTCTGGAAGAACGTCATCCTGCTGAGTCTCGTGGTCGTACTGCTGATCTGCCTCAAGGCCGTTCCGCCGCTGTTCAGCTGGTGGATGGAGCTCGTGATAACGCTCGTCGGATTGGGCATAGCCGGCGGCATAATGGGCTATTCCTATACCCACCTGCCTCCGATGGACTTCCGGCCGTACAAAGTGGGCAACCATATCCCCACCCTGATGGAGATACCTGATGACGCAGAACCGGACATCTACGAGACGACGCTCATCTATGCCAAAGACGGCGTAGAGCAGGAGTTCACTCTGGCCGACTACCCCAAAGGCGACAGCACATGGACCTTCGTCGATCAGAAATCCGTGCTCATCAAGAAAGGCTACGAGCCGCCGATTCACGACTTTGAGATCATGACGCTCGATTTCTACGACATCACCTACGACATCCTTGAAGCCGACGAGCCAATCACGCTCGTCACGATGTACGACCTGAACAAGACCGACCGCAAGCAGATAGACAAAGTGCTGCAGCTGATGCGAGACTGCCGGCGGGACGACAAGATACTCTATATCCTGACCGGAAGCGGCGAGGACGACATCTTTGCTTTCGCCGACGAGATAGGCCTGGACGAAGAGGTGGCGGAGCATGTGTTCTGCACCATCGATCCCGTGACGCTCAAGACTATTGTCAGGGCTAATCCGGGCATGTTCGTCGTGCAGGACGGTGTGATCATCGAGAAACATAATTTTCGACAATTGTAGATTGTAGATTGTAAATTGTAAATTTTATATACTATGGCAAGAATTAAAATGGTGGCAGGTAACTGGAAAATGAACAAGAACCTGCAGGAAGGTGTAGCATTGGCTACCGAGTTGAAAGAGGCTGTGAAAGCCCCGAAGTGTGCCGTTGTTATCGGTACTCCTTTTATCCACTTGGCTACCGTAGCCGAGTTGCTCAAAGGCTCGCCGATTAAGGTGGCGGCTGAGAACTGCGCGGACCACGAGAAAGGTGCGTACACCGGTGAGGTGAGTGCCGAGATGGTGAAATCGACCGGCGCCGAGTACGTCATCTTGGGTCACTCGGAGCGTCGTCAATACTACGCCGAGAGCTACGAGATGCTGGCTCAGAAAGTGCGTCTGGCTTTGGCTAACGGGCTGAAGGTGATTTTCTGCATCGGCGAGGTGAAAGAGGAGCGCGAGGCTGGTCGTCAGAACGAAGTGGTGAAAGCCCAACTCGAAGGTTCGGTCTTCGGTCTGAGCGCCGATGAGTGGAAGCAGATCGTGCTGGCTTACGAACCCGTTTGGGCAATCGGTACAGGTCTGACCGCTACGCCGGAGCAGGCACAGGAGATACACGCGTTCATCCGTTCGCTCGTGGCTGAGAAATTCGGCAAAGAGGCAGCGGAGGACACCACTATTCTCTACGGCGGCAGCTGCAACGAGAAGAACGCAGCCGAACTGTTCGCTTGTCCGGACATCGACGGCGGCCTGATCGGTGGTGCCGCACTCGTGGCAGAGAAGTTCTTAGCTATCATCGCTGCGCGATAACTAGTCTACTAGTCAACTAGTCTACTAGTCAACTAGAAGAAAACTATGGCACTAATCAGAACGATCAATAGAGACGGCGAGATCCTAACCCCGCATATCGCTGACGACGTGTTCATGGCGGAAAACGCGACCGTGGTCGGCGATGTGACGGTGGGCGAAGGAACGAGCTTGTGGTTTAATGCGGTGCTGCGAGGCGATGTGAACACAATCGTCATCGGCCGTCATTGCAACATCCAGGACGGCGCTGTGCTGCACACCCTCTACCGGAAATCGACCATCCGTCTGGGCGACTATGTGTCGGTAGGACACAACGTAACTATTCACGGTGCGGATGTGGACGACTACGCGCTTATCGGAATGGGCGCTACCCTGCTCGACGATGCCCATGTGGGAGAAGGTGCGATCGTGGCTGCCAATGCACTGGTGCTCAAAGGCACGCAGATAGGGCCTCACGAGATATGGGGCGGCGTGCCGGCGAAATTCATCAAGAAAGCCGATCCCGCACAGACCGAAGAGATAAACAAGAAAATAGCCAATAACTACGCAATGTACGCTTCGTGGTACCAATAGGTGACTTCGTCACGTTAAATGGTTAAATAGTTAAAATGGTTTTTATTACATAAAAACGTTAAATTGTTACTATGTACAAACGCATTCTTTTGAAACTTTCCGGCGAGAGCCTTGCCGGAGAAAGCAAGCAAGGTATCGACACCGACCGTTTGGCGCAATATGCCGAGCAGGTGAAACGTATCGCGCAACGCGGTGTGCAGATAGGTATCGTCATCGGCGGCGGAAATATCTTCCGTGGTCTGAGCGGTGCCCAACGGGGTTTCGACCGCGTCAAAGGTGACCAGATGGGGATGTTAGCCACCGTCATCAACGCCTTGGCCTTACAGTCGGCGCTGGAGGCTATCGGTCAGCCTGTCCGTGTTCTGACCTCCATCCGTATGGAGCCTGTCGGCGATTTCTACAGTCCTGCCAAAGCCATACGGCTGTTGGAGCGAGGCAATGTGGTCATTCTCGCCGGCGGCACGGGTGCACCCTACTTCACCACGGACACCGGTAGCAGTCTGCGGGCACTCGAGATCAAAGCCGACATCATGCTCAAAGGTACGCGCGTCGACGGCATCTACACCGCTGATCCGGAGAAGGACCCGACAGCCACCAAGTTCGACGAGATCACCTACGACGAGATCATCCGCCGCGGACTCAAAGTGATGGATCAGACAGCTACCGTCATGTGCAAAGAGAACAAGATGCCCATCTATGTCTTCAACATGGACCAACTCGGCAACCTCGAAAAAGTGATTAACGGAGAGAAAATCGGAACTCTCGTAAAACCCTGATATTATGGAAGATGAATTAAGTTTGTATGAAGCTGCAGCCGAAGAGCAAATGCAGAACTCAGTCGCTCACCTGGACGACACGCTCCAGCACATCCGTGCCGGCAAGGCCAATCCGCGTCTCTTAGACCCCATCAAGATCGACTACTACGGCACCCTGTCTCCGCTGA
Organism: Paludibacteraceae bacterium; assembly: GCA_017448985.1. Lineage (GTDB taxonomy): Bacteria > Bacteroidota > Bacteroidia > Bacteroidales > Paludibacteraceae > Colicola. The sequence goes on from JAFSKL010000010.1 coordinate 51,870, forward strand.
GCAGTTGTGCTACCGTGGTCACTCCCGATGCGCGGACTATCGCTATCACGCCTTGGGAGAAAAAACTGATCGGTGACATCGAGCGCGCCATCATCAATTCGAACATCGGTCTCACCCCGTCCAATAACGGCGAGACGATTCGTCTCATCCTGCCACCTCTGACCGAGGAACGCCGTCGCGACCTCTGCAAGCAATGCAAGGTGGAGCTGGAGGAAGCTAAGATGTCGATCCGCAATGCCCGCCGCGAGGCTATCGAGGAGTTCAAGAAACTCATCAAGAAAGGTCTGAGCGAGGACATCGAGAAAGATGCCGAAGAGGAGATCCAAAAGGTGCACGACAAGTACATCGCCAAAGTGGACTCCCTCTACGCAGCCAAGGAAAAAGAGATAATGACGGTATAACCGTCATTGGTAATTGGTGATTGGTAATTGGTGATTGGTGAGAGGCTTAGTCATTAGGTCAACGGGAAGCAGTTACATCGTTCGTATGGACGATGGTTCGGATGTGGAGTGCCGGATCAAAGGCAATTTCCGCATCCGAGGTATCCGTACGACCAATCCTGTGGCTGTCGGCGACTATGTGGAGGTTAACACTAAGGACCCTAACGACCATAAGGATCTTAAGGACACTTTCTGGATCACCGATGTCGAGGAGCGGCGCAACTATATCATCCGTCGGGCCACGAATCTAAGTAAGGAGAGTCATATCTTAGCGGCCAACATCGATCAGGTGGCGCTTATCGTGACCATCAATCATCCTCAGACCAGTACTACGTTCATTGACCGCTTTCTGGCGACCTGCGAGGCCTACCGCGTGCGCGCGTTCCTTATATTTAATAAGATCGACCTGCTCACGGACGAAGAATTAGAGCAGCTTGCTTCACTACGCGCACTCTACGAATCGCTCGGCTACGAGACCGCAGCTATCTGCGCCAAGGATCTATCCCCTATCAACAATAACTTATCCCCTTTATTGGCAGGTCGGACCACGCTGATGAGCGGCAATTCGGGCGTCGGCAAGAGCACGCTGCTCAATACGCTCTTCGGTCGCGAGATGACACGAACGGGCAAGATATCCGATGCCCACGACAAAGGAATGCACACCACAACCTTCTCGGAAATGTATTTCCTCGAAATGGACAATGGGCGCATCATTGACACGCCGGGCATCAAGGGTTTTGGTAGTGTAGATATGCAGAAAGAGGAAGTGAGCCATTATTTCCGGGAGCTGTTCCGCATCTCGAAGGACTGCCGTTTCGGTGACTGCAGTCACACGGGTGAACCCGGATGTGCCGTGCAGGAAGCCGTGGTGCGAGGCGACATAGCGCTCAGCCGATACGAATCGTACTTGTCTCTGTTAGGAGACTGTACCGAAAGCAAATACCGATAAAAAAGCGACTCATAGGTCGCTTCTTTTTTACATTGTCCAGGTCTCCAAAGTGGCAGTCAGTTCGTCGAAGGTCTTGGCTTTCGACTTGGCGCGCACATCGGCTATCTGGTCATTTACGGCTTCGTCGTAAGTCTCGGCTTCCACGCTGCGGATCACGCCCAAGGCCACAGGCAGGTCGTCCGTCACTTCGGCATTGACACTCACAAACCGGTGCTGTCCCATCAGCGCCAAGAAGCGGTGCAGCGTCGGATCCGGCTGATGGGCATCATGTACTAACACACGCGGATCGTCGGTAGGAACGACGATCATCTTGGGTACAAACGTGACGGGATCGATCTCGACTGCCAGACCTTTGTCGCGGTCCTTGCCGAAGATCATCTTCTCGCCGTGCTTGAGGATGATGGCGTGCTCGGCGCGCTGCTCACGATCGGCTATCCACGCGTGGGTTCCGTTATTGAAAATGACACAGTTGACGAGGCACTCCACGATGGAGCAACCCTTGTGCTGCTGGGCCGCCACGAGACAGTCCACGGTCGTCGGCACATCTACATCCAAGGTGCGGGCAAAGAAAGTGCCGCCGGCTCCGAGCACGAGCTGGGCAGGGATAAACGGACGCTCCACGGTACCGAACGGACTCGACTTGGACACGAATCCTTTCGCGCTCGTCGGCGAGTACTGACCTTTGGTCAGACCGTAGATGCGATTGTTGAACATGCAGACATTGAGGTCCACATTACGGCGTATCTCGTGAATGAAATGGTTTCCTCCGATAGCCAGACAGTCTCCGTCGCCGGACATCTGCCAAACGGTCAGTTCGGGATGCGAGGTCTTGACGCCGGTCGCCACTGCGCCGCCACGGCCGTGAATGGTGTTGAAGCCGTAGGTATTGAGGTAGTGCGGCATACGGCTCGAGCAGCCGATACCGGAGATTACTGCCACCTGATGAGGCGCTATTCCTATTTGCGCCATGGCTTTTTGCAGGGCCATGCAGATAGCGTGGTCACCGCAGCCCGGGCAGAACCGTACATATTGATCCGATTTAAATTGAGAAGCTTCCATAATATGTTACTAGTTGACTAGCGGACTAGTTGACTAGCCGACTAAAGATTTAACAAAATTAACAATTCGTTCAACGGCAAAAGGTTGGCCTTGAATCTCGTTATACTGCTCAATGGGCAGGTCCGGGAAATTGGCGCGTAGATAAGCCGCAAACTGACCTGTATTGAGTTCGCAAACAACGATACGCTTGTACTGGCGAAGCACCTCGTGCGTGTTCTTCGGCAGCGGATGAATATAATTGAACTGCACGAGATCGCATCCCAGTTCATTGGCCGCCGCATGCAAATGGCCTTCGGTACTACCCCAGCCCACTAATAGAACTTCGTTCTGACCGTTAGCGCAAATCACTTTCAGCTCTGGGAGCCGGTCGGCCACCTGTGCTATCTTGCGTTGACGGGCACGAACCATCTGCTCGTGGTTTTCGGGATTGGTCGAGATAGTGCCCCGTTCGGCGTCACGCTCCAGACCTATGTTGCGGTGCTGATAGCCCTCCATACCCGGATACGCCCAATAGCGCACGCCGCGTTCATCCCGCAGCGCCGGATTATAGCGGTCCTTCAGTTCTTCGGGCACGGTCTGCGGATGAATCTCCGGCAGTTCGGCCAGCTGAGGGATACGCCAGAGAGCCGTTCCGTTAGCCAGATAGGTGTCGGTCAGCAGAATGACCGGCGTCATGTTCTCCAGCGCCAAACGGCAGGCTTCGTAGGCATAATCGAAGCAGTTGGCGGAAGTGGACGCGGCAATGACGACCGCCGGACACTCGCCGTTACGGCCGTAGAGCGCCTGCAGCAAGTCCGTCTGTTCGGTCTTGGTCGGCAGTCCCGTCGAAGGGCCTCCACGCTGCACATCGATCACCACTAACGGCAGTTCGGCCATCACCGCCAAGCCTACCGCCTCGGACTTGAGGCTCAGACCCGGACCGGAAGTGGAGGTACAAGCCAGGTCGCCGGCAAAAGCCGCACCGATCGCCGTACACACGCCCGCTATCTCGTCTTCGGCCTGCACGACCATCACATTCATATCCTTGCGCGCCGCCAGCTCATGCATGATATCCGTCGCAGGCGTGATGGGATACGACCCGAGGAAGAGGTGCTTGCCGCTCTTCTCCGCCGCCGCTATCAGGCCCCACGCAGTCGCTTTGTTGCCCGCGATAGAGGTATAGGTGCCGTGCGCCTCGTTCGGGTGACCGTCAAAATGAATCTGACTGACCGACAGGGCGAGGTTCTGGCCGTAGTTATAGCCATCAACCATCACCTTCGTGTTCGGAGCGATGAGCGCCGGTTTCTTCTTGAATTTGTCCTCCAACAGATGAATAGCCTCGTCCATAGGCTCGTCGAACAGCCAGCAGATGAGTCCGAGCGCAAACATATTGCGCGATTTGAGCATCGCTTTGTTGTCCAGCCCCGAGTCCTTGAGCGCCTCTTTGGTCAAGGTGGTCAGCGCTACCGGCACTATCTGTACCGACTCCGGGATACCCAGCTCCGTGAAGGGATTTTCGGTATGATACTGCGCTTTCTCCAGGTCCTTGTCGTTCAGCGAGTCGGTATCGACAATGACGATGGCGTGCCGGTGATAGAGCGCAAACTCGTCGTCAAAATGCGCTTGCGGATGATTGAAATGCGAGCCCAAGGTACACACTTTGAGCGCCGCCGCATTCATCGCTACAATGACATCCGCCTTGTCGCCCGGTGTATAGACTTCGCTTCCCAACTCCACTTGGAAACCACTCACGCCGCCCAAAGTACCCTGCGGCGCACGAATCTCTGCCGGAAAATCCGGCAAGGTGGAGATCTCGTGACCTAAAATAGCACTCAGCGACGAGAACAAGTTTCCCGTGAGCTGCATGCCATCACCCGAGTCCCCACAAAATCGAACTACGATATTTTTCATGTTAAATTTACAATTGTGGGCACAAAGGTACAAAAAAATTTGCATATGTGCAAAAAAAATTGTAATTTTGCAGCCAAATTATGAAAAAAGGACAATTATTAGCAATTTTATTGCTACTATTCGGGTTTAGCTGTATGGCGGACGACAGTATTCCGCGCAGTTTTGTGCCGGAAGACCATCTGGCGTGGTTTGGTCTGCGAGGACCTGTCCAAGAGGTGCGTGAGTACGACTACGGCGACTACGGCAAGACCGTTTGGCGCTTCGACAAGCAAGGCCGCCTCTTAGAGTATATCGCCTACGGCGTGCCGTTCACTACGGCCGGAGGCTGCGTCTTCGGGCTTTTCGACCATTACCGCTACGCCTACGACGAGAGCGGCAAGATTCAGTTCCTCGAGACCTACAATGCAGACAACAATGTCGTGGACGAATATGCGGACTTGACGCTGGAGCTGTTCCCACCGCAATGCAAGGACGCGGACCTGTTCGGCAAGGCGGAGCCGGAGTTCGGCGACACCACTTCGTGTCTCGGCGTTTGGAAGGACGACAAGGACGCACAACGGTACTACGGCCATCATTTTGACCTTTACGGCAATTGGATAGAACGGGTCAGCGCCGTGTTAGGCGATTCGATGCGCGCGGATGTGCGGGTACGCGAGATCGCGTATTATAAGGAGGTGGAAACGATTGGTCAGGAGGTTGGTGTGCGCAATGTGACCAACCAATGGGACGCGGACGGACGCCATTGGGGCAACAGCTATGAGTTTGACCGCGAAGGCAACCTGACGCATTTCCGGAGCTGGGTCGATGAGGAAGAGTTGTATGTCTGGGAGCGCGGCGAAGCGGTTCCGAAAGACGGAGTGCCGGTCATGGGATACGAGCTCATCTCATGGGACTCCAACCCGAACGGCAAGCAGGAAGTGACCTACTGGGAAGAGCCGGTGATGAGCCTCGAGCAGTTACCGGAAGGCTGCAACGAGAAGACGGCGTTCGGGCTTATCTTTGACTACAAAGGCTATGCGTTCGAAGGCCTGCTCTACCCGCTGCACGACGGCAAATGGATTGTGCTGTCGTACTGGTGCCTGGACGAGATGGACGGCATTTATATCGGCGAAGACGAAAACGGCGAGCCTATTCCTGCGGCTTCGCAATACAAAGACCCGTTTAAAGGCGTCAAATACCCGGTGATACAAACCGACTCCGTTTCTTGCGCCACGCGCAACTACGCCCGACAAACGATCAAACTGTACAAGAACTCGAAAAGCAATATCGTCTATGACAAGCTCAGAGTTGAATGCAACGTCGATGTGCTGGACGCTGACCCTAAGACGCGACGAGTGCTCGTCCGCACTAATCCTAACGACTGGAGATGGCAGGAACAGCCATACGTCTCCGTCTATGGTTGGATGGACGAAGAGTGGATCTGCGCGAACCTAATGACCACCTGCCCATGATCACCATCCTCTTCATCATAGTGTGCGTGGCGGCTATTCTCCTCTACGGCGAGAAGCAAAAAGAGAAAAAGCAGCAAAAGCCTGAGCCTCCGAAAACTCTTGAACAGCCGAAAACTCCGAAAATGCCCTCCAATGTGATCTGGGAGGATTCGTCTCGTCGGCTCTCTTTTGAGCCGGACGGACTGACCTTGCGCTACCACGGAAGCACCTACCGTTTCTCGGGAGACGGACATGAACCCATGGTAATCATTCTGAAGGCAGGCGAGGCGGTGGCCTATATCCATAACGCGTTTGATATGGAGTATGAATGCGGGCAGTTCCGCAAGAACCCGAACTATAAGTGCACAACGATCACCGGCAGAAACCACGATGCCAAGCATTTCTGCCTGTTGCTGACAACAGCTATCGACGACGGCTACGAATGGCAGATTGACGACTTGGAGCGCGTAGTGGACGAGAAGACGCGCTTTGCGACGCGCGAGGTATGGTACCGTAAAGACGGCATTGAGTTCGGCCGTTACGGCGACGAGGAAGGCGGTCAGGAGCAGTACCACTACGAGCACGAGATCTTGTACATCATCGTAGATGGGCATAAATACATCCTCAACGACAATGTGAATGAGCCGAACGCCTTGTATCTGTTCTACCCGGGCGGCTACGGTCGCAGACACGCAGTCTTGCGTATCCACGGAACGAATGGCGCGGTATTGGCGGCATATGCCGACGACTGGAAAAGCGGAAAGCCGTTTACTCCGTTCGGTTTTCCTTGCGACACCAGGACTTTCTGCGAGATGCTCGCTTACGCCCTCCGTTCCGGCAAAAAAGATTTCAACCTCCGCGAACTGGAAAAAGCTTTCACACACAAAGACGAACCCCGAAAGGACAAGGGAATAACTATCTACGAAGATGATGAAGCCCGCCTCTATTTAGAAGATGAGATAGCGCGGCTAAGATATAAGGGCAGGGTGTATGATTTCGGTTATGACGGACGGGAACCGTTTGCTACGATCGACAGTTACAGCCTCCATGTCGTCATCCGGCAGGGGGAGAATGTGGATGCAGCGTGCCGCTATTTCCAAAAGAATCCGAAGGGTACAATCCAAACAATTACGGGACGCGAATTGGATGCAGCGCATTTCTGCAAACTGCTTTGTGCAGCTGTTGCGCACGACCACGGGCAGGACAGCGATATGGAGTTTTATATAGATGAACTTGAGCGCAAAGCTTTTGAATTGGAAGACTATCAAGTCCGCCGTAAGAAGATGGATGAGGAGTCTGCCCGAAAGGAAGGCGAAACCCTTCATATGGTTTATACGCGCGGAAGTGTCTGTGCTGCAGACGATTATATCAACAAGGAGCTACGGATCGATTGGGCAGATTATGCCACATTGGAGGACCTCATCCGTTATATCTGCAACTATAATGAAGATGGCGGTTTTGCCGCTATCCCTTACACCGGCGGCGATGCTCGATGGACCATTATGGCCGATGACAAAGAGTTGGCGGAAGTGGGTGACAATGGTCGTATTATCTCCTTCTGCGGCAACGACCCGCGCACACCGTTACGAGACCTAAAAATCAGCAAACTGCACGGAAAAAGACAATAAATTTGCACATATCGATTTTTTTTTGTAATTTTGCACGCGATTTTGAAATTGAGGATCCCGCAAGGGTTTAAAGGTAATTAAAAGGCACTCTTTTCGAGGTTTAATGCTGTTCAGAATTTAATTGAGCCCATATGCAACATCCTAACTTGTAGGAAAAAGCGGAGAAAAGACGTTACAGTGATGTCCGTAATGGTCGCGAGATGGTCGCGACAATGACCGCTAAAAGAAAACAATAACAAAGAACACAATGAATATATCGTACAATTGGTTAAAACGCTATATCGCTTTGCCCGATGAAGCAGAGCAAGTAGCAAAAATTCTTACTTCCATCGGTTTGGAAGTAGGCACAGTGGAAACCGTAGAGTCGATCCGCGGCGGGTTGAAAGGCCTCGTAGTAGGCGAAGTGCTGACCTGTGTACCCCACCCTAATTCGGACCACTTACATCTGACGACCGTTAACATCGGTGAGCCAAAGCCCATCCAGATCGTTTGCGGAGCACCCAATGTGGCAGCAGGACAGAAAGTGATTGTGGCTACTATCGGAACCGTACTCTATGACGGCGACCAGTCGTTTACCATCAAGAAAGGCAAGCTGCGCGGCGAGGACAGCTGCGGAATGATCTGCGCAGAAGACGAGATAAGCGTCGGCACGGACCATGCGGGTATCATCGTACTGCCTGCCGACACGCCCGTCGGAATGAAAGCTGCCGACTATTACCACATAGAGAACGACACGATCATCGAGGTCGATATCACGCCCAACCGCTCGGATGCCGCTTCGCACTATGGCGTAGCGCGCGACCTGTACGCCTATTATCAGGTACACGGGCAGAAAGTGGCATTGACCAAACCTTCGGTCGAAGCCTTCCAAATCGACAGCAACGACCTGCCGATTAGCGTCTCGATCGATGCGCCGGAAGCGTGTCCGCGTTATACGGGCGTGAGCATCCAAGGCGTAGAGATCAAAGAGTCGCCGGAGTGGCTCAAGAACAGCCTCACGGCCATTGGTCTGCGGCCCATCAACAATGTGGTCGATGTGACGAACTTCGTACTGCACGAGTGCGGACAAGCCCTGCACGCTTTTGATGCCGACAAGATAAAAGGCCACGAGATACATGTGCGTTTGGCCCACAAGGGCGAGAAATTCGTCACCTTGGACGGCGTAGAACGCGAGATGAACGAACGCGACCTGATGATAGCCAATGCCGACGAAGCCATGTGTATAGCCGGTGTCTTCGGCGGTCTGGAGAGCGGCGTGACCGAGAACACAAAGAATGTGTTCCTCGAGAGTGCCTATTTCGATCCTGTCTTCATCCGCAAGACCAGCCGTCGGCATCAGTTACAGACCGATGCATCGTTCCGTTTCGAGCGTGGTACGGATCCCAACAACACACCCTATGTGCTCAAACGCGCAGCCCTGCTCATTCAGGAAGTGGCAGGAGGAAAAGTCAGCATGGACATCACCGACCAGGGACAGACATCCTTCGCCCCCTGGCCTGTGACCATCGACATCCAGCGCGTCAACTCGCTGATAGGTAAAGCCATTGGTGAAGATACGATAGAGACCATTCTCACCGCTCTTGAGATCAAGATCGTTGAGAAATTGGAAAATGGACAATGGAAAATTGAAGTACCCCGTTACCGCGTGGATGTACAGCGTGAGTGCGATGTGGTAGAGGACATCCTGCGGCTCTACGGCTACGACAATGTGGAGTTCCCTGAGAAACTGAACACGAGTCTTGCCTACGGCATCAAGCCCAATCCCGAACAGTTGCGTCGCCGCATAGCCGAACAACTGACGGCACAGGGCTTCAACGAGATACTCAACAACTCGCTGACCAAAGTGTCGTACTACGAGCCGCTCCAACAACTGCCCCTGGCCAACTGCGTTCGGATCATGAATCCGCTCAGTCAGGACCTCGGCGTGATGCGTCAGACATTGCTTTTCGGCGGACTCGAATCGATAGCCCGTAACGCCAACCGCAAGAACAGCGACCTCAAGTTCTACGAGTTCGGAAACTGCTATCACTATGATAAGTTGAAAGTTGAAAGTTTAAAGTTGAAAGGACTCGATGCCGATCCGTTGGCTGCATACTCCGAAGAGCCGCATTTCGGCTTGTGGCTGACCGGTAACAAGACCGCACAGAGTTGGGTACTGCGCGAAGAGAAGACGACCTTCTACCAACTGCGCGCATATGTGAACAATGTGCTCGCTCGCTTGGGCGTGAACCTCGACAAAGTGACCGTAGAGCGTCTGGAGAACGAGTTGTTCTCGGATGGTCTGGTACTCAAAGCCGCTAACGGCAAAGCGCTCGGCTACATCGGCATCGTGGCGCGCAATGTGCTCAAGACATTCGACATCGACCAGGAGGTCTATTACGCCGACCTCGACTGGAACCAGCTACTCAAGCAGAACAAACAGTTCAAGGCCGTCATCAGCGACCTGCCCAAGTATCCGGAAGTGAAGCGAGACTTTGCGCTGCTCGTCGACAAGAGCATCGAGTTCGCGGACCTCGCGCGCGCTGCTTTCGAGACCGAACGCAAACTGCTCAAGAATGTCTATCTGTTCGATGTCTATGAGGGCAAGAACCTCGAGGCTGGCAAGAAGAGCTATGCGTTGTCGTTCATCCTGCAAGATGCGGAGAACACGCTCAAAGACACACAGATAGAGAACATCATGAACCGCCTGAAGGCGACCTTCGAACAGAAATTCAATGCTACCCTCCGCTGATCAAAACGAGATATTGCGTCGCCGCACTTTTGCCATCATCTCGCACCCCGATGCGGGAAAGACAACGCTGACCGAGAAACTGCTGCTGTACGGCGGGGCTATTCATGTGGCAGGCGCCGTCAAATCGAACAAGATACGCAAGACGGCTACCTCCGACTGGATGGAGATAGAGAAGCAACGCGGTATCTCCGTTGCGACATCCGTCATGGGCTTCGACTACCAAGACTACCACATCAACATCCTCGACACGCCTGGACACCAGGACTTTGCGGAAGACACTTTCCGTACATTGACGGCTGTCGACAGTGCCATCGTGGTAATCGACTCCGCCAAGGGTGTCGAGACGCAGACACGCCGTCTGATGGAAGTCTGCCGGATGCGCAAGACACCCGTCATGGTGTTTATGAACAAGATGGACCGTGAAGGCAAGGACCCGTTCGACCTGATGGACGAAGCGGAACGCGAACTCGGTATCCATTGTACACCGGTCACATGGGCCAACGGACAGGGACTCAAGTTCGAGTCGGTCTTTGCGCTTAACAACAGGCCTGCCCAATTGAGCGCCAAGCAGCAAGAGGACCTCGAGATGATAGACGGCGTCTATCCGGAGTTTGACAAAGAGGCGTATTTGCGTGGCGACTTGGCACCCGTGTTCTTCGGCTCAGCTTACAAGACCATAGGCGTGCAGGAGCTGCTCGACTTCTTCGTCAAGAATGCCCCGAGTCCGCGACCCGTGATGGCCGAAGAGCGCGAAGTGGAGCCAATGGAGGACAAGTTCAACGCCTTCTGCTTCAAGATTCACGCGAACATGGACCCGAACCACCGGTCGTGTATCGCGTTCTTCAAGATATGCTCCGGCAAGTTCCTCCGCAACACCTATTATTACCATGTTCGTAAGGACCAGCAGATGCGTTTTGCGGCACCGACTTGCTTCATGGCGCAGAAGAAAGAGACCGTCGATGAGGCTTTTGCGGGCGACATAGTGGGTCTGCCCGACACCGGCAACTTCAAGATAGGCGACACGCTGACGAGCGGAGAGAAACTGCATTTCAAAGGCCTGCCCTCTTTCTCGCCGGAGATGTTCAAATACATCGACAACGCCGATCCCATGAAGCAGAAACAGTTGGAGAAAGGTGTAAACCAACTGATGGATGAAGGCGTGGCGCAGCTGTTCGTCAGCCAGATGAACGGACGCAAAATCATCGGTACCGTAGGCCAGCTGCAGTTCGAGGTCATTCAGTACCGCCTCGAACATGAATATCAGGCCAAGTGCAAATGGCAACCTCTGCAGATGTACAAAGCCTGCTGGATAGAGTCCGACGATGCTGCCGAACTGGACACATTCAAGAAGCGCAAAGCGCAATACATGGCCTTCGACAAAGAGGGACGAGATGTGTTCATGGCCGACAGCGCCTATGTGCTTTCGATGGCCCAGCAGGACTACAAGCATATCAAATTCCATTTCACGAGTGAATTTTGACGGGATTCCGGTATCCCGGTATAACGGTAAAACGACATTAAAAATATATATATTATGAAAAACAGATCTCTTCAAATTCGCCTCATTGTGATGAACTTCCTGGAGTTCGCCATTTGGGGCTCGTATCTCATCTGTATGGGCCGCTATCTGGCGGAACACGGAATGGGAACGCACATCGGTATTTTCTACTCTATTCAGGGTATTGTGTCCATCTTTATGCCTGCCCTCATGGGTATCGTGGCCGACCGTTGGATTCCGGCGCAAAAGACCCTTAGTCTGTGCCACTTGATGGCCGGACTGTTCATGGGCGCAGCGGGTATCTATGGTCTGAGTGCCGGCGACGCCGTAGCCTTCGGGCCGTTGTTCTCGCTCTACGCGCTTTCAGTAGCGTTCTATATGCCGACAATAGCGTTGACCAACTCCGTGGCCTTCAATGCCTTGGTCAAATCGGGGATGGATACGGTGAAAGACTTCCCGCCGATTCGCGTATTCGGTACCGTTGGATTCATCGTTATGGAGTGGGCTGTCGACCTGTTGGGATTTCAAGCGACGGCTCACCAGTTCGCCGTCAGCGGAGGTCTGAGCCTGCTGCTCGCTGCTTATTCGTTGACCTTGCCGAATTGCGACATCACCAAGAAAGAAGGCAAAGTGGATCTCGTGGAAGCACTGGGACTCAACGCCTTCAAACTGTTCAAGCAGAAGAAAATGGCGCTGTTCTTCATCTTCTGTATGTGCCTTGGCGTCAGTCTGCAAATCACCAATGGTTTTGCTACGCCGTTCCTCGGCAGCTTTGCTGCAGCACCGGAATTTGCAGAGACCTTTGCCGTTAAGCATAGTACTATCCTTGTTTCCATCAGTCAGATTTGCGAGGCTGTTTGTATTCTGTTGATTCCGTTCTTCCTCAAGCGTTTCGGTATCAAGAATGTGATGCTGCTGGCTATGTTCGCATGGGTACTCCGCTTCGCATTCTTCGGTATGGGAAATCCGGGAATGCCGGGTGTACTGCTGTTCGTACTCAGTTGTATCGTGTACGGTTTCGCGTTCGACTTCTTCAATATCTCCGGTGCGCTCTATGTGGACCAGGAGACCGATCCGTCAATGCGTTCGAGTGCGCAAGGCCTGTTTATGGTAATGACCAATGGTGTCGGCGCTACGGTAGGTACCCTTGCCGCGCAGGCTGTTGTCAACAAGAATGTATATGCCTTGGGCGAGGCGGCACGGTTTGCCGATGTTTGGGCAGGTTGGAAAGCCTCGTGGTACACCTTCGCTGCCTTTGCATTGGCCGTAGCGATTCTCTTCTGGATTTTCTTCCCGAAGACAGCGGCCAATAAGAAAATTGAGGTAGACCACAAATTGTAGTTTAAAGTTGAAAGTGTATTGGAAGGAACTTCGATATTACTTCTCGACGCCGATAGCCTATATCGTCATTGGCCTGTACCTGCTGGCGATCAGTCTATTCCTTTGGGTCATTCCGGGTCAGTGGAACATCATTGACTCGGGATATGCCCAAGTGGATGGCCTGTTTCAACTCAGTCCTTGGCTGTTCATGCTCCTTTGTCCGGCGTTGACCATGCGACTTTTGTCCGAGGAACGGCAGTCAGGAATGTGGAATCTGATTCGGACCAAACCCGTATCGCTCACCCGCATCATGCTCGGCAAGTATTTCGCCGCGTGGACATTAGTGCTGATTGGCTTGCTGCCTTGCCTTGTCCATTATTTCGTGGTCGCTTACATGGCCGAACCAATGGGCAACTTGGATAGCGGAGCCTTTACGGGTTCTTTCATCGGTCTGATACTCCTCAGCGGTTCGTTCATGGCCATAGGCCTTCTGTGCGCTACCCTCAGCAAGAGCCAGATCGTCTGTTTCATCACGGGCGCATTGAGCTGTTTTGTGCTCTATTGGATCCTGATGCAGGACCACTACTCGTCCCTCTCTCGCGGCGTACTCGACCTCCGGGACATAGTCTTTTTCGTTTCCATCGCCGTCATCGCGATCGTGGCTGCTATTCTCACCATAGATCGCCTCACGAAGAAATAAATCGTAAATCGTACATCATTATAATGACTCGCATCGGCATTCTTTCTGATACTCATGGTTTGTTGGACAAACGCGTCTTGGAGCATTTCAAGGATGTGGACGAGATTTGGCACGCCGGCGATATAGGCAGCGAGGATGTGTTGCGCCGTTTGCGGGAGTTCAAACCCATGCGCGCGGTGTTCGGCAACATGGATAGCGGCGATGTGCGGTACTCCTTGTCGGAGTTCTATCGTTTCCGCGTAGAGGAAGTGAATGTGCTCATGACCCATATAGGCGGCTATCCAGGACACTATAACCCTTGGCTCATTCCCTTGTTTCGGAAAGAACCGCCGGACTTGTTTGTCTGCGGACACAGCCATATTCTCAAAGTACAGTATGACCCCTTGTTTAAGTTCCTCACCCTCAATCCAGGAGCGGCCGGCAAACAGGGATGGCAGCCTTGCCAAACACTTTTGAGACTGACTATCGACGGAAGCAAGATTGACAATTTGGAAGTAATTGAGTTGGGAAGGGTGTAAAAATTGACGATTTTTGTAACAAAATGCAAAAAAACACGCATTTTTTCGCAAATATGTTATAAAACACAAAAAAAAATTTGGTCATATCAAAAAATTGTTGTACCTTTGCAACGGATTTGAGGATGATAAGTGTAGTTGACAAAATCCAATAAGGCAGACCAATCTTTTTTGTACCTTAAATAAACAGACTAATACCAAAGAAAAACAGGCGTCGCGAGGACGGCTGTTTTCGCTTTTAATAAGGAAGGCACAAAAAACCGCTTAACTTGAGAATGATCCTACCTTAATAACAATCCCGCCTACTCTTCCGAGAGGGCGGGATTTACTTTGAACAAGGGAGACCTAAGCAGACCTATTTAATCTCCTGCGCTTTGATACCGTCACGCTCGAGCAGGGCATTGATGGTTGGCTCGCCTCCGCGGAAACGCTTGTACAGATCCATAGGCTTCTCGGTACCGCCTTTCTCCAGTATGTTCTCACGGAAGCGCTTGGCAGCTTTCTTGTCGAAGATAGTGCCGCTGGTCTTTTTCGCCTCCTTGAATACCGAAAAAGCGTCCGCATCGAGCAGTTCGGACCATTTATAGCTGTAATAGCCCGCAGCGTAGCCGCCGGAGAAGATGTGCGTGAAGGCGGTTGCCATCTGCGTTCCGGGCACATTGGGCAGCACTTTGACCTGCTCCATCGCCTCGTCGCTGAAGCGTACTACCGACTCGATAGTACCAATCGACTCGTTCACCTCAAACGGTTTCTCCAAGCTGTGCCAAGCCATGTCGAGATAGCCGAAACTGAGTTGGCGCGCACACGCATAAGCGGCGTGGAAAGTCTGGGAAGCATGCATCTTGTCCAGCAGTTCCTGCGGCAAAGCCTCGCCGGTCTTGTAGTGTTTGGCGAATGTATCGAGGAATTCTTTCTCGTCGATGAAGTTCTCGTTGAACTGACTCGGCAGCTCGACGAAATCGCGCGGCACGTTCGTTCCGCTCTGCGCCGAATACTGACAGCGGGTCAGCATACCATGAAGCGCATGGCCAAACTCATGCAGGAAAGTGCGCACTTCGTCATAGGTGAACAATGCCGGCTTCTCGGCCGTCGGACGGGTGAAGTTCATCACATTCACGATATGCGGACGATGGTCCTTCTTGCCTTTGATGAACTGCGGTTGGAAATCATTCATCCATGCGCCGCCGCGTTTGCCGTCCCGCGGATGGAAGTCCGCATAGTAAACGGCGAGGAACTTGCCTTTCTCGTCAAACACCTCATAAGCCGTCACTTCCGGATTATACACCTGAATATTCTTGTTCTCTTTGAATTTCAGCCCGTAGAGGCGCTCTGCCAAGCCGAACACACCTTTCTTAACGCTCTCCAGCTCAAAATACGGACGCAGGTCGTCATCCGAAATGGAGAATTTCTCCTGTTTGAGCTTCTTGCTGTAATAACTGAAATCCCACGGCTGCAGATGTGCCGCATAGAACCCGTGCGCATGGGCATAATCCTCCACCTCTTTCACTTCCTCCAGAGCCGTCGGCATATACGCATCACGTAGTTCGTCGAGCAGTTTATACACATTCTCCGGCGTTTCGGCCATCGTCTTGTAGAGCGACTTGTCGGCATATGTCTTCTTGTCAAACAGCTTGGCCAAAGCGAGACGCGTGTTCACAATCTCGACGATGATACCCGTGTTGTCAAACTCGCCGCCGATACACTTGCCCACATTGGCCATGTACAGTTCACGGCGTATATCGCGGTTGTCGAGGTCCTTCATCACAGGAATCGTGGTCGTCGGTTTGAGGTTCAGCAGCCATCCGTCCAGGCCTTTCTTCTCGGCATTGGCGCGTAGCATACCTTTGGTATCCTCGTTCAGACCAGCCAAAAGGCTCTCGTCGGTCAGCAGCATCGTCCAGGCGTTCGTCGCTTTAAGCACATTCTGGCCGAACTGCAGCGTCAGCTGGCTCAGCTTGGCGGTCAGCTCACGATACACCTGCTTGTCTTCGGGACTGAGGTTGGCGCCGTTGTTGGCGAAACTCTCGTAAATGTCCTCCAACAGTTTCATCTGTGCCTTGTTCAGTTTGAGTTTGTCACGCTGGTCATAGACAGCCTTGATGCGCTTGAACAGACCTTCGTTCAGACGAATTGTGGAAGCGTATTCGGACATCTTCGGACTGAGTTCCATCTCAATCTGCTGCAGCGAGTCATTGGTCTCAGCGCTCGTCAGGTTGTAGAAACAGCCGGCCACAATGCCTAACATCTCGCCGGAAGCCTCATAGGCCTCGATCGTGTTCTTGAAGGTCGGCGCAGCGGGGTTGTTGACGATGTCGTCTATCTCCTTCAGACCTTGCTTGAATGCCTCCTCGAAAGCAGGCATATAATGCTCCGCGTGAATCTCGTTAAACGGATAAGTGCCATGCGGCGTTTTCCAGTTCTTGTAGTCAAAGAACGGGTTCGTAGCAGCACTCGCTGCCAATACGGTACCGGCTAATGCCATAGTGAGAATAGATTTTTTCATTATTTTTTACCTCTTATTAGATTAATATCTCCTGACATCTGATAGACGCCTATCAGCGACTCGTCAGCTTTCAGTTTGCGTTTCTTGTACGATGCTTTCAGGCCCACATACTGCGCATTCTTGGCGGCATCGGTTCCCAAAGCGCGAATAACATAGAAATACGCGCCTTCGGCAGCAGGACGGCCTCCTATGTTGCCGTCCCATCCTTTGGCGGGATCGGTCCATTCATACACAAGGTGTCCCCAACGGTTGTAAACCCAGCAATGGAACTCGCGCAACGAACGATACGCCACGCGGAACTCATCGTTGATACCGTCGCCGTTCGGCGTGAACACATTCGGCACTCGCAGGTACGACTCCGAGATAGAGATCACCTGCTCCATCGAATCCGACTCGCAGTACTGGTTGTTCACGCGGCATACCACGCGATATGAACCGGGTTCCGAGAACGCATAGCGGATCTCTTTGTCGGCACGCGTAGCTATTTTGTCCGTGGACTTATAGATGGTCCATTGGTAGAACTGCGCCGCAGGCGTGGGATTAGAATAGAAAGCCGCCTCCAACACACCGCTGTAGCTCTTGCCGTCCTCAATGGTCTGTTCTACCAAACGCTCCAGCTCGTTGTTGCCTGCCGGATCATTCTCTTTGGCGGTACCAAGCGTCACTAACTGCAGATTGACCGCGCGTATCTCTTCCTCTTTGACATCAACCTCCACGCACGCCGGCGCCAAGTCCAATGTATCACGCAGACCGGCATCGTAGCACAGTTTCATCGGCGTCTTGCCGTACAGAGCAAACGGCAGGTTGATCTGGCTCGACAGTTTCGGTTTCACCTGTGCTGCCGAATCCACCCACTCTTCCGTATTCCACGCCAGCGCATTATAATCTAAGGTACACGCGCGCGCATACGAACCGGTCGTGCCGTTCCGGCGGGTGTAGGTATAGGGCGCCACATCGCCCGTCAGACGAAGGATCGTGTTGTCGCAGTTAGGCTCCACCGTCATGTCGATGTCCGCCGGCTTGACCGTGAACACATAGAACGGCGTGTACTCCGTATCTCCCTTCACGATGAAATAACCACCGTCCTCCGGATAGAAATAGTCGTCATTCGATTGTACGACAGCGCCGGTCTCCGTCGAGTACCAGTCCACTTTGTCGATTAGCGAATGAAGCGCTATCTTGTTCTGGAAGAAGAAGATCGTGTCCGTGCCGTTCACGCGCATGGTGGCTTTCTCTGTACTGACGCACTCCACATTGATCGGCAACGCATACAGCATCACCGGCAAAACCAAAAGCACTATGGATAAGAGCCGTTTCATTTATTAACCTGAAAGCGTGTATTGCCGTTTTCAATAAAATCAACGATCTGCTTGGCGGCAGCTATTCCGGCATTGATGTTGGCCTCGGCCGTTTGTGCGCCCATCTTCTTCGGCGTTGCGAAGTAACGGCCTTCGAACAAAGTGCGGAACTTCGCGTCTGCAGCCGGCATAATATCCGTCATGTACTTCAAATCAGGACGCTCCTGCATCAGCGTGATCAGACCTTCTTCGTCAATCACTTCCTTGCGCGCCGTGTTGACCAGGATACCGCCTTTCGGCAGCAGATTCACCAAATCATGGTTAATACTGTTCTTCGTCTCGGGCGTAGCAGGTATATGCAGACTGACGATGTCGCAAGTCCGGTATAGTTCTTCTGCGCTGTGAACGGGTGTCACATGAGCAGCCGTCATCGCCTCGTCCGGGCAATAGGCATCGTAGGCATATACTTCCATACCGAAGCCTTGCGCAATACGCGCCACATTACGACCCACATTGCCGAACGCGTGAATACCTAATTTCTTGCCTTTCAGCTCCGTGCCGCTCGTTCCGTTGTACAAATTGCGCACGGCAAAGACCATCAGACCTAACGCCAATTCGGCTACGGCATTGCTGTTCTGTCCGGGCGTGTTCATCGCTACCACTTTATGGGCGGTTGCAGCCTCGAGGTCGATATTGTCGTATCCTGCACCGGCACGAACGACGATCTTCAGCTGTTTGGCAGCATCCAACACCGCGCCATCCACGATGTCCGAACGGATGATCAAGGCATCGGCCTCAGCTACCGCGTCCAACAACTGCTGCTTGTCTGTATATTTCTCGAGCAGCGCCAACTCATAGCCGGCTTTCTCCACTACCTCGCGGATGACGTCAACGGCCACTTTCGCGAACGGTTTCTCTGTTGCTACTAATACTTTCATAAAGTTTACTATTTTTAAGATTTTGCCTCTCTAAACGCACAAGGGGTAATACCGTGGTTAAACCGTGGGTAAACCGTGGTTAAACCGTATGCACAAAAATGTACGATTATTAAGATTTAGTGCAATTTCTCATATTCATGGATGCAATCGACGAGCGCCTGCACGCCTTCGAGGTCCATCGCGTTGTAGCAGCTCGCGCGGAAACCGCCGACGAGACGGTGCCCCTTGATGCCTACCATACCACGCTGGGTAGCAAACTGGAAAAAATCGTCCTGCAAATCCGCGTACTCGGGTTTGAACACGAAGCAGATGTTCATGCGGCTGCGGTCCTCTTTATCCAGAATCGTCGGTGTGAACAGTTTGGACTCGTCGAGGCACTTGTAGAGCAGTTCGGCTTTCGCTTTGTTGCGCGCCTCAATCCACTTCACACCGCCGTTCGCTTTCAGCCAGCGAAGAGTCAGCAAGGCCGTATAGATAGGCAGCACAGGAGGCGTGTTGAACATCGAACCGCCGTCTATATGCGTCTGATAATTGAGCATCGTCGGGATGTAACGGCTCACGCGGCCGAGGCAACTCTCTTTGATGATGACGAACGTCACACCTGCCGGCGCCAGGTTCTTCTGCGCACCGCCGTAGATGATGTCGTACTGACTCACGTCTATTGGACGACTCAGGATATCAGAACTCATATCGGCTATCAAAGGCACGTTGACTTTCTTCGCATAGATCTGCTGCAGCTTGGCGTCGCTGATCTCCGTTCCGAAAATGGTGTTGTTGGTCGTGATGTGGAAATAGTCCGCGTCTTGCGGTATCTCGTAGTCCGCAGGAATGGAGTTCGTGCTCTCCGCCACTTGTACCACTTCGCCGAAACCTTTCGCCTCTTTGATGGCTTTCTTCGACCAAACGCCGGTGTTCAGATAAGCCGCCTTGTGCTCTAACATGTTGAACGGTACCATGCAGAATTGCAGACTGGCACCGCCGCCGAGGAACAGCACACGATACCCTTCCGGCACATTGAGCAACTCTTTGAACAGCGCTTCCGCCTCGTCCACTACCGGCTGGAAATACTTGGCACGGTGCGAAATCTCCAATACAGACAGACCCTCTCCCTGAAAATCCAGCACAGCTTCCGCCGTTTGTTTGATCACTTCTTGTGGCAGGATACTCGGTCCCGCATTAAAGTTATATTTCTTCATGATATATAAATTTTTAATTCTTAATTACTTCAAAGTGTAGTGTTTATGATTCCAAGCTGTTGATTTGATTCTGGGCAGCGTGATGATACCCTCTTTGGGTTTCTTGCCGGCCAAGAACAATGCATATGCCACCGCCGCCATATCGTCAGATTTAGCAGCCGCAGGCTGAGCATTTTCAATTTTCAATTTTCCATTTTCCATTTCAAGCCCCTTGCGCTTCGCAAGGTCTTGATTGAACTGCTCCTTCGCCAAGCCGCTCTTGTACTCGCGGTACTGCTTGTCATGCATCGCGAACTCGAACAGCTCTTCGTCATCCTGACCGCGATCCCAACCGAGTTCTTTCATCTCTTTAATGTACTGCGGCAGTACATCCGGATAGAGTTTCTGCGGGTCGTCGGTATAGAACTCGAAGCCTTTCTCTTTGGCCAACTCGACGATTTCGGGAGCCAGCTCTCCGGGCAGTTTGCCGGCCTTGCCGAGGATCATGCCCCACATAGCCGGATCCATACGCGTGAACGGTTTCTCGCCCATCGAACGGCTGAACAGGTTCATCAGCGCCGCGTTCTTCACATATTGGCTGAACGGCGTCACCAGACACGGCGTGCCGAGCATCGGCCATATACGCTGTACCTCGTCGAACAACTGCACGAGCAACTCATCCTCGCTCAGTTCCTTCTCGCCTTTCTTCTTCAGGTTCGCATTGATGGCAGCATGCATACCTTTGAGGTCTGCCATCAGACTACCCATCATGCCGCCGGGAAGACCGCAGCCGACTAACAGCGAACTCATCAGCGCGTTCTTCGGGTCAATCCAATAGCCGAGGAAATCGTCGATAAACTCCTGCGTCAGGCTCCGCGCCTCCATGTAGGCTTTCATGTTGATGTCCTTCACCAGGAATCCCGCGTCGCGCAGCATCGCCTGAATAGTGATCACATCCGGATGTACCTTGCCCCAACTGAGCGGCTCCATCGCCACATCCAGTACATCGCCGCCGGCTTTGGCCACTTCGAGCATCGAAGCCACGCTGAAACCGGGACCGCAATGTCCGTGGTACTGAATGATGATATCCGGATGTTTCTCCTTGATGGCTGCCACAATCACGCCTAACATATGCGGACGACCGATACCGGCCATGTCCTTGAGGCATATCTCTTGCGCACCGCCTGCAATCAGCTGTTCCGCTAAGTTGATATAGTATTCCGCCGTATGCACTTTCGAATAGGTGATACACATCGTCGCTTGTGCGGTCATACCTGCCTCTTTCGCCCACTTGATGGACGGGATAATGTTCCGCGGGTCATTCAGACCGCAGAAAATACGGGTGATGTTCGTACCCTGCGCATGCTTCACTTTGTACATCAGTTTGCGTACATCTGCGGGCACAGGGTTCATGCGTAGCGCATTTAGACCGCGATCCAGCATATGCGTTTGGATACCAGCCTCGTTGAACGGCTTGCAGAAGGTACGAACCGCCTGATTGGGGTTCTCGCCGTACAACAGGTTCACCTGCTCACTCGCGCCGCCGTTCGTCTCCACGCGGTCAAAACAACCCATGTCAATAATCACAGGCGCTACACGCGCCAACTGATCTTTCCGCGGCACGTACTTACCACTACTCTGCCACATGTCGCGGTAAACAAGACTAAATTGAATCTCTTTCTTTCCCATTATCGTTGATTTTTGTTTCGTTCAAACCTTTGCGCCTGCAAAGGTACAACAAATATTTGGAATATACAAGGATTTTGTACAAAAAGTCAAAATTTTTGTTTTTTTACATACTCGAAAAGGCGGGTGAGGGCTTGGGAAAGGATGTCTCGAGAGGTGGCGAGGTTGATGCGGATATAATGTTCCGCGCCGTACATCTCGGAGGGATTGAAGAGGACGTGCGCATCACGAGCCAAGTCATGACAGAAGGTCTCGGCAGAAACGTTGAGCGCCGATATATTGACCCAGGCGAGGTAGGTGCCTTCCGTCTCATGGAGCTGCAACATAGGCAAATGCTCATGGAGAAAATCACGGAGGAAACAGAAATTGGCATAGATATACTCGTTCAGTTCGTCGAGCCAAGCCTCCGACTCGTTATACGCAGCGACCTGTGCAACTAAACCAAACGGATTGAGTCCGTTCACTTCGTGAATCTCCAGCGCGTGGTTGATCTGTTCGAAAAGTTCCTTGTTAGGCACGAAGATATTCGCACAGAGCAGTCCGGCCAAGTTAAAAGACTTGCTCGCCGATGTGCAAACACAGAAATCCGTATCGTTGATGACGATATTGGCGAAAGGTGTGTAAGGGTGTCCGGGGAAAGCAAACTCGCAATGAATCTCGTCGGAGAGAACAAAGAGATGTTCACGCCGCATGATATCCGCCAGCCGTTCCAGCTCGTCCCTATTCCATACGCGACCTGTGGGGTTATGAGGGTTGCAGAGGAGAAAGACATCCGCCTGCTTTGCCTTGCGCTCCACATCATCGAAGTCGATCTCAAAGCGGTTGTTGCGCAACACCAGCGCCGAAGGAACAAGTTCACAGCCCATATTCTCAATACACGAGAAGAAGCAGTTGTAGGCGGGAGTGAAGGTCAGGACACGCAATTGGCTGTTACAGGTCTGACCTAGCTCCTGGCTCTTGGCTTTTCGTTCCTTCAAAGCAGCCAAGATGGCAGAAATGGCAGGCACGACGGCAGTCGTATAGAGAAGATTGTCACAACGGATTCCCTTCCATCCGTGCCGGCGTTCGAACCACGAAGCTACCGCATCGTAATTGGCCTGCGGCACGATCGAATAGCCGAAAACACCGTGATCCAAACGGCGTTGCATCGCGTCACGAATAGGTTGCGCCGCAGCAAAATCCATATCTGCCACCCACAAAGGCAAACAGCCTTGTGCCTCGTCCGAATCCCATTTATAGCAGTCGGAACCGCTGCGATTGACAAATTCCAGCATGCAATTTTCTGTTTTCAGTTTTTAGACTAAAGCGCGAACCAGTTGTTCCGTGGAACCCGGAAGGAGATCGATGGGACGAAGTTCGATCATGGTCCTGGCGCCAAACTCGCCACGCGTTTTCATCCGAAGGGCGGCACGGGCACAACTGACCATGACCTGACCTGTCAGCGCCGGATTGTTAATGGCCATATTGAACTCAAAACGTTGATTGTGAGTCGTTCCAGACACGCCGTTCCGCACGAGATTGACACCGTGAGCGACATTATTGAGAGCCTCGACACTTTCGACGGGAATGACATGCGTCTCGTCATGCGCGAAATAGTCATCCGCCAAGAGTGCTGCTTCTACGGTCTTGAAATCCGCTCCGGGTTCGAGTTCGACATACACCATCCGACGATGGATACCCGTGCCCAACGGGATAGTCATGGATAGTGCGTTCTTAACGCCCTTGATGGCTTTGGCTGCAACCGTATGACCCATCGAACGACCCGGACCAAAATTTGTGTAGGTCAATCCGTTAGGCGCCAGTGCCTGCAACAGAGCACGAATCATACTGTCGCTTCCCGGGTCCCAACCGGCGGAGAGGATGCTGACCGCCTGATGCGCCTGACATACGGCATCGAGATTGGTCCTTAAATCCCAAATCTGACCGTGAATATCGAAACTGTCCACAGTACAGATTCCTCGCGCAGCAAGGAGCGTGGCGAACTTCTGCACTTCGCGCGTCGGCGTACAAACGAGTACGGCGTCGGCATCGATGCAGTCCAAACAATCATTATGATGGAATACTCCTGCGAGTTCCATATCAGGAGCGGCTTTGACCGCCTCTTCTGCGGCACGGCCTATATTGCCATAACCTAAAATAGCTATTTTCATATGCAATAAGTTTTCAGTATTCAGTTATCAGAGTTCTACTGTTTCGCCTTTTTCGGGGATTGATATATTGCGGAAACCGGCATCGTGCAGATGTCCTTTGTAGGCCTCGGTAGCAGCTTCGTCACCATGGACCACGAAGGTCCGTTTGACACCTTCCACCTGCAGGCTGCGCGTCAGGTAGTCGATCATCTCCTTGTAGTCGCCGTGGCCGGAGAAGCCTTCTATCTTCGTTATCTGCGCTTTGATGCGGCGGTCCAAACCGAAGATGGATATCCATTGGAGTCCTGGCTGTTGGATACGCGCACCTAAAGTGGTCGGTTCGCAATATCCCACGATAAGAATCGTACACCTTGGGTCGGATATATGGTTCGCCACATGATGCTTGATGCGTCCGGCTTCCAACATGCCCGAAGCAGAGATGATAATGCAGGGTTCGTCCTTATGATTGAGGGCTTTCGACTCGCGTATGTCGGTAATGTACCGGAGCGTATTGAAACCGAAGGGATCCGGATCGAACTGCATCGTGTCGCGCACTTCGTCGGACAGTATATCCGGATACATGCGGAAGATCTGCGTGGCGTTAGTGGACATAGGCGAGTCCACATAAACGGGTATCTGCGGCAGTCGTCCGTCGTTGTAGAGTTGGTTGAGCACATAGACTATCTCTTGCGTTCTGCCGACAGAGAAAGAAGGTATCAGCAACTGTCCTTTGCGATAGACGCAGGTGTCCTCCACAACGCCGAGCAGCATTTCTTCCGTCACGAGTTCTTCGTCGTGGAGCCGGTCGCCGTAGGTCGATTCGCAAATGAGATAGTCACATTGTGGGAAGAGTTGCGGCGAAGGCAGTATATGACTGTGCGGACGGCCTATATCTCCCGTGTAGGTCACGCGTTTCCACACTTTAGCCTCTCCTTCCTCCTCCCCTAAAGGGAAATTTTTCTCCCCTCCTTTTAGGGAGGGGTTGGGGGTGGGCTTCTCATATATCTCCAGCGAGCAGATGGCTCCGCCGAGCATATGGCCGGAATTGGTGAAAGTGAGCAGCACATCGTCGAAGAGGCGGAAACGGCGGTCATAACTATATGTGACGAAATGCTTCATCGCCCGATTGACATCGTTCTGGTTGTACAGCGGCTCCACGAAATACTTCTTGCCTTTCTCTTTATGCGGATTCTGCCGATCGATCTTCTTATTGTACATACGCACGTCCTGCTCTTGAATGAAGGCCGTGTCTGTAAGCATGAGAGCACACAGGTCACGCGTAGCAGGCGTACAATATATATCGCCCGTGAAACCCATCTTGACGATATAAGGGATCAGGCCTGAATGGTCGATATGCGCATGGCTCAACACCACACAATCTAGCGTTTTTGGGTCGAAACCCAAGTCGCGGTTCGCCGCATCCGTCTCCATGCCTTTACCTTGATACATACCGCAATCCAAGAGGATCGTATGCCCCGAATCGGTTGTGATCAGATGCTTGCTGCCTGTCACTTCACGCGTCGCTCCTAAGAATTGAATTTTCATGATACTTTCAAATTTGGCACAAAATTACAAAAATATTTGCATATATGCAAAAAAAAGTGTAAATTTGCACGATTTTTCTTAAAGACAATGAAACAAATACGATTTTTTATCATGGCACTACTGGCTTTAGTTGGCGTTAGTTGCCAAAAAGCAGACGAGGGTAAGGCTCCTGTCACGAAGCCGCAAATCACGATCGAAGGCGGTCGTTTGACGCCGGAAGGACTCTGGGCGATGGGCCGTATCGGTAGCGTAAAAAGCGACATCGAGACAGGCTTGCTGGCTTACACCGTCAGCTATTACAGCGTAGAAGAAAACCGCTCGACGAGTTGGATTCGTGTGTGCAATCCTTTTGACGACATGAAGGTCGCTGATGAGTTCGTGGGCTATGAACCGGTGTGGTTCGGCTGTAGTGGCTGGCTGGCGTATATGCGCGGAGGACAGTTGTACCTGCGTCGTGACGGCGAGGAAGTGAAAGTGCAAGGCGCAGACGACATCGAAGGTTTCCTACTCTCCCCAATGCGCGACCGGGTGATTTTGATCAAACAGGTCAAGACCGTTCCTACCACAGCCGACAAGTATCCTGACCTGCCCTTGGCGTCCGGACGCATATGCGAGGACCTGATGTACAAGCATTGGGACGAGTGGACCGAGACCGCTCCGCAGCCCTTCGTATGCCCGCTGGAACTGACATGGTACGGCGAAGGCGAGCGTATCAAATCCGCCAAGATCGGCGAAGGCGTGAACATACTGGATGGCACCGCTTTCGAATGTCCGATGAAGCCCTTCGGCGGTATCGAACAGCTGGCATGGAACCCCAACAACGAAGAGATAGCGTACACTTGCCGCAAGAAAACGGGACTCGAGTATGCCGTTTCGACCAACAGCGATATATATTTATTTAATGTACGCACGCGCGAGCACACGAACATATGCGAGGACATCAAGGGCTATGACACCAATCCGAGCTATTCGCCTGACGGCAAATGGATAGCATGGCAGTCGATGGAGCGTGATGGCTACGAGAGCGACGAGAACCGCCTGATGGTGATGAATACAAAGACAGGTGAGAGGCGTTTTGTGAGCAAGGCGCTGGATTCGAATGTCGATGAGTTCGCATGGCTGGATGACGCGTCGCTGGTGTTTACCGCCTGCTGGCATGCCACGGAGCAGCTCTACCGTGTGGACTTGGAAGGACATATTGCCAAGCTGACTGACGGGCAATGGGATTTGGGTCTTGGCGACATACAGGATTACCAGGCGTATCTGCTCGGGCACTCTATGCGCCAGGCGAACGAGATTTATCACCTCGATATCCGTGAATGGCTGCGTAAGAACCAAGAACAATACGCCCACACGGAGGTTTATTACGACCAGCCGTTTGACACATTCAATCAGTTGTTAGCCCAACTGACCCACGAGAATGACAATATCTACGACCAGATTGAGCGTTCCACCGTTGTGCCTCGCTGGCAAAAGACTACCGACGGCAAACAGATGCTGACATGGATCATCTACCCACCGCATTTCGACCCGAACAAAAAATATCCGGCCATCCTTTATTGCGAAGGTGGTCCGCAAAGTCCCGTGAGTCAATTCTGGTCCTATCGCTGGAACTTCATGATGATGTCTGCCGGCGACTATATCATCGTAGCGCCGAATCGTCGTGGTCTGCCCGGTTTCGGCAAGGCATGGAACGAAGAGATTTCCGGCGACTACAGCGGACAATGTATGCGTGACTACCTGACGGCTATCGATGAGTTCTGCACGGAGCCGTATGTGGACAAAGACCATCTCGGTTGTGTGGGCGCCTCGTTCGGCGGATTCAGCGTCTATTGGCTGGCCGGCAACCACAACAAGCGCTTCAAAGCCTTCATCGCGCACGACGGCATCTTCAACCTCGAGATGCAGTACCTCGAGACGGAAGAGAAATGGTTCGCCGAGTGGGACTTGGGAGGCAAGTACTGGGATAAGAGCAACGCAGTTGCCCAACGGACATACGCCAACAGCCCGCATAAGTTTGTTGATAAATGGGACACGCCTATTCTGTGCATCCATGGTGAGCGGGACTATCGTATTCTCGCCAATCAGGGCATGGCTGCCTTTGATGCTGCCAAGATGCGTGGCGTTCCGGCGGAACTGCTTATTTTCCCGGACGAGAACCACTGGGTACTCAAACCGCAGAACGGCATTCTCTGGCAACGCGAATTCAGGAACTGGTTAGACCGCTGGCTGAAATGAAATACACCTACGAATATGAGATGAAGTACCAGGAGTCAGATGCGCATAAGAAAGTGCGTTTGTACCACCTGGAAGAATACTTGCTGGAAGTGGCTGGCAAGGCGGCGGACGACTTGGGATACGGTATTGCTGCCATGCATCCGAGAGGGCTGGGATGGATACTGACGAGGCTGTCACTCGAGATGTATGAGCTGCCGAGACATAATGACCGGATACGGTTCGAGACATGGATAGAATCCAATGCACATATGCTCAGTACGCGTGATTTTCGCCTCTTCCTCGGTGACCGCCTTATCGGGCAATGCAAGTCCGTTTGGGCAGTTCTCGACTTGCAGAAACGCGAGCTCGTCAATATCTTCGACGAACCGATTTTCGAAGGCTGCGTGGACGGCGAGGTGATCGACATGCCGCGTGTACGGATGACGACCATTCCCGAACCCACAGGCTGCGTACCGCATAAGATCGTCTATTCGGACATCGACTATAACGGACATTGCAACAGCTGCCGTTACCTGCAGGCCATGACCGATGCCTTCCTGCCCGACTACTACGGAAAGAAAGTGCGCCTGGATATCAACTATTCAAAGGAAGTGATGCTTGGCGAGGAACTGCAGACATTCTATCTCGTTTCGTCCGACGGTGTGCAATACCAACAGAAGAACCAAAGCGGCGAGACCTCGTGCTCAGCCAAGATTTCAATTAGCGAATTAGAGAATTAGAGATATGGAAATTCAAGAAAACAACACACTATTGAAGCGTCCGGCGGAATTGGAATGTGATGTTGTGCGCTTCCAAAACCAGAAAGACAAATGGATAGCGTTTGTCGGTTTGAAGGATGGTAGGCCGTACGAGATCTTCACGGGTCTGGCGGATGACGAGATGGGTATCGCGTTGCCCAAGTCCGTGACCAAAGGCAAGATTCTCAAAGTGGTACAGGAGGACGGCACGAAGCGGTACGACTTCCAGTTCGTCAACACCCGCGGATTCAAGACTACCGTGGAAGGACTGAGCTATAAGTTCGACCGTGAGTTCTGGAACTATGCGCGTCTCATTTCCGGTGTGCTGCGCTACGGAATGCCCATCGACCAGGTCGTGCATATGATCAGCGGTCTGCAGATGGACAACGACTCCATCAACAGTTGGACGACCGGTGTGGCGCGTGTGCTCAAACGCTATATTCCCGGAGTCACCGTGGAAGATGAAGAATAAAAATAGAGACCCGCAAAGGTCTCTATTTTCTACTTACGCTTTTTCTTCATTCTTTGGATTGCTCGGAGTCTGTTCCGCAGGCTTGTCCGCTTTTTTTCTCCGCGTCCGTTTCTTGGCCGTTGCCGGAGCTTTGGTCTCTGCGGGAGATTTCTCTGCCGGTTCTACAGGCGCCGGCTTGGCTGCTTTCTTAGAACTTCGGCGAGTCGTCTTTTTCTTCGGAGTCTCCGCTTTGGGTTGCTCTGCAGGTTTCTGCTTTTGCTCTACCTGTTTTGGCTTCTGCTTTTGCTCGACGGGTTTGGGCTTCTCAACCGATTTTGGTTGCGCCACCGGTTTCGGTTGCTCCACCGGTTTCGGTGGTTCTGCCTTCACCTCTTTCTTCGGCTCCGCTTTGGGCTGCTCGTGCGTTAGCGGCACGATCTGTCCTTTTGCATCATAGAACCGCATTTCCAGCATGCCGAGAGACTGATTCTCAATCACTTTGACGCCGTACTGCCGTTGCCATTGTGCCTTGAGCGACAGCAGCCATCCTCGGCTGACATAGGCAAACACATACGGATGCAGATGGAGTCTCAAGCCTCGTCCGTGCTCGTTGTACAATCGCTCGCAAGTCTCCGCCACCTGGTCGGTAAAGAAGATAGACGACTGGATTTTGCCTTTGCCCATACAGGTCGGACAGGTCTCCATCACCTCTATTTCCACCGCGGGTCGTACCCGTTGGCGCGTGATTTGCATCAAGCCGAACTTGCTGAGCGGCAGCACGTTATGCTTAGCGCGGTCGTGTTCCATCAACTTGCGTACATACTCGTACAACTGCTGCTGGTGGCCTTTGTCATCCATATCGATAAAATCGACGATGATGATGCCGCCTATATCGCGCAGACGCAACTGGTGAACCAATTCGTCCGCTGCCAGCATGTTGAACTGGAAAGCGTTTTCCTCCTGGTCCTCGTAGATCTTCTTGCTGCCGGAATTGACATCAATGGAGAATAGTGCTTCGGTTTTGTCGATGATCAGATACCCGCCATGCTTGAAACCGACCGTTCTGCCGAGGCCCGTCTTCATCTGACGGGTGATGTCGAAATGGTCGAAGATAGGTTGTGAGCCTTGATACAATTGGACAATCTTGGCGCTCTCAGGCGCAATCAGTTCCAGATAATGCCGCACTTCGTCATAGATTTCGCGGTCGTTAATCTGAATGGTTGTGAAATCGGGGCTGAGCACATCGCGGATGATTCCGAGCGTACGGCCCATCTCTTCGTTCACCAGGCTTACGGGCTCGCGTTGTTGCAGGGTCTTTACCGTTTGCTCCCAACGCTCGACCAGTAAGCGCAACTCATTGTCCAGTTCGGCTACGCGTTTGTCTTCTGCTACTGTACGTACGATGATTCCGAAGCCCTGCGGCTTGATCGAAAGCATCAATTGTTTTAGACGCTGGCGTTCTGCCTCGCGTTTAATCTTCTGGGATACCATCACGCCGTCGGCGAAGGGGATGAGGACGATATTACGTCCCGCTATCGATATCTCTGCCGTCAAGCGAGGACCTTTGGTATTAATTGGCTCTTTCGAGACCTGTACCAAGATCGGTTCGCCCACTTTGAGGACATCGGCTATTTGCCCCTCTTTGCCTACTTCGGGTTGACGCTGGGTCTTCGTGATCGAAGGCACACGGCGCCGGTCCGAAACGGCTTTGGTAACATACGTTTGCAGCGTACGAAACTGAGAACCTAAATCCAAATAATGCAGAAAAGCTTCTTTTTCATGACCTACATCTACAAAAACCGCATTCAGCGCCGGCATCACCTTTTTGACGCGTCCGTAGTAGATATTGCCTACGGCAAAATTGTCCTGGTCCCGTTTCTCGCGTGCCACTTCCTGCAAGCGATCATTTTCGGTCAGCGCAATCGCGATCTCTTGTGGCTGTACGTCCACAATCAATTCGCTTTTCATACTTGCTTTTTACTTATGTTTATGACGATTCTTACGCAGACGTTTTTTACGTTTGTGCGTGGACATCTTATGTCTCTTATGCTTTTTTCCGTTTGGCATAATTGAAATAATGATTTAATAATTGTTATTGAAATTCAGTTAATTATCGTTTTTAGCGTACCTTTGCCGAAAAATCTTTGGCAGGTTTGAAATGAACGACTCTGTGTGCGGGCACGTCAACGGAGATACAACGGTTGATGTCGCGAGCCGTTTTGGCGGCACGGTGTTTGCATACAAAACTGCCAAATCCGCGAAGGAATACATCATTGTCTTCTGCCAATTGCTTCTTCACCGTATCCATAAAGCCCTCTACAATCACGCTTATCGTACGCTTGTCGTACCCCGTAGAGATTGCCAATTCATTAATGAGTTCAGCTTTTGTC
Source organism: Paludibacteraceae bacterium (assembly GCA_017448985.1). Lineage (GTDB taxonomy): Bacteria > Bacteroidota > Bacteroidia > Bacteroidales > Paludibacteraceae > Colicola. Next base: position 83,120 of record JAFSKL010000010.1, read on the forward strand.
ATATCTTTTTTTACTGTTTTAGTTAATAAAAATCGAAAAACGGCTGCAAAGTTACTACAAATTATTGAAATACGAAAGTTTTTGGCAAAAAAAATTGCAAATTTGTGTTTTTTTTTGTACTTTTGCACCGATTTTTGAGAAATTTAACGCTAAATGGCGCATTTTTTATGCTCAACACGCTATTATATAGTCATTTATACCGATGGTATGAATCCAATCGTCGCATTTTGCCTTGGCGCGAGACGGAAGACCCGTATCGCATATGGCTGAGTGAGGTCATTTTGCAGCAAACTCGTGTGGCACAGGGTCTTGACTATTACCTTCGTTTCGTTTCCCGATGGCCGACGGTTGAGGACCTGGCTTCGGCGGACGAAGCGGAAGTGCTGCGTGAATGGCAGGGGCTGGGCTATTACAGCCGGGCACGCAATCTGCATAAGGCAGCGAGGATGATTGTCGAAAGCAAAGGAGGCTTAAAGGCTGGTCAAACCGTGTTCCCAACTTCGTTTGAAGCGATTCGTGCGTTGCCGGGTATAGGCGATTATACGGCAGGAGCCATCGCTTCGTTCGCCTATGACATGCCTTATCCGGCCGTGGACGGCAATGTCTATCGGGTCGTGGCACGGTTGTTGGATATAGACGAGCCTTTTGATACGACGGCCGGAAAGAAACTCTTTCGCAAGCATATAGAGCAGTTGCTGGACCGTGAACACCCGCGCCTGTTCAACTCTGCGATTATGGAGTTCGGAGCCTTGCAATGTACGCCAGTCTTAGGCGACAACTGCCTCAGTTGTCCGCTCCAGGCGCAATGTCTGGCCTATGCGCACGGCACGGCGGAACTGCTGCCTGTTCGCAAGCCGAGACCAAAAGTGCGTGACCGATGGTTCACTTATCATATCTATCTGACGACAATGGACAATGGACAATGGACAATGGATAATGTTTGTACACTTATCCGGCGCCGAGAAGAAAAAGACATCTGGTATCACTTGTATGAGTTTCCGTGTGAGGAATCTAACAGTAGTCTAACAGGCGAAGCCGGTCCAACAGCAAAGCGGTCCAACAGCAAAGCGATCCTACAGGCACAGCCGGTCTATGCGTTTACGCATATTTTGTCTCACCAACGCATACACGCGCGAGCGATTATACATAAGGTACAAAAAATGCCGGACATACCCGGCACTATCAGTATTCGTTGGGAGGAACTTAATGATTACGCCCTTTCTCGATTAACGCTGCGAGTCGTTGATACAGTTCGCTCAACTCTTCCCCGCTAAAATCTGAAATTTGAAATCTTAAATTTGAAATCACCTCCGCATGATGCGCCATCACGGCTTCGTCTCCTCTTTGGGCGGGTCCGGTCTGCGCGTCCTTCGGGCGTAACTGATGCACCTTGGCTGCGGTCAGGTCGATCAACGGAAGAAGCGCCTCGAACGGGATCTGCGTATCGCCTAAGATCTCGGCTGCAATACGGTACATCAGATTCGTATAGTTATTGGCAAACACACCGGCTATGTGCAAACGCTCGCGGTCATGCTGATTTGCCTCGTAGATTCGGCTCGTCAGACATTGCGCCAGCGAATAGATAGCCGCCACGTCGTCTATGTTGCGCCCCTCGATGAAACAGGGGATGCCGCTCCAATCGTCCACAAGCGCCTCTTTGCTGAAACTCTGGAAGAAATACAGCACGCCGGCATGAGGTTTGTCGGGACCGAAGACCGTCACGGGTACCGTTCCGGAAGTGTGCAGATGCAGCGCTTTGGGCTTGTCCACACGGGCTGCCACCTCCGCTAACGCCTGGTCCGTCACGGCATAAATATATACATCCCCATCCGGCAAATTGCCATCTGCAGTCTGCCATCGGCCGGACGCATCCGCTCGCGAATTGAGCAGCTCCGAACGGATACTTCTCTGCCCGAACGCATGATGCAAGTTCGTACCCACGTTCCCTTGACCTAAAATAACTATTCTCATCGCCTTAATCAATTGCGACTGCAAAGATACTGCTTTTTTTTGAAGTACGCAAATATTTCCGATTATTTCCGACAATTTCAATATTTTTTCTTGCATATGTCAAAAAATTGTTGTACCTTTGCACCGAGAATTATTGAAATGTGTCCCAAAACTTTGAATAGATGAACAAGTTTATCTCTCGTTTTTTTGCATCGTTGTGTCTTCTAACAGCGTTCGCAACCGTGCCCGTTAACGCGCAAGACGCGCAGTATCAGGACATTCACTATAATGTCGATGAGAGCCATCTGACAGCGGAAGTGGGCTTGAATCCTCGCGTAACGGGCGAGTTGCTGATTCCTGAAACGATTGTGGTCGGCCAGCACAAGTACACCGTTATCGCCATAGGCGACAAAGCGTTCAAGGGCTGCAAGAACCTCACTTCTATCGTGCTGCCGCGGTCCATTGAGCGCGTCTATCGGTCGGCTTTTGACGGAACGGGTATCATGCTCAACAAAGACAACTGGACCGACGGCTGTCTGTGGATAGACTCCATACTCATCGCGACCAACAAGACTGTCAAACCGCGTTTTGTAGTGCCCGAGGGGACGCGCCTCATAGCCGCCGGAGCCTTCCAGGGAAACAAGACCGTTCAGCGTGTTGAGTTGCCCACCTGCATCTCGCGTATCGACCATGAGACGTTCCGCGACTGCAAGAACCTGCAGAAAGTGGTCATTCCTTCCTCTGTCACCTCCATCGGCGAGGATGCTTTCCTCGGCAGCGGCATCTATGCCAACGAGAAGAAATGGAAGAAAGGGGCACTCATCCTCGAGGATTGTCTTGTGGCCACCAACAACGACCTGCCGGCCAAGTATGTCTTCAAAAACAAGACACCGATCCGGCTTATTGCCGAGCGTGCTTTTGCTGGACGCAAGAACCTGCAATCGGTCACTATTCCGGCTACCGTGACCGCTATTCCTACGGCGGCTTTCTATAACTGCGAAAACCTGACAACCGTCACTATCCCGAATACCGTTGTCAGCGTCGGAAATTTTGCGTTCTATAACTGCCCGTTGCTCAAGAGCGCACTGCTTTCCGAGAACGTGGAGCGCATTGGAGCAGGTGCTTTCTACGGATGCATCAACCTCCAACAGCAAGTACTCAGCGATAAGATAGAGATCCTGGAACGCGCCACTTTCTTCACCTGCCGTACGCTCAAAGCCATCACGCTACCTTCACATCTCCGCCGAATCGATGCGGGTGTTTTTGCAGGATGTTCCAAGATTGAATCCATCGACCTGCCGCAGACCCTTACCTTCATCGGCGAGCAGGCTTTTGCGGGCTGTGCCACTTTGCGTAAGATGGTCATTCCTGCCGGCGTCAGCTCTTTGCACAAGCAGGTCTTCCAAGGCTGTACGCGACTCTACCGCATCGACCTGCCCAACGGCATCTATGCCCTCGGAGAGGAAGCGTTGGACGGATGCGTGGCGCTGGAACTGATCAATATCCCCAAATCCACTTTCCGTATCGGCCCACGTGCGTTTCGTAACTGCCAGCAACTGCGCGGAATAGTGCTTGTGGACCATATCCAGCGAATCGAAGAGGAAGCGTTCCTTGACTGTAAGATGCTCGAAGAAGTGGCTCTTCCGCAGTCGCTCCAACGCCTGCAACGAGGCGCCTTCTCCGGTTGCATCAACCTGCAGAAAGTGATTCTTAACGAACGGCTCAAAAAAATTGATGATGCGGCGTTTTACAACTGCCGCAGCTTGCGCGAAGTACAATGGAACGACAGCCTGAGATCCATCGGCACAGAAGCGTTCCTCGACTGTAAAAACCTGCGCACTCCTATTCTCTCCCCTGATGTAGAAATCGGCAAAAACGCCTTCAAAGGTTGTAAGTAGGTCCAATACGCGTTCGTATGTACACCCCGTTCGTCGAGACAAGGCTAAGAGTTAAGAGCCTTCCAGCGTTTAAGCCCGTAGAGGCAGTTCATACACCAGAAAGCGTACTGCGCCACCATGCAATAGTCGCCGGCACGCCACCACAGCACGACACTCAGTATATCTACGGCGAGCCATAAAAACCAATGCTCGCGATACACGAGAATCATCAATACCTGTGCCACCAGCGCAGGTATTGTTGTGAAGGCGTCGAGGTAAGGCTGTGTGTCGTCGGTCCAAGTCGCCAAGCCCCAGCCTGCGAACCACGAGCCGAACAAGGTAAGGACGGCGATAAGCACTATGGTCCGAAGCGGCAACGAACGGGGAGTGACCAGACTTTCGGTTTTTGAATCGGGACTCTCGACTTTCAAACGTTTCCGCCATGCAAAAACGCCGTAGATCATCGTGAGAAAATAGTAGGCATTGATGGCTATCTCGCCGTAGAAACGCTGCGTGACACACAGCCAGGTATAGGTCAGCACTTGCGCAAAGCCGAAGGCATAAGTAAGAATATTGCCCTGCGCGGCCAAGCACACCGAACACACGCCTAAGCAGCCTGAGATAAGGCTGAGCACAGACATCTGATTACTGAAAGCTGACTGCTGAATGCTGACATCGGAATACTGAATGCTAACAAAATAGGTGACTACCTGAATCAGCAGTCCCAAGCCCATGAACGCATAGGCGAAGTATTTACTTCTTTTTGCCACCTGTCTTGACCAGTTCGGAAGGTTTTGACTCAGTCTGCGGTTTCATGCGATAGTCCCATTCCTGCTCAAAATCCCAGTTCGACTTCGTCTGTATCTTTTCGGGGAAATAGAATATCGGTTCAGGCTGACGATGTTCCTCCCACGAGCCTGTGGTCCATTGTTCATCGCCGTTCCTATCGAGGTACAGCCGCATGTAATAGCCATCGGGTTTGAGATGCTCAAAGAACGCGCCCTCTTCGGTAGCCGGCAGTTCGCGCAACACCACATCCTTGCTGTTGAGCAGCTGAATACGCGCAAGAGGTTCGAATGGTTTAAGCAATACGCGCAAGGTCGAATAGTCCTCCACGGTCTTCACTTTGAGCGGGTAAGAGGCTTCAATGTGGGTGATGCCATATACATCGTGCAAAGCGCCGCTATCCAACTGGACTTCGTATTGTGCGCCGGGTTTGAGTTCCGCCATTATGGTCAACTCCATAGGCAAGGTGTCGTGCGGAGCTATACTGAACGGAACGGGTTGCAGGAGCGTATCGACGCGCTCGTACAGGTAGATAGAGTCCATTTCCAGCGAGGCGATAGGCGTCGAGAACGACAGACGCAAGGTGTCATATATCTCAAAGTCCTTACGGGCGTTCGTTTTGATCTCTAACCGTCGGTTGCGATTCTGCCTGTCCTGCGCCTCTTTCGCTTTCGCATTCAGCTTGGGTGCTCGCCAAATAGCAAATATCGTGTCCGTACACCATTCGAGCCGGCTCAACGAGTCCGTGCGACGGTACCTCGCCTCGAAATAGAGCGAATCGATGCTGATTGAACTACTGTCCGTGAGCCATATCTGTGCCGTGTCGCCATTCGCAGAGACATGAGCATGCCAAGCCAGAGTGTCTATCAACGGCCGGAAGACAGGCAGACTGTCCGGCGGCGCAGAGAAAGAGACGGTGATCAAATGCTGCTTCTCGCGTTGCGCTCGCTGCATATACAGTTTCTGCTTCTGGTCTTTGAACAGGAACAAAGTCGTGAACGGATGAATGCTGTCAGGCCCGGGCTGAATGCGTATCACGCTATCCGAGAATGCGAGCGCTTCACCGAAAGTCAAGCGGTAGTCCCTACTCATATCATCGATACCATAGACGCGGTAACGGCCCGGGTGAATATTGCCGATTCGGAATAGTCCCTGCGCATCTGTCTTAGCGATACGCAAGAACGGCTCGAGGATAAACGCCGAGTCATTCATGTTGCTGTGGATACCTACCGTGATTCCCTCCACGGGATTCATCGTCTCGGCATCGTACACTCTACCTCGCGTTTCCAAGGTGTCAATCTCGGGACCTGTCGCAAAATAGAACGAATAGCCCTTAAGCGGCACGCGTTCATGGTAATCGCAGACCGCATTGCCGAAGTCAAGCGTATAAGTAGTGCTGTCCCGAAGCGAGTCCTGGAACTGAATGACCAGTTTCTTACCGCGCGCTTTCACATCCGGAGGCGTCAGTTGAGGAGGTGACATCATGAGGTTGGTAGCCACATTGTCCAACTGGATATACTCGTTGAAAGTGACCTCGATGCGCTTGCCGTGAAAATCCACCGATCCTTGCTCCGGATCAGACATTAACGGCATCGGCGGAATCGTATCCTTTGGTCCTCCCTGTGGTCCCACGCCCCTATTGGCACAGCCCGTCATACTTGCCAGCATAACAGCAAACGCAATGACTAACAGTCCTATGTTCAGCGCTTTTATCATTTGGGCTGCAAATTTACTGCTTTTTTCTGACATATGCAAATTTTGGGAATATTTTTACAAATTATTTGCACATATCGTTTTTTTTTCGTACCTTTGCAGCGATTTTTGAAAACAGATATGAGAAAGAAACTGATTTTTGGTTTATTAGTCCTTGTGGCCATGGGGTTTGTTGGATGTAAGGAGTGTCATTGCGATGACATCGTCATACCTCCGTGCGAGTTCAACAAGCACACCAAAGAATTGCCGGCAAATCAATGGGAGTTCGACGCGAGTGCGAACATGTACTTCTGCCATTTTGAAGTGCCCGAACTGACGGCGCAAGTGTACAACTACGGCGAAGTGAGCGTGAATCGCGAGTACAACTCTGGTAAGTCGACGGCCTATCAGGTAGCGCTTCCTGAGACGACCTATCAGGCTATCGAGTTGGACAACGGAGACGGAACGACCAGCCCGTATTACTACTGCCAGCATATTGACTATGCGTACGGTATCGGGTTTGTGGAAGTGTTCATCACTATTTCCGACTTCTACTACGATGATTTTGTGCCGGAGCAAATGCACTTCCGCATGCAACTCACCTGGTAATAAGTCTTTTGGACATTAGACCAATGTATATATTAGGACCCTGTTCGGCGGAGAGCCGTGAACAGGTGTTGGTCACCGCGCGTCAGATAAAAGATGTCTGCGGTGATGTTTCGTTTATTTTTCGCGCGGGCGTGTGGAAGCCACGGACGAGTCCGAACACCTTTCAGGGTGTAGGCGCAGAGGCGTTGGAATGGTTGAAGGAAGTGAAGGACACCTTGGGTGTGCCCGTAGCGACCGAAGTGGCAACGCCGGAACATGTGCGTTTGGCTTTGGAAGCCGGCGTGGACTATCTATGGATAGGGGCACGAAGCTCTGCTAATCCGCTTGCGGTGCAAGAAATCGCTAATGCAATTGGAGTACAGAATACAGAATACAGAATACAGACCGATTCAGATCAGACTAATCAGGTTGGTACTCTGTCAGCGGAGCGGTCGGTACTCTGTCAGCCGAAGGCGGTCCTGATTAAGAATCCGGTGAATGCAGATGCGAAGTTGTGGCTGGGTAATATAGAGCGGTTGGAGAAAACGGGTGTGCCGGTGATAGCTGTACATAGAGGCTGTGGGCATAAGCCGTGCTGGAGAATGGCGCATGAGGTTCGTTTGGCCCGACCGGATATCCTGATGCTGTTGGACCCGAGTCACCTGAGCGGCGATGCGGAGCAAGTGCCGGAACTGATGAAGAAAGTGGAGGAGTTGGGTTTGGACGGCGCGATGATAGAAGTACATTGTTGTCCGGAGAAGGCGCTTTCAGACGGAAAGCAGCAGTTACGGCCGGTAGAGATCGAGGTATTGGTAGGGGAACAACGAACGAACGACCAACTAATAACCAACGAACAACTAACGATTGAAAGCAAAGAAACAGGCAAAGAACTGTCTTGGCTGCGGGCGGAGATAGATGAGCTGGACGATACGCTGTGGGACACGATTGCGGCACGAATGGACGTGAGTCGGCGGATAGGCGAATGGAAGAAAGCGCAAGGAATGAGTCCGCTGCAACCCGAACGGGCAAAGGTGATAGGGGAAAGGTTAAAGGTGAAAGGGGAGAAACTGAATCTCTCGGCAGAATTTATCAAGCAAATCTGGGATATTATCCATCAAGAAAGCCTGAAAACTCAATTGAAAATTGAAAATTGAAAATTAAAAATTATGAATTATTTTTTTGCTAATAATTCAAGATAAACATTTTTAGAATTACGAAATATCTTCGGATCATATTAGTCTTTGCTCTTTGCTCATTGTTCGTTGTTGCGACGAGGGCACAGGAGACACGCACGAGTATATCGGGCGTGGTGGTGGATGCAGACACGGGCGAGACCTTGCCGTTTGTGCAGATTTATTTTCTCAAATCGACCACAAACAAAGGTATGGTAGCGTCTGATGTGGGTACGACGTCTGACTTGGACGGTAATTTCACTATCAGTAACACAGCCGGTTACACGACGCTCAACTTCCAGATGTTGGGTTACAAGACAGAGATGCTGACGCTCAAGAAGGGTCAGAACCGCAAGGACGTGAAGGTCAAAATGACACCGGATGTGTATGGTCTGCAAGACATCGTGGTGACGCCCAAGCACCGCAAGCGGGACTACAAGCGCAAAGGTAACCCTGCCGTGGAACTAATCAAGAACGTGATTGCACACAAGGACTCGTTCTGCGTCAAGGCGAGCGACCAATACACAGCCAAGAGTTACAGCCGAATGTCGTTTGCGCTGGATAACATCAAAGTGAACTGGGAGAAGCCGTTCTGGCGCAACTTCCAGTTTGTGCAGAAGTATGTCGATACGACAGGCGTCTATCCGAACGTGACGGTCTCCATCCGTGAGCATATCAACGAAGAGTACTACCAGCGCAAGCCGCACCGCGAGAAGAAGATATTGCAGAAGAAGCGTATCTTCGGCGTGGAGGACCTGGTTTCAACGGGTTCTTTCCAGGAGAACATCAACGCCATCTTCAAGGACGTGGATATCAACGACAACAACATGAACCTGCTGTTCAACCGTTTCGTTTCGCCGTTGAGTTCGACGCTTGCCGTGACGTTCTACCAGTACTATATCATGGACACGATCATGGTGGACGGCTACCCGTGTATCGACCTGGCGTTCGTGCCGGTTAACTCGGAGAGTTTCGGTTTCACGGGCCACCTCTACATCGTGAACGACAGCACGTACCGGCTCAAGCGCTATGCGATCAACGTGCCGCCGGACATCAACCTCAATTTTGTGAGCAACTATTCAGTCGAGCATAGTTACAAGCAGTTGGAGAACGGCCTGTGGGCGCCGGACAGGACGACGACCTACGCCAAGTTCTACGTGCTGAACAACACGCGCGGTATGTTAGCCCGTCAGACAAAGATCTACACCAACTGGGATCTGGATACGCCTATTCCCCGCGAGACATTCTCGAGCCTGAATGCGGACGAGGTGGAGCTGAACGACTCGACGGCACAACGCTTCGGCATGGCCGCATGGGACACGCTTCGTCCCGAACCGCTTACATGGTACGAGAGTTCGGTGTATAACCTGGTCAAAGAGTTCACGGAAAATCCCAAATTAGCCTCAATGATCGCAGCGGGCAATGCACTTGCCTCGGAGTTCATAGCCACAACACCGGCGCGGGACCTGGACGACAGCAAGTTCGATTTCGGTCCTATCTACCAGTTCGCCAGCTGGAACATGTTGGAGGGCTTTCGTCTGCGCGTAGGCGGTACGAGTACGGCCAAACTGCATAATCAGATTTTCTTCCGAGGCTATGTGGCGTTCGGAACCAAAGATTTGCGACCCAAATACAGCGGGACGCTCGTCTATACCTTCGACAAGCACAGGAACCAGCCCTACGACGGCATTCGGCATCATATTCAGTTGACGGGTCAGTACGATGTGGAGGACCCGGGACAGATTACCGACGTCATCCGTCGTGACCATATCCTGATGTCTATTCCGACGAGCACGCCGACGTTGGGATTCAGCCAGTACGTGTTCCATACCAAGCTGGAGTACATGAAAGAATGGCGCAACAAACTGAGTATCAAAGCGGCGTTCGACTTTACCAACACGGAAGCGGCAGGTGCGTTGCGTTTCGAGAAAGTGAACTGGACGATGAGTACCGATTCGGTCTGGAGCCGCTCACTGACGAACATAGGTTCATACCGTAACTACGAAGGCATGGTTGAATTGCAGTACTCGCCGGGAAGCCGTATCTATATCGATCGAATGGGTGTCGAGAGCCCGTTCGCCTTAGAGAAAGATGCGCCGACGTTCAAACTGACGCACTATGTGGGTTACCTCGACGACCGGCACAACGGCGGCGACGGATTTGTCTATAACCGCACGGAGTTCCTTTTCGACAAACGGTTCTGGTTTTCGGCGTTCGGACACCTCGACCTGCGTATTCAGTCGGGTATGATATGGCAGAAAGTGCCGTTCACCAAGATCTATATCCCCAAGAGCAGTACGAGTATCTTCCTTGCCAACCGCTCGTTCAACCAGATGAAGCCGATGGAGTTCCTGATGGACGAGTATGTTGCGCTGTACGCCACCTATTTCTTCAAAGGCTGGATCATGAACCGTATTCCGGGAATCAACAAGTTGAAGCTGCGCGGTATCGTTTCGTTCAGCGGTATCTACGGCGGTTTGACCAAGAAGAACAATCCGTATCTGGAGACGGGTTCGGGTCTGTACGATTTCCCGCACACACAATGGGAGAACGGTATCGTGGACAATGCGTTTGACCAGAACGGCTATATCCGCGACGGTTACCGCACAAGTTCGCCCATCGGCAAGTTGCCGTACATGGAGCTGACAGCGGGCTTTGAGAACATCTTCAAGTTCATCCGTATCGACTATGTGCGCCGACTGACCTACAACGACTACGAGTTACCGTACATGATACAAAAGATGGAGCCGGTCGATCCGGACCATCCGACGCAAGGCTTCCGTCCTGCCGTTGACGAGAACGGCGATCCGGTAATGATACACGGACGGCGCAGGATAGGTGCGTGGGGACGAAACGGCGTCAAGATCAGCGTGCGGATATCGTTATAAAGGTGATTGGTTATATGAAAAAGAACTTATTCATAGGCATATGTCTGGCGGTGAGCCTGAGTGCGGCGGCACAGACGGATGTAAAGATTCAGCAGAGTCTGGAAGAGGCCAAACTGCGTTTGGAGGAGTTCAACACGGAACATAAGATGGACACGCTGGACCAGGAGAAACTGCCGAGACTCGTGTCCGGAGGTGTACTGGCAGGTGTCAACACCAGCAATTTTATCATCACCCGTGACCACCATACCATGAGTTCGTACATGCGCGTGGGCGGCGAGTTAGGCGGATTCCTCGACTTCACCGTCGTCAAGCATTTTGCCATTCAACCGCAAGTCATCTTCACCGCCCATCAGAATATCTTCACCGCCGAAGAGGAAACCAAACTATGGTCGTTCGGCGTGGATATACCTATCTATTTCCTCGGCCGTTTCGGCAGCCTGGACAAGGGTTATATCCAGTTCGGCGGCGGTATCTTCACGCATTTCACGTTTGCATCGAATGTCGATGCCTATCAGAATTTCGACACCAACGACGGCTACGACTACAGTCTGCTGTACAAACTGCACAACAACCATTTCGGCCTGTGTCTGACGGTGGGCTACGAGTTCAGTTTCGGGATGCAGATCAATGCGCAGTACAAGATAAGCGTGTCGGACATAGCGGGATTCTACAGCGAGAAGAAAGGCGATCCGGTTGCTGATGCCCTCATCTTCCCGCAGTCCGCGAGTATCGTGCTCGGATATCGCTGGCGCTAAATTACCGGCAGAAATAATTATTCCTGATTAATCGGTCAGACACCGCGTAGGCGTCATCCTCAGTGATGATTCTTCCTTGTGTGCTGTCCATCAGATTGATGCCGAAGCCCTGCCAGCGGTAGTCCTTAGCCCCTACCAATGCGCGGTAGGTGGGATAGATGTCCATCTGGTAGGCATCGTCCGTATAACGCGGGTTGCCGTGGATAGCCGGCGACCAGATGATGAGCGGCAGGCAGTCGTCCGACGGCGTCAGGTTCATGCCGTGCTTGTCGGCATAACGCTGCATCTGCCGGCGTTTTTCGTAGTGCAAGATGCGGTGATCGCCCGTGAACACCACCGTATAATTCTGCAGCACAGGGTCAGTCTCCAGTTTGCGAATGAAATAGCCGAGTCCTTCGTCCAACGAGTTGAACCCGCGGATGAAATTGTACATCACCCAAGGCATCGACTTGGGCAGTTTGAGACGGCTGTATTTCTCATTGACGAACGGCGCATGGGTCGATTGCGTGATGCACTGGATATAGCGGTAGCCGTCATCGACGAGGCTGTCCAGTTTCTGGAAAAGGATCGTGTCGATATCGCAATAACAGATGGTCGAATCATAGCCGTACGCAGGCGACATGGCCGTCTGGTTCCATACACAGGTGTCGTGCGGCAGGAGACAGATAGCACTGTCCGGCGCCAGGCGCATGATAGCCGGATAGCTGTTCCCGGCATAGTGCAGACAGGTCCCGCCGGCAGTGATGGGCAGCAGACCCGTGTTGGCTAACATTTGTCCGTCCGCCGAAGGCGCACCCACTATCTGCGTGTGGATACGGTTGGCATAGAAGACATGATCGTTGTTCGTCAAACGCCATAAGTTAGGCATGATCTCCGGCGTCATGACCCAGTTCTCCAAACTCTCCAGCAGTACGATGATAAGCGGAGACGACAGAGCAACCGAGTCCTCGCCTTGGTCCAGAACCTGCATATAGGTCCTATCCATAGGTTCCAACGGCCGAACGGGCTGGATATCCCGAATCATCAAACGATAGTCCGCCAGGATATAATAGGGCGCATAGAGCACCGTGGTCTCGGCTACCGTCTTGGGGAAGTTCTGTCCGTACACATGTTGCCGCCGTTCATGAACCAAGGGCAGCAGACCCAACACGCAGAAAACGAGCCACATAGGCCAAGAGCGTTCGCAACGCTTGACATGCAGAAAAATGAGGCTGAACAAGGCAGTCAGCGCATAGAATCCCAGGTCTATACCCCACTCTATGTAGATCAACACCGACCAGAAATAGCCATGCAGGTTACCGGACATATTGAACGCCTCTGCATCAAGCAGGATATGATTGTTGCGCATATAGACGAGGTTGGCAATGAACCAAGTGTCTATCACGACCGACAGCAGAATGAGCCATCGTTTGTCCCGCAACAGAAAAGTGAACGAAGCGAAGAACAGCGCTGCCGCTATTTTGTAGAGGAGCGCCGAAGCTGACAAACTGTCGAACGCAAACTCCCGAAACGCAAAATGGTCAAAGATGAGTGTCTTGACAAAGACCATGATGGCGAACAAACCGAAAACGGTCCAGTTGTATTGCTTGCTTTTCTCTTTCATGACCTACACTTTTGCGATAAAATAGCAGCCTAACATCACCATCACTACGCCTATCCACTGCAGATACCCCACACTCTCGTGGAAGATGAACAGGCCGGACAACATACCGAAGATGAAGCCGAGGCTCGTGAGCGGATAGATCTGCGAGAAGGGATACTTGTCCAGCAGCCACAGCCAGAACAAGTTCGCTGCAATGAGCAACACCACGGCCACCATCAGCCATGCATTGAGGATGACTTCATGCCATATATAACTCCAACTCCACTCCCATTTGGGCATGTCGGCCATACCTAATTTGAGCGCTACCTGTCCCAGAACGAGCATAGCCGTTTGGAGCAGCATCAACAGGATCATTGTTATCATTTGCCGTGCTTGAATTTATAGGATTGCTGTATATCGCGGTACCGCAGAATCACCTCTTCAATCACATTTTCCCACGAGCGCGAGATAGTGGTCGAGGCTTTGTCTCCGACGCGTTGCAGGATATCGGGGTGCTCCATGAGATAGGTGATCTGCTTGGCATAAGCATGTATATCGTTGGGCGTGAGGAAACCGTTGACATCCGCATTGATCACCTCCGCGGCCGTCGATTCCCGGAGCATCAATGCCGGTGTGTGCATGGCTGCCGCTTCACGAACAACCAGCGGCGCATTGTCGTACAGCGACGGGAATAGGAACAAGTCGGCAGCCGCATCAATCTTTTTGAGACGCTCGCGGTCGTGTATGTTGCCGAGCAGCGTGATATGGTCCTGCAGGCCCAACGCACTGATCTTATGCCGAATCTCGCGCACCGCATAGCCCGTTCCCACCATGTATAGTTGGAATGGTTTGTCCTTGATCAGGGAGAGGGCATCGAGGATGAAACCGATGTTCTTCTCCCATATATGTTGTCCTACAAAGAGCAGCATCGTATCTTCGGGCAACAGGCCCAACTCGTCACGCATCTCCTTACGCATGGCATCAATCTGCGCCTTGGGCGTATAGAAATCGTTACCGTTCTCCACCACCTCCACATGTCCGGTGAATCCGTACTCGCGCAACGTCGGCTCCACGGCGGCTTGCGGGATCCACACTTCGTCCGCCATCTCAAAGAAGCGGATGATCTTCTTCACCATCCAGTCCACCACTTTCTTGCTGGGCACATTGTGCTCAAAGTCCTGCCGGTACTTGGAATGGAAAGTGGCCACCAACGGTATCTGCTGCCTGCGCGTGGCCTGCACAGCCAAGTCACCCGTCGTAAACGGACAATGGGCATGGATGAGTTCGAAATCCATCCTATGCCAATGATACAAGAATCGCGGCGCTATGTACGGCAAGCCCAAGCGATACGGCGGGCGGAAAGGAATGGGTATCGACGGATAACGGTAGATGGGATACTTGGCGGCCTTGATGATATGCTCGGACTTGGGCGCATAAGGTGTTACTACGGACACCTCATATCCCTTCTCGTGCAGCCAGTAGGCATAGTTCTGTGCCGTCATTCCTACGCCGTCCATTATCGGCGGAAAATTATCGTTGAAGATTCCAAACATGTGTTTTCTGTATTATAAGGTTTCCAGTGTGTATCCTTGTGCGCGGAGCCATTCAATCACTTGCGGCAACACGGCCAAGGTCCGTTCGTTCGACTTAAGCGAATCGTGAAAATTGATGATACTGCCCGGTCGCACCTCTCGTTGTATCCGGCGTAACATGGCTTCCGGCGTGACAGAAGGGTCGTAGTCCCGCGTCAGTATATCCCAGTAAATCAACCGATAGCCCTTCTGATGGAGTGCTCTCCGCTGCCGCAAGGTCGCTTTGCCATATGGAGGACGGAACAATTGTCCATTGTCCATTGTCCTTTGTCCATTTTCCATTGTCCATTTTCCATTTCCATGAATAGCCTCCTGACAATGTTTAACATTGTCGAGATATTCATGGAACGGGGTCTTCCATCCTTTGAGGTGGTTGTAGGTGTGGTTACCAATCGTGTGTCCGGCGTCCACCACTTGCCGGAACACCTCAGGGTGCTTGTCGATATTCTCGCCCACCATGAAGAAAGTGGCTTTGACATCGTACTTGGCCAGAATATCCAACAATCTCGGCGTCACTTCGGGTATCGGCCCGTCATCAAAGGTGAGATAAGCTATTGGCTGTTGGCCGTTAGCTGTTGGCCGTTCTCTATCCGCACGGAACACGCCGTACGGATAGAGACATTGCCATATGGATTTGAAAGTTTTCAGCTTTCAGTAATCAGTTTTAGTATTCAGTTACCATGCCAGACTCGATGCTCCGAGGATAGCAGCATCGCTATCTTTGAGCACGGAGATGGAGACGGGTATCTTGCCCTTCCAAATCGGCATGAGGTTAGCGTCCAGCGCTTCGCGGATAGGATCCATGATCCAGTGCCCCGACTTGGTCAGACCGCCGAAGAGGATGATAGCCTCCGGGCTGGAGAAATGGACATAGTCCGCCAGTTTCTGTCCGAGCAGATGACCTGTGTAATCGAATATCTCCTTAGCCACCAGGTCGCCCTTCTCGGCTGCGTCGAACACATCTTTGGAGGTTATATGGTCGATGTCCTCCACTTGCCGCAGCAGCGTCGGCTGGGTCGTGCTGGTCACTATCTCCTTGGCAGTACGCGCCACGCCGGTAGCCGAAGCATACGCCTCGATACAACCTCTTTGTCCGCAACCGCAGAGGCGTCCGTTACCCGAATGGTCGATCTTGCAGTGCCCCAACTCACCGGCGAAACCGTCATGGCCGTAGAGCAGCTTACCGTCGATGACGATACCCGACCCTACTCCCGTTCCAAGCGTGATGACAATGAAGTTCTTCATGCCGCGCGCCGAGCCGTAGATCATCTCGCCCTGCGCCGCAGCGTTAGCATCGTTGGTGATAGTGCATTTGACACCCATCCGCTCACTGATGAGTTTGGCGAAAGGTACCACGCCTTTCCACGGCAGGTTCGGAGCCTGCTCGATGCAGCCCGAATAGAAATTGGCATTCGGCGCACCGCAGCCTACACCCACGATGTCGCTCATCTCGAGACCTTCGTCCTTCACCAGCTGTTTGAGACCGGCGCACAACGCGTCGCAATAATCGTCGATATCCGGATACTGCTGCGTGGGAATCGAGTTACTGCGAAGCACTTTGCCTTCCTCGCTTACTAAACCGAACTTGGTGCCTGTTCCGCCCAAGTCAATACCTAATGCGTACTTTTTCATGTTACTATCTTTAAACATTAAACATTCAACATTAATCCACCTTGATGTCTTTATTCACATTCTTGCTTCCCCACAGGGCGTAATAGAGAATGAACGCTACGCCGATCACGGGAACGATATAGCTGGCCAGACAGTTATGTCCCGCCACCACACTCTGGATGTACGGTACCACACCGCCGCCGACTACCATCATCATGAAGATACCGCTTGCCTTGGCCGTATATTTGCCCAGTCCCTCGGTAGCCATATTGAAGATGGATGTCCACATGACGGAAGTGCACAGACCGCAGAGCACTAACAGCGTCGAGGCCAACGGCACAGCTATCACTTCGCCCTGCACGATACTCTTCACCATGATACTGTCGCCTATCAGCATGGCTGCCACCATCAATGCGATAGCCACGCTGGCCACGCATATCACCATCGTACGGCTGCTGACTTTGCCACCGATGGCGGAACCGATAGTACGGCCCACTAACATCAGAATCCAATAGCGTGCAGCTATGAAGCCCGCAGCGGCAAAACCCACTTTGGGAGTCAGATAACTGATCAGCGTAGCCGGAATACCCACCTCTACACCTACGTAGAAGAAGATAGCAATCACACCCAGCGTAAGGTGACGGAAAGCCCAAGGCGTACGTTCATAGGTCACCTGCTCGCCCGTAGCTTGCGGTTCGGCTATCGGCGTAAAACGGATGATGAGATAAACCACGGCAAAGACGGACATAGCGATATAGAGCACTATGTTCACATCGTCTATCTGCTTGCCTGCCAGACTCTCGCCGATGATGGCACCCACCAGCATAGGCGTCAACGCGCCGCTCAACGAATTGAGGGTACCGCCGATCATGTTCAGCTGGTTACCACGGTTACCGCCGCCGCCAAGGAGGTTGAGCATCGGATTAACCACGGTGTTCAGCATGCACACACAGAAACCGCATACCAACGCGCCGGCCAGGTACACATAGAAACTGTCCACTGCGCCACTGAACCATTGGATGGCTATTCCGATGAAGCCGAGGAAGATAGCCGTCAAGGCCGTCTTTTTGTAACCATGCTTCGAGAGGAAGTTTCCTGCCGGAATACCCATAATCAGATACGCTAAGAAGTTGAACAGGTTGCCCAACATACCCATTCGTTCGGCTTGCGCCGGATCGTCAAACGAGGCACCCCAGATCTTACCCACCGGAGCCGCCAGATTCGTCACAAACGAGATCATTGCATACAGAAACATCATCGCAATGATCGTAATGATTTTCAATGAATTAGATTGTTTTTCACTCATAACTATTATTTGTAATTAAAAATTAAAAATTACGAATTAAAAATTATAAATTCTTCTGCAAGAAAAGTAGCACTCTGTTGTGCATGTGCATGGCATTGTTCCCTTTCTTGAGGAAATGGTTGTCGTCCGGATAGAGCTGCATCTCAAACTGCTTGTCTGCTCGGACGAGTGCGTCTATATACTGCATCGTGTGCTGCACATGTACATTGTCGTCGCCGGTACCGTGAATGATGAGCACGTTGCCGGTCAGGTCCTCCGCCTTGTTCATTAGCGACGCCTCTTCGTAGCCACGGTCGTTCACCTGCGGACGCCGCATGTACCGTTCCGTATAAGCGCTGTTGTAGAGCCGCCAGTCGGTCACCGGCGCTATCGCCACACCTGCCTTGAACGGATGGCCCTTCTGACTCATCGTGTACAAGGTCTCATACCCGCCGTAACTCCATCCGAGGATCGCCATTCGCTCACCGTCTATGTCCGGTCGTTTGGCTATCTCGTTGGCGGCCATGATCAGGTCCTCCGCCTCTTTCTGTCCGAGCGACATGTAAGTCTCGTTGCGCCATGCCCTACCCTTGCAATCGCCACCCCTCGTATCGACGATGAGCACCGCGTAACCGGCTTCCACAAGCGCATATTCGAATTTCTTGCGCCATCGGTTCAACACACGCTGACTCGCCGGAGCCGAATAGTGCATCACGACCAAAGGTAATTTTGAAATTTGAAATTTGAAATTTGCGGCAGCATCAGCATCGCCTCGAGGTTATTGATCCGCATCACCTCCGGTTCCGGCAATCCATTCGCCTCCCAGGCTGCTTTGACCTCTGCGTTGTCTTCAATCACACTTTCGACTTTACACTTTACACCATCCACCTTACACAATGAATACGTATTCGGCGTGGTGAACGATTGATAACAGAACACGGCCTTGTTCGCTTCTTTATCAAATCGTGCCGACCACATGCCGTCGTCCATGGCCAGTTGAGAGATGTCGCCCTTCTTGATATTCAGCGCATAGATATGTCGTGTAGCGGGAGTAGTAGCCGCCTGATAATAGAGCGTCTGCGTCTTCTCGTTCACCGCATAGAGCGCCGTCACATCGATTCCTTCGGGCGTCAGCGCACGGATCCTGATACCGTCCTTGCCGTACAGATACGCTCTGCGCCAGCCGTCCTGCTCACTGAGCACGATCACACGGCCGTCACGCAGCCACAGCCATTCGTCAAACAGCGAGTAGTCCACGAAATACTGCTTGCTCTCCTCGCGGTACCAGACATTCGAAACGGTCGATTTGGCATTGCAGGAGAACACCTCCATCTTCGTCTGGTCCCTGTTCACACGCAGTACCATCAGCGTGCTCTCGTCCGTCCAACGCAAACGAGGGATATACATATCCTGTAACCCGTCACCCGTAACCTGTAACCGCTGAATACCTTTGGTCCCCACGTCATAGACGCACACACTCGCCTTCGCATTCTCGCAACCCGCTTTCGGGTATCTGAGCGATTCCATCCGCGGGTACTGCGGATATCCTTCACTCGTTAAATAGGCCTCCCAACTAAACGCCGGCACCTCCGTCTCGTCCAACCGTACGAACGCTATCATCTTCGAATCGGGACTCCATGCGAACAGAGCCGTTGTGCCGAACTCTTCCTCGTACAGCCAGTCGGCCACACCGCTGATAATGTCGGGATTCTCGTCCTTGGTCACGGCTATCTCCGTGCCGTAGTCCAGTTTATGGATATAGAGGTTATTGTCCTTGGCAAACGCTATGTAGCGTCCGTTGGGACTCATCACCGCGTCACGCACCTTGCCCAAGTTCAGTCCCGCACCCAACTGCTTGCGGGTGTTCTTCTGCGTATCGACGATGTACCAGTCCGCCAGCGTCGAACGACGGAATATCTTCTCCTCGTTCTCACTCTCCAACCGCCACCGACCGGACACCATTCCACCATTAATCAATCCACCATTCAATATACTATCCTGCTCCGCCACACTCAGCGTCTTCGCATTGAAATCGCCGCCTAATATCGCCGGCAACACACTCAATATAATTGCTAATATCTTCATTTCCCTAACGACCAACGACTAACGACTAATGACCAATCTCTTCTTCCCATTCCCAATATGCAATTCATAGATCCCGAATCGCACTACCCTTTCACCTTTCACCTCTTCACCTTTCACCTCTTCCACGCCCAAGCCACATTCGGGATGGCAGGTGAAGGCAGGCTCTTCCATACTCGGTTCCGCAGGCATTAGAGCCATCGGCGAAGACAGATTGCGCGCTTCCAACAAACCGGCATAAGTGCTACTGCTATAACTATCCCAAACATTGAGCCACAGCACGTACTTTTTGCCACCCTGCTCCATGTAAAAAATGGTCTCTTCGCCGTCGTGATACACGAGCCAGGGCGAAGGCTTGGCAGCCATCTCCAGGTTCGAATAGCCGATCGGTGTGCCCGTTGCCTCATGCGTGATATACGCCGTGTCCGCGGACGAGAAATCTATATAATAGACCTGATCCGGATCCTCGTTGTTCGTCGTGGCAGCCCACATCACCCCATCCTCCGGCACACCGGACAAAGCCTGACCGGTCGTTCGGTTGACATACAGGTACTCGCCGGAGACCAAGTCCTCGGCATAGACAATTTCCACGGGATGGTATTCATACACGGCCCACAGCGTACAATCCTCATCGGGGTAGAATTTGGTGGAAGAAGGCAGTATGTTCGGCATGGTATAGACGGTCCAGAACTCCCACATCGTCCATCCGACGAAATGCCATTGACCTTGCGGGGCCAGACTCGGCAGCATGATGCCTTGTCCGCCGGAAGGTTCGGTCATCGTGCCGTACACCTCCGCGCCCTTCATAAGCGTCACCGTCCAAGCAGGCTGACTGGTGTGCGTGATGATGTATTTCTCTATGTGCAGCGAGTTCTCCGAACCCTCCAACGAGATGACCATTTCGTCCAAACTGACCGGCGAATCGAGCAGCTCTATCGGATGATAAGCGGTGTTGTCGTACGCGCCGAACCAGTCCTTGAAAGTACCGCTTATGGTACTGATCGGCTCTCCGTCAGCTGTCAAAGTGAAAGTTCCTCCGCCGCCGTTCTTGTTGGATTTGACATACACCTCCACTTTTTCCACCACGACACCCTCCATATGCGACAACCGCAACTCCGCCACATCGCCCGAACGAACATCGCCTTTCTGATAACTGTTGCTGTAACTCACATCGATATCGTACGGCCATTCGCCGTCCATGCTCACGGAACTCTTCGTCTCCACCGTGATCGTCATTACCGACAAGAGAACAAGCAGCAGATTCATCTTCTTGGGGCTTTTTATCAATTCGGGCGACAAAGTTACAACAAATATTTGGAATACACAAGGATTTGACTATAAAAATCAAATTTATTTGAATTTTTATCGGAAAATCGTTGTTATTCGCTCAGCGCTTTTCTGCAAATAACTCTTTGTGTTCTCACTCCGTAACGGAAGAAATAAAAGCGCGCCCCGAAGGGCGCGCGGACCGAATGTGTTTAGTTTAGATACTTATCTAGGATAGCTTTCTTTCGTGCGGCACAGCCGTCAATAATATCTTGCGCCTTGCGGATTTCAGCTTCGTATTGCTCAACTTGGGCAACAGCCTGACGCTGTGCTTCTATTGGCGCGACATCAACCGACAGCCCTTCAATACGATCAATTGATGCTCTGTAAGTGCGACTGAATCTTGCATTTTCTCCCTCTTTTTGCAAAAGGTACGCCATATATTTTGGCAGTATATCATCTGTTTTTATACGCAAAACACCACAATGGTCGGTAGGATAGAATGGAATGTTTGCTGGTATTGTATTGACCATCCAATCACCATCTATACCCCAAAGAACAGAATCTTTCGAAAAATCAGTTAGAAGCAAATGATCTATCATTCCGAAAGGCTCAAACACGTTTGCACTATATACCGGAATGGAGAACTCAGGACTGACCTCACTATTCAAAACACGTTTACCGATACCTATTTCAAATACATCTAAGTTGTTGATTTTCAGTCTTTTACCCCCCCCCCATTTTGGCTATAACTTGCAGATTTTCAAAGACTTGCGCGATTTTCTTGCGGTAGGCTTCAATGCTCATACGGCTGGTGTTATATTCCTCATCTACTTTTTGACATTCATTAACAATTTGTTGCTTCTTTTCTTCTTCTATTTGAGGAATTTGCAGATTTGCTATATCGTCCGGATAAACATGAGGCTGCGCAGAACCTTTCTGTAAATAATATATTTGGTCTTGAATGGATTGGAGGAAATTATATAGGAAAAGTGTCTCTATCTCATTTCTTCCTCTTACCGTGGTACAATCAGAAGCAAATATAGGTTCTTTCCAAAAATTTACGAATCCTGCATTTGCTCCGCTTGCACTTATCGTGATTATATTTGCTTCTCTGTTAGCCACATTGTGCATATAAGCGTAATCAACACCACCGGCTACTACTTTAATATTGCCTTCTGAGGCTTCTGCCTTGGTGATTGATTTGCCTTTTGCAATCTCTGCAAATGAGCCAAGTTTGACAAGAGGATATTTACTATTGACAATAATTTTCTTGTCTGTAGTAGTTTTTAGTGCTTTATCAAAATCAGCTTTGGAGAAATCCAGCATATCAATAGTGCGGTAAGATGCTACATATTTCTGGAGAGTAGTTTCTTCTCCCATTTCCGTACGCATATTGTTAAATGCGTTACGCACAAATGTAGCTAACGTACCATGAGCAAATCTGTTCTGCTCATTCGTTAAATAACCACCGTTAGGATTCAACACAATACCTTCCCTTCCTTTGCGGTTGCTCCAATCGTAACCTAAGAATGTTTTTTGCTCTGTATTGTCAGATGGTGCAGTAATGACAACAGTTTCTTGACTACGTACAAGAGTAAAATAGATAAGTTTATCTTTCTCTACATCCCTTATTTTCTTGTAAAGCCGATCTTTGCGCTCTTGCTCAATTTGTTCCAGGGTATAATTACGTGGGAATTTTTGTTGTGTGTTTTCAAACTCAGATACATATGGCTTAAAGTACTCAATAGCGCGTAAATCTTCTATAGATGCCGTTTCCAAAACGAAAGACTTATATTGTTCTGCCGTTACCCCAATTAGTGACAAATATTCATTCAGTATATCACTATCATTCCAATCGCTATTATCATTTCCCGAAAGAATACTATTTGCAGTATCAATCGCTAATTGTTTTTGTACCGGAGGCTCTCGAAAACGCTCCATAAAGAGTACGACTGTATTTGTGCTCGTAGCACCAAAAGTCCTTCCTCCGAATAATGTAATAGCCTTTAGATAGAAATTGGAGAGTATATGTTCTCTGGCTCCTCTGTAAGATTGCGAGTTATTGGAAAGTATAGATGAGGGCAAGAATACTCCTGCTAATCCACCGGATTTGAGCAATTGCCCAATACGTTCTACAAAGAGTGTTTCTATCTCTCCCGAACTATTAGAAATACTCGGAAGAAGTTCCAAATCATTATGTTGCAGTTTCAAGTGCGCCTTGAACGCAGAAACAGCATATGGCGGGTTAGCCACCAAAATATCAAATCTGCCGTTCTCAATTCCTTTTGCTGGATCATTATCCAGTCCATCTCCGAAAATGATATTGGCATCACCAGCTCCGTTCATAAACAAGGCTATCTTGCTGACACGAGCCAAACGGTAATCTTTTTCAATTCCATAGATGCAATCACGCACCCATCTGTTATCCGCAGGTATAGATTTGTCTCTACGTTTATGCTGAATATCATTGATAGCCTCAATGCCTTCTGTTAAGAAGTGCCCTGCTCCGCAAGCGTAGTCTATCACTTTGGGCAACCCATGTGCAGAGAGATAATTCTCCAAAGGAAGACAATCCCATACAAACCGGGTAATAGGTGTCGGTGTAAAGAATTGTCCTTCGTTTTGCTTGAACCCCTTTGCTAATAATTGCTCAAACAAATCACCGAGGAACTGGTTCTTCTCCGGATAGACAATTCTATATTCTTGAAAGAGTTTGACTACCTCCACCAATACCTTTCCGTTCTTAGCAAATAGTTCCTCATTATGTACATCCACAAAGGCAAAATCATTATTGGAATAGAATTTGAGATTGCGTATAGTCTCGTCCAATTGCTTGATAGCTTGTGCGCGTGCCGCTCCTTTATAAGCAGAGAAAAGTTTTTGGGCATAATCTTTTTCCACATAGAAGATATCTTCCTTCATAAACTCATCCATGCCTTCTTTGTGAAGTCGTTGTAGACGGTCTTGCAAATCTTCATAGGTATCAACGCGCTCCTTATATTGGAATTCCATTTCGGCATCGTCACCCTTCTTGATTTCATCAACCAGTTTGCAAATAAAGAGTGCTACAAGGCGGTTGAAAGCGTTCTCTTTGTCACTGACATTGTTATGACGGAGGATTTCTTCGAACTTATTGACGATCTTGCTATTCTCCATAGAGAACGGCTTCAGATCCCGTTTTCGAATAACATCCACACCAATATTATATGCCTGTGAGTTGGCTTTGAAAATAATATCGTCATGCCACTCGCTATTATAGGTTTCTTGCCATACCTCAAACAATTCCTGCGTCGATTTGGCATCACGATAGAGTTTGTCGGTTATCTCCTCCTTTTTCTTGCGCTTTTTATCGGCTACCTCCAACAAGTTTTTATCATCGGAGCAGTTGAGCACTTTGCAAGTGTGCGTTACCTGTTGTGTTTCTTCGTCCCAGTTTGAGGCATATATTGCGAGCCATTTGGTGGATTTCTCCTGTTGCCAATAGGAAAATATCTGTCCTCCGTCTTGCTCCGTTTCTTTAACAGCATTCTCAAACTCTTTACCTGCGGTCTTACATTCTATGATGAATAGCATCTTTTGAAGATTGCCTGCCTCATTCACACAGATGTCCGCACGACCACTTTTGCCGTCGTGACCCAATGGCCACACTTTTTCAAGCTCTATATCTTCCGATTTATAGCCTTTGTCCAGCAAACGATCTACACATTCAAAGACCACCATATTCTCTTTGTGGGCATCATCAATCAAGGTGTTGCGATTACAACCGCGCATATCCGCAGGGAATTCAAGGCGCTTCTCTGTAAAATCAACGGACATACGCGTATCCCCCACTAAATTGCCATTTAAATGGTATTCTTTGGTATATACATCTTGTGTCCCTTCTTGTGTGAATCCAAGTGAGAGCAGAACCTCTTTAAAATTGTTGATCGTTATCATATATGCTGTTGTTTGATTTCTATTAAACGGCATACAAAAACGCAGGCCTTTTGCATTGACTCATTCGGGCTTCGACTCCCACCACATCAATATACGCAAAAAGCCCACGCGCAAGCGTGAGCGTTTCGCAATAATCTCGGATGTGGTTTATTCAAGTTGTCGAAGTTTGAATGAGTCCTCAATTAAAGCAAACGCTTTTAGTATGTTATGTCCGCAGAGACACTTCTCTACGATCCGGTTTTATGTCATGGATGGGACGGAATTCACAAAATCGCTGCAAAGGTACAAAGAATTTTTGATATACACAAAAAAAATCTGCACTTTTGATGCAGATTTGCGGATTTTGATACAAATCGTCCCTTTGAACGGGCAAATTGGGTATGCATACTTTTTCGGAATATAATCCAAAAAAGTCGCTTCTTTTTCGGAATTTAATCAAAAAACTTGCTCAAAACTGTCTTATTTTGCAATTTTCATCAATTCAAACCGTCTTATTTTGCAAGTTTCGAAACTCTAAACTGCACAAAATCGGCGGATAACCTATTGCCTTATCGAAGATCGTATCGCTGCCTACAAAACACTCCGCGCGCAACTGCCCATGATGCGCGATTATACCGAGAGTAATTTCTATTCCTATTTTTAGCGGTTCATTGTAATTCATTGTAACAATGGCAGACCCTAAATAGGGTTCCATTCGAATTCTATTGTAATAATCCGCCTAAATGCAGTCACAATTTCAGTGGCTGCATTTTTTGTTGTACTTTTGCACCGGAATTCCAAAAACAACGACAAGCGCTTGTCATAATTTTTAACCCCAAAACAACAAAATTATGGAAACAAGAAATTATGATGTAATCGATCA
>JAFSKL010000011.1 GCA_017448985.1 Paludibacteraceae bacterium
ATACAGAACTCTTGCTGCGTATATCGAGAGTATTGTCTTATGACTTCTTTGAAGAATACCGGAATGCCTTGCGTTAGGTAGAGCATGAAGAATGGTGGTGCTAAATCCTTTTCGACAATATGTTGAAAATTACTGACGCATGAAATTGGTTGTATTTCAAAAAAATGTAGTAATTTTGCAGCCGATTTCAATTCAACGAAACGAATTGAGATGTACAACAGTTTTATTAACAAAAAAATCTCTTTAAAAATGAAAAAACATTTATTAGTTTTTGCAGCAGCCATAGCCTTTACGCTTGGTTTATGCAGTTGTGGCGCAGTTGCAGACTTTCCGGGTGCTATCTTTATGAGTCACACCAAGCCGGTAGCAGTAACTTCCGCCCCCGTTGGTTCCAAAGTAGGTACAGTTACCACTATGAATCTTTTCAATTTGGTAACATGGGGAGATGGCAGTGTAAACAAGGCTGCTAAAATGGCAGGTATCTCCAATATCAGCCATGTTGACGTAAAGACGATGAGTGTCTTGACAATCTTCTGCAAAAAAACATACTATGTGTATGGTGAATAGTTTTATTTTGTGAAGTGGGGCATCGCATGGTGTCCCACTTTGTTTTTGTTTTACGATGAAACGTTATATTTTTTTATTATATATATTGTGTGTCTGCAGTGTGCTATTTGCGTCCTCTGTGGAGGATCGTTATGTGATGAAGACTTTTGAAAACGGGCAATTGTATTTTATCCTGCCGTTTGACATCCCTTCTCAGGATACAAAAGTAAAAGCTTTATCTGCGGATATAACCTATTTGATCACTGCGGATTCAGTGACTGTCAATATGAGTGTTTGTTATCCTTCTGCATTAACAGCGGATTCGATTGTATTTTCAGGAGACACACATTTTGCTTCTACTGATTTTCAAACGTTTTTCATAGAGATGGAAGGAAAACAATGGCTGCATAGATATAGTGTCCGTATGCCTTGGGGTGTGCTTAACCAGTTGTATTTTCAAAATCCACCTTTCGTTTTGTCTGTTTATGCAAAGGAAAGGCAGTTGGTCTATGCTTTTCCGGATAAGAAATGGGAAAAAGAGAAGAAAAGTATTCAACAGATTCTACAAATGATAACCGCTAACAAGCGACTATACAAATAGAAACAAGATATGTCGCTTTCCTGTACATCTATTATTTTGTTGGCTGATATTATTGCGTTGACTATTTTTTTCGTCTGCGTACTAATTAAATTGGGTATCCCATCCAACCTATCAATAACTTATTATATGTTTGACAAGAAAAAGAGGTTCCTTTTTCCGTGTTTAACTATGTTTTTCTGCTGTACCGCAATACCTATATGGATATTGATGACTTATCACGCTTCCCCTTGGGGCTCTATGTTTTTGGGGCTTCCAATAACGACATTGATATGTATGTTGTCGGTAGTGGCTTCAATGCACTATAAGAAGAATCAAAAACTCCTCTATTTTCACTATATCACAGCCATTGTTTCTGCTGTGTGTCTGGTTGCATGGATTAACATAGTAGCCTATAGTATAGCCTATGTCGGTACGGTTATCCTATTGGCTTTTGTCTATGCCGGAATACGAACTAAAACATTAAAGAAAAGTTCTCTCTTCTGGTTGGAAACAGCCGCTTTTTATTCTTTGCTTTTTACCCTTTTGACTATTGATTTATTCCACGTACGGATATGAAACTACTTTGTTTGTTTTGTCTGATAACTTCGTATTACGCCAACAAGATGTACACAACAATCTGCGCAGTACCCGTGGACGCTCCGGCTGAAGTTTCGGACACTATCTTTGCACGCTTTGTCAAAGACTTCCAAGCCTCTCCTGATGCACTTTTTGAGTGGGCGCTATATGGTACAGGTGCGCAAGATGACCAAGAGAAAAACGCATTCTTGTTAGAATACAAAGAGACCGTATATCACCCTGAAGACAACTACGGTCGGATAAAGGCAGACGTGATTATTCCCGGACTTACCAGAATTAAAGATATAGTTTTAGAAGGGAAAGTGCTTGATGAGCATAAGCCCATTGTATATAATCACGGGTTATGCGTTGATACCCTGAATATGAGTAATATTCCAAATTGGAACAGACATTTTGATATTGATGTCCGCTATTCAGGCAAGCTCTTGGAACATGGTTTTGGCAATCTGTTTATCATCCCAGTGGACTCGACCCGTTCCGTTTTTTTGATGGATATGAATCTCAAATACGGGTGGTTTTTTAATATCTTTATTACGATGAGAGTATATAAAAACTCTGTCGAGTGGCGGGTGAATCGATATATGAATAATCTTAAAAAAGTAGCAGAAGAATTATATGCAAAAGAACAAAATTTTTAGTATTGTCCTAATGTTATATCTCGCTTTTCAAATGACACATGCAGCAGTATATGTGGACTTGGAATCATACAAAGGTCGCACGTGCCAAAAGCAGAAAGATGGAATGGTTGCAGAGTTTTTCAAAAGTGGATGGAGGTCTTTTAAGTCAAGTGTTAATGAGACCGTTTTTTCAGACAATATCAATTCGGAACAATTCTGGAACACGCTCCGCACTTCATTGGAAGACGGTACATTTTATAATCGGGTGGCCGGTATTCAAACCTTGGATAATCAGACGGGTAGTGATATATTTTTACGCACTCTCTATTCTTCTATCGAGCAGGTGCCTGTCAAGTATAAATCCGTTTCGCCAGACGGCGACAGTATTATGCTTTCCGGCAAGATATTTCTCCCCAAAAAGAAAGAAGCCAAACATATAATCATCGCCAACCATTTCACAATTTGTGCCGACAGAGAGGCTCCAAGTGGAGCCAGTAGTTTGGAGGGGATTTTTGCGACGAAAGATTACATCGTCCTTATGCCTGATTATATCGGCTATGGTATTTCCGATTCATTGACACATCCTTATCTGCATTTAGAGAGCACGGTCTCTTCTGCCATTGACTTGCTGAAAGCTGCTATGCACTATTTGCGTGCGAATTGTTACACTTTCTATAGCACCGTCATTCTTGTCGGTTATTCGCAAGGAGGGGCGGCGACATTGGCTTTGCAGAAAAAACTGGAAGAGGAATATGCGTACGAGTTTCCGGTATATAAAGTTTTTGCAGGGGCAGGGCCATATGATCTTGTCGGTACTTTTGATTATTACATCTCTGATACAAAAACAGATATCCCATGCTCGCTCCCGATGCTCATATTGGGTATGGATTATGGTGAACACTTAGGGCTGAAAAGAGAAGATTTTTTTCAGCCGTTACTCATGGAAAAATGTCCGCGATGGATAGAATCCAAATCCAAAATGATGAATGAAGTAAACTCGGAATTGGGAACAGACATGAACTTGTTGCTCAAACCTGTTATCTTCAAAAAGGAAGCGTACCCAACCTCCGTTTTGTATGAAGCTGTCAAAAAGAATTGTATTGTCAATTGGACACCCAAATCCCGTTTGTTCCTTTTTCATAGTACACAGGATAACATGGTTCCGTTCCTCAATAGTGAACACCTTAAAGCCAATTTTGATGCACAGCACTTGGAAAATGTACAATATGATTTTGCTCCATATGGAAATCATATGAATGCAGCTGTCACTTTCTTTGAAAAGGTATATAAATCATTATAAAATGCAAAAATTTTGCACTTTTCTTTAGAAAAATTTGGTCATATCAAAAAAAAGCAGTAATTTTGCAGGCTTTTTTGTCGCGGGCTCTCTCCCCGTACGTGTGCCAAAACTCCGTTTTAGCAGTAAGTACTCGGAGGATCTCCGCTCTCCCCAAGGATTAAAAATCCTCGTGGACCCCATGTGGGGAAGAGTAATAATAACATTATTAATTAACAAATTTAAGTTTACTAACAATGGTAAATCATTATGAAACAGCCTTCGTGTTGACTCCCGTTTTGTCTGAACCGCAGACAAAGGAGGCTGTAGAAAAATTCGAGAATCTTCTCACGCAGAATGGCGGTACCATCCTGAACCGTGAGGAGTGGGGCTTGCGCCAACTCGCTTACCCTATCCAAGGTAAAAATTCGGGCTTCTACTTCATTCTTCAGTTTGATGCAGAGCCTGCCGTAATCGCTACCCTCGAGACCGAGTTCCGTCGTGACGAGCGTGTAATCCGCTTCCTGACAACGCGTCTTGACAAGTACGCATTCGAGTACGCTGAGAAGCGTCGAAACAAAGGTAAAGTTCAACCTAAAGAAGAGGAGGCTTAATCATGGCACAGAATGACGAAATTCGCTATCTGACTCCGCAAGGTTCGGATCAGAAGAAGAAAAAGTACTGCCGTTTCAAAAAGAGCGGAATCAAGTACATCGATTACAAAGATCCTGAGTTCCTCAAGAAGTTCCTGAACGAGCAAGGCAAGATTCTGCCCCGCCGTATCACCGGTACTTCGCTGAAGTTCCAACGCAAAGTTGCTCAGGCCGTTAAGAAAGCACGCCACCTGGCTCTGCTGCCTTACGTAACGGATATGATGAAATAATTGTTAAACCCACTTAAGAGAAAGGAAAATTATGGAAGTTATATTGCTTCAAGACCTGGCTAATCTGGGTTTCAAGAACGACATCGTAAAAGTGAAAGACGGCTACGGACGCAACTATCTGCTGCCGAACAAGTTCGCTATCATCGCCAACGAGAGCAACAAGAAACAGTTGGCCGAGAACCTGAAACAACAGGCTCACAAGGCTGCCAAGATTCTGGCTGACGCTCAGGCATTGGAGGCTAAACTCGCAGAGACCGTAATCGAAGTGAAAGTTAAAGCCAACGAGGACGGCAAGATCTTCGGTACAGTAACTACCCAAAACATCGCTGACGCTTTGGCTGCTAACGAGATCACGATCGACAAGAAGGTGATCACGATTGCAGAGCCGATCAAGCAAGTGGGTGAGTTCACCGCACAGGCTCGTCTGCACCGTGAGGTAAAAGCTGACATCAAACTCAACGTAGTTGCTGAGTAAGTAATTAAAAATTAAGAATTAAAAATTAAGAATTAATTATGAAAGCTGGAATTCATCCTGATAACTACCGCGTAGTAGTTTTCAAAGATATGTCTGACGGTACTCAGTTCTTCAGCCGCTCTACAGCTGCTACCAAGGACACGATTGAGATTGACGGCGTTAAGTATCCGCTTATCAAGCTGGAGATCTCGAACACGAGTCACCCGTTCTACACAGGCAAGTCCAAACTGGTGGACACCGCCGGTCGCGTGGACAAGTTCATGTCTCGCTACGGCAACCGTACTCGCAAGTAATGCGGGCAACAAAAAGGGCGGACGAGTGTGTCCGCCCTTATTGTTTAACAAACTAGTCCACTAGTCGACTAGTATACTAGTAAACTAGAAAAATTCATCGCTATGAAAAACGCAAATCTTTGGCGCGCATTGGGGCGCAACACGATTCTTTCCATTATTTTGTTCGGAGCCTTGTTGGGCTTGTTGTGGGTGGCGGAACAGATTTGGCCGTCGGTGACATTGCTCAAATGGAATGATCCTGCCTGGGTAGTCGGAATACCGGCGAGTATCATCGGCGTGGCGTATATACTGACGATTCGTGATCCGCAGAACTATACCGGATTTTTTGCGGGGATAGTGATGTCGATACTGCTTGGTGTGCAGTTCTTGCTGCAAGGCGCTTACGACAGCACATTCCTCTTTTTCTGCGTGTTCATCCCGTTCCAGATGATGTCTATATACAAATGGAGCCGCAAGAAAGAAGATGGTGGCGCAAGTTTCGAACCTAAGTTCCTGGATACACCGCGAATGATCATGTCGTTGATGATGATGCTGTTCATCACCTTGGGCGACTATCTGCTGCAGACCTTTGCATTCCAGCATAACGGTTTGGGCGACAATGTGGCGATCAAGCTCTGTAACGGCTTGCTCATTTCGTCGTCGTTCCTCGCCAACTACTGGCTCATCTACCGCAAGACCGATTCGTGGATTTATTGGGCGCTGTACAGTATAGCCGGCATCGTGCTGTTTGTCATCATCAATAATGTGTTCTCAATCGTGCTGTTCGTGTTCTTCCTGGTGATCAACTCGATGGCCGGTGTGGCATGGATTAAGGGGACGAAACCGGAGAACTACGGATGGGTGAAGGTGTTCACAAAATGAATAATGAATAATTAATAATGAATATCTCGTGGTGAAACGGAAAGCAGATACAGTTCTCAAAGTGAGCGAGCCGGCGCAACTCATGGATTTTCTCATCGCTAAGATGGGCGGGATGGCGCGTTCGTCGGTAAAGCAGTTATTGGGTCAGCGGCGCGTCAAAGTGGGTAACGCTGTGCAGACTCGGCATGATTTTATGTTGAAGCAAGGCGATGTGGTGACCGTCAGTTCGGGTCGTGGGAACACTCAGCTGACACATCCCAAGTTGCGCATTGTGTATGAGGACGACGACCTGATCGTGGTGAACAAGCAACCTGGTTTGCTGACTGTTGCGGCGACTCCGGGTAGCAGCGAGACGACAGCATATTCCATCTTACGCGCGTACGTAAAAAAGCAGAACGCGCGCGCGGGCGTGTATGTGGTGCATCGGCTTGACCGCGAAACGAGCGGTTTGTTGGTGTTTGCGCGGTCGCAGGAAATGCAGCATTATATGCGTGAGTATTGGCGGGAACTGGTGCAAGAACGGACATATATAGCGTTGGCGGAGGGAGTGTTGAATCCTCGGGAGGGCAAGATAACGACCTGGCTGACCGAGGACAAGCGTAATGCGGTCGTTTATTCGTCACCCGTGGATGACGGAGGAGACATAGCGATCACGAATTATAAGACGCTCCGAGTTTCACCATTTAGCGAAGCGTCACCATTAACCAATAAACAGTATTCGCTCGTCGAATTGCACTTGGAGACCGGAAGGACAAACCAGATTCGTGTTCATTTGGCGAGCAAAGGCTGTCCGGTAGTGGGTGACCGCAAGTACGGTCACGGCAATGAATCTTCGCCTATTGACCGTCTTTGCCTCCATGCCAAAGTGTTGTCATTCATCCATCCTGCGACGGAGAAAGTGGTGCGTTTCGAGAGTCCTGTGCCGAAGGAGTTTAATCGGGTGTTAGTCAATTAATAATGAATAATGATTAATGAATATTTTATGAAGCGGAAGATATTAATCCTTGCTCTTTGTTCCTTGATTTTTGTTCCCGTATCGGCGAAGGTGCGGGTGCATACGATAGGCGACAGTACGATGTCGGAGTACAAGCCGGCGGCGACACCGAAGAGAGGATGGGGTATGTATCTGCAGGCGTTTTTTGATGCGGACTCCGTAGAGGTGAATAACAGGGGCAAGTCGGGCGCGAGTACGCGGACTTTCTATGAGACGGAGAACTTATGGCCGAGTGTGAAGGAACAGTTCCGATCGGGCGACTACCTCATTATTCAGTTTGCGCACAACGACGAGAAATGCAAAGGCGAGGATGTGTTTGTGGAGAATGAGAGGCTGCGCGCCGAAGGCAAGGACACGCTGACGGATATGCGGGGCACAGAGCCGAACACGACTTATAAAGCGTACCTGTTCAAGTTTGTCAACGAGGCGCGTGAGCATGGTGTGACGCCGATTCTGATGTCGCCTATCTGTCGGGCGTATTTCAAGGACGGGAAGATCAACGATGAAGGCCGGCATAAGTTAGCCGGAACGAAAGAGTTAAGCAGTAAGGAAGCGGCAAAAGTGCTGCGGCCGAAAGGTATATTCGATAAGGATTATGTGCGTTGTATGCGGGAGGTGGCCGAAGACATGCATGTTCCGTTTGTGGATATGACGGCAGAAACCAAGGGCGCTTTCGAGTATCTCGGCAAGGACTACTGCATGGCGCATTATTTCAACTGCGGGGACAAGACCCATACTTCCGCCGAAGGTGGATTGGCTGTGGCCATGTTGGCTGCTTACCTACTCAAAGAAACTCCTTTATTGGAGGAATTGCAAGGATGGCTGATGCGACCGACAGACGAGGAACTGAGGGCTTATGCGCAACGCATAGAGGATAGCGGCAAACAGGCTGCTTTCGATGCTCCGGGGATGAGTTTTACCAAATCACTTGACCCTGCTCGTGCCGTGAATATGTTCGGCACGAAGAAAGGGTATCTGCCTGCAGAATTGGAATGGCTGGCAGGTGAGATTGATGAAGTAGCGAACCGGTATTTGGAATATGAACTGAGTGCTCCGAAGAAGAAAGCATTGGTGATAGAAGGTATCACATTGCCGGTGAAGGCCAAAGGCGGTGCGGGGATGAATATACATATCAATTACGGGTTTGGAGACAGTTTCCGCGACGTGACCACTGTTTATGAAAACACGGCTTTGCCGAAGAACAAGCGGCTTGTGGTGGAACTGACGCAGCCTGTTTTAGTGCCGGCCGGTGAGACGATTAAGATTCGCGTGTTGCCGTGGTATGACTCGAACGGAAGGCCTCAAAAGGGAAAATACTTGCAGTTAGGCGAACTAATCGTTAAAGGCAAGCAATTGTTGTAACAATTAAAGCCACCCGAAAAGGTGGCTTTAATTAGTTTTCAGTAATCAGTATTCAGCTTTCAGTCTTTGGCTTAGTAACTGGTGCGCTGTGTGGCAGCGTAACTGATCTTCAGTGCGTAAGCGCGGCGGAGTTCCTGCTTGATGTCAGCGATGACACCCATACGGGTCTCTTTGTCCGCCTTGATCGAGACGGTCATCAAACCTTGCTCGGACTCTTTCATGGACGAACGCTCGTTGATGATGTACTCACCAATCTCCTTCGTCTCGGCGAAAGCGTCATCGAGTTGGATACGCGTCTCAGCACCATACTGTTTGCGGAACTCTGCGGTCGGGGTACCGACATAGATATAACGCACAAGTGATTTCTTCTCCAGCTTGGTAAGCTCGGTAGCCTGCGGGTTCTTGAATTGTACCTTGTAGGTCACCTCCTTCATGGATGTAACTGACATGAAGAAGAAGAGCAGCATGAAGATGATATCAGGGAGTGACGACGTGTTCAACGCCGGCATCTCGCGTTTCTCATTTCTACGAATCTTTGCCATATCAATTACCGTAATTTTTAGGTTCAGCCTCGGAAATCTTCTGAGGATAGATCTTTTGGATCTGTTTTTGTTGATCCTCGTCGAGTTCGTTATAGCCTTTGTGGAAATACTTCTGCGCGCATTCTTCACGCAATTCATTGTACGCCGCTACGAGTTCGTTCTGAACATCGAGGTAAGCCTGGTACTGCGTATCGACATCGTTCTGGACGGAGATGACATGGTCCTTGGTGTATTTGAGCACACCGAACGGAGCACCGAAATCCTCCTCGAAGAGTTTGGGCAGAAAAGCGTTATCGTCTTTGTTCAGAATAAACTCTTTGGCTTTCTCGCGAAGTTGCTTCACATCCATCAACTGGCCTTGCACCATCAGTTGGTTTGCGGAGTTGATCTTCACTACCAACAGGTTGCGTTTGTTGATATCCTTATCCTCCACTTTCTGGTCGGGCGGAACAGGCGCAGGCAGACGGCGAGCCAGTCCCTGGTTCACATCCATAGAGGTGGTCACCAGGAAGAAAATCAGCAACAGGAACGAGATGTCGGCCATAGAGCTGGCGTTAATCTGTGGGATTTTCTTTGCCATGATAAATGTGATTTATTTCAGTCTTCTTGTGTGTAATACTCCCCAAACGATCGTTACGATAGTAGCGGCGAAGAGGAAGTAGCAAGCGTAGATAACAGCGTCTGCGAGTTGTGCCCAGAAGCCTTCGTTATCGCTACCTTCATATCCGATGATATCGATTTTTTCAGGACTGCCGAGGAACCAGCATACGAGCGCCAACAGGATGAAACCGCAAACGACGCCAAGTGTAGCATACGCTTTGCGACGGTTGGTCTTCCAGTTGTTGGCAAATTCTACTACTACCACGCAGAGAGTAACGAGAACTACCAGTCCAAACAGGACATAGTTCCAAATGAGGAAAGCATCGGAGAAGCGAGGAATATCCAGGAAGTCTCCGGCTACCTCGAGACTACCGCTTGAGCCGCCGAGGAAGAACAACGCGATGAACACGAGTCCTAAAGCCAGCAGCACCCAAAGGGTGATCTTAGGTATTAATTTGTAATCTTTCATAATTGCTCAAAAATTTTGAATTAAACTTTAGCTATTGGCTATTGGCTATTAGCTAAGGGCTAATAGCTAAAAGCTAACGTTAATTTATTTTTTCTTTTGAGCAGCGTCGTACTCTACTACGATATCGAGCAGGCTAATCGAGCTGTCCTCCATTTCATTCACCAGACCTTCGATGAGGCTGAGGATGTAGTTGTAGAACAACTGCAGAACAATAGCAATAATCAAACCGAGCAACGTGGTCAACAGAGCGACCTTGATACCACCGGCAACAACGGTAGCGGAGATATCACCCACCTGTTGGATTTTATCGAAGGCAGCGATCATACCGATGATAGTACCCAAGAATCCGAGAGACGGAGCGATAGAGATGAACAGCGAGATCCAGCTGAGGTTCTTCTCAAGGAGACCGAGTTGAACACCACCGTAGGAAGCGACGGTCTTTTCTACGACATCAATACCTTCGTCGTAGCGGCTCAGACCCTGATAGAAGATAGAAGCGACAGGTCCGCGTGTGTTACGGCAAACCTCGAGAGCTTTCTCAATACCACCTTCTTTGAGTGCTTTCTCAATATCTTCGAGCAGCACTTTCGTGTTGGTTTTGCTCAGCGACAGATAGATAATACGCTCGATACAGAGTGCCAAACCGAATACGAGGGTAACGAGTGTCAGAGCCATGAAGCCCGCACCACCTTCGATAAACTTCGTTTTCAATGTCTTGTGAAGCGCTACCAGGCCGCCGGCCTCCTCTGCGGGAGCCTCAGCTACTTCTTCCACTGCGGGAGCAGCTTCATCTACATTCTCTACAGCAGCTTCTTCTGCGGGAGCAGCTGCCTCTTGTGCCATCATTGCTGCGCTGCCAAAGGTCAGCATAGCCAGCACCGTAAGGGTTGCAAATACTTTTTTCATGAGATAAAAATTTGTTAATTAAGTTATATTTTGTTTGTTTGTCAAAGTCTTGCGGAGAGACGGGGATTCGAACCCCGGAAACACTTTTGGCGTTTACACGCTTTCCAGGCGTGCCTCTTCAACCACTCGAGCATCTCTCCATTACCCTCAATAGGGTAGTTTTCTACAAATCGGCCACAAAATTACTACTTTTTTATGACATACGCAAGAATTTGTGCATTTTTTTTGCAATTTTGTTTATTTTAGGCCGAAAAGTTGCTTTGCATTGGCGCTTGTGGCGTCAATTATGTACTGTTTGGGGCACTGGAAGATTTCCGCAAGCCGTTCCGCCACAAGTTCCATAAAACGGCTTTCGTTCCGTTCGCCACGATGCGGAACGGGTGCCATATACGGGGCATCAGTCTCAAGTACGATTTTGTCAAGTACCATTTGTTCATTTATTTGGTCATTTGACCATTTCGTGTTCAATTCCGATAGAGTGTCGGCGAGTTTGCAGTTTTTGAAGGTCAACACCCCGCCGATACCTACATAAAATCCCATGTCCAGAATCTGCTGTGCAGTCTCTTTGCTGCCGTTGAAACAATGGAAAACTCCGCGAAGCGGTTTTAATTCTTCATTTTTAATTTTTAATTTTTCATTTGCGGTATCGTGTACGAGCCGCATGATATCTTCCGTCGATTCTCTATTGTGCAGAATGACGGGCAGATCCAGTTCCCGAGCCAACACCAATTGCCGGCGAAGCACTTCTTTCTGTTCCTCTTTGAAGGTCTTGTCCCAATAGTAGTCCAGGCCTATCTCGCCGATAGCCACCAGTTCGTTCCGATGCTCACGGATGGCTGACTCAACGGTGGCCAGTTGTTCTTCCCAGTCGGCTTTGACATCTTCGGGATGCAGTCCGAGGGCAGGGTAGCAGTAGTTTGGATGGCGGTGACAGACATCAAGCACCGTCTCAATGGACGCCCCATTCACGCCAGGCACAATCATGGCCTGAACGCCGTTCTCGCGTTGGCGGGCTATCACTTCCTCGCGATCTGAAGCAAAAGCTTCTTCGTCAATATGGCAATGGGTATCAATCATAATTGAAAATTTATTTTCTCAAGTTCAATATACTCGAATCGCCATAACTCAAGAAACGGAAGTCGTGGCTGAGGGCGTAGTTGTAGATAGTGCGCCAATCGCCACCGACAAAGGCGCTGACGAGCAGCAAGAGCGTGGACTGCGGTTGGTGGAAATTGGTGATGAGTTGATCCACGACATGGAACGTGTATCCGGGTTTGATCATGATCTGTGTCGCGGCATGGAGCGTATCCTGCCCCGTCGCATCAAGGTACTCGAGGATGGCCTGCAAGGCTTCTTTGGCTGTTAGCTCTTGGCGGTTGGCTCTTGGCTCATATGGCTCGAATTGGTCAACGTGGATCTCAATGTCTTGAGATGTCGAGATGTCGAGGTGCCGAAGTTGACAGCCGATGAAATAGAGACTTTCGAGCGTCCGCATACTCGTGGTACCAACGGCAACTATCTTGCTCAACTTGCGCTGGATATGTTCAATTGTGCTTTTGGGCACGGCAATGATCTCGGAGTGCATGGTGTGCTCGTTGGCGTCGGCGGTCTTGACAGGCAGGAAAGTGCCCGCACCCACATGAAGCGTCACTTCGTCCGTCTCGATGCCTCTGCTACGCAAGTCGTTCAACACACTCTCCGTAAAATGCAGACCCGCCGTCGGAGCCGCTACCGAACCCTTGATGCGCGAATAAACGGTCTGGTAGGTCGTCTTGTCGCTCTCTTCCGTCTTACGGTTCAGATAGGGCGGAATAGGCAGTTCGCCGATAGCATCGAGAATCTCTGCGAAGGAGACTTTCTCTCCGTCCCACTCAAACCGAACGGCATAGGTGTTGCCCAATGTCTGCTCTTTGTGTGCGGAGAAACGGATGGGCCGACCATTTATGGTCAGTTCTTGAGAAATCGCTTCCTCACGCCATTTCTTCGCGTTACCCACCATACATTTCCACGTACATCCGGTCGTGGAACTCAACGACAACTGGTAGTCATGCGGCGCAAGCGGTTCGAGGCAGAACACTTCGACACGAGCTCCGGTCGGCTTGTGGAATTCCAAACGCGCCTGTATCACGCGCGTGTTATTATAGATAAGGAGCGAATCCGGCGCAATATAGTCGCCCACATTGAAAAAGTGATCTTCGCTCACTTGCCCGTCGCGATAGACCAAAAGCTTACTGTGGTCACGCTGCGGAATCGGATACTTGGCGATGCGCTCGTCCGGCAAATCGTAATTATAATCAGCTATGTATATGGGCTTCATTTCGTTTACCTTGAAACAGTTCGTATTTGTTGAATTGGCAGTCCAACTCGCCGTTGAGTAGCCGCATTTTCTTGCTTGGTTTGAGACCGATACATTTCATCGCGGCATCGTTGGACGATATGATCCATGCGGTAGCTCCGGCGAACTGGTGTTTGAGGGCCGTTCCTATCTTGCCGTACAGATCCTCCATGTCCTTGTTGGACGCGAGCCGTTCGCCGTAAGGCGGATTCAACATCACCAAGGCATTTTCGCATTTATTCATTTTCTCATTTCCCCATTTGATTTCCTCCATGCGGATTTGCTTGAGCTCCACATCCTTCTGCACTCCTGCGGACTTGATGTTCTTTTCTGCTTGTTGGATGGCGTAGAACGAAGCGTCCGAGCCGTAGATCTTGTGCGTGAACTCGCGTTCCGCGCTGTCGTCATTGTAGATATCGCTCCATAACTCGGCATCGAAGTCCGGCCAACGCTCAAAAGCTAAGCTTTTGCGGAAGATACACGGCGGTATATTGCGGGCCATGAGTGCGGCTTCGATGAGGAACGTTCCGGACCCGCACATAGGGTCGTAGAAATCTGACTGTCCGTCCCATCCTGCGATGCGCAGAAGTCCCGCTGCCAGCACTTCGTTGATAGGCGCTTCGGTCGTTGCCACGCGGTAGCCGCGTTTATGCAGACTCTCGCCGGACGAGTCGAGCGAAAGCGTCACTTGTTCGCCGGATATATGGACATTGATACGCAGGTCCGGGTCTTCGGTGTTGACATTTGGTCGCCGTTGAGCCCGTTCGAGCCAATAGTCTGCCACGGCATCCTTGACGCGATAGGTAACAAAGCGGCTGTTGCGGAATGTGTCGCTATAGACGGTGGCATCAATAGCAAAGGTGTTGTCCACGCTCATGAACTGCGACCAGTCCACGCCTTTTACGAACTCGTAGAGCGCGTCCTCGGGCTTGCGACGCTCATTTTTAATTTTAAATTTTTCATTTTTAATTTCTACTAAGATCCGTAAGGCCGTACGCAGGCATAAGTTGGCACGGTAGAGCAAGGCTTTGTCGCCGCGGAAAGAGACGGCTCGGCGCTCCAACTGCACATCGTTTGCACCGAGGGCTATCAACTCGGCGGCTAACACCTCCTCCAGACCCTTAAAAGTCTTGGCGAGACATCTATATTCGTTGTTTTTACTCATTTCTTAGCCCTAAGGCACGATTTTTTTTCAATTTGAGGCTGCAAAATTACAAAAAAAGAATGAATTATGCAAATTTATTTGCGTATTCCAAAAAAAAGTAGTAATTTTGCGGGCTTTTTTGAAAAAAAGCATCGGTCGCCCGTCAATTTAGCAAAGCGGTATTGACTATTGCGAGCTTGTTGCCGAACGCGAGGAAAGATGGCAGAGTGGTCTATTGCGTCGGTCTTGAAAACCGAAGTACGGAGACGTACCGGGGGTTCGAATCCCTCTCTTTCCGCAAAACTTTGACTTGGTTTGCTGTGCAGGCGGCTTACCTCCTCGCCCGATACAAGATAAATGCGGACGTAGCCCATGTGGCTAAGAATTCTCACAATTCTCATGCAATTTTTTATCTTTTTGGAATCATTTTGGCTATTTAAATATTCATTAATCATTTCCCTGGTTATTCCCTACCATTACCGTGGTAATCCTAGACCATTACCCTGATATCACCCTAATCACACCTTACTCATCCTTTCATCATTCTATCATTCCGTCATTTCTTCATTAAATTTTGTATGGCGATATTGGCAATATTGACGACATGAGACTCTGAGACTTTGAGACACTTTTTCTCTATTTTTTGATTATTTTGCGCTTTTTTTTGATTTTATTTGCATATATGCAAAATTTGTTGTACCTTTGCACCGCATTTTATAGGCTTATGAAAGAAATCAGTACAAAGAAACTGCTGGATACCATCATCGAAGGTATCCGAAACCGGAAAGGACAACGGATTGTGACCATCGATTTGCGCAAGATCAAAGAGGCGCCGGTGGAGTTCATGCTTATCTGTGAGGGACAGAGTAACACACAAGTGTCGGCTATTGCCGACGAGGTGGATGATTTTGTGCGGACCAACACCCATGTGCACCCGCTCAGCGTCTCGGGACAAGAGAACGCCGAATGGATAGCCATGGACTACGGCTCTATTTTCGTCCATATCATGCAACGCGAACCCCGTGCTTTCTACGACATCGAACACCTCTGGGCAGATGGGAAGGTGACGGAACTTCCTGAGGTTTTATAATGAATAATTAATAATGAATAAAGAATATTTTTTTTCGAAGCAACACGCCATACGAGATAATCATTATTCATTAATCATTAATCATTAATCATTAATCATTGAATCTATGGCAGACAACAAGAACAAACCGCGGCGAACGCCGCAAAGCAATAAGAACAATGCTCCGGGCGGGCCGAGACGCTGGCTCAGTATCTTGTTCTACACGCTCGCTTTCGTGCTCCTCGGGTACTATATGTTCGGCGACAAGGACGGTTCCAAAGCCTCCAAAGAGATCAGTTATACCAAACTGTGCTCCTATATCGAAGTAGGCGCTATCGATCGTATTGACCTGACGGACGACCTCATCGCCAAAGCGAATGTCAAGCC
Source organism: Paludibacteraceae bacterium (assembly GCA_017448985.1). Taxonomy (GTDB): domain Bacteria; phylum Bacteroidota; class Bacteroidia; order Bacteroidales; family Paludibacteraceae; genus Colicola. The sequence goes on from JAFSKL010000011.1 coordinate 15,937, forward strand.
GCAGAGTTACACCCTCGTCTTTGGTACACAAGGTGACGGCGAACAGGCACGAGGTACACTCAAAGCGCAAGTGCCTTCCATGGAGGAGTTCTCCAAGTATATCGACTCGGTCAATGCCACCCGCAAAGCGGAAGGACAGGCGAACATCGACCTCACGCTCAGCAAGAGTCACGACTACTGGTACCTTATTCTCGTCAATATCTTGCCGTTTGTGCTCATCGTGCTCTTCTTTGTGTTCATGAGCCGCGGTATCGGTAATATGGGCGGAGCCGGCGGTATCTTCGGCGTCGGACGCGCACAGGCGCAACTCTTCGACAAAGACAAGAAAGACAAAGTGACCTTCAAGGATGTGGCAGGCCTCTACGGTGCCAAACAGGAGGTACAGGAGATAGTCGAATTCCTCAAAAACTCCAAGAAATATACCGAGATCGGAGCCAAGATTCCCAAAGGCGCTTTGCTCGTAGGCCCTCCGGGAACGGGTAAGACGCTTCTCGCCAAGGCCGTCGCTGGTGAAGCGGCGGTGCCGTTCTTCTCCATGTCCGGTTCTGACTTCGTGGAGATGTTCGTCGGCGTGGGTGCCAGCCGTGTGCGCGACCTCTTCCGCCAAGCCAAGGAGAAAGCACCTTCCATCATCTTCATCGCCGAGATTGATGCCATCGGTCGCAGCCGAAGCAAAGGTCTGATGACCGGCGGTAACGATGAACGCGAATCGACCTTGAACCAGCTCCTGACCGAGATGGATGGTTTCGGTACTAACTCGGGTGTCATCATCCTTGCCGCCACCAACCGCGCTGATGTGCTCGATGCCGCATTGCTCCGCGCTGGACGATTCGACCGGCAGATACATGTGGAACTGCCTGACCTGCAGGAACGTAAGGAGATCTTCCAAGTGCATCTTCGCCCGCTCAAACTGGACGAAACGGTGGACATCGATTTCCTCAGTAAACAGACTCCGGGATTCTCCGGCGCCGACATCGCCAATGTGTGCAACGAAGCGGCGCTCATCGCTGCGCGTGGGAACCGCAAGAAAATAGGCAAACAGGACTTCATGGATGCCGTCGATCGTATCGTGGGCGGTCTCGAACGCAAGAACAAGATCATGACCGAAGAGGAGAAACGCTCTATCGCTTGTCACGAAGCCGGTCATGCTACCATCAGTTGGCTGCTCCGTTGGGCTAACCCGCTCGTCAAAGTGACCATCGTTCCGCGTGGCATGGCACTCGGTGCGGCTTGGTACCTGCCCGAAGAAAGACAGCTGACCAATGAGGACCATATACTCGACGAACTCTGTTCGCTCTTAGGCGGACGAGCTGCCGAACAACTGTTCCTGAATCAGACTTCCACCGGAGCACTTAACGACTTGGAGCGGGCTACCAAACAGGCCTTTGCCATGGTCGCATACTACGGCATGAGCGACCGGCTCAAGGATGTCAGCTTCTACGATTCGACCGGCCGTTATGACTACGGCTTGGTCAAGCCCTATTCGGACGATACGGCCAAACTGATTGACCAGGAGACGCAGCGCATCATAGCCGACCAGATGGCGCGCGCCAAGCAGATCCTGACCGACAATGCCGAAGGACATCATCAGCTGGCACAACTGCTCATCGAACGCGAGGTGATCACTTCCGAAGATGTGGAACGCATCCTCGGACCGCGTCCCTGGAAGAGCCGTGGAGACGAACTGCTCGAAGTGAACGCCGCTTTGGCCGAGGCCGAGCAGCCCAAGAAGAAACCGTCCCGCAAGAAAAAAGCACAACCCGCCGAACCAACGGAATCCACCGAACCAACGGAAACAACTCAAACTACATAAACTACACTTAAATGAAACGACTACTATTTAACATCGCCCTGCTCTGTGCAGCGATCACTCTCGTGGCGCAAGAGGCGCCGGAGAAACTGCCGATGGACCCGGATGTCCGTTACGGCAAGTTGGACAACGGACTGACCTATTACATCCGTCATAACGAGCAGCCCAAACAACGTTGTGAGTTCCATATCGCCCAAGCCGTGGGTGCCATCCTCGAAGAGGACCATCAGAACGGACTCGCTCACTTCCTCGAGCACATGGCCTTCAACGGCACCGAGCATTTCCCGGGCAAAGGCATCATCAACTATTTCGAATCGGTGGGAGTCAACTTCGGCGGTAACATCAACGCCTATACCTCCATCGACGAGACCGTTTATCGCCTCTCGGACGTGCCCACTTACCGCGAAGGCATCGTTGATAGTGCCCTGCTTGTGATGCATGACTGGAGCTGCGGCTTGTTGCTCCTGCCGGAAGAGATAGACGCGGAGCGTGGCGTCATACTTGAAGAGTGGAGAACAGGACGGACCGCAAGACGACGTATCTGGAAAGAACTGAACGCGAAGATGTACCCGGGTACCCAGTACGCCAAGCGTGATGTCATCGGCGATACCGCCGTCATCAACAATTTCGAGTATCAGGCCATCCGCGACTACTATAAGAAATGGTACGGACCTGACAACCAGGCTATCATCGTGGTAGGTGACATCGATGTGGATGCCATCGAAGCGAAGATCAAAGCTCTCTGGGCAGAGGTGCCGAGACGAGAGAACTACGGCGAGAGACCGCTCTACACCGTTAACCATAACGACAAACCGCTGGTGGCTATCGTTACCGATCCCGAGGCTGAGCAGAGTATGATTCACCTCGAGTACAAGTTCGATCAGCTGCCCGAAGCTTTCCACTCAACGGCTCAGGCCTATATGCTCGACATGGTTCGGCATCTGGCCTGCGACATGCTGAACAACCGCTTCTCAGAGCTGGCGCTCGATCCCAATGCCTCGTTCATCGGAGCCTATGCATACTATGGCGAGACCGCCAAGAAAATGGACGCGTTCAATGCCATCTATGTGCCCAAAGAGGGCCGTGAGACCGAGGCTTACAACGACCTCCTTTTCCAACTGGAGAAGATGCACCGTTACGGCTTCACTCAGAGCGAACTGGACCGCGTGAAAAGCGAGAAACTGAACTCGATGGAGAAACTGTTCAACGAGCGTAACACGCGTCAGAACATCACGCTTGCCCGTGAGTGTATCCGTCATTTTGAGGACGGCGAACCGATGCCGGGCATCCAATGGGAGTACGATTTTGTGCAGGCTACACTGCCTCTCCTATCGCTTGATGCGGTCAATAACATGGCCAAAGCGCTTATCCATGACAACCCGACTGTAGCTATTTCCGGACCGCAGAAAGAGGGTGTAAACCTGCCTGCCGAAGAGACCATCCTCGCTTCGCTGGCTGCCCAGCACGATCTTGCTATCGAAGCACCCGTGGAAGAGGCGTTCGATTCCGAGCTCGTCAAGAAAGCGCCACGTGCCGGTAAGATCAAGAGTGTGGAGCGCAACGAACAGCTCGGCGTGACTGAATGGAAACTGGCCAACGGCGTCAAGGTGGTATTCAAAACGACTGACTTCAAAGCCGACGAGATCCTGATGCGCGGTTTCTCCAAAGGTGGTCTGAGCCAAGTGAAGACCGAAGACCTGCCTTCCGCCCAGATAGCCACCTCCGTGGTTGAGCTGTCCGGCTTGGGACGCTTCTCCGCTACCCAACTGGAGAAAGCGCTGTCCGGCAAGACTGTCAGCGTCAGCCCCGAGATATCCGATACACGCGAGCAACTGCTCGGCTCGTCCAGCATCAAGGATTTTGAGACGATGCTCCAGCTGACTTACCTCTATTTCACGGGCGTTCGTCGGGACGAGAAAGCCTACGAGACGCTTGTGGCCATGATGCGCAACCAGCTTGCTAACCGCGACAAGAACCCTAAGACGACCTTCACCGATTCGATTCAGATGATGAGCACCAACCACTCGGAGCGAACGATCATCTTCGACCTTAATGTGCTCGATCGCATCAGCCTGGACAAGGCGTTGGAGATCTTCAAAGCCCGTTTTGCCAACCCTGCGGACTTCACCTTCATCTTCGTGGGCAACATCAATGCCGAGGATCCCAAAGTGAAGGAACTGGTGTGTACCTGGCTCGGCGGACTCAAGACCAAGAAATGCAGCCATGAGGAGGTCATCGACCATCATGAGACGGTTGCGCTCGGCAAACAGAAGAACTATTTCAGCCGTCAGATGGAGACGACCACGGCTTCCAACCGTATCCAGTTCACATCCTACGACATGCCGTACTCGGTAGCCAATGACCTCAATATGGAGATCATCGGTCGCATCCTCCGTACACGTTACCTCGAGTCCATCCGCGAACGCGAAGGCGGTTCCTACGGCGTGGGCACTTACGGCTATATGATCATTCTGCCCAGACCGCGTGCCGGACTCATCATGCAGTTCGATACCGATCCGCAGAAACAGGCCCGACTGATGGAGATCATCTACGAGGAAGTACAGACCATCATCGACAACGGACCGCTGGCCAGCGACCTGCAGAAGGAGAAAGAGTCCATGATCAAGGACTTTGCCGAGAACCTCGAGCAGAACACATATTGGCGTCAGGAAATGTTCATGTACTACATGTACGGCCTGGACGAGATCAGCGGTTACAAAGAGGCTGTTGAGGCCATCACTGCCGAAACGGTACAATCGACTCTCAAGCAGCTCGTTGCCGCCGGCAATGTATTCGAAGTGGTCATGTTCCCTGAGAACTGATAACTGAATTCGGATGGCTGATGGCCAAGTATTTCCTCATAGCAGGCGAAGCCTCAGGGGATACACACGCTGCTTCGCTCGTGGAGCAGATTCGTCAGCGTGATCCCGAAGCGCTTTTCATAGGACTCGGCGGCGACCGGATGGCCGCCGCCGGAGTTCGTCTTGTCCAGCATATACGCCTTATGGCCTATATGGGTTATGTGGAAGTGATCAAACACTCTGGACAGATACGCCGTAACTTCCGCCTGACGGAGCAAGCCCTCCTCGCGGAGCGCCCGGATGTGCTCATCCTCATCGACTATCCGTCCTTTAACCTCCGCATCGCCGCTTTCTGCCGGAAACACCTGCCTGATACCCGCATCACTTACTATATCCCGCCCAAAGTGTGGGCGTGGAAACGCAGACGAATCCATACAATCGCCCGCCTCTGTGACCGGGTACTCGGTATCTTCCCCTTCGAGCCCGACTTCTATGCACAGTACGGCTACCAATGTACCTATGTAGGGAATCCCACCGCAGAAGTCTTACAGCGTCAGCGGTCTGACAGCGTTAGCGGTCTTACAGCGCAGCGGTCTGTGATTGCGATTTTGCCCGGCTCCCGTCCTTTTGAGATTCACAAGTGCTTGCCTAAGATGTTATCCGCTGCCCGCCGTTTCCAGGACTACCGCATCGTGGTCTGTGCCGCTCCGGGCATCAGCGATGAGGCCTATTTGCCTCTCTTGCGCGAAGGCGAGACGCTCACGCGGGATACCTATACGGCCGTTCGTGAGGCTAGAGCGGCTATCGTCAATTCCGGCACAGCCACGCTTGAGACAGCCCTTTTGCATTGCCCGCAAGTAGCGGTCTATCAAGTCGCTTGTCCCCATTTGGTGGGCCTCATCCTCCGATGTGCACACTCGCTCATCTTCTCTATCCCGTACTTCACGCTCGTCAATATCATCACCGGACAAGAGACCATCAAAGAGTGTATCGCCAACCGCTTCACGGTGGACAACATAGCCGCCGAACTGCAACGCCTGTTGACAGACGAGGACTATCGAAAAAAAATGCTCGCTTCCTACGAACATCTCTCACAAACCTTAGGCACCCTCCCGGCTTCGGTCACGGCAGCCGAACTCATCACATCGAAATAAACAGCGCCGCCAATATATACGGCATCGCACCGATCAGCACACCTTTCGCCAGGCGCCAGGTGTCGGTCGTGTAGAAGACGAAAAGCAGCGCCAAGTCCGGGAATACACTCACCAGCAGCAATTTGCTCAGCACTCCGCCTGCCTGAAACTGCAAAGTCTGCAACGGATACCATAGGTGCATCACTTCGATGTAGGTCAGCCCGAACGCCGCCGGTAGTATTAGTCCGACCAGTATGCCTATCCAATAGCGGTCAAAGCGATCCATATTCCGTCCAATCAAGCGTCAACGGGGTGATGGCCAACAGCTGATGATTCATCGCCCATATATCCGTATCCGTAGCCGAAGGCTCGTCGTTGATGAAATCGCCCGCCAATTTCCATGCGCTGAGCACACCCTCCGGCTTTTCGCCCTCTATTGGTACCAGTTCGTTTGCCCAATGACCTGCACACTGACGCGTCCAGCGAATCCCTTCTATCTCGCCTACCGGAGCATTGATATTGAAGCATGTCCGCGCCGCTATCCCTTCCTCGAACAGGTGTTGCGTTACCTCGCTGAGGTAGGGTTGCAGCCAATGCAGATCGACATCCGGCTCATGGCTGTTGATCGACCATCCGATAGCCGGAATACCCTTTTCCGCTGCCACCAGACAAGCACCAATAGTGCCCGAATACATCGCGTTAATCGAGGCATTGCTGCCATGATTGATACCCGAAACGATAAGGTCGATAGGCTTGTCTTTGAACACTACCTCACGGGCTAATTTGATACAATCCGCCGGCGTACCGTTGGTCACATACACCTCCGCGCCGTTCAGGTCGTGTTCTTCTACACGCGTCAAACAGATAGGCTTATCCACGGTGATACACGCCCCGTTACCGCTCCGCGGACCATCCGGTGCAATCACCGTTACATGACCTAACTTAGTCATTTCTTTGGCTAACAAACGGACACCTGCCGTTCCCCAGCCGTCATCGTTAACTACAACTATATTTACCATTTTTCTAATTTCCAACGACTAACGATCAATGACCAATGCCATCACACTCTCTGCCAGCTGATTTGCCTTCTCCATCGTCGCCGCCTCCGAATAGACACGGATGATCGGCTCCGTATTACTCTTACGCAGGTGTACCCATCCGTCCGCGAAATCTATCTTCACGCCGTCACGGTCATTGACCCGCTCGTTGCGATAGAGCTCTTTGACGCGCGCCAGGATAGCATCCACATCGGTGTCCGGCGTCAGGTCGATGCGGTTCTTGCTGATACAGTAGTCGGGTAGGGTACGCCTTAGTTCGCTCACTGTCATACCAGTGTGCGCCAGATGACTGAGGAAGAGCGCTACCCCTACCAGCGCATCACGGCCATAGTGACAAGCGGGATAGATCACACCGCCGTTTCCTTCGCCGCCGATGACCGCATTGGTCCGTTTCATCTCCGCCACCACATTCACTTCGCCTACGGCGCTTGCACTGTAACTGCCGCCATGCATGGCGGTGATATCGGCTAACGCCCGCGTACTGGACATATTGCTCACCGTGTTGCCCAGAGTATGCCGCAGTATGTAATCCGCCACGCTCACCAAGGTATATTCTTCGCCGAACATATCGCCGTTCTCGCAAATGATAGCCAAGCGGTCCACATCCGGATCCACCACGAATCCCACATCGGCCTTACCGCTCTTGAGCAAGTCGCTTATCTCGGTCAGGTGTTGCGGGAGCGGTTCGGGGTTGTGCGGAAAATGTCCGTTCGGTGTGCAGTTCAGTTCGATGATGTTTTGTACGCCTACAGCCCGCAGGATAGCGGGAATAGCCAACCCGCCTACCGAATTGACACAATCGATAGCCACCGTGAAGTCACGCTTCTTGATCGCCTCCGTATCCACCAGCGGCAACTTCAACACCTGCTCCACATGGTAGGGTAGATAGTCTTTGTGCGTCATATGTCCTAACTCATCCACTTCCGCAAAGGTAAAGTCTTCCGCTTCAGCGATCGCCAACACTCCCTTGCCTTCGGCATCGTTGAGGAACTCACCCTGCTCGTTCAGCAGTTTCAGCGCATTCCACTGCTTGGGGTTGTGACTCGCGGTCAGGATGATACCTCCGGCTGCTTTCTCGCCCGTCACGGCCAACTCGGTCGTCGGTGTGGTAGCCAAACCGATGTTCACCACGTCATAGCCCATTCCCATCAGCGTTCCGCACACCAATTGCTCCACCATCTCGCCGCTCAAACGGGCGTCACGGCCCACCACGATCACCTTGTTCTCCGGCAGCGCTTCACGACGCTGTACGGCATATGCCGCCGTAAAACGAACGATATCCAAGGGGTTCAATCCTTCGCCTACACGGCCGCCTATGGTCCCGCGGATACCGGATATACTCTTCACCAAACTCATATTATTGCTTCACTTTGATTTTTAGAATATAGACATACGGAGTGACCGTTGTCTGGTCGTTGGACGAGCCCAACTTACTGGGCACTATCATCTCGCATTGTGCATCGGGGTACTTCATCAGCCCCACCGCCAAGTGCCACGCCACGATGTCGCATTCGCTCGAGTTACCGTAATGGAACTCCATCGGATACGCCTGGTCGAGCGTGGTCCAATAGCTGAGCGTGTCGGCATCTTCGGTCAGACCGAACTTCTTGTAACGGGCCACGATCAGGTCGTTGGCCACAATCTCCGATGCCGAGGTGTCGCCTCGCTGGATCAGATGGAAATAGAAATTATCCCTTCCGCGCACTTGGTAGTACTCTTTCTCGCCCCATACATGCGTCGAGTCAGGCTCTTCGGTCACGATAACAAGGTTGTTTCGGCTGATATAATTGGCTATCAGCTTGTCTTCCTGTTTGCGAAGATTCGAATAGGTGTTGTTGTTGCAGCCGATGGCGATGAACGCCAAACCGGCCAACAGCCAAAAGATGTTCTTTCTCATTATTTCAGTTCTATATCAATTATTACATTCTCATACGGCGGTATATGTGCCGTTCCCTGCAGTCCGTAAGCGGCGTACCACGGCGCGTACATCCTGGCCTTGGCGCCTCGGTGCAGATCGAGCAGGTTCACATCCACTCCGGGCGGTAACTCGTGACGCAAGATGCGATAGGTCCCATCCGTGTCCTCTAACAGTTTCCCGTCTAGGTTATACACCCGCATATGCACCTCCCGATATTCACCCGAGCGAGGCGTCGGACTGTCTTCGTCACCTTTGTCCACAATCCGCATCCACACATTGCTGTCATACAGCGCATAGGGCTCATCCAAACTCTGCACAATATGGTACAGCTCTTCATCGGCAGCTTGCGCCAACTGCTGGTTGAGTTCCAGCAACGCCAATGCGGCACTGTCCGGATCAGGACTTTGTCCCATCCGCTGACTCGGTCGCTGCGGCCCTTTCTGCGCACACCCCTCACACACCGCCAGCACCGCCAAAATCACTATGTACCTTTCACCTTTCACTTTTCTCCGTTCACTTTCCTTCCAGGCACTGCCTGCGGTACTCGCTTGGCGTCACGCCGTAGGTGTTCTTGAAGCACTTGGCGAAATAGCGGCTGTCGTTCATTCCCACCATGTAGGTCACTTCGGTGATGTTGTACTGCCGTTCTTCGAGCAGTTGCGCCGCGCGTTTGATTCGCATCTCACGGATGAACTCCACCGGACTGAGACCGGTCATACTCTTCAGCTTGTTGAAGAACACGGTACGGCCCATATTCATCTCATCCACCAGCTCGTCCACTGTCAGCGTGTTGTTGTCCATCTGTCGGTTCATCACATCGATCAGTTTGGCGAGGAACGAGTCGCCGGGCACCTGTTCGTCACCTTTGGGCGTCTCCAGGCGCATCAAACGCTGCCGGTAGCTCTGCTCCAGCTGCTCGCGTTGCGCTAATAAATTATGAACGCGCGCGCGCAAGTACTCCGGTTCGAACGGCTTGGTCACATAGTCGTCTGCGCCGAACTGCATCGCCTGCAGACGACTCTCGATCGCGGTCTTGGCTGTCAGCAGAATGATAGGAATATAGTCATGGTCGGTGTCCTTCTTGAGGAACTGCGTCAGCTCCAGTCCGTCTACATTGGGCATCATCAGGTCGCTGACCACCAGATCCAGCGGTGTCGAGCGGATGATCTTCTCTGCCTCTTCACCGTCGGCAGCGGTCAGCACATGGTAGTCCTTGCTCAGGATGCCCGCCAAGAACTGACGCATATCCTGGCTGTCGTCCACCACTAAGATAGTTCGTTGGTTCTCTTTTCCCTGCTCCAATTGGTCCAATTTGTCTTCCAATAGCTGCGGCTTCTCCGTTTGCTGTTCCGGCTCGTCGTCGAGGAACTCCACATCGCTGTCGAAATGCTCCTTGCCGGTGTGCAGGAGGATAGTGATGGTCGTACCTTTGCCCACTTCGCTCTCCACATCGATATAGCCGTGATGCAGGTCCACTAATTCCTTGGTCAGATTCATACCGATACCTGTACCCGTACTGTTGCCCGTGTTGAGCTCATTGTTACTGCTGAACCGCTCAAAGAGTACATTGCGTTTCTCCGGCGCTATACCGATGCCTTCGTCCTGCACACTCAGCGTCACGAAACCGGGCTTGTTGTCGATGATCACGCGTATGTTCTTGCCCGATGGCGTGAACTTGAACGCGTTGCTCAGCAGGTTCCAAAGCACGGTATCCATCCGCTGACGATCCACCCAAACGGTCGAATCCTCGGCCTTGTTGATGATCTCGAAATGAATATGCTTGTCATATGCCTCTTTCTGGAAGTTGGCACTCGTCTCTTCGGCCAGCTGACTGAGCAAGGTCTTCTGAACGCGCAGTTTCATCTTCTGGTTCTGCACTTTGCGGAACTCAAGCAACTGATTCACCATACGTAGCATCCGCTGACTGTTACTCTGGACGATCTCCAACTGGCTGCGGACGCTCTGGCTGATTCGTTCGGTCTGCAGGATGTTCTCCACAGGCCCGACGATGAGCGTCAGGGGCGTGCGGAGCTCGTGACTGATGTTGGTGAAGAACCGCAGCTTGATGTCCGTCACCTGTTGCTCCACTTTCACTTTCTGTCGCAAGCTGTTGTAGATGCTGATGGAGTAAACCGTTCCGCCCACGATGAGCAGAATAGCAATCAGGTAGAGTAGGATGGCCCAACCGCTGAGCCATTTGGGCCGTTCTACCATGATGACCAGCAGTTTCTCGTTGTCCACATCGCCGCCTTCGCGGTTGGTCGAACGCACATGGAAGATATACTTGCCGTAACGGAGATTGTTGTAGGTCACGCGCCGCACATCCTGCCCATTGACCCATTCATTGTCGATGCCGTCCATCTTGTACGAATAGAAGATCTTGTCGGCACCCACAAAGTCCAAGGCCGCGTACTCAATAGCGATATTGCTCCCGTTTTCGATACGTACCGTATCGCCGTACAGCTCCTGCTCCTGCACTTCCACGCGCGTGATACGCATCGGCGGAACGGAGCTGGACCGGCTGATGAGCGACGGGTCGAACGAGCAGTATCCGTTCGAGTAGCCGAACAGGATGATACCTTCGGGTGTACGCAGTGCCTCGGCCTCCGTGAACCATGTGTTCTCTTCGCCGTCCAGCGCGTCGTAGTAATAGAGGTCACTCGTCGCGATGTTCAGCTCTGCGATGTCGCTCTCCGAAGTGAACCACAGACTGGTACTGTCGCCTGTCATGCTCAGGATGATGTCGTGGTAGGTCTCCACGCGCTGAATCTCCGGCTCCGGTTCCTTGGGGTCCAGGTACATCAAGCCGCCGCCGAACGAGCCTAACCACAGGCGGTCTTGGCAGAACTGCAGCGCGCGGATGTCGTAACTGGGCAGCACCGTACTCTCGTGCTTGTTCGGACGAATCCGCAGAATACCGGTCGTCGTACCGCACCAGAGCGTGTTGTCTATGATCTCTATGTCACGCACTTTCATGCCATGACCGAGTATCTGCGGCTTGCTCCATTCGCCGCGTGTCTCGTCCCAACGGATGATGTTCACGCCGCCGCCGTAGGTGGCCACATACAGCGTACCGTCCTCGCCTTCCTCTATATCGTAAATATCCGGATGATTGGTCTCTATCTTTTTGCCGTTGGTGGCTTGCAGCAAGCCCTTACCCTTCGTTCCGTAGAGCAGTCCGTGCCGGGTCTCTAAGGCACAATAGACAGCCTTGTCCGACTTGACCAGTGTCTGCACCCCGTTCTTGGTGTTGACGAACGCGCGCACCTCGCCGTTGTCGCTCGCCGAACGGCGCATGTCGTGTAACTGATACGGCGTCGGCTCCATGTTTACGCAGTCCACACCGCCGTCGTAGGTGGCTATCCACATCTGTCCTTCGCTGTCGATATAAGCGGTGTGGATCATGTTTGTCAGCCCGCGGATAGGATAGACCAGCTCGTCTTTGTCAAAATCGTAGTAGCTCCATCCGCCGCCGGTCGGGTTCACCCATGTCCGGCCCTGGCTGTCCTCTAAGATGAAGAAGTTCTCCCGCAAACGGCCTTCGTAACGGCTGTCCAAAGGCGGCGTGAAGCGCTTCCATTGACCGAAGCGGTAACGCTGAATGCCGTTGGTCGCATCGGCTTGCCAGATGATTCCCCGTGAATCGACTTGCGTCTTTTTGTCGCGGTCGGCCATCTTCACGAGCATTGCCTCCGGCAGACTGTCGTAGGGCTGCTCCACCGTCACTTTGCGCGTAGCGTCCAAACGGTAGAAATGGTCGTCGTAGGTGCCCCACCATATCCGCTCCTGTTCGTCCTCGTAGATGATAGTCACCCGGTTGTTCACTCGCGCCTCCACGCCTTCGTTCATCGCCTTGTACACCGTGAAGGTGTAGCCGTCAAAGCGGTTCAGTCCATCCCATGTACCCAGCCACATAAAGCCCTGCTTGTCCTGCAGGATGGCCATCACGGTGTTCTGACTCAGTCCGTCTTTGATGGAGAAATGCTGCACCACATAGTGCTCATGTGCCCTCACGCACAACGTACTGAATAGTACCAACAGGAATAAATATCGTTTCATGGTAACTTCACCTTTCACCTTTCGCCTTTCACCTTTCGCCTTTAATACCCTTTCTTCGCTATCCGCTCCAGGTATCGGCCGTAATTGGTTTTCATCTCTTTGCCCAGCGCCGCCAACTGCTCGGTACTGATCCATCCGTTGCGCCACGCTATCTCTTCGATGCAGCTGACATAGAAGCCCTGCCGGTTCTGTATGGTTGCAATAAAATTGCCGGCATCCAACAGACTGTCGCAGTTACCGGTGTCGAGCCATGCAAAACCGCGGCTGAACAGCTTCACTTTGAGTGTTCCTTCCGCCAGATACAGCTTGTTCAGGTCCGTTATCTCGTACTCGCCACGGGCACTCGGTTGCAGGTCCGCCGCTTTCTCGCACACCGTCTCGTCGTAGAAATACAGGCCCGGAACGGCATAATTGCTCTTCGGTTCCTTCGGTTTCTCTTCCAGGCTCAGCACCTTTCCCGACTCGTCAAACTCCACCACTCCGTAGGCCCGCGGATCCGCTACTTCGTAGCCGAAGATGACTGCACCGCCTTTCTCTGCCGACTCTACCGCCTCTTTGAGCATGTGGCCGAAATGTTGGCCGTAGAACATGTTATCGCCCAGAATGAGGCATCCGGGCTCGCCGTTCAGAAACTCGCGGCCCAACACAAATGCCTGTGCCAAACCGTTGGGCACCAACTGCACTTTGTAGCGAAGCGTCATACCTAAACGACTGCCGTCACCCAACAGCTCCTCAAACATCGGCAGGTCACGAGGCGTACTGATGATGAGTACCTCACGGATACCTGCTAACATCAATGCACTCAGGGGATAATAGATCATCGGTTTGTCATAAACCGGCATAATTTGCTTGCTGATCGCCTTACTCAGAGGGTACAAACGCGTCGCACTGCCTCCGGCTAAAATAATTCCTTTCATATCCTGTATTTGTTGTATCGACCAATCTTGGGCGATGAAATCGCCCGCAAAATTACAAAAAAAAATTGACACAACCAAATTTTTGCGTCAATTTTTACACATTTATGTGGATTTTTTGTCAAAACATGCCTAAAATTGACACTATCAAGGTGGTAAACATCAAAACAGGCATCTGTTTGTCCAGTTTCTCTGTATGGGTCCAGACATACCATAGATGCCACGCCCAAACGGGTAGGATGAGCAGCGTCCACAGGTGTCCGAAGGCCGCAATGAGTGCCAGGCATCCGACGAGCAACAGGGTATGGTACACGCGTCCTCCCGTCGGGCCCAAGAGCGAAGCGAAAGTGCGTTTGCCGTGAGCCAGATCGTTTTGCATATCACGGATATTATTCAGATTCAATACACCCACGCAAGGTAAACCGATGGCCGTACCTAACAACCAAGTCTCGAGGTTCGTCGTCTGCACTTGGAGGTAATAGGAACCCACCGTACTGAGCAAGCCGAAGAACAGGAACACGCCCAAATCGCCAAACCCTTTGTAGCCGTAATTATGCTTTCCCACCGTATAAAAGATCGCTCCTATCATCGCAAGCAGACCCAATCCCATGAAGCCTAAGCTCTGCCAGCTGAACAACGTGCCGAAGGCAATGTAAATAAGCAGAATACCGAACAAACCGGATAGCGCCACAAAGATGTAGATCATCTTTTCCATTTCGCTCATGGTGATTGTTCCGGCCTGCAAGCCGTAAGCCGGCCGTTCCTGTTGGTTCGCGTCGGTTCCTTTCAACGCATCGCCATACTCATTGCACAGATTGCTCAAAATCTGCAAACTGAGCGTCGTACAAATAGCCAATGCAAAGATCTGCCAGGCTTGGCTGATGGCCACCCCGCCTCGCACCGCAAGTCCTGTACCGAGAATGATGCCCGACATCGACAGCGGCAATGTCCTCAACCGCAAAGACTGAATATACGGATTCATTAATTTTTAATTCTTAATTCTTAATTTTTAATTTCAGCTATAAGCTGTTCCACCAGCGGCGGCACACCCACCGTGGCTTTCTCCCGGATATGCGTGATGCGGTCAGCCCACATACCGAACTCGGGCTTGCCGGGATCGACAAAATAGATAGGACAATGTTCCGGCGCATAATGGATGAGCGACGCGGCGGGATAGACATTCAGACTCGTGCCCACTACCACCATGATATCTGCCTGACTCGCTATGCGGCAAGCCTCGTCAAAATAGGGCACTCCTTCGCCGAAAAAGACGATGTACGGCCGGAGCAGCGAACCATCCGGGTGGCGGTCACCGTAGTGCTGTTCCCATCCTTTCAAGGGCACCGTGGCTGTCTCGTTGCGCTCGGAACGCAGCTTGGTGATCTCGCCGTGAAGATGCACCACATCCTTCGCTCCGGCCCGTTCGTGAAGGTCGTCGATGTTCTGCGTGATGATACGCGTTCCGGGCAGCTCCTGCTGGAGCTTGGCGATGGCTATGTGCGCCGCATTCGGCTGTGCCGCCAGGGTGTCCTTGCGCCGCGCATTGTAGAAATCGACGCATAACTGCGGGTTTCGCAACCAGGCCTCATGTGTACACACATCCTCAATGCGGTATTTCTCCCATAAACCGTCCGAGTCACGGAACGTACCCAGACCACTCTCGGCGCTCACTCCCGCGCCCGTGAAAACAACAATCCGTTTCATATGATAGCGATTTTTGACAGTTGACTAGAAGACTAGTTGACCAGTTGACCAAATTACTTGAACCCGAACACAAAATACACGGCTCCGATCAACAGCAGGCACGCCACAAAATGGTTCCACTTGAGCGGCATATGGAAAGCGATCGCCGAGAAGATGACGAACACCACGAGCGTGATCACTTCCTGTATCACCTTGAGCTGCATCAGGCTGAAGGGCCCGCCGTTACCGATGAATCCGATGCGGTTAGCCGGCACCTGGAGGCAGTACTCGAAGAAAGCGATGCCCCACGACAGCAAAATGACAAAAATGAGCGGCGTGGCGTTGGTGATGAACCCCGTTTGCTGCAGTTTCAAATGCCCGTACCAGGCCAGCGTCATAAACACATTCGACGCCAATAATAACAATATTGTATAAAGTGCATTCATATCCTTAACCTTTCACCTGTAGGCGCTTGCGCCGTCCTATAGCGAAGCGTCCTTTAACCTTTAACCTTTCACCTTTCATCCTTTCACCTCGGCAGATATTCCGTTTTTACATTGCTCATCGCGGCATAGATGTTATCCGGTGCTTCGGGATTGAGGGCCTTGATCTGCGCCAACAGTCCTTTGACGCTGTCCCGCGCGCTCATATGCTCAAACGGACACAGTTTCTCCTGCTTCTCATATTCGCTCATCGCCGCGTACCGCACCAATTCCGCCTCATCGATCAGGCACAGCGGTCGAATGATCCGAAGCGGCATCTTGTCCATTTGGAGCATAGGCGGCATCGTAGCAAAAGCGCCCTGAAAAATCATATTCATCAGCAGTGTCTCGATCACGTCGTCCCGATGGTGCCCGAACGCTATCTTGTTGCAGCCCAACTCCTGAGCCGCATTGAACAGCGCCTTCCGCCTGTACCACGAGCACAGGAAACAGGGGTTCTCACGGAGCCTTGCACTCTCCCTTGTGGGGAGAGCCGGAGAGGGGTTCTGCGCGTCTATCATCGTGTCCCGCACGATGAGCTCCACTCCCGCCTCCTTGCAGAACGCCTCCAGATAGCTCAGGTCCGTCCGGTAGTCCCGTTCCTTGACCCGTACATGGAGTGCCATCACCTCGAACCGCGGCTTGTAGATCTGCGCCCGTCGTCCCAACAGTTCCACCAGCGCCAGCGAATCCTTGCCGCCGCTCAGTCCAATCAGCACTCTGTCGCCGTCGGCCAACAGGCTGTAGTCCGCGCAAGCCTTGTGAAACTTCCGGGTCAAACGCGCCCGCAACCGTTCCAACTCGATTTGTTCTGCCGTTTTTTCCATTTCGGAGTGCAAAGGTACAACAAATATTTGGAATACACAAGGATTTGACGGTAAAAATCAAATATATTTGAATTTTTGGCGGGAAATCGTTGTTATTCGCACAATTGTGCGACTGTAGCTTCGAAGGGGTCCCCATCATAATGGGGGAGGAGGTCGAAGGTACAACAAATATTTGTTGGCCCTCTTTGGCAAAAGATGTCCGCCTTTGCTTGTGTATATCCCGCACAATGCGACCGTTCCTTCGGCGGATTCCTTGTTTGCCGCCGCAAATAAGGGCGTGCCGACGTACTGCTTTTTTTTGATATGCACAAATAATTGCGACAAAATTTGCTGATTTTTTTCAATTATTACTTATCATTATATCGAAAAAATTTATCATTTCGTGAGAAAAAGTGTTTTTTTTCTTGCGTATGTGAAAAAAAATGCGTACTTTTGCGGCGAATTTTGTGCGTAAATGTGCAATTAACCATAATATTAACCAAAAATTCAGAATTTATGAGGAAACATTTTCTCGCGTTTTTTGTCCTGCTATTAGCGGCAATGAACATTCAATTCGTCCATGCGGCCATTGTCAAAACGTATGCGGTGGACAAGTCCGGATTGTTCTACTGTATGTGTGAGTATGACACCGAAACGGAAAAGTGCAATGTCACTTTGAAGTCCATCGATGACTATTACTCCCATCCCGAGGACATCAAGGATCTCGTCTTCCCTGCCAAGGTACATGCCAAGTTCGAGCAGTTCGACGGCACCAACGACAAGGAGGATGATTTCGAGTATGTGATCGACGACTCTTTCTTCTCGACTTCCGAAGCCAATCAACTGGTCGAGACGATTACTTTTGAGGAAGGCGTCAAGGCGATTCCTAATTTCTTCTATTCCCGCACTACGGATGTGGATGAAGATATGTACGACAGCTACCTGCTCACCGATGCCACCGTACTGCGTGAGGTTTCGATTCCTGCTTCGGTGGAGTCTATCGGTGTGGAGGCTTTCCGCGGACATATCAATCTCGAGAAAGTGACGATCGCCGGCGAAGGTCTCACCACGATCGGTGAGAATGCTTTCGAGGCCGTACTTACGAAATACATGGGTGTGCCCAAAGAGTTCAAAACCAAACTGCAGCAGTTTGCGCTTCCCGCCTCGCTGGAGACGATCGACGAACATGCGTTCAAGGGCCAAATCAACTTCAAGAATGTCACCCTTCCCAAGTACTTGAAAACTATCGGTGCGGGCGCTTTCGAG
The DNA here is from genome assembly GCA_017448985.1 of Paludibacteraceae bacterium. Classification (GTDB taxonomy): domain Bacteria; phylum Bacteroidota; class Bacteroidia; order Bacteroidales; family Paludibacteraceae; genus Colicola. The sequence goes on from JAFSKL010000011.1 coordinate 33,867, forward strand.
GGTGCCGGTATCGAGGAGCTCACAATCGACGAGTGTGACGGAATTGCCGATGTGACCGCGTCGCCTTTCGCAGACTGTCCGTTGAAGAAAGTAATCTTTGTGCCCAGAGAAGACACATACCTGAAAGTGGTTGTTCCGGCACGCTTCTTCTCCAGTATCAATTCCCAGTTTGATGTGGAGTTCAAGGATGCTGACAAGGACTATCAGTCGATTGAATTCAAACAGCAATGTTTCTACCTCTCGCATATCAAGTCCATCACTTTCCCGAAGAGCTTCAAAATAGCGGGGTTGCCTAATTTCGCCATCTATTTCGACGAGCAGTCGTTTGACAACACTTTCTTCCTCAAGGAGATCGACCTTTCCGCCGTTGAGAGCGAGGATGTCATTGTGTTTGCCGAAAAGTGTTTCCAGTACAGCGGTTTGGAATCCCTCAAACTCAACGACAAGGTGGCCAAGATAGGCAAGTACGCTTTTGCCAATACCCGCCTCGTTGAGTTCACGCTCCCGCAATTTATCAATTCGGATGGCGATGAAGCACGAATGGATATCTATAATTACGCGTTCTACAAAACCCAGAATCTGAAAGCGGCGCATATCCTCTCGTCGGTCAGCTACGACGGACTGGACGACTGTCTCGCGCACAGCCTCTTCTACGAATCCTCCATCCAGACGGTCGAGCTGCCGGCTTCCCTCAAGAAGATAGGCGACCAGGCTTTCTATATGAGCGGACTGACCGAGTTCACCGGAGGCGAGAACCTCGAGCAATTGGGCGACTTCGGCTCTGTCTTTGCCGAGTGCAAGGATCTGAAGACCGTTGATTTGTCCAAGACTCAGGTGAAAGAGATTGGCAGTTATATGTTCGAGAATACTCCCTCGATGGAGAAATGTCTCCTGCCGGCTACCGTGGATTTCATTCGTGGCAGTGCTTTCGACGGTGCCGGACTCAAAGAGTTCGTGGCCAACGCTTCCCATATCGAATCCAACGCCTTCATCAATATGCCCAACCTCGAGAAGATCAGCTTCCCGAATGAGTTGTACAATGAGATGCTGGAGCATACGATCCAGGATTGCCCCAAGCTGAAAGAGGTGGATATGGGCCATATACACCGTCTTGACAAGGAATGTATCTGCGGTTGTGATGCCCTCACCGATCTCGTGATCGGCAAAGAGGTGAAAGCGATTGATTACGATGCCCTTTCTTGTGTGAACACCAACCTCAAGTCCCTGACCATTCTCTCCAATGACCTGTCGCCGGTGGCTACTCCCTCCGATGCTCCTTTCGGTGGCGCTACGGTCGAGCTCATCCTGGATGAGAATGTGAAGCAGCTTCCTGCGAACATCTTCGCCAACGGTGTGCGCGTGACCAACAACCTCGAGCTCCGTCCCGACCTCATGATCGACGACGAGGCCTTCCGCGATGCACTGATCGACACGCTCGACTGGCATTATGGCGATGACATCAAGTTCCCCTTCCTCAACGGGGCACAAATAGGCAAACTGACCTTCAGCGAACTCACCGAGGTCAAGAAAGAGCTCTTTGTCGGTGCAGTGATCGACAATCTCTACCTGGATGGTATCACCAAGATCGGTGAAGGTGCGTTCAAGGATGCCGGTGTCATGAACAACGGCCGTCTGCATACACTCTTCATCCCGGCTTCCGTTACGGAGATCGGCGTAGAGGCCTTCAGAAACCTGCAGTCCTTCCATGTGGTGTTCGAGAAAGGTGAAGGCCTGACCATCGGTGACGAAGCCTTCGCCGGAACACTGAGCACTGTCACTTCCCGTTATCCGAAGGAGAATATCCCCGTTCTGGGAACGGATGTCTTCCTCAATGGCGGCGGTAAGCTCAATACCGTGTTTGTCGGCTCTTGCGAGGATGTAGAAGCCTACAAGGTGGCTGACGGATGGAAAGATATCGACACCTGGGCTTGGGATGGCCTCCAGGACTACAAGGTATCCGTAGAGATAGTGGGCGAGACCAACAAACGGCCGCTTGACTATTATACCTATTTCATCAAGGCCAATGAGTATTTCCTCGACTCGCCGATCAATGTGGGTTGCGACAACAAAGTGAAACTGAGTTTCGATTCGCCTTGTCCGGGTTCCATTACCTTCGACCACTGGGCTGACAATACCACCGATCCTTCCACTTGCACCATGACCATCACTTCCGATACCGTCATTCGTATCTATGTCAAAGAGAAGACTGAGAAACTGACGCTGGCTGTCAAGGATCCCGAGATGGCTGACCAAGTGAAGTTCTTTATGTTCAATCTTACTGCCTTCGATTGGGTGGAGCAGAGTGAAGCCGATCTCAACGGCTGTTCCTATTCTGATATCACTTCCTTCAAAGTGGAGCTCATCGACGGTGCACACTACTGGTTTAACGGATGGTACAAAGAGGATGAAACCCTCTATTCAAGCAATGCGGAACTTGATCTTCCTTACGACTTTACATCGACCAAGCTCTATGCCGATATCCGTGTCCAAACCTATTCGCTGAATGTGGAAGTGCAGCCGATGGATCCGAGCTATGACCTGTTGGATCATATCGAACTCAACGGTATGGATATGGGTAAGGACCTCATAGAGGATATCCCCTGGCAGGCTGATGTCGAGCTCAAGGCCGTGGGTGACAAAGGCCCCGGCTACCGCTATATACTCGACTACTGGGAGGATAAGACCGACTTTAGTGCCGCTTCCGAAGACAACCCGTGGTCATTCAAGATGGGTGACAACTCGCTCCACTTCTCGCCTGTGATGAAGGCCGCCGGCAAGTACAGCGTCACCGTCAAGACCAACGACGATGCACTCGGTGAGGCTGCGATGAACTTCGACGCGGACGACAAGGTGGACGACCTCTTCTGGGAAGGCGCTCCGATCCAACTGACCGCTGCTCCCAAGGGCGACCATATCAACTTCGTCAAGTGGAACGATGACGCCGGTGAGCAAACGACTTGGGCTAACCGTACCGTCTATGTCAAGCAAGACTTCGACTATATCGCTATCTTCGAGAAAGACTCCTTCGATGTTGTTATCAACCTCCTTGGTGGCGTAGATGACAAGATCGTCGAAGTCAAAGGTGCAGGCCGTTACGGTTGGGGTGACGAGGTAACACTCTCCTTCACGCTCAAAGACGACCACTACCACTTTGAGGAATGGACTTACGATTCCCACTTCTACTCGGAGACAACGCACTCCTTCACCATCGAGAAGAATATGACCATCAACGCGCACTTCAATGCGAACGAGTATACCATTACTGTTGTGGCTAATCCTGCCGAAGGCGGTACCGTTACCGGAGGTGGCAAGGCTACCTATCTGACGCTCGCCACGCTCAAGGCTGAGCCCAACGAGGGATATGAGTTCACCGGTTGGGAGGATGATGGCTTAGCTCCTGCTGAACGCCAAGTGCTCGTGGAAGGTGACGCCACCTACACCGCGTTCTTCGCACTCAAGCAGTTCTCCGTCAAGTTCATGGTAGGCGAGGAAATTGTTCAGCAGGATATAATCCTATATGGACAGCATGTTCTCTCACCCGCTGCCGATCCTACTAAGGAAGGCTACACCTTCGTCGGATGGAAATCCTCCATCTCCGGCAATGTGCTCACGCCTGCCGAAGTGGATGCCGAAGTCGTCACCGAAGATGTCACCTATACCGCCGAGTTCAAAGCCAACCCGGGTACCGGAATAGAAGAAGATCCAATGACCAATGACCAATTACCAATGATCAATAAGCTCCTCCGTGACGGAAGGCTGTATATCATTGTTAACGATCGGGTTTACGACTCAACGGGTAAGTTGGTAAAGTAAGAACCCCTCTAAACCCCACCTAACCTCCCCACGAGGGGAGGAACACTCTCCCTTGGAGGGGAGCGGGTAAGAAAGAAAGAAGCGCGTGGAAGCGCTTCTTTCCGTTTTTCGTTCCCTCACTCTCCCTTGAGGGGAGAGCCGGAGAGGGGTTTGTTTAATGGTTCGCGTCGTACTTGTCGCCCTCCAGCTTCCAGAGGTAAGCGTTCATGGTCTGGAGACCACCTGCCGTGTCCGAGCGCGCCGCGTACGGTTATACCAAGGAGCGCCGTATCCGCCTCGCCTCCTTCTGCGCGTCCGGCAACAAACAGGAGTTCCTCACCGACCTCACCGGTAACCGCCGATGGCTGCCCTTCCACACCACCAGCAT
>JAFSKL010000012.1 GCA_017448985.1 Paludibacteraceae bacterium
CGGAAGAAAGCAGACTGGAGGATGGTGTTGGTACGGTTGCCCAAACCGATCTCCTGCGCAATCTTGGTAGCGTTGATGTAATAAACTTTAATCTTATGGTCAGCGAAGTATTTCTTCACTTTGTTCGGCAGGTTCTTAACGAGCTCTTCGCCCTCCCAGATGGTGTTCAGAAGGAACGTACCGCCGTCCTGGAGACCGCGGGTCACATCGTACATGTGGAGGTACGCCTGAACGTGGCAAGCCACGAAGTTAGGCGTGGTAACGAGGTAAGTGGAGTGGATAGGCTCGTCGCCGAAACGGAGGTGCGAGCAGGTAAATCCGCCGGATTTCTTACTATCGTAAGAGAAGTAAGCCTGGCAGTATTTGTCGGTGGTGTCACCGATGATCTTCACGGAGTTCTTGTTTGCACCTACGGTACCATCGGCACCCAGACCGTAGAACTTAGCCTGGAAGAGCGAAGCGTCACCCATCGCGATCTCCTCGCCTACAGGCAGAGAAGTGAAGGTGATATCATCGTTGATACCTACGGTGAAGTGGTTCTTCGGTTGCGGCAGAGCGAGGTTCTCGAAGACAGCCAACATCTGCGCCGGAGTGGTATCATTGGAACCCAGACCGTAGCGTCCGCCAACCACGAGCAGATCCTTCAGACCGAGCTCGAGGAGTGCGTCGCGTACATCGAGGTAGAGCGGTTCGCCGTTAGCGCCCGGCTCTTTGGTACGATCAAGCACGCAGATACGTTTCACGCTCTTCGGCAGTGCCTCCTGCAAGTACTTGAGACTGAACGGACGATAGAGGTGTACGTTGATGAGACCGAGTTTCTTGTTACCCTTGGCAGCCTCGTAGTCGATGACTTCGCGGATAGCCTCGCAAGCGGAACCCATACAGATGACGATGTTCTCTGCGTCGGGAGCACCGTAGTAGTTGAACGGACGGTACTCGCGGCCGGTGATCTTGGAGATCTCCTTCATGTAGTCGGAAACGATATCCGGCACTGCGTCGTAGTAACGGTTGCAGCTCTCGCGGTGAGCGAAGAAGACATCAGGGTTCTCCGCCATACCTTTCATCTCCGGACGCATCGGGCTGAGGGCACGCTCACGGAACTCCTGGAGCGCCTTGTAGTCTACTAATGGACGGAGGTCCTCCATATCCATCGCTTCCACCTTTTGGTACTCGTGGGACGTGCGGAAACCGTCGAAGAAGTTCAAAAATGGCACGCGGCTCTTGATCGTAGCGAGGTGAGCGACACCTGCGAGGTCCATTACCTCTTGTACGGAAGCCTCAGCGAGCATAGCGAAACCGGTTTGGCGGCATGCCATAACATCCTGGTGGTCACCGAAGATACAGAGCACGTGCGAAGCGAGCGTACGAGCCGAAACATGGAAGACAGACGGGATGAGCTCACCGGCGATCTTGTACATGTTCGGGATCATCAGCAGCAGACCCTGCGAAGCGGTGAAAGTGGTGGTCAGCGCGCCTGCGTTCAACGAACCGTGAACAGCACCTGCAGCACCTGCCTCGGACTGCATCTCTTGTACGAGAACGGTCTCGCCGAAGAGGTTCTTGCGGCCTGCAGCGGCCCACTCGTCCACGTTCTCCGCCATCGGAGACGACGGCGTGATAGGATAGATGGCAGCTACTTCGGTAAACATGTAAGCCACATGCGCCGCAGCTGCGTTACCATCCATGGTCATAAATTTTTTCTCTTTTGCCATAAAAATAGTATTTGTTGTTTTCGTAGTTTACGTTGTTTGCGTTATTTTCGAGGTCTCGAGATCTCGAGATGTCGAGATTTCGATTAATACAGGAATCCTAACAGCCACAGCGGGATCATGTTTCCGCGGCCGATTTCGAGTTCGCCGACGGCAGTCGGACGGATGGTATCGCGGCTGGAGGCTTTCTCGCGCACATCGAAATAGTACTTGTTATCCACGATGAACATCGCCGAACGGTCGGTAGCGTTCACCTTGTGCGCGCCGTGAATAGCCGTGTAGAAATTGGTCTCGTAGAGGTCCAGCGGCTCAATATCTCGCGTAAAGATCATCTTCGCGAGGTTGGTATTGTGCATATAGACCTTGGTCGGCTTCATCGGGAAATTGCGGTTTTCCGGATAGAGCAGATTGATCAGACGCGAGTCCTTGAGGTACTTGATATAGTTCATTATCGTGGCGCGACTCAGGCCTATCTCCTCGGACAGTTTGCTGATATTGAGTGCACACGGCGTCTCTTTCATCAGCAGGTAGAGCAACTTGCGCAGCTTGTGCAGACACGCCACATCGATCTGCTTGATCATCAGCACATCCACTTCGAGCTGCGAGTTCATCACTTTGAGCAACGATGCTTCGAAGGATTTGCTTTCGAGATATGAAGGATAATAACCGTGGTCGAGGTAGGCTTGGAAATAGTTGAGCGGCCGCACCCTTTCGCAGATCTCGCGCGAGATGGATGCATGCCGTTGGATGATCTCTTCCAGCGTGTACGCGCGCAAACGAAGACCGGTCTGCAAGTTGAGGTACTCGCGGAACGAGAAACCGCGCAGGTTGTAGGTCTTGACGATATCTTTGAGGTCGTTATTATCCTCGTCTATCGGCATCACCGGCGTGGCGCAGAAGATGATATGCAGTTCCTTGAACTTGGTGTAGCAGCGTTTGAGCTCGCGCGACCAGTTCGGGTATTTGAACAACTGGTCAATGAACAGGTACTTGCCGCCTTCATGCACAAAAGCCGCAGCCACTTCCAAAAGCGAATGCTCGGTGAAGAAGAAATCGTTCATGCTGATGAACAGGCACGGACGGATATCTTTGTGTAACTTACGAGGTCGACGCTGCCCTTTCTTTCGCTCCGGTTCGGGCATATTCTTCCACTCCGTCTCAATTTCTTTGACGCGGCAGAGGAGGAAATCCGTTTTACCCACTCCACGACCGCCTTTGATGGCGATAAGCCGATCGTCCCAGTTGATACTGTCCATCAGCAGCCGACGAATCGGCATGGACGCGCGTTGAACCAGGTAGTCGTGAATCCGGAAAAATGCGTCTAACATGGTAATTCGCGGATCGATGATCTCTTCGGTTAAAATCTCTTCATTCTCCATTTTTTAGCAAAATTTTGAAAATTTGCTGCAAAGTTACAACTTTTTTTTGATATTTGCAAGGTTTAGGTAGCATTTTTTTGCAAAAAAATGAGGGTTCACGACCGTAAACCCTCAAAATTACACATTTTTCGTTAAAAAATGCACCTTTTTTAGAGCGAAATTGCTCCTGTCGGACAAACATCTGCGCAAGTTCCGCACTCGGCGCAAACTTCGGGATCGATGGAATAATGTTCCTCACCTTCGTGGATAGCGCCCAGCGGGCATTCGTCAATACAAGTACCGCAAGCGATACAATCTGTTGAAATCTTGTAAGCCATAGTATATTAAATTAAAAATTAAAAATTACGAATTAAAAATTTTAGTTTTTTATTTTTCGCTGCAAAGGTACTGCTTTTTTTTGAGACTGCCAAATTTTTTGCAATTATTTTTTCTTTTTGACAGTTGCTAACGCGGCAGCGAGTTGGGCAGCGGGACCTGTGAGACCTTTGTCGGTCAGACCTTTACGCTTTGCGTAAGTGGTCCAGTCCTTCGCGCCGCCTTCGCTCTGCGGCAAGCCTAATTGCAGGAAATGGCAATAAGCTATCGCCAGCGCATCGGTGGCATCGAGTTTCTTCGGCATCTCCTCATCAGGAATGTGCAAAAATCGCTGTAACATACCCGCCACCTGCTGTTTGGACGAATGTCCGTTGCCCGTAATCGCCATCTTGATCTTCATCGGCGAGTACTCGTACACCGGCACATCCTTGCTCAGCGCCGCAGCTATCGCCACACCTTGCGCATGGACGATCTTGATCATCGTCTGCGGGTTCTTGTCCACAAACTGCGTCTCGATGGCCAGACTGCTCGGCTTGTACTTGTCAATTATCTCTTGCAAAAAGAAAAATTCTTTTTGAAGCCGCGGATACTGACCATCCAACTTATGCACATCGTACGCGCCGAACTCGAGAATCTCCACTTGCTGACCGCAAGTCTTCAACACCGCGTAGCCCATGAAAAGCGTACCCGGATCGACACCCAAAATAATATGTTCCTGCCGTACTTTGTCTATCATTTGACTTTCTGGCCTTGAATCGTATAAAGGTTCGTACCTTTGAGAATATACACGTTTCCTTCGCGCACAAGTTTCTGCGCCGGATTAGACGGATCAACCACTACCGCAGGAACAGAATGTTCCCCGTCGGCCTCATATACTGCCTGAATATTGATTCCGTCCTCCAGATTGCCGGCAACCACTTCCCATCTGAGGAACACAAAGCCCTCAAACTCAGGAGCTTCCGGCAGAAGCAGTACTACAGCGTCCTTGTCAATCACTTGGGCATCCTTGTCAAGATAATTGACAGCGACTCCCACTTCTTCGGGGCCAATAGGCTCCGGATTGACAACAGCCGGCATCAAGTCCTTCATCGCTTTCGTGCAGAAATATACGGCATCAAGATTCATTTGTACACCTGCCACTCCCTCACTCAGCACTACAAACACATTCACACCTGCTTCAAGCGTGGTGTTGGCCAGAACGGAGGCGTACTGTGCCATCGGGATATAGAACTCATGCCACTTGCCGTCCCGTTCGAAATCCTGATAAACAGGACCTTCATAGATCACATGGTTGCCAAGCACGAACTTAGTTCCCTCGTTGCCCATGAAATAAAAACAGTGGCTTGCGTTGTCCGTGGACTTGATGGCAAGATGGAGGAAATAATCGTCGGGGTTAGCTACAATAGCCTGCCGGAGCGCCTCCGCATCCTGCCAACTACTGCCTCCTTCTGTTAGGCAGAAACCGGCACCGGACCAGCCTTGACCGCCTACGTTTAGTGCTATATAGCCCTCGTCGTGTCCAAAAGCGTTCAAGCCGCTTGCTGTACCGTCGACATATGTGCCGTTCCATATATACAGGAAATTGCCCGTATCATCCGGACGGAAGTCTCCGGCGACATATTGTCCGAAGGTAGTCGATGTGGTTTCATCTATAATCAGCGGCCAGAGTTTAGCCTCGCCTGCATCCGGATCTCCACACTCTTTGCAGATGGTCACGTGCAGTTTGGCAGCCTTACCCGAAGGATTCTCGTCGGTAGCACTTGCGCAGGGCAAAATACCCACCGAACTCCAGTTCTGTTGAATATCAAAACCGATGCTGAACTCGTTCTCATTCATTTCGTGTACAGTTGCGAGCAACTCGCGGAGAAGTTGAATCTCGCACTTACCATCTACAAACTGACTTGCTCCAACAGGAAGTTGGCCTTCACCAATGATAGCACCCCAGTAATCAGACGCATCGTGATCAATACTCGGGTCAGTCCATTCCCATCCGCTACCGCCGACTTCGCCCCACCATTTGAAGACAGCAGGATTGTAACTGGATGGCTCTTCATCTACCAAGAATGCTCCTTCAAGCATGATATCCGTGTTAGCATCCAAGAACTCGTCACTATAACCACCGGTAGCATCGCTGTTGTCGATGTCCAAATAGACATGGAACGGAACCCACTCAAGGTCGGTGATGTCATCCATGTTCGGCTCAACAAGAATATTGATGTAAATCGGATCGGCAAACACTCTCACGCTTTTGAGACCAAGCAAAGCCGCATCTTCCGGACATACAGCCTCCGCCACATAGTTCTCAGGAAGGTTATCCCAGTCGGCAATAGAATTGTCATCCACGCGGATGAGGGATTGCGCCTTCACCGACAACATCGTACTTGCCACTAAAGCAAGAATAAACGTAAAGATTTTGTTTTTCATAGACTGTTACCCTGATTTGTGTCGGGCGCAACTTCTAAATTATTGTTCGTGATTGCGGATGAAACCGCGAATGATGACCACAACGGCGCCGGCGATGAGCACATAATCTGCCCACGGCTCAATTTTGGCCACACTCAATGCGGCTCCTACGGCCAGTATCACCAGCCCGATGATTAATATGATATTCGATAATTTCATTTCAAATTTATGATTTCAAATTTATGATTTACTCGTCCACGAGGTAGATGTCCTCGTTAGGTGCGTGCATATAATAATGTTCGCGCGCGTAACGCTCGAGGCTGTCCTGCTGATTGAGCGTCTCAATCTCCCGTTGCGCCTTGTCCGTAGCCGAACGGTACATATCCCGCTGCTCCTCCAACGCACGAATCTCACGACCGCGCCGGAAGAACTGCAACAAGCTCTGATCGCCTATGAAAAGGAACACCAAAGCGAACAGCACGATGGTCACCACATATTTGAGCCATTTGTGGGCCTTTATCCGTATCCAAAAATCAGAATTAGCCATTTTTTTCAAAAATCGCTGCAAAGTTACAAAATAATTTGCATATATGCAAAATTTTTTCAATAAATTTGATTTTTATAATCAAATCCTTGTATATTCCAATTTTTTGTTGTAACTTTGTGCCCGATTTACTATTATTAGCGATGAAATCACGATTTTCTCTATTTGGAATGCTGTTTTTTGCGCTCAGTTTAGCGGCGCAAACGCACATACAGGTAAGCGATCCGTCCACATGGTCGGCGCAGGAACTGGCTCCGTATGTAGGCCAAACGGTCATCTTTGATGTACCGATGGTGGTCAATTCAACGACCAACAATCCGTTTATCTCCACGCGCCGTCTCTACTCGGCCACCAACCAGACGTTTCCGGGCAGTACAGCCTACGATGCTCTGGTCGCGCTCAATAACTCCGGCGGTATCACGCTCAACAATGCCCCTATCCCGTCCGGAGAGCCGTGGTACCGTTGCGGCGCAAGGATCTACAACCTGAAAGTGAAAGTGAACAGCACACACGAGTTGACCTGGATCAGCGGCGAATGGCGCGGGAACACACGTGCCGAACTGTCGAAAGGCATTCCCGACTTGGGCGACTACCGTTTGCTCATCTGCACTGCCAACTTAGAGTATTACCTCGCTGCCAACACCGGTTCGGGTTCGATGGGACCGAGCAGTTATTCGGAGCATCAGATCCAGCGGACCAAAGTGAACAAAGCTCTTTCGCTCATCAACGCCGACGCCTATGGTCTGGTGGAGATTGAGCAAGGGCAAGAGGCTTTGCAGGAGATAGCGGAGGACCTGAACAAGAAACATACCGATCGCCATTATACCTACATCGACGACGGCAGCAAGCCGAATGGTACGTACACCAAAGCCGGTTACATCTACGATGCCAACAAACTGCGTCCTATCGGGGCATTGCAGGAGTTCAAAGGCGGCGGTTCGAGTACCATCCGCGCAGAACGGCACAAGATGCAATGTTTCGAAGAGATAGCCACGGGCGAGCGGTTTGTTTTCTCTGTCAATCACTTCAAGGCCAAGTCCGGTTCAGGTTCAGGTCGTGACGCCGACCAAGGTGACGGACAAGGTGCGTACAACGGCGGACGAACAGACGAAGCGGAGTCAGTGGTCAGCTATTTCAGCACACGCTACGGACCTGCCATCAAAGAGAAAGATATACTCATCATGGGCGACCTGAACGCCTATGCCAAAGAGGACCCGATTACGTTGTTCCTGGAGCATGGCATGCTGGACCTGCATCGTGCTTTCCACGCCGACACCAGCTATTCCTACCAGTACGGAACACGCGCCGGCTACCTCGATCACGCCATCTGTAACGGTTCGCTCTTCAAACAGGTGACAGGCATGTGCGGTTTTCATATCAACTCGGACGAGAACGACAACTTCACTTACGGCGGCAAATGGAGCGACAACACCATGTTCCGCTGTTCCGACCATGACCCCGTATTGGTGGGCCTTAAGCTGGACAGCACGCTCACGTACGATCCGACGCCGACGCTCAACAACGCCGAAGTGCTTTCCGGAGAAACGAACCAACTCATCATCTCCAATGCCTTCAAAGCCGACCAACGCAGTTTCTATACCATTCATTCGATCAGCGGCTTGCTGATTGACAACAAGGAGATTAAGAGCGAGTACCAGCGGATCGAACTGCCTGCTACACCGGGTATCTATATCGTGAATATTTTTGCGGACGGAAAAGTGTTCCAGCGAAAGATGATAGTGAGGTGAAAGGTGAAAAGTGAAAGGAGAAATGACGCTTTGCTATAGGACGGCGCAAGCGCCTACAGGAGAAAGGAGTAAAGTGGATTTATTTTCTGAAATAGAAGAACCGGAGCGCGAGGAGTTGAAAGCCCTGCGCAAAGAACTGGAGGAACAGAACTATAAGTACTATGTACTTAACGCACCTACTATGTCGGACCGTGAGTTCGACGAGAAGATGCATCGTCTCCAGGAATTGGAGGCGCAGTTCCCGGATATGTTTGACCCCAAGAGTCCGACGCAACATGTCGGATCGGACTTAGCGGTTACGGGTTATGGGTTACGGGTTACGGGAAAGGGCTTTGAACAGGTCAAACACCGCTACCCTATGCTCTCGCTTGCGAACAGTTATTCCCGCGAAGAAATAGAAGATTGGGTGCGCAAACTGCCTGCGAATGCCGAAATCGTCTGCGAACTCAAATACGACGGACTTTCGATCAGCCTTTGGTACGAACACGGCGTGCTCGTCAAAGCGCTCACGCGGGGTGACGGACAGCAAGGCGACAATGTGATCGACAACATCAAAACGATACCGTCTATTCCCTGGCGCATAGAGCGGAACGACATACCCGATTCCTTTGAAATGCGTGGCGAAGTGCTGTTGCCTTGGGAGCGATTTGAGGCGCTGAACAAAGAGCGCGAGGAACAGGAAGAACCGCTGTTTGCAAATCCGCGAAATGCGGCAAGCGGTACGCTCAAACTGCAAGACCCGCGGGAAGTGGCTCGTCGCGGACTCGATGCGTACCTCTATTACATGCTCGGCGAGAACCTTCCGGGTAAGACGCATTTCGAACGGCTCGACACCGCCCGTCAATGGGGATTTCCTGTCTCCGACGCCATCAAAGTGTGCCACTCGGTCGATGAGGTAATGGCATATATCGCCTATTGGGATACGGAGCGCAAGACCCTGCCTGTAGCTACGGATGGTATCGTCCTCAAGGTCAACGACCTGGCGCAACAGGAAGAACTCGGATTTACCGCCAAGACGCCCCGTTGGGCCATCGCCTATAAGTTCCCCGCGGAGAAACAGTTGACGCTCCTTCGCGAAATCACCTACCAAGTAGGCCGTACAGGTGTCGTCACGCCGGTCGCTAACCTCGAACCGGTTCAATTGTCCGGCACGATTGTTCAACGCGCCACGCTGCATAACGAAGACTTTATCCGCTCCCTCGACATCCGTCCGGGCGATAAAGTGTGGGTAGAGAAAGGCGGCGAGATTATACCGAAAATCACAGGAAAGGTACAAAGTGACGAAGTACAAAGTACAAAGGACTTTTCGTTTCCGGATGTTTGTCCGGAATGCGGTGCAAAGTTAGTTCGCGTGGAAGGTGAAGCGGCTTGGAGATGTCCGAACGAAGCAGGCTGTCCGCCGCAGATCAAAGGTAAGATAGAGCATTTCGTCTCGCGCAAAGCCATGGACATAGAAGGCCTCGGCGAAGAGACAATTGACCTGTTCTACCAGAAAGGTCTGCTCCACAACATAGCCGACATCTATTCCCTGCGCCTCGAAGACATAGCCGCACAAGAACGCTTGGGAGAAAAGTCCGCGCAGAACCTACTCGACGGCATCGAAGCCTCGAAACAAGTTCCGTGGTCCCGTGTGCTCTTTGCACTCGGTATCCGCATGGTCGGCGAGACAACGGCCAAGAAGATTGCCCGCCGGTTCAACTCGATTGACACCCTTCAATGGGCGACAGCCGAACAATTGTGCGCCATCGAAGATGTCGGACCGCAGATAGCGGAGAACATCGTCCGTTACTTCGAGGACATCCGCAATCTCGAGATCCTTGCCCGCCTCCGTCAGGCTGGTTTGCAGATGGAAGGCGAGCCCGAACCAGAACCGACAAGCGACAAACTGGCAGGACTATCCATAGTCATCTCAGGCACTTTCGCTCACCATTCGCGTGACGAGTACAAGGCGCTTATCGAGCAACACGGAGGCAAGAATGTCGGCTCGGTCAGCAAGAAGACTTCCTTCATTTTAGCCGGTGATAACATGGGACCCGAGAAACGCAAGAAAGCCGAAGATCTCGGCATCAAAATAGTGACAGAAGACGAATTCCTTGATTTAATTAAGAATTAAAAATTAAAAATTAAGAATGAAAATCAAGCAGTATATATTTGATTATTTGCGGAAGAAGATGCCCGATCGCAATCCGCGCTTCCCGCATTTGGACCAACCGCTGAAGATCATGATTATCTACGAAAGCGACGTGTTGGAGCGTAACGACAGTATTAAGACCATTCGGCAGGACCTTCTTCGCCGACAGATGGATGTGACCATGTGGGGATTTGTCGAGAAGAAAGAGATCACGACCCTTATTCTGCCCCAGAGCCGCATTCTGGGCCTCAGCGATTACAACCTGTTCGGCAAACCGCGGGACTATGTACTGACCGACTTGGCGACAGAGCACTATGACTTGCTCATCGACCTCACCACGCGTCCGCTCTTGCCGCTTCGATACCTCGCCATGTACACCGATGCCGACTTCAAAGTGGGTCTCAATCTCGGCGAAGGAATACACGATATGCTCATTTCCCTACCCGACTTCACGCCCGAACAGAGCGACGAAGCCGCCATCGAAGCCTCGTGGCTGTTCAACCAGATTATGGGATACTTAACCACCATCAAGTCTAATGATTAACGAAAGGTAAAAGATGAAAGGTGAAAGGTTAAAGGGATTAGGCACAGCACTTATCACGCCGTTCAAAGAGAATTTTGAAGTTGATTATGAGGCACTAGATAGAGTGCTTGATACTCAGATTGCAGGTAAAGTCGATTATATCGTCGTGCTTGGAACTACAGGCGAAGCGGCAACATTGTTAGCCGAAGAAAAGAAAAAAGTGAGACGTCATATAGTAGAATACGTCAACGGTCGCATTCCGCTTGTTCTTGGTCTCGGAGGCAATAACACGCTAGCCGTATATGGTGAATTAATGAAAATGGAAGAAGAGTTAAAACGTGATTACGCTGCAATTCTTTCCGTATGTCCATACTACAATAAGCCAAATCAAGCCGGATTAGAGATGCATTTTCATATAATTGCCCAAACAAGCCCTATTCCCGTCATTCTATACAACGTACCCGGGCGCACAGGCGTGAATCTCCTGCCGGAAACGGTTATGCGGATTTGGGAAGCCCATCCCGACAAGATCCTCGGCATCAA
This sequence comes from Paludibacteraceae bacterium, assembly GCA_017448985.1. GTDB lineage: Bacteria > Bacteroidota > Bacteroidia > Bacteroidales > Paludibacteraceae > Colicola. The sequence goes on from JAFSKL010000012.1 coordinate 11,296, forward strand.
AGAAGCCAGTGGAAATGTGGAACAGATCAAACATCTGATTGATTTGAGTCAAGAGTCAAGAGGTGCTTGCGAGCACTCCGGCAAATGTCAAGAGAAATTACTCGTCATCAGCGGCGATGATGGTATCGCCTGCGAGGTGATGCAAGCCGGAGGAGCGGGACTAATATCGGTAGCAAGTAACGCTTTCCCTGAAGACTTCTACGACATCGTGCATAAAAAGGATCAAGCTCTTCAAGCCCGATACGCAGAAATGATTCGCCTACTCTTTGCCGAAGGCAATCCCGTCGGCATCAAGGCCGTGCTGGCGCAGAAAGGTATCATTGGCAACTATCTCCGCCTTCCGCTTGTGCCGGCGAGCCAAGAGTTACAAGCCAAGATTGCTGCCATCCTTTAAGGTCACAACATTATGGATTTGCAAACGCTCAAACAACGCCTGTCGCTACAAAACATCTATCAGTCCGCTCAGCGTGTACTGATGCGTTTTCCGGTAGCCGTTTGTTTTTTAGTGTGTCTGACCGTCATCTTCTCGTATATGGTGATCACCAAGACCGAGCCGGGACGCTACCTGCTGTGCCTTATCTCGTTTCTGTGCGGAGGCACAATCATCAGCATGACGGCTTCGTTGTGGGGCGAAGAGCAATCCGACAAGCGCAAAAGATGGATAGCCGAAACAGCATCGTTGGCTGTTTGCGGCATCTATTGTGTATTACTGTTCCTGACAGATATATTCCCGAACCGCGGCCTTCCGGCATTCTGGCTCGGCAATGTCGCATGGATGACAGCTGTACTCGTGCTCATTCCGTTCGCGCCGTTCCTGCGCGAGAAAGACGACCTCAAGTCCTGGCATTTCATCTTGTCGCTATGTGGGGCGCTCATCATCAGCGCTATCGTCAGTTGGGTAATGACCGGAGGATTAGAAGGGCTCGTTTTAGGAACAGCGGCACTCTTTGACTTCGACCCGAACAAGGAACTATGCGCCATCATCATGATCGTTTGCATTGTGCTGTTGTGGGGCATACTCTTCCTGGCGCTTATTCCTGCCGGCGAACGCAAACACAACAACGCCGCCGAAATGCCTTCCTTCCTGACCAAAGTGGTCTCGTGGCTGCTGATTCCGCTGCTCTGTTGCTACATCGTGGTTCTGTATGTGTACGGCATCACTATTCTTGTGCATTGGGAATTGCCCAAAGGCATGATCTCATGGCTCGTTTCGGCTGTCATGGGAGGATACCTACTTTGCTATCTGCTCCTTTATCCCCAACTATTGGACAAACAATCCTGGCAAAGCAAAGCCATGACACGCTGGCTGCCGATAGCTATTCTGCCGCTATTGGTACTGATGACGGTTGGTGTTGTGCGCCGTTTTATGGATTATGGTGTTACACCGCCACGTTTGTACTTGCTGACTTTGTTGCTGTGGTTCTACGCCATCTGCATCGTCATGTTGGTTGTTGAGCGCAAACGCTTCCGTTGGATCTTCCTCTCGCTGGTGGCGTTGTTCCTCTTGTCGTCCGGACATCCGCTCAACTACTACCGCCTCTGCCGGCCTGTTCTGACGGCTAAGATAGACAAGATCGTGGCGGAAAACAACCTGCAAACGCCGTTCCAACTGTACGCTTTGCCCGATTCGTTGGACAATATCGACGTGCGGGATTTTGAAACGGAGTTGAACTATATGCGGACCAATTACGGGGAGGACTATGCGAGCCGCTGGGTTTCATACGAGCCTTTAGACATCGACAGCGCCAAAACGCGTGAGGTGACATGGACCATCAATTACTACAAACCCGCCGGTGGCAACCTCTGCCCGCAAGGATACCATCGATTCAACTGGATAGACCGACAAACGGCATATCTGCCGGAGAAAATCACCCAAGACAGCCTGCATGAGGGTATTCTCCATATCCCCTACGATGGTTCCATTTTGCTATTTGACACAGCCGCTATCCGCCAAGCTAAGAAGAAGTCACAACTGCTGCTTATTCCGTCAAAGGATAAGCAGAAAGCCTTCTCTGTGCAGAGCATCACCATTACCGCTTATAGCGACAGTACGATCAATGTGAACTACAGCGGTTATATTTTTCGCAAACAATAAGCCATGAGAGTAGTCCTTCAACGTTGTTCGCGCGCGGAAGTGCGCATAGACGGCGAGACCGTCGGCAAGATAGGAAAAGGCTTCCTATTGTTAGTCGGTATCACGGATGGCGACACCACTGCCCAAGCGGATATCCTTGCCAAGAAAGTGGCACAGATGCGCGTCTTCGAAGATGCCGAAGGCAAGATGAACCTTGCGCTCAACGATGTGGATGGCGCTATTCTCTCTATCTCGCAGTTCACGCTCTATGCTGATTGCAAGAAAGGCAACCGCCCGTCTTTTATCCGTGCTGCACGCCCCGAAACCGCCGCACCTCTGTACGACTACTTCAACGAGCGGCTACGCACGGAGTATGGTTTGCACGTCGAGACAGGCCGTTTCGGCGCAGACATGAAGGTTGATTTCATCAACGACGGTCCCGTAACGATTCTACTGGATTCCAACGAATTATAAACAAAAAGAGCTCGCAACTAAATGCAAGCTCTGGGTTGTAAGAACTGTCGCGTTCGCATCCCTCGTACATGTACTAAAACAAAGTTTTAGTAGGGAGTACTCGGGCGCTCCGCTCTCCCCACAAATTAAAATTTGCGGGGACCCTATTCAAAACTACCTGGCAGCTTTCTCGGCTTTCTTTTTAGCCTGGTCAACAACGGCCTTGAAGGCAGCGGGTTGATTCATGGCGAGGTCGGCAAGCGCCTTGCGGTTGATAACGATACCTGCGTTCTTGAGGGCGCCCATCAACTGGCTGTAGCTCAGTCCTTCGAGGCGAGCGGCAGCGTTGATACGCTGGATCCACAGAGCGCGGAACGTACGTTTTTTGTTCTTACGATCGCGGTAAGCATACTGCAAACCTTTCTCCCATGTGTTCTTGGCTACGGTCCATACATTAGCACGACCACCAAAGTTACCACGGGTGAGCGACATGATCTTTTTGCGACGATTGCGCGAAGCAACGTGATTTACTGATCTTGGCATTTCTCTTGTCCTTTCACTTTAATGGTTAGTACTTAACGAAGCAACAACATCTCGCGGATGGAGCGTGTGTTCGAATGATCAACAATAGCAACATGAGTCAAGTTGCGTTTTTGCTTTTTAGTCTTCTTCGTGAGAATGTGACTTTTGTAAGCGTGCTTACGCTTGATTTTACCGGTTCCGGTAAGCGTGAAACGCTTTTTTGCACCGGAGTTCGTTTTTACCTTTGGCATTTTGTAATAAATTGTTTAATTGTTAATAATTCGTCCGTCAGGCAGCCGACGCGCACGGCGTCAAATAAAGGTAGGCCTGCGGGCGTTATATTGGTTTTACGTTATAGTTAGAGAGTGGTAATAACTAACTAATAACTAAGTAATAACTAACTAATAACTAACTAATAACTAACGTTTGGCAGCAAATTAGCAGCAATTACTTCTGGCTCTTGGGGCTAACAAACATTGTCATTCTTTTGCCTTCGAGGTTAGGCACATTGTCGGGTTTGCCGTATTCCTCGAGGTCTGCAGCGAAGCGCGCGAGGAGCAACTCGCCCTGCTCCTTGAAGACGATGGACCGTCCACGGAAGAAGACATACGCCTTCACTTTGTTGCCGTCTTTGAGGAACTCGATGGCATGCTTGAGTTTGAAGTTGTAGTCATGGTCATCCGTTTGGGGTCCGAAACGAATCTCCTTGACTTCCTGCTTCTTCTGGTTCGCCTTCACCTCTTTCTGCTTTTTCTTCTGCGCGTAGAGGAACTTCTGGTAGTCGATGATTCGGCAGACAGGCGGGTTGGCGGTAGGTGCTATCTCGACGAGATCGAGATTTTGCTCATCCGCAATGCGCATAGCCTGCTGAAACGAGTAGATACCTTGCTCTACATTGTCGCCGATAAGGCGCACTTGGAACACACCGCGAATCTTGTCATTAATACGGTGCGGATTCTCTTTGATAACTCGACCGCCACGCGGTCTGTTGGGAGTTGTTGCTATAGTTTTTAACAATTAATCGAAAGCCGAAAGCCGAAAGTCCAACGCCTTCGAACAATCACTTTCATGTCCATACTATTGCTGATTCGCCTGGGCACACTATACCCCACAATCGAAAAAGCTTGCAAAATTACTACTTTTTTTTGACATACGCAAGAAAATTGCATTTTTTTTCATTTTTTTTCCTAATTATTTGCGCGCGTGAATATTTTTTTGTAATTTTGCACGCTAATTCGCTTAGGCTAAGGCTCAATACGATTCGCGACCCCGTCGCTCATAAGAATTTCGCCTTGCCCTACGCTCTCCCCAAAAATTAAAATTTTCGGGGACCCCGATAAAGAATTGACCCTTGAAGATAATATCATAAAAATTATAAAGAAATGAGAAAGAGCATTTTAGTATTGGCAGCATTGGCCACCATGGTACTGTTTGGTTGTAAGGAGCGTGCTTATATAGACGGTCCGGGCGACAATTCGCACAACATTCCGCTGGATTCGATTCCTGTGGAGCCGGATCCCGATCCGTCGCCGGATCCTGAGGGCATAGCTATTCCCGAAGGCACGATTGACGTGAACGAAGCAGTACGCCTGACGAAGAAACTGCATACAGGTCAGGTTTCTGCGCAGAAATATTTCATCAAGGGCTGGGTGAAAGGCTTCAACCGCGGCGACAGTTTTGACAGCGACTTCCCGAAATACGGCAATGATTTCGTATATCTGAGTGCGCGTCAGGACGGTCAGGGTCCGAAGCAGTTCTACGCTTATCGTCTGTTAGGTAAGTTCGGTGCCAAGTTGCCGGATCTGGAGTGCGTGAAAGAAGGCGATTTCGTGATTATCAGCTGCTATCTGACCAACTATAACGGCGTTTACGAGTCGTCCGGAGCATGCTTCGTATATGTTTCAAACAATGCCCATTTCAACGAAGTCTTTCCGGAGTTCCCGGGTTGCCCTGCTCCCGGCGAAGGCGAGATCAGCGTGACAGAGGCGGAGAAGATAGCATTGGGCATGGCTTCCAAAGAGACAACGGAGGAGTCGTACAAGATTCGCGGCGTGGTAACGGGTATCACCGACACATCGCTGTCGAGTTACGGCAACCTGACATTCAACATCTCGGACGGTCTGTCGTACGCTACATGCTATCGTATCATGGGCAAGGACAACAAGAAGTTCACCGACCTGAACCAGGTAGCCGTTGGTGACACCGTGCTGGTGAACGCACAGATTCAGAACTACAACGGTACATGCGAGCCGGTGAAGGGCTATGTGGAAGAGTCCACGAATCCGAATTTCTAAATTGAAAATTGAAAATTTTAAATAATTACATTAAAAAATGGCAAGTTTACAAAGAATTAGAAATCATGGCGCATTGTTGATCGCAATTGTGGGTCTCGCCATGTTGGCATTTATCCTCGGAGACTTTTTGAACTCCGGTAGTAGTTTCTTCAACCGCAGCCGCGAGAATGTCGGCGTGATAGAGGGTCAGAAGATTCACTATACGGAGTATGAGGCAGCCAAAGAACAATTGACAGAAGTTTACAAGATTGAGAGCGGCCGTTCGGACTTCGACGAAGAAGTTTACACGCAGATTCGCAATCAGGTGTGGAACATGATGATGATGGACTACACGCTGCGTGCTCAGGCAAAGGAGATCGGAATGGACATCACCGCCGACGAGTTGAGCGAGTTGTGCATCGGAGACAATGTGCATCAGATCATCCGCAGCCGTCGCACCTTCCAGGACGAGAACGGACAGTTCAGCCGTGACGCGGTAGTCAACCTGCTGCAGGCCATCAATCAAGAGAGTGACGACGCAGAGATGAACGCCAACCTCAAGCAGGCCAAGACGTATTGGATGTATTGGGAGAAAGCCGTTCGTATCAGCTACATGCAGGAGAAATACACGAGCCTGCTGCAACACCTGTTCAAGGCCAACAGTCTGGACGCCGAGTTCGCTTTCAACAACCGTCAGAACGGCGTGAGCGCTGAGTATGTATCGCAACCGTTCTATGCTGTAGCCGACAGTCTGGTCAAAGTGAGCGAGAGCGACATCAAGAAACTGTACAAGCAGCACAAAGCCGAATACAAGCAGACGCCGAACCGCTCGATTGAGTATGTGGCGTTTGACATCAAGCCGTCCGAGGCCGATTTCAAGGCTGCCGAGACGCTGATGAACAATCTGCAAGAGGAGTTCCGCACTACCGAAGACGTGAGTCTGACCGTAAACACCAATTCGGACATCATGTACGACGGTCGTGACTACTCGGAAGAGACCGTTCCGGCACAATTCAAAGAGTTTGCTTTCCGCAAAGGTGCGAAAGCAGGCGACTGCACGGATATTCTCTTTGAGAACGACACCTATGCGATGGCCCGTATCATGCAGGCCGGTTACTCGCTGCCAGACTCCGTAGAGCTCAAAGCTATCGTGGAGGACGGCGAGGACCAGGAGTTAGGCTGGTTCAAAGCTGCTGACCTGCCGAAGAACATTGCCGAGCCTGCTTTCGCAGGCAAACGCGGCGGCCGTTTCACCGTAGCACAAGGCATGGGCGAGCAGACTTACGAGATCATGGAGATCGGCAAACCGACACCGAAGGTTAAGTTGGCTATCCTGGCCCGCGAGGTGACTCCGTCGAGCAAGACCTATTCGGCTATCTACAACCAGGCGAAGCAGTTCATCGTAGCTAACCCGAATGCAGAGGCATTGGAGGCAGCTGCGCAAGAGCAGGGTCTGGCAGTTGTTCCGCAATACAACTTGACCGAGACGACCGACAAAGTGGGTCAACTCAAGGCCAGCCGTCCTATCGTTCGGTGGGCGTTTGAGGCTAAAGAGGGTCAGGTTTCTGACGTGTTCGAGTGTGGCCAGCAGTTCATCGTAGCCGCTGTGACCGAGGTGAACGACGGCGAGTATCGTCCGTTGGAGGCCGTTCGTGCCGAGTTGACCTATGAAGCTACGAATAACGCCAAGGCTGAGTACATCAAGAAACAGCTGAAGGGCGTTGAGACGCTGGAAGCAGCAGCCGAAGTACTGGGTCAGCGTGTTCAGAATGTAGAGCGCGTGACGCTGAACGACAGCCGTTTCGGTAACGCCGGAATGGAACCTGCCGTGATCGGTAAGGTTTTGGCTTTGGACGAGAACGAAGTGAGTGAGCCCATTCAAGGCAAGACAGGCGTGTTCATGGTGAAGAAGGGTGCGATCAACAATGCTCCCGAGGCTCCGTTCAACGCCGATAGCGAGAAAGCACAACTGGCTTCGCGCTACTCCTACCTGCCTTATCAGGCCATTCAGATCATCGAAGACAAAGCGGACGTGGTGGACAACCGCGCTAACTTCCAATAATGGCACTTAACGCGCGTACACGTGCGTAATAATATAAGGTATATATCACCCTGGGTGTGGGTACCGACGTTGTACTTCACAGAAGGAATCCCCTATTTTTTGGTAAACAGCATCTCCGTGATGCTGTTTGCTAAAATGGGAGTGCCCAATGACCAGCTCGCGTTCTTCACTACCCTGCTCTATTTCCCGTGGTTCCTCAAAGGTCTGTGGAGTCCGTTTGTGGATATCATCCGTACCAAACGCTGGTGGATCATCGCCATGCAGGCCTTGCTGACAGGTCTCGGTATCCTGCTCACGCTGACACTTCCCCATCCTTCGGCGGAAATGATTGCAGCTAAAGAGACTTCCGTCGGTCTATTCCGCTGGACTCTCATTTTCTTCATCATCGCCGCTTTCGCTTCGGCCACACACGACATCGCAGCCGACGGCTATTACATGCTGGCGCACGACACCAAGAGCCAGGCGGCTTTTGTGGGAATCCGCTCTACTTTCTACCGTATTGCGGCGGTGTTCTCGCAAGGCGTGCTCGTTTATATAGCGGGGCAGATAGAGAACAGGACAGGCGACATACCATTGTCGTGGCAAGTCACTTTGGGTACGACGAGCGTACTGCTTCTGCTCGTGACGCTGTACCACTCGTTCTTCCTGCCGAAAGTAGAGGAAGAGAAGCCTAACGAGGAGGTGAAAGGTGAAAGGTTAAAGGTGAAAGGCGTTTGGAAAGAACTCAAGGAAGCGTTTGCCACCTTTTTCACCAAGCCCGGAGTCTGGCTGGCCATCGCTTTTATGCTGCTGTACCGTTTGAGCGAAGGATTCCTGGTCAAACTGAGCCAACCTTTCCTGGTGGACACCCGTGCTACCGTGCTGCGTGACGGCCAGATCTTCGGCGGAGGATTAGCCTTAAGCACGGACACCGTAGGACTGTTGTACGGTACCATCGGCGTCATTTGTCTGCTGCTCGGCGGTATCTTAGGCGGAATCTATATCTCGCGCAAAGGTCTCAAACGCTCGCTGTGGCTTATGGCGGCAGCCCTGACATTGCCCAGTTTCGTCTATTGCTACCTCAGTATGGCGCAGCCTGAATCGCTGTGGCTTATCGGCACAGCCGTCAGTTTCGAGCAGTTCGGCTACGGCTTCGGTTTCACCGCCTACATGATGTACATGATGCATTTCTCGGAAGGACCGTACAAGACTTCCCACTACGCCATCTGCACGGCATTCATGGCGCTGTCGATGATGATTCCGGGCTTCGTGGCAGGCTCGTTGGAACTCGCCGTCGGCTATTCGGCATTCTTCTGGATTGCCAATGCGTGCAGTATAACCACCTTTGCAATCACTTACTTCGTTTATAAGCGATTGCAAAATTGAAAATTGAAAATTGAAAGTTGATAATTTATGAACTATAAACGAATCATTCCGGACGCTATCACCAGTTGCAACCTGCTCTGCGGCAGTATTGCTGTGTTCCTGGCTACGCAAAACGCGTTCATTTGGGCGTTTGTCTTTGTGCTGGCAGGCGCATTCTTCGATTTCTTCGACGGTCTGAGTGCACGCCTTTTGAAAGCGCCCAGCCCTATCGGCATCCAATTGGACTCACTGGCAGACGATATCACCTTCGGTCTGGCACCGGCGATGATGCTGTTCTGCTATCTGAAACCCATCCTCGGCTGGTGGGCACTTCTGGCCTTGCTCATGGCAGCTTTCTCGGCCTTGCGTCTGGCCAAATTCAATGTCGATGAACGGCAACACGATTCGTTCATAGGCCTTGCCACACCGGCCAACGCCATCTTTTGGGGCGGTATATGCAGCCTGCCGATTGCGGTGATCGCCTACGACTGGATGGCGTGGGTTCTGATCGGTCTCTCGCTACTCAGCTGCTGGCTGCTTAACGCGGAGATTCCGTTCTTCAGCTTCAAAGCCTTCAAAAAGGAAAAACTGGTGATTGTCAGTTTCCTGATCGGCTGTCTGCTACTCATCGGCTACTGCGTGGCGAAAGCCATCATCGCCAAGCATATCGAGTTCGCACTCTTCAGCGGCACGGCTTGCATCCTTTGGTATGTGGTTTTGAACATCCTTTTGGCGCTCCGGCCGAAAGCCTGAAAAATGTACGATTATTAAGATTTTTGCCCCAAAAGGGCATACGCTGGTAATCTCGTGGTTAAACCGTGGGTAAACCGTGGTTAAACCGAGATTAAAAACATACACGATTATTAAGATTTTACAAATACTATGAAAAAAACAGTTACCCTTCTTCTCGTTGCACTTTTCTCCGTCACGATGATGGCGGAACGGTTCACGATCGTGTTCAACAGCGGTAACGCCGATTCCTCGTCTCCGACGAGCGAGTTGACCAATATCGTGCTGCGTGCGACCAACAACTGTGTCGATCGGATTGTCTCAGCCGACAAGATCTACCGCGCCAAAGAGGGCTTCGGCATCAAAGGCGGAACTGCCTCCGTCGGCGGTTCATTGGTGTTAGGACTGGACGACCAATACCATATCACTTCGTTGACCGTTTATGCGGCGTCATATGCGCACAAGGACGATTCCGTTTCCACCAAGTCCTACACGCGCGGGCTGGTCGTTTGCGGTCAGTTCATCGAATGGAAAGAAGGGCATCGTGCTGATATTCAGCCTTATACCATCCCGTACGACGCCGAAACGGATGTCATCACCATTGCCTCCAATATCGACAAAGCCAACCGTTGGTATGTGCAAAAAATTGAGTTCGAGGCGGAGGATCCTCATCCGCTGCAAGCCATCATGGAGATGCAGTATCCTACCATGGACTTCGGTGGAGTGCATTGGGAGAGTGAAGATGAACCGCTGGAGGAAGTGCTGAACTTCGAAATCATCGGCAAACACATCGACGGCGAGATAGCGCTGTCGCTCAAGAGCGGCAAGACCTTTACGCTGTCGAATACTACCCTGCCTGCTACCGGCGGCGAAGTGGGTATTTTCTACAGCATCACGCTCAAAGAAGTGACGAAAGCTATTCCGTTCAGCGATGTGGTAACGGCGCGTTGCAAAGGTCTGGATGGCATTGAGCGGACTCGCGAACTGCCCATTCAGATGACGGTAGTGCCGCAGAGTTCCGGTGCCAGCACTTTCGACCTCGACACCACGCGAATGAGCGTCGGACCTATGCCGGGACGCTATTACCAATACGCACAATGCACCTCCGACTCCACGCTCAAGAATCATCTCGGCTACATCATCTGCTGCGGAAAGCGGTATAAATACGGCAGCGGAACGCACAAGACCTGGGATGCCTTCTTCCATACCGACCGGGATACCGTCACCAACCGGGTACTCGATATGTACTCGAACAATGTGCGGTACTTCGATCCGGCCAAGCCTACGGCCAGCGTAGCGGAGTTTGACATCGAGCACATGCTGCCCAAGAGCTGGTGGGGAGGCGATGTCAATCCCGCCTATTGCGACCTGTTCCATTTGGTTCCGGGCGATTATTCCGCCAATCGGAGCAAATCGAACCATGCACCGGGAATCCCGACCGACAGTACCTTCAACAACGGTTCGTTCGTTACCGGCAGCGGTTCCACCTATGGTCTGACACGCGTCTTCTGCCCCGCGGACGAGTACAAAGGCGATTTTGCACGAGCCTATTTCTATATCGTTACCTGTTACGGCGATTCGCTCACATGGCTCACTTCCGGCGAACCCGGTGTGGCGATGACCAATGAGGGATGGCAGGAGTTCCGGCCTTGGTTGCGAGACCTGCTCGTCGAATGGCATCGGATGGATCCCGTCAGCGACAAAGAGAAACGACGCGCCATCGAAGTGAATAAGATTCAGGGCAACCGCAATCCGTTTATCGATTATCCGGATCTGGTGGAATATATATGGGGCGACAAGCAGGGCCAGCCCGTCGATTTCTATGCCCTGCCGCAGACTTACGGAGATGAATACGACGAGCATCAAGGGCTCATCGTGCCCGAATCCGAACAGCCGATTGCCCGTAAACAACTGCGGGACGGCAGACTCGTCATCGTGCAGAACAGGTCAATTTTCACACCTTTAGGACAGCGTTTGCAATAAATGTGTCAATTTTTCCACATTTTTCGCGAGAATGTGCACGCGCGCGTGCGGGAATTTTTGTAATTTTGCACCCGATTATGATTGCAAACATTTAACACATTCGACTATATGAAAAAACAAGTATTTACAATCCTTCTTTGCTGCTTGATGGCGGTGCCTTTCATGCCGGTGAAAGCTGACACGGTGGTGGATGGCCAATCTACGGAAGGCAAAGATTTCTGGGTAACTTTCATGCAGGCTGACCAGGATCCCAACAACGATTTGGCGTTGTCCCTCTCCATCTCCTCGCGCGAGGACTGTCAGGTGACCATCAGCAACCCGTTTACCGGCTATTCGGAGACGATAAACATCACCGCCCACAACATGCAGCTCGTCGAGCTGTATGCAGGTAATGTGCTGGTTAACAATGCGCGTGCAGCCATGGAAACGAGCAAAAAAGTTTGCTACGCAGTCAACTCGGAGAAAGTCGATACTTGTGCGCTACATGTCACGGCAACGGCCAACATTGCCCTTTTCGCGACCAACTACAAACGCGCCACTTTTGATGCGACCAATGTGCTTCCTACGGCTTCATTGTTGGACGAATACATCATTCAGACCTACACTCCTTCCGATCATGGCGGAGTCGGTTCCACGCAAGGCTCGCATTTCGCAGTGATAGCAGCCGAAGACGATGTGATTATCGATTACTGCCCCACTGAGCGTACGCAGCGTATCTATGCGGCTGTATCCAAGCAGGAGAACGGATATGAATTGACGGAAGAGGACTTGGAATTGATTGCTTTCCAGCCGGGCCAAGACACCCTGCATTCGCCCGTGCTGAAGCAAGGCCAGGTGTGGTATGTATGGACCGGCAAGAAAGACAAAGATCCGGGAGACCTGTCCGGCACTTGGGTCAAAGCGCGTAACGGCAAGAAGATAGCCGTTTTCCAGGGCTGCCCGCACACCAATATTCCTTATCAGGTCAAGCAGCGCGACCATATCTTCTCGCAGGCCATGCCTACACAATACTGGGGCAACACCTTTGCGCTTACCGCTTCTGCCGGCAGACCCGTGGATATCATTCGCGTGCTCGCGCTCAATGACGGAACGGACATCTATGTCGATGGCCAGAAAGTGCACACCATCGATTTTGCTGCCGACAAGAAACATTATTGGGAATTTGAGATAGGTTCTAACGGCACTTACGCCAAAGACGGTAGTTGCATGCTGACTACTTCGTGCCCTTGCGCCGTTCACCTCTTCATGGTCTCGCAGCAGTATCACGGCGACAAGAACAGCAACGGAGACCCGGCCATGCTGTGGATCAACCCCATTGAGCAACAGATTGACCAAGTCACTTTTGCCACTTATGCCAGCAAGAATGGTACTACCGACCACTATGTCAATATCGTCACCGACCAGCCGGACTTGATGACGCTGGATGGCGCCAGCATCAAAGACGATTTCAAGCCTGTCAGTGGTTCGTCCATTTACCACTATGCGCAGAAATCGCTTGGCAATGCGGCCGCTTCCCACACACTCAAGAGCGATGGTTCCAACTTCATCGCGCATGTGTACGGATTTACCAGTAACGAGTCCTATGGCTACTCCGCCGGAGGTGCCACCAAGCCGTTGACGCAGTACATCACCATCAACGGGCAGATCTTCACGCCTGATTCGGAAAACACGCTCTGCGGCGAGGATACCATCAAGTTCGCCTGTCACCCCGACTACGAATATGAGAAAATAGAATGGTATTTCGGCGACGGAGAGACGGAACTGGGCAACAAAGACTCCGTGCCGCATTTCTACAAAGAAGGCGGTGTCTATTCGGCTTATGTGCTCATCTATCGCGAGAGCAGCAATGTGTGCGTGGGACAAAATGCAGTGGACAGTATCCCCATCACCGTCACTATCGGACGATATGAGTTCACTATCGGCGATCCGGAGATTCCTTGTCCCGAGGATGGCAAAGAGTATATCGGCAAGATTCCTTATACCAACGAGGGCAAAGTGAACCTGCATGGCGATAATGTGACTATTGAGTTTGACGATGCAGCCAAAGAGGCGGAGTTTGACGACTCGAAACTGGTGATTAAGGACGGCTATTTCCAGATCACCATTCCGCAAAATGACAAAGTGTCCACCGAAGCCGTTTATGGCATTCACATCGTAATCAAATCGGATTGCGGCGGAGCGGATACCGTCATGCATTTCCGTCTCAACTACGACAAGGATGTCATCGACCAGCGCTACGACAATGTGCTCGGATTGTTAGTCAAACCCTTCGAAGGCAAGACGCTGAGCGACTTCCAGTGGTATCGCGCTTCGGATAGTACGGCCATAGAAGGACAGATTTCGTCCAACCTCAATTTCTACGACCTGCCACCCGGTGAATATAGCGACGATAAATACTATATCTGCTTCACGGTCAACAAAGGCCAGAGCGACGAAGTCAAGACCTGCGCTTGCGGCAAGGCCTTCATCAATACGGGCAAACAGCATGACTTTGACACTAACCCGGATGGGCTCGTCATCAAAGCCACCTACTCGATGAAAGCCGGCGATGTCGTCTTCGTCAATGCCGACTACAAAGGCGAAGCGGATATCGAATGCTACGCACAATGGATCACGGCGAACGGAAAGATCTACAACGACCTGAAGTTCACCATCCCGGACGGCGGTTGTACCATTCCTACGCCCAAAGAAGGAGGCCTCTACCTGCTTCGTGTCATCACCGGCAAGGAGAGCCGCAGTTTCAAAATGATCATTAACCAATAATCAGCATAGGAGGACACAACAATGAAAAGCATTTTCCATAACATACTGATTGCAAGCGTTGTTCTGAGTTTGACTTGCGCACCGGCGATAGTAAACGCCATGCCGGAACCGGCTCCCGTTGCTATGACGGAGAAGGAAAAAGCCGCTGCTGCCAAAGCCAAAGAGGCTGAGAAGAAAAAGAAAGAGGCCGAGAAAGCCAAGGCTGCCAAGGAGAAAGAAAAAGCCAAAGCCGCTGCTACGAAGGAGAAAGAGAAAGCCAAAGCCGCTGCCGCCAAGGAAAAAGAGAAGGAAAAAGCGGCCAAGGAGAAGGAGAAAGCCGCAGCTGACAAAGAGAAACAGAGAGCTGCTGCAGAAAAAGAAAAGGCGAAACAAGCGGCTGAACGCGAAAAGTTAGCTGCTGAAAGGGAAGCCGAAGCCGCCAGAAAGGAAGCGGAAGCACAAGCCAAAGAAGAGAAAGCACTTCGCGACTACGAGAAATACCAGGAGAGTCTGGAGAATCCCAAACAGGAAGCCATCTCGTACATCAACTTGGGCGCCCGCCTCGGCTACGCCGCGATGATGGACAAGATCAACGATTATATAGGCGCCGGAACACTCAACCAGAGCAATCCGTTGCAGCAACTCAAAGGAGGCGTGGGCTTTGGATTTGATGCTACCTACAACCTCGAATACGGACATTTCCTCTTCGAGACAGGACTGGACTTGCGTATTCTCAACTCCACCTCTACCTACGGATTTGAGGCAACGCGTCTGGATAAGAACTATCCGGGTACTACCTATTCCTACCTCTTCGACAAACTGGGAGAGACACGCAACTTGTTCCAAGTCGGTATTCCGGTTATGTTCGGTGCGCAGTTTGACCGATACTATTTCCTCGCCGGCGTCAAAGTGCACTATTCGGCAATAGGCAACTACAGCCAGAAAGGCAAATACGACATCGTTGTCAATGATCCGGCGCTGCTCGAACCCTACGGAATGGGCATTCATGACCTGAACGGCAAGACCGGACAAGCCATCAAGTTCCTCCAACCGGATCTCAGCATAGCTGCCGAAGTGGGTGTGGATCTGGACGAGTGGTTGCAACAGTCGCCTAAGCCCGCGGATCCCAAAGACAAGAAGAAAAAAGTGCAACCGGGTCAACGGCTGCCGTTCGGACGCGAGCATATCCACTATCGCGCTGCCCTCTTTGCCGAATACGGCGTGCTCAACACCAATGCTACGCCGGCAGCGCTGCCTGTGGACTTTGCGAGCAACCAAGTGGAAGTGCAGAACTCCAATACCCTACTCGCCTACCACGGTAACACCAAGCTCAACAACCTCTTTGTGGGAGCTAAGTTCATCGTTCAGTTCGAGATCCCGGGTAAGACAGCGCGTCCGGTTCCGCCGCCTCCTGCCTACGCTTTGTATAGCGTGGTGGATGCACAAACCAACCAACCGCTGCCTGTCGCTTTCGTAGAGACGCATAACAGCAACGGCAAGATCACTCTCAAGGAGAAACAAATCACGCCGAAAGGCTTTAAGCAGAAATGTGCGCTCGGTTCCTACACCGCCGAAGCCAAGGCCGAAGGTTATTACAATGCTACGCAGTCCTTCGATATCGAGGAAGTCGGTTCTACCGAATACGTCACCATCGTTATGCGCCATCGTCCTGTCCTGCGCGTACGCGTTACCAATAAGGAGACCGGACTCGTGGTACCTGCTAACATACAGATTCGCAAACGCGGCGAAACGGCTTCGGCTTACACCATGGCCACCGACTCGCTCAACAGTTCTGCCAGCCTGATGTTGGCCGAAGGACCGCAATACACGCTCCATATAGCGCAAATGGGTTACGACACGCTCGACATGGCCATTACCGACATAGGCGATTCGCTCAATCTCCAACTCGTACCGGTTAAGAAAGGCGAAGTGTTCATCGTCAAGAACCTCTTCTTCGCTACCAACAAGACGCGAATCTTGCCCACCTCGGAAGGAGCACTCAACGACCTGTATATGTACCTCGCGCGCAATCCGAAAGTGCGTATCAAGATTATCGGTCACACGGATAATGTCGGTAAGGACGAAGCCAACCAGATTCTGTCCGAAGGTCGTGCCGAAGCAGTCAAGAATGACCTGATCGAACGCGGCTTGACGCCGGATCGTCTCGAAGCCGAAGGACGCGGTGAGAAACAGCCGATCGACACCAACGACACCGAGGAAGGACGCCAGAATAACAGACGCGTCGAGATCGAGATACTTTAGTATTGAGAACAGCATATATGCAGATAGAGATACTGTAAGGTCAATGTGAAGTTAAGAACGGGATCATCACGGGATCATGTCCCGAGAACCTTACTTTCAGAACAATCGCAGATAATATAAAAAGATATGAATAAACTGATTAAATCGCTATTGATTGTAGCACTTTGTACCACAATGGTTTCCTCTGCTTGGAGCCAAGCCTCCACAGAAGGAAAAGAGTTCTGGGTTGCCTTGCTGATGGCCAACTCCCCGAGTGGTTTTAGCGAGGGTTCATTTGAACCATTCATCGCTATCTCTACCAAAAAGAAATGTCAGGTAACCGTTTCCAACCCTTCGCAGAACTGGAAGCAGGATACGCGTACCGTAAATGCGAACGACTGGTTGGTGATCAAAGACATTCCTTTGGATAAGTGGTACGACAAGAACTGGACTGCCAACAATGCTTCCGAGAAAGTGACGAAATTCGGCATCAAGGTAGAAGCTACGGAAGAGGTCAGTGTGTATGCCGCAATCCGTATGGAGTATTCGTATGATGCGACAAACATTCTGCCTATCACCGCATTGCAAAACGATTATATCATCCAGGATTATCCTGTGTATAATAGCGAGGGTGAGTCACATGCCGACTTTGTTATCTTGGCAACGGAAGATAACACAACGGTAGCTATCACACCTTCCTCCGCTACGCAAGGTGGCAAAGCGGCCGGTACTCGTTTTACCGTTGACCTTCAGAAAGGAGAAACCTATCAGGTCATAGGCTTGGACAAACAATCGTTCTCCGGTACCCGCGTCACCGCTTATTCCACTTCCGACCATTCGGCGCCCAAGCCTATCGCAGTCTTCCAGGGAGCCGACTTTACGCAAGTCCCGGGTGGCAAATCAGCTCGTGACTGTCTCTATGAGCAAGCTATGCCGCTTGACTATTGGGGAACAGAGTTTGTTGTCAGCCGTTCGGTGGAGAAGGATGCTAACCGTATCCGTATTACCGCAGCCGACAATGCAACGAATATTTCCATCGATGGTTCTTTTGCTAAAAAACTGCAACCCGGAGAAACCTGGGAGTTTGAGATGTCTGAAGATCTTGCTACCAACATGGCTTCTGCCATTGCCAAAGCCGGTCGCGAGGTTCCGCTTATCCTCAACGGAGATGTTCATTACATCAAGGCCACTTGCCCTGTAGCTGTCTATAGCTATGATGTATCCAGCGATTATCGCTTTAGTTCAACGGAAAAACTCGGTGACCCGTCCATGGTATGGATCTCGCCTCTGCAACAGCGTATATCGAAAATCACCTTCGGTGCCTGTGGTACCTCCGGTTCTGAAGGACATACCAATAAACATTATGTGAATATCGTTTGCCGGACAGCGGATGTAGCTACAGTCAAACTCAGCTCTGAGTTACGCTCCAATATCGCTACTTCCTTCCAACCGGTTCCCGGTAATCCATCGTATTCCTACGCACGCGTATTTTTGGTGGATACGGATGGTAGCACGGTTGACAAGGTTTATACACTAACCAGTAGCAGCGGTGTTGTAGCCCATGTCTACGGTTCCGGTTTCAATGAGTCCTACGCTTATTCCGTCGGTTCGGCAGCCGTGAAGCAAGGTATCAATGTGAATGGAGAGATTTTCTCGGACGGATATGTCAGCAACTCCAAGTTCTGTATCAATGAAGTAGTGGAGTTTGATGCCAATGTCGGTAACGATGATATTTCGCGCGTGGACTGGAATTTCGGCGATGGAACCAAAGCCTTCAACGGCGATGCACAAACGACACACACCTACACCACTCCCGGTTGGTACGATGTCACAGCCGAACTCTACGGACATCAGGTCTGCACGGAAGAAAGCGACCAGTTCCTTGGTTCCGTCAGCTTCACTTTCCGCTTCGTTCGCCAGGATACCATCGTGGTAGATCCGATGCACAAATGTCTGCCGGTGGATACCCTGTTGGACAATCCCGCCGAACGCGCACGACTCCTCAGCGAAGGAGACATCTCCTACGATCCGGTGGAGAACTGCTTTGACACTGTGCACAAGCACTTGGTTGTTTGGGGAGAAGAACGCGAGGAGACGCTGGACCCCATCGTCGCCAACGATAGTGTGTTTGCTTTTAATCGCTGGTGGTTCCAGGACGAATCTTACGAAGACTTCATCAAGAACGAAACGGGCTGTGAGACACACCGCAAATGCAATATCAAAGTCATCACCTGTCTCCGAATGGATGTGGAGACGGATCCCGCCAAACTGCATAGCTGCGCAGGTGAGCATTTTGCCCTCCCATACACCAAGCATAAAGGAAATGTATCGGGTGCCCGACTCATTATCTTACCCGCTTCCTGTCCGGATCCGGAGCTGGTAGCGCGCAGGTATCTGAAAGCGGAAGATGGCGAACAAGAGCCTCCTGCTCCGCAAACAGAAGACGATGTTTGTGAACCACTTCTGGATCAATCTATCGATTCAATCGATTGGAGTAAGAATTACGAGATAGACGGAGTCGGCACGAGATTCCTGCCTACCGAGAACTTCAAACCCGGTTTGTATAAAGTCGTTCTCATAGTGACGGACGCCAATTGCGGTGACGCACAAGGTCAACTGAATACGCTTACCTTCGTGCGTACGATTGCGGTCGATTATCCCAAAGATATCATCGTGCACAAACTGTTTAACAATGTATTGGCCGTTCTCAATGCTGCCAATAACGGCGGATATCAGTTCGTAGCCTTCCAGTGGTACAGGAACGGCGAACCCATCCCGGGTGCCACAAGTGCTGTTTACCACTCCGATGAACCGCTCAACAACGGCGACCAGTATCATGTGGAAGTGACCGACATTAACGGCACTACCCTTCCGTCGTGCGACAAGCAGATTTCAGGCATGCCTGATGAGCCGCAGATTGACGATGAGCCCGCTGCTGCTCCTGCACAAAAACTGCTGAAGGGCAACCAAATGGTCATCCGCTTGGACGGACATATCTTCAATATCTTCGGCCAGCGTATTCAATAACCTGAATACTGAAAATTGCAAAGCAATAATCGTGCCCTTGCGGCTAAGAATACTGAACACTGATTCAATGCTCAAACGAAACGCAGTTTTTCTCACGCTAAGCCTGATGCTCGTCGTAGCATTGGGCTTAGTTATTCTATTTATTCCTAAGGGTGAGCTACATCTCCTCCTTTGCGACCGTCACACCGCCGGCAGAGACTTTTTCTATAGTCATATCACGGACCTGGCGGCCTACTTCCCGTATATCGTCTGTCTGTTGCTGCTCCTTTTCAGTCGCATTGGAGACGGTATCTTCGGTTTCAATGCGCTCCTTTTCTCCGGCCTTGTCACACAATGCTGCAAACGGTTCGCCAATACACCGCGTCCGCTCACCTGGTTCGCTCAGAACATGCCTGATGTTCAACTCCCGCTCACCGAAGGCGTGGACATGAACTATTGGTATTCCTTTCCTTCCGGTCATGCCACCTCCTTCTTCGCGTTAGCCTTCATCCTCTCCATCGTCGCCACCCGCTGGCTATCCAACAAAACCGCTTCTCTCAGCGCAGCGGTCCAGTTCCTCTGCTTCGCCTTTGCCGCTCTCGGTTGCTACAGCCGACTCTACCTGAGCCAACATTTCGCGATTGACATACTGGTCGGAATACTCATCGGCATCCTGATAACGATGCTCGTTTATGCCGTTTTTCTGCCTTTAGAGAACAAAAAATGGTATAATTATCGCCTTTTTGCAAAAAAATGACCCCTTAAATGCATTTTTTTGTCAAAAAATTTGGTCATGTCAGAAAAAAGCAGTACCTTTGCACCCGCTTTCGAAAAGAAAGGGCGTTTAGCTCAGCTGGTTTAGAGCATCTGCCCTACAAGCAGAGGGTCCGCGGTTCGAATCCGTGAACGCCCACAAAAAAGGACATCGCACGATGTCCTTTTTTCATGTCTATCTGTCAGCCTTACATATTCACCACTTTGTGGGCCGTGTCATTCACTTTGACTACATAACCTGCAGCGTACCTAAGCGGCATCTTGAATTCAGAGCCGGAAGCCGTAGCCGTATGAACGAGTTGACCGGCTTGCGAGTAAACGGTTATCTTGTCGCCTTTCACCAATCCGCGCACATACAGAGTGCCGTCCATCGCAAAGACGTAATACTGACGCCGGCCGTTCTTGTCCGTCTTCGGGAATCCGCCGATACGGATAGCAAACCGCGTATTGTTCTCGCCGGCCTCTAACGAAACGGTATAATCCTCATTCAGCATGTTCGTGTAGCGGTTCAGCGCATAGTCAATCAGCCAAACGTGGCTATAATCGCCAAACGCCTCTTTCTCCGGCAATGAGAATGTCAACTCCGTCTCTTCCGGTACACGCACGCCGAGCGGTATATCCACTTCCGTCGGAGCAGCGCCCAACAGCGATATCTTGGACAAGCGCTTGCTGTCTAACAGGTACACTTGTGCAGTCTGACTGTTCGCCTGCCATTTGATACCGTCACGGCCATAACTGTATTGAACATTCTTACCGGCTGTCGAATCCGGCATCACGGTCAGAATATCACTCTGGTGACGTCCGCTCACCATTCGAATCAACGGACGATCCTTTTTCTTGTTATGGTCGTAATACGGCAGGTGGAAGATCAGCGCCTCACGCTCTTTCTGCGTAGCCGTTTGCGTGAAGAACGCATTGCCCATCGACATAATCGACCCGTTATCCCACGAACGGGAAGTATAAATCTGGTCACCGGATGTCAGATACATATACTCGCCTGCGCCGTCCATCTGATAGAACACGTGCGGGATATACATCTGCCGTAGATAGGTCTCGCCTTCAAGCACAGTATCCGTACGATAGTTCGAAACGAGCCACGGCAGACCCTTCATGTTCCAGCCCATATCTTCCTGACGCGTGAAGTTCAGCGTACTGCCCGTTCCCGGTGTACGATGGTCATACTGCGTCAGATAAACGATCTTATCCGGTTCATCGGCAGACTCGACATATACATACTCGTTCAACTGCGGTGCAAACGCATTGAAACGGAGTACGGTATCCGCTATCGTTTCGCCGAAGTCCATCAGATATCCTTCTGTTGCTGTACGATTTGCCGTATCCACAGGCAGCCACAACGTTGAGTTCTCCGGGCGGAACACATAATCCTTTGCCGAACGCGCTGCGCCGGAATACTGGTATGTCTTGAACGGATATGGATTCTTCAATTCGCATAACGAGTCTTTTGCTGCATTGTACACAATCGTACTGATATTGGTCGTATCGTAATCAAACGGCAGCGACATCATCGTATATTGCTGGTTGACGAACTTCTTCTCTGCCGCCACGTAGTTCAACTGAACGTCATGTCCGTTGCCATAGAACGAAGCTCCCGGTTTGAGCAGCATGAATGCCGGTTTAAAAACAATGGTTTGTTCACGGTGGTCCACAAAATCAGGTTTCTCCGTATTCTTATATTGCATGCTCATCGCACTGCTGTCCATCAGATAAACGACCGATCCGGCATGCGGATACGCATTTCCGCCGTAATGATCCGTAAACGCCATACACAGTGTCCTATAGTCCGCGGTAGTGATACGCGTATCGATCACTTCATTGGTCAGTGCGGTAATCTCCACATCCGTACCGGGTTCTACCAGCCACGCCTCCAAAGCGCCCATATCAACCAGACTGCCTATCTTACGCGGGTTGCCGAGTACATCCCTGTCGCGACGGAAACATATCACGCTGTCTGCCACATAGTCATCGAACGTAGCCGGAAGCGGCTCTCTACCGCCGTTAACCATCTTGCTGCGCTCGTGCAATTGGAAGTTCAGCACGTCTCCTTGATTTACAAATGCGTTAGGCAAAGTGTACGCATTCTTCTGCGCCAGATACGGAGCAAAGCAGTTCAACTCGGCGATCTGTCCTTCTATGTTATTGACGATGGCGTTGGCAATCGCGTTCGTCGAATCAATCGTCTGCACGTCCTCCGAGGACGATACGATGGTATTGTTGAGAACGAGTCCGTTCGCACCTACTTTGACGAGCACCTCAGCCGAATCATTATATACTAACGAGTTATAGAGCAATCCGCGCGTTATGTCTGCAACCGGTTTGCCGTTCTTCACTTTGTTATTCACAATCACGCAGTTCCGAACCACTGTTCCTGCATTGTCCAGGATTATCGGAGAATTGCTAACGGCCGAGTCCGGATTGGTAATGACAAAACCGTCAAGCAGGAAACCGATAGCGAAATCGTCGCCTGTGGATTTGACAGAGCGGATCTTGGTAGGAAGAGGAGTACCCGGTGAAGCCACACCCGGAACGATGGAACGGATATAGTTCACATACCGCTGGCACTCACCGTTGGTGAAGGTAGCGGAATCGGGATTCATCCATGCCGTATCGTTCACGTATCCCGGAATCGATCCGTATAGGCTTACACCGTCACGCGAAATCAAACTGTCGTTCGCCGCATTGGAGCCTTTGACAAAGACATACGCCTTGCGTGTCTCTTCGTCCGCGGTACGGTTCAGATAGGTGTAAAGCGACGCCGCGTTGATGGCATCCTGCAACTGTCCCGTACCGAACGGATGTTGCCATGACGAGCCGTCGCCTGCTGAGAATTCAGGCTCATTGGGGTTGACATACAGCACACGTTGCAGCACGGCACGGCACTCATATGCGCCACGCTCCATACCGATACCGAACAGACGCGGTTTGGCAGCCAAGTCACTATCGTTGGCCAGCGCAACAATATCGACAGACTTGAAACCGTTGGAGCGACGCCAGTATTTATTATGAGTACTTGCCGCCGTATCGGGATACATGCGGAAGAAGACGCGGTTCCGATAAACGGTCGTATCCGCCATGTTCATTGTCTTTGCGCTCGGTTTGAGCGTGAAGTCACGTTGACGCCGTTGCTCGGAGGTCGAAGCATCAACAATCGGCTTGGTGAAGTTCGGTCCTTCATATACATCGCCATTCTCGGTGGAAAGCGAATCGTTGTGATACGTCTCGTCTCCTTCACGGAAGCAACCCCAAACGGCATTATTGGTCATTCGGTCGGCAATACCGACTTTGTTTTTGTTCGTTGTGTTATCCCATATATCTTCACCCATCTCCAACTGAACCAGTTCTACATTGTCAGCCGTATCTTTGGCCAGGTCATCGCGCCAGATAAGCGAGTTATGCATCTCGCTGTGGTCGGATTTGAGGGTCAGGTGTCCGTCATTGAGTGCGAAAGTCGAGTTGACCACAATCACGTCATTCGGCACACGCGCGAGGTCGTTTTCTCCGGTCACATGGTCAAAGTGCGGTGCATAAACCGGTGCGCCGGCATTGGAGTGGAAGAGCGAGTTGACAATGAGCGTCGAACCGCCACCATGATCCACACGCACAGCGGAAGAACGCAAGTTCAAATCTGCTGTTCGCTCGCCGTTATCCATGAAGATACAGTTGGACAGGGTCAGTTTCGGCAATGTGGTCTTAAGTCCGTCAATCAAAGCCGAGTCGGGATGCAGAGCCAGATTGAAGTCCGGCGTATAAACATCTCCCTGACCGCTGCTCACATAGCGCCGTTGCCAGCGATAATAGATAGCCGCTCCACCCTTCTTGCTCATCAGACCGCCTTCCGAATTATCCTGAGTCGAGTACGGGTTGGAGAACGTGATTCCGTCGAACACAATCGGGATAACCACACTGTCACGGGATATATAATCACCCTGATAGTTCGCCTGAATCAACTGACGGGTCATATCCTCGATTACGAACAACTGGTTGAGCTGTGCCTGGTTTCCAATACCCGGCATCTCGATAAGTGTCCGGTTGGCTACGGGGTCACGCGGAGCGTCCTTGACCTCGAAACTGTATCCGCCGAGGAAGTTCAGACTCCGTACGCCGTAGTCAAAGTCCGCAAGCGCGCTGTCCGGCATCATCGGGGACAATGAATTGGACGTAATGAGGAACGTACGGCGGTTATCCAGGATATTGGTCGGCGAGAATGTCTGCTCGGCATCGCCAAGGAAGCAGATGTACTTGTCGTGGTTGTTATGCGAGGACATCAGCACATCGATAGCCGTCTGCAAATCCGTTGTCGGCGTTTCCCATGTCAAGCCGTCGTGACGGGCTGCCTTGTCAACAGTGGCTACCCACATTGTATCTATCTCCTGGCCCTTGATATCGAGCTGGACGTACTGGTACTCGTAAATACCCACATCGATATAGACATCTTTTTCTCCCAAACGCGGATTCTTGGATATACGGTCCATCGCACCCACCTGCTCGTCCTCATTCGAATAGCGGGAATAAATCATATAATACTGGTTTCCGACAGGCAACGGCGGATTGACTTTGGATGTGTAGGTGCCATACCGCTTTGCATAGAAGTTGTACATTGCCAATTCCGGAACCGTATCCACGAAGGAAGCGGCAGGCAGACCCTTGACAGGATAGACATATTTATATACTGAATCTACATGGATAGAATCCGGTTTGTGATTCTTAGCTTCTGTCAATGCATCATCCAGTGACTCAAACTGCTCCGAACCGGTGAACTTGGTAATATAATACGAGACCTTCCGTTCCACATTCTGCGTCAGGTGTCCCCAACCTTGGTCAGTGGTCAGGTTCATACGGGCGAGCAACCAGTCCGCATTCTGCATATATCCGTCCACACCGGCGACTAACGAAGGAAGACGGAAATTCGGACCGTCAGTAGCGTTGTTGATGCGGTTAATCAGCACATTGTTGTTGCCGCGTACCCAGTACCACAACGAGTCATACCGCTCCGAATAATTTCTCGTGAACGAATTATAAGCAAGTCTTACCGGCGTATTGCGCGGGTCAACAAATTTGTCATAGGCTTCATCGCGTGTCAGCAGATACCCTTCCTGGGTCGGCTTCATTCCGGGAGGACCGTATCCCTTCCGGTAGGAGCAGAAATAGAGTCCCTCCATCTTCTGACCTTGCTTACGCAATTCTTCCAACTTGTCGGTTACTTTAACATTGAATGTATCCGGAACGTCTGTTATGGATTTCGGTGTCGAATATTCTTTATAGAGGCTGTCGTACTCACTGAACAGGCGTTCGTATTTCTTCCATTCGTCGGGATCGTAGTGGAACACACCGGTACGGGAACCTTTGTATTTGGTGTTAAATGCATTGACCGACTCTTGCGGCACAGCTTCCTTGGACGGCAGTTCACTCAGACTATCCACCTCGAACACTTCGTTCCCCCAGAAGATTGTGTTGAAAGCGAACTGCATCGAGTCTGCATCCTGGTAGAGGTTATTGGGATTGAAGTTGTATATCGCCGGATACGCCACCGCCTTGTTGCGCATGAAGTGGCAGTTCACAACACGCAATCTCGCTTTTTCTGCAACGGACAGCACGCCTCCGAAGCCCTGACGAGCATCCGCATCAGGAATAATATCATCGAGCAGTGTATTGTCATCGGGTATAGGATATAGTCCGCGCTTTGCTTCGTTGTTGTCAAATAGCGTATTGGCTATATCGCAGGTCGCGTTGGTCGCAATACATCCTCCCGCAGACCAGGGAATATACTGCTGGTCGAACTGGGTTACAGGACCTTGGGAATAGTTCTGCGTAAAGTGGCAACCGAACATATAGATTCCGCCGTTGGAATAGAGCGCGCCGCCGTTTGCCGCCATATTATTCGTGAAATAGCAGTTCTCCACAATAATCGGGATATTGTACTGGGCCTGTTTCGTCACGGTGGGCAAAGAGGTAAAATTTTGATAATCCTTAGTCCAGTTGCCGTCCACCAGGATTCCTCCGCCGCGGAAATAGGTCTTGGTCGCATAAACGTGCGATATATCGCCTTCATTGATATGGTTGGCATAACCGCCGGAAACCTGAATTCCGTCATACTCGGTCGTACGTCCCAGGATGGACTCCTGACATTCCAGATGGAACGAATCCGGCTTGCTGAACGGAATCGTATCTTTGAGCAGGAACATCTTTGCTGAATCTGGTTTACCGGCCACACCGTAATCCGGATTCTTCCGATAGAACTTATACGGCTGCGGACCTACATAAGTGGGGTCAGCGTGCATCGTCACAACGTGATAAACGTGTGTGAAGTCCTCACCCGAAACGGCATTTCCGGAGAGTATCGTCTGGCGGTCCAACTCCCACGGCTCAATCACCGAGTTGAGGTTCACGTCACGCATCGGACGGTGGCTGTCGTCACGCACACGGATACTGTCCAACGACGAATAATTGATGGTATAGGTAAAATCTCCTTTCTCCGCCGTATGACCATGAATCACTACATCATCCGAGTCATTTCCGGCATCAATACCATAGTCGGTAAACTGGTCGTAGTAGCCTTCCTGACCATACGAGTGTCCCTCCATCTGCGAGTTCACACCGCCGATTACATATATTGCCTCCGGCACAAGGAACGTACTGTTGCGCACCTGATCCTGCTCGCCATACGCGTTGTGATACGGATAGTATGTACCTTTCTCGATGAACACCTCGAATACGCGGTTGCGGTACATGGCCGGATTCATCTTACGTGCAGCGATGATGTATTCGAACGCGTCACCCAAACGGTGGAACGGGTTCAGCATACACGATCCCATCTGACGGTACATGTTCGATAAGGAGTCTGTTGCCGTATTATCCTGCAGTGCACGAGCCGCTTCGGAGTTCAGCAACTCGGTGTGCATCACGTACAAGCGGTGCATCACATATCGCGGATCCACCTTGATTTCAAAGGTCTTATTCACCGCACGCGCGCCTATTTCAATAAAGTCATTGTTCTTGACAACGAGCGTATCCTCTCCCCATGCGTAGTTGCGCTTATAGTTGTTGATTAACCATCTCGTACGGCTCACACCCGCTATATCGGTTGTGTCCAGCGTGGTGTATTTCTTCATTGTCTCGTACCACTCCATATAGGTCATACCGGCGCGGCTAAGCGTCGAGGACATCTCTATCGGATAGTACAGAATGGCATCGAACGGGTCTTGCCTATCCCAACGGACACCTTCTGTCTCGCGAGCAGACAACTCAATGTTTCCTTGTCCTTCCAGACGGCGGGATTCAACGGCACAATAAGCAAACGGATAATCTCGGCTGCTTTCTGAACGGGAGAACACACCCGATACATTGGCATAGTCGTTTGCTTGGTTGTGCCACAAAGCGGTGGAGTTGACACGCGCATACGTGTTGTCAAACCACAAACCTCCGGCGCTCGTGTAGGCTAAGTTCTCGCATATAGTGGTGGTATAGACGTGCGCTGAGTTCACGCCACGGATAGAATCGTTCTCTCCTTCCGGAGAAACGATATACACGCCGCCACCTACGTCTGCCGTATTTTTCTTGATAATCGTACCGCTGACCAGTGCTTTAGGCAAGAGGTAGAGACCTCCTCCGGCCGCTTCGGCGTGGTTGTTTTGGATAACGCAGTTACGGATATGGGCATATCCTGTTACTACAGCAGCGGCACCGATACGATCCACATAGTCCGGCGAATCCGCATTACCGTCCTCGATGAACACTCCGTCCACTACGGCACGATGCGCCTCGGCATCTGCCAGACCGGAGAAGACGGTATCTAACTGGTTACCGTTACCTATCCTGTTCTCGTCGCCGTCGAATAGATCATTGGTAAAGGTAATCACATGATAGGTCTGACCCTCGGCACCGGTAGAAGAAGTGATCTTACCGGATAGCACGGAGCGATAGGTTAGCGGGTCGCGGTCATCTACTATTTTTCCGCCCTCAGTATGGAAATACCCGGGTTTATAACCGCCCTTCACCTGTATACCATGCGGGATGATAAACGAGTAATCCAGCGTATTATCCATATAGGTGTCATCGCTATGCTTGGTAGAGCGCGTAGGCGTGTACCAGTCGGCATAGGTGCTACTCGTCGTACAATTCGTACTATCTCCGGCGAGCCATACCTCTACGGTCCATGACTTATCCGGCGCTTCTGCTACAGGCGTAGAGGCGACCGAACTATAGGCCGGATCCGTCATCAGCTTGTTCTTATACCGTCCTGCCGCATCCAGTACCTGCTGCAATTTCTGCTTACATGCAGCATTCTGAGGCGAATCCGCAGATGCATCACCACCCCGAGAATCAAACATCACATAGAATATCGCTTGTCCCGGGTGCGTCGTTGTATCCGGTTTGATAGAATATGCTGCATTGAACTCGTACGCGCCCATATCAACTTGACAGTCCTGCACACGCTTGGCGAACGCCACGTCGTTATTCGGCAACTTGGCTGCTGCCACGCTCTTATAAACAAAAGAACTGTTTATATCGCTTTCTGTCTTGCCTTTGTATGTGAGCGCCTGCTTGAACTCGACGGCAAACTCCTCCGTACCATGGTTAACACAAACGGCTTGGTCAGCGATGTAGAAATCATCGCGCAGACGGAAGTCATTGAGCGAGGCGGCACGACCGGCGACATAGTTTCCTTCCTCGTCAAAGTCTGCCGCAAAAGGCGTGTTTGCAGCCGAGGGGGCTACTCCGTTGAGGAATGTATTGCCGATACCGTAGTTATTCGTATTCGACTCAGTCCAGTTGGTCACATTCTGTTTGGTGGCATTATTTGGCTGTGTCTCTTCCGACTGGATATAGCAATGCAGGAAGGGGTTTACGTTTCCTACGGCTGTAGCACGGTCACGGATAGCGACACCGTTATTACCGAAGATAATGGTATTCGCCACAAAGAGGTTCGGGTTGGAAGCCGTTGCCAAAGAGACAGCGCCGCCGCTTATCTTACTGTTTTCTTTCAGTGTAGCCGTGTTATAGGCTACCGTGTTGTTATAGAACCTGCCGACGCAGAAACCCAAACCACCCGACGATCCGTAACTATAGTTATTGGCAAACAGCGAGTTGAAACACGTTCCCTCGTACATGAACAGACCTCCCGCAAAAATCTGATCTTGCGTATTGTTCGTTCCTTTTGAAGATGTGTTATTCAGCACAAAGCATCCTTCTATGGTGGAAGTGGCACCGTCGCAGAACATACCGCCGCCTTTTACACGACCGCAGTAGGCGAAATTATCCACCACCAGACAGTTCCGCAAGTGTCCGCCCTCGTACATGTTGACTCCCGCACCGCCGCCATGCGCCATATTCTCATCGGCTAAGAAACCATGACGGATAGTGAAACCATCCCAGTTCGCCTCATTGTATTCCACATATTGAGGATCCTCCTGTTTGGCTGAAGTAGCCGCTGTACGTTGCTCCTTGGTAGAACCGAACACACGGTCAGTGTGCGCTAAATCGTCCCCATATTTACCCCTGTTATCAACTGACGGATTGCCTACACTACCTGCGCCGTACGTCGGAACACATATATCCGGCATCGTCAGCACGCGCTTGCGAAGCGTGATACGATGATTTGCCTCCACTTTGGTATAGGTACTGGAAAGAGAACTGACGACTGCCTGTGACGCAATGATAGTGTCATTTATCACGGGCTCTTCTACATATTCATATGAGCCTTCAACATACAAGTGTACATTTGACATTGACACTTTCCGTTTATTAGCGTCATTGGAAGGGGTTGCATGTTTTGTACCCGGAGCAGACATCATGCGTATAGTTAAGTCACCGATTGTCGGTTGAACAAACGTGAACTCATACCGAAGCAGTTTATCGCTATTACAAAAAACGGGTTGCTCCGCTAACGTGTCACCATTGGAAGCAATAATATAGAAGGTTATGCCCGTATTATTTTCTGTTGGATAACTTTCATAATACGCGCCAAGATCTATCACCAACTTGTACGAACCCGCCGGGACATTTTTCATCGTCTGCCATGCACTCATCGTGCTCATATATCCACTCAATGCCATACCACGAGGATCTGAATCAATCGTGTACCCCTCTGTATTGAGCACATCTCTAGATGAGTTAAAACCGAAACTACTATAATTGACGTTTCCACTTACATCTTGATAACACAACTCCCAGCTTTGGTTATTACCCATATCCGTCTTTTTCCAAGGAGATCCAAAATATTGGTACACCACCTTTGTTCCGCTTGCCCATGTGTAACCACCGAACACTTCATCGGCACTCATGGTTATATTATTGGCATTGTTACCATTCTTATCACATTTATGACGGTCAGAGAAAACATTGTTTCCCGCTTTTCCTGCCATATACATATCCGGATAACGTATATAATCAGACGAAACTTCAGTTGCACTTGCTATCCACCTAAAGGGATGAGTTATAGTAACCTCTTCAATCTGCGTAGTTTCTATATCACCTATCTCTTCTGATGTATAATCATCATCCCAATATTTGACGGCTTCGCTATTCAGATGGGTATTGTCTTGTTTGGGATTAACGTCCGAGAGTTGCAGAATGGTTTCATAGTCTGTCGCCTCAAAATCTGTCGCCGGCTTGGATTTAGGGATGCTGACCACATCCGACATCAACGCCTGCCGTTCGTTTAGACCCGGCGCGGCATACTTGTTCGTCGGGAACCCGCCCATGACGGTAACGCTGTCACGCATCACATACCCCTTGTAGTCCGTGTATTTGCCGGCTCCTACCCATACCTGCACCGTGTTTTCATGGGCCGTCTTATTGGCGGCAGAGGCCTTCTCTACCGCGTATTGCAGACCGCTCACATACCGCTCCCTACGGGCGTTATTTATCCAACCGTTGCTATTACATGCCGCAATGAATGCACCCG
>JAFSKL010000041.1 GCA_017448985.1 Paludibacteraceae bacterium
GGGGTTACCGGTTACGGGTGAGGGGTTACCGGTTACGGGTGAGGGGTTACCGGTTAAGGGTGAGGGGTTACCGGTTACGGGTGAGGGGTTACCGGTTACGGGTGAGGGGTTACCGGTTACGGGTGAGGGGTTACCGGTTACGGGACATTTATACTCCGCAAAGACGAAGGGGTTGCCTAAAACGGTTACGGGTGAGGGGTTACCGGTTACGGGTGAGGGGTTACCGGTTACGGGTGAGGGGTTACGGGTTACGGGAGAGGGGTTACCGGTTACGGGTGCATAGTAGCCGAGGAGGTCGGCGTGCTGACAGCCGGCTTCGAGCAGGAGTTCGCGCCAACGCTCGGCACAACGGATCATGTCGGGTTGGTGCTCGGCCTGACAACTGACACTGGGAATACGAATGAGGCTTGCCCACTCGTCCATGAACCGCGCGCGGTGCGCATCGATATATTGCTGAATATCCATATTATTGCACATTGAGGAGTGACATCTGTGTCTCGCGGGCGTTGCGACCTATGTGTATCTCCACCTCGCCCGGTTCGAGCGTCCAGTGAAGGGTTACGGGTGAGGGGTTACGGGTTACGGGAGAGGGGTTACCGGTTACGGGTGCATAGTAGCCGAGGAGGTCAGGAGTGATATCGAAGGTCACTTGTTTGGACTCGCCGGGTTGGAGAGAGATGCGTTGGAAGCCACGGAGTTCTTTGTAGGGCCGGACACCTTTGGCCACGCGGTCGCCGATGTAGAGTTGCACCACTTCGGTGCCTGGGACAGAGCCGGTGTTAGTTACCGTCACAGAGGCTGTGACTGGTTGGTCGTTAGTCATTAGTAGTTGGTCGTTGGTCGTTAGTCGTTTGTCGTTGGACAGCGTCAGGTCGTTGCGGGACAGAGCCTGTCGTTTGTCGTTGGACAGCGTGATGGGACCATACTCGAAGGTCGTGTAAGAGAGGCCGTAGCCGAAGGGGTATAGCGGCCAGTTGCTGACGTCGGCATAGGAGGTGATGAACTTGGAGAACTCGCCTGAGTCGTTGCGTCGCGAGGTGCGCATCTGTCGGTACGAGAAGGGGTACTGGCCTACATGACGCGGCAGTTGAACGGTGAGTCGTCCCGAAGGATTGACGTCGCCGAAGAGTATATCCGCGAGGGCGTCGGCAGTCTCCGAGCCACCGAACCAGGCCTCGAGGATAGCCGGCAGGTGTTCCGTTTCCCAATTGAGCACGGTGGGTCGTCCTGCAAAATGGACGAGGACTATAGGCTTGCCAAGCTTGGCAAGCTCGACGAGCAGGTCATGCTGTGCATCGGGCATCTCGATATTAACACGCGAGGAGCACTCACCGGACATCTCCGAGGCCTCGCCCATGGCAGCGATGATGACATCGGCTTGGCGGGCTATACGCAGCGCTTCGGCGCACATCTCGGCATCGGAGCGGCTGTCGCGCATCTCGCGTCCGAACATGGTACCGATCGCCTCCGCTTCGGCATCGTACATGAGGTTAGAGCCCTTGGCATAGAGGAGTCGAGCGCCGGTACCTTGCAGGGCATCGGAGAGGCCTTCCTTGACCGTCTTGTAGAGCCAAGGCACCGCAGCTACCGCCCAAGTGCCGGACATGTTCGGACGTGTGTCGGCGAGCGGTCCTATGAGGGCTATCGTTCCTTTCTTGGCGAGCGGCAGGAGTTGTTTCTCGTTCTTGAGGAGCACCATGGACTCGCCGGCTATACGACGCGCCTCGGCTCTGTGTTCGGGCGAGAGGACGACTTGTGCGCGGCGGGTGGTATCGCAGTAACGGTATGGGTCATCGAAGAGGCCCAGTTTGTATTTGGCTTCGAGTACGCGCCGGCAGGCCTGATTCACGTATTTGATATCGAGCCGTTTCTCCTGAACGGCTTTGGCGAGCGTGCCTTCGAGTCCGTCAGACACCATATCCATGTCCAGACCCGCCACGAGGCACTGAATGGACGAGGACTCGAGGTCGGCGCACACACCATGATCCATCAGTTCCTCGACGGCCGTATAGTCCGAAACGACGAATCCATCGAAGCCCCATTGGTCACGGAGGAGGTCGGTGAGGAGCCATCTGTTGCCCGTAGCGGGAATACCGTGCACGGTGTTGAAGGCCGCCATCACGGAGCCGGCACCGGCATCGACGGCCGCTTTGTAAGGCTGGAGGTACTCGTTGAACATATGGTAGTCATCGGGATAGACATTATTGTATTCGCGTCCGGCTTCCACGGCTCCGTACAAGGCAAAATGCTTGACGCAAGCCATCATCGTTGTCGGGTCGGTCAGGTCATTGCCCTGGTATCCGCGGACCATGGCTTCAGCTATACGACTACCGAGGTACGGGTCCTCGCCGTTACCTTCGGAGATACGTCCCCACCGGCCGTCGTGGCAGATGTCCACCATGGGCGAGAAGGTCCAGCATATACCGTCGGCGGTCGCTTCTTCGGCGGCTATTTGTGCCGAGCGCTCTATAGCCTCCATGTCCCAGGAACAGGAGAGCGCGAGCGGTATCGGGAAGACGGTTTCGTAGCCGTGAATGACGTCCATACCAAAGAGGATAGGTATTCCGAGACGGCTCTCTTCGACGGCTATGCGTTGTATCTCACGTATCTGCGCAGCGCCTTTGAGATTGAACAGGCCTCCTACTCTGCCCTGACGTATGTTCTCCGCGACATTGCTCTCGCGGGCAGCGCCGGTGACTATATCTCCGGCTACGGGCAAGTTGAGCTGGCCCAGTTTCTCCTCGAGCGTCATGCGGGACATAAGGTCGTCGACGAAACGGGACATTTGTGCATCACGGTCGTTCTGTTTGTCGGCACAGGAGGTGAGTCCTACGATGCCGATCCATGCGATTAATCCGAGTAAGCGGATGGTGTAGAAGCGTTTCATATTATTGAGCATTATACGTTATATCCAGTTTTTGCAGGCCCTGCTGTATCTCCGGGCAGGACATGAAGAGCTGCCAGAGCAGGCCGGTGCGATAGTTTTCGATCATAGCTATGATAGGTCCCTGGTCGATCGCCAGGTAGGATTTAGCAAACCAACGAGACGGGAGATTGAAGGCATCATAGAAGCCATATTCTCCCCATAATTTGTCACCTAAAGTATAGTAGAAATAGCGCAGGGCAGCCAGGCTCTGTTCGGGCGTGTAGGGCATCGAAGCCAAAGCGGCAGTAGGCGCCGTGGTGCCATTGTCGTGGGTAGGCGATGTGGCATAATAGCCATCCGGTATATCACTGGCTGTCAGTCCCCAATGGGCTTGCGCAGGATCGGCAGGCTGCTCACGATGCTTCAGTGAGTATGCATAATTGATACACGCATGGGCGATGTTCTGCTCGCCGAAGTTGGCATAGGCATCACTCAGATGCATCGGATCGAGCCCCAGGAACGAATAATGGGCAAAGAACATGGGGCCTCCCATCTCCTCTCCGAGCGGAAGCGTGATGTCGAAATACTTCTTCCCGTTCCGGATACCGCCGTTCCGTGCCCAGCCTTCGGTATAAACGGCTTTGTCTATACCATACGTAGGGGACGAAGCCGCCAACAGATAGACGACAAAGGCCTCGTTCCATCCCCGAACAGGCATATTCATTGCCCATTCGTAGTTGGGCGACCAATGCCAATAGAGCACATTCTTTCCTCCGTTTTGAAACCATGTCCATTCGACACCTTCCCAAATGGCGGTGATCTTTTCGCGCAAGGATGTCTCTTGGGGCGAGGCATCCGAGAAATACTGCCGAATCGTCAGCAGACCCTCCATCAGAAACGCTGTCTCTACCAGGTCTGCTCCATTATCTTTGGCAGAGAAAGGTTCCGTTTTGCCCGTCTTGCCGTTCAGCCAATGCGGATAGGCTCCGTGAAAACGATCGGCTTTGTCGGTAAGGAAATCCACCACTTTGGTACAATGCGCGAGAGCCTCGGCACGTGAAATGAAGCCGCGCTCCACGGCTACGGGAAAAGCCATCAGACCAAAACCGCTGCCACCCGTGGTGACAACATCTCCCGATGAGTTGCGTTCACGCGCCAAACCTGCTACGGGATGCGCAAAGTCATAGAAATAGCGGAAAGTGCGTTGCTGCACCATCGTCAGCAGTTCCTCATCGCTGATAGTCGGGAACTTAGGACGCGGGTCATAGGGTGTGGTGAACTTATAGGTAAAATCATCTATGATACGAACTCCCAGATTATTACCGCTCTCGATATGCAACGTATAGCGCGTGAAATAACTCAAGGGCTGCCCGAAGGCCAAAATGAGCCGGTTACCATCCACAGAAAGGGTATAGGGAATAGCCGCATTGAAGGCGATGGCGCTGCTTTTGAGGTATTTGATGTCCAGTTGGGCATTTTGCCCGAAGAGGACAGTCAACGAGTCCAGTCCTGCGTTCAGCGAGGCTCCGGAAATCGTTACATTGGGACCTTGCGGGTTGTTCCTGTCAGGATCACAGGCCACCAACACCGGCAAGAGTAGCAGTAAGAGGGATATTCGTTTCATACAAAAGAGCTACACCTCCCTGACGCGCAGGGAGGTGTACTGAATAAATTCGTGATTAGTCAATTACCGTGATCTCAGCGTCATACAGCGCTTTAGCCTCTTCTGCAGTGAGCGCAGCGTTGTAGAGACGAACCTCGTCGAGGTCACCGTCCATATCACCCATCCATTCGTCGGTAGCGCCCTCGAGGGCTTTCTGACGCCATTGGCCGAAGAGAACCATCGAGCTTCTCGAGAAGTCGGTAACAGGACGCTCTACGAAATCACGATGAAGTTCCTCCACCGGTGCACCGTTTACATAAACATCAATGGTCTGGAGAGCCTCGTCGACTACCTTGAACGAAGCAACCACATGGATCCAGCGGTTAGCCGTGAATGCCGGCTGCAAACCATACTCAGCCCACATGTCACCGTTGATAGCCACCTTAACAGCCAGCGAGTCAGTAGTATCCTCACCGCCACGGTCGAGCACAAATGCCAACTGTCCCCAGAAATCCTCGCTGTTGGTCAGACCGAAGAGGTAAGGAACCGGAGCCTGTGACTGCGGAACAGCCTGGTGTTTGAACCAGCAAGCGAACGAGAAGTCCTTCAACCCTGCGATACCTTTGATAGCAGTTGCGTCATACACGAGCTCGTTCTTGGGAGCACCCTTGTAAGCCTGTCCACGACGACCTTTCTCGAAAGCAAGACCCTCGCCTTTTCTCGTCGGCTCCACATTGTTGATCAACTCGGTAGTTACGCCATCAAACGGGAAGTGAGCGATCAGGTGCTCTGCACAGATAGTGGACGGATTGGTCTTTCCCTCATAGGGGTCAACCTCTTTCTTGTTGCAAGAAGTGAGAACAACAGCTGCTAATGCTACAGCTACAAAAAGAATTTTTTTCATGTTTTTTTGTGTTAAATTGGTTGGTTCTGATTTGTCACGGGCACATACCCAATTGAGCAAGCAGCAGAACCTGTTAACTGCTTGTATCAATATACATATCCCGGAGTGGGCTCCAGGTTGGGATTCAGTTGTCGTTGTGCGTAAGGCACGGGGAACACTTCGTTCTTGTTGGCCTTAAATCCGCAGGGTCCCATGAACTGCTCGGCGCGACCCGTACGAACGAGGTCGAAGAAGCGGTCCTCCTCCATGCACAACTCGGCACGGCGTTCGTCGTAGATATTTTCGAGCGTTGCGGGCACGGAGGCCAGTTTGACGCGTTCGCGCACTCTATCCAGCGCTGACTGAGCCGTCATACCGGATGTGAACGCACCGGAGGCTCCTTGAACCAGGTCCTCCGCCATGATGAGCAAAATCTCCGCATAACGGATGAGACGGATGTTGTAGTTACGACCGTAACTGTTCAACCCCATGGTGTTGTACGAACTGGGCGAATAGACCTTGCCGTTATAGACAGGGTTCGCACATTTGGTCATGATACTATCGCCATATTCGGTGACGGTACCCCGATAGAGGAATGCCGTTTTCATACGCTCGGTCTCGCCACGGTCGGTGAGGAACTTGATCAGACTGTTCGACGGCACTTTAAATCCCCACCCTTGCATGTTGGAGGGCTCATTGTTACGCGGGCCCTGATAGTAGGCATAGTTCAGATACGGTGCATCTCCGCTGGTCTGTCCAAGCGTCGAACTCTGCGCCTCGAACAAGGACTCACGACAGTTGTTGTTCTCCGTGAGGAACACATCGCGATAAGTCGGCATCAGGTCGTACTGACCGCTGGCGATGATCTCGTCGCAGCAGAGCGCCGACTCGCTGTATTTCCGGTCATAGAGATACACCTTGGCGAGGATAGCCAAGGCCGTGTAGTAGTTGATACGCCCGTCGTTGCCGGCAGGATAGGTCTTGGGCAACAATTCCAGACTCTCGGTCAGTTCCTGCTCCACGAAATCGTAAATCTCGCGGATCGAAGCCTGCTTCATGTTGTTCAACTCCTCCGAGCTCATCGTACGGGTGATGAGGGGCACACGACCATAGGCTTTCGCGAGCATGTAATAGCTCCAAGCACGCCAAACGCGGGCTTCGGCTGCATACTGATGGGTCGAAGCTCTGAGTTCGTCTGTCTGCATCTCGGCTTCGAACTTGGGCATCTCCTCGATGGCGTAGTTAGCTGCCGAAATGACATTGAACAGATCCACCCAATAGCTGTTGATCATGTCATTCTTGGGCGTGAAGGTGAACTCGTCAATCTCCTTGGCAGAAGGGCTGTCGGAAGGCGTCGAGCCTTTGTCCGAGTCGTCCGAACTGATCTCGCCCACTACCAGGTAGTTGAACTCAAACAGACTGCGCGTCTGGGCATAAACAGCCGAAACGGGCTTGTAGATATTGTCCACTTTCGAGTGGTCGATACCGGTAGAAGGAAGCGAACCTTCTGCCTCGATATTCAGAAAACTGTCGCATCCTGTCAATGCGATCGTGGCTACTATACAGAGCGCAAATGATTTGAATTGATTAGTCATAGTCTTGCCCTCCTATTAGAAATTAATGTTAAGTCCAAGTGTATAAGTTGCGGCAGAAGGATACACGCTGTTATCCACACCTGCCGAAATGGGCGAACCGCCTATCTCCGTGGTGAAACCATTGTAGCGGAAATAGGAGAAGGGGTTCTGCGCCGAGAGATAAACACGCAGGTTCTTGATACCCGGTATCTGCGTCACATTGTATCCCAACTGCACATTCTGGATACGGATGAACGAGCCATCTTCCACGTAGAACGAGTTGCACTGCATCGTGAAGGACGAGTTGAAGGCCTCCGGCGAAGGATAATTGGTCTTCGTGTTGGTCGGCGTCCAAGCGTGCTTGTAGTAGTCGAGGTCGTAGTTGGCGTCCGGGAACACACTGCGGTTCATACGCTTTTGGTTCAGAATCTTGTTTCCTACATTGGATGTGAACGAGATGGAGAAGTCGAAGCCCTTGATGTCGAAGCCGAAGTTCAGACCGAGCATCAACGGAGGAATAGCGCTACCGAGATAGGTCTTATCCTGCTCGTTGATTACCTTGTCGCCATTCTGGTCTTTGTATTTGAAGTATCCGGCATCTTTGATGATCTGCGAAACGGGGTCTTTGAGTGCCTCTACCTCGCTGGCATATACGCCCTCTACTTCGTAGCCCCAGAAAGCACCGATAGGCAGGCCCACCTGGGTACGCGTAGCGAAATCGCCATTGATCGAAGCACCCGGGATATACTCGCGGCCTTCGAGCTTGAGCACTTTGTTGTTGATATAGGTGGCGTTCATACCCAGATGATAACGGAAGTCACCCACTTTGTCTGCCCAGTTGAGACTCAACTCGAGACCCGTATTGTTGACCGTACCATTGTTCGCCAGCAGTTCGGTGGTACCGCCACCGGAAGCGATCGGCACATAGAACACCACGTTCTCCGTATTACGGTAGAAGAAGTCGAGTTCACCGGTCAGGCGGTTGCTCAGCGTAGCGAAGTCAATACCGACGTTGGTCTCGTTGACCACCTCCCATTTGAGGAAGTTCTGCAGCACCGTTTGCGCGGCTATACCATCGACAAGCTTATCGCCGAAGACAGCGGAGGCTGCTATACCGGTCACACCCAAGATCTGCGTCGAGTTAGCAGGGATATTGTCATTACCGAGCAGACCCCACGAGGCCCGGAGTTTGAGGTTGTCAAAGGCCTTCTGGTCCTTCATGAACTCCTCCCGGGTGATGTTCCATCCAACACCAATGGACGGGAAGAAACCCCATTTCTCCTGGTATTTGGAACTTCCGTCAGCACGGAAAGTGAAGGTAGCCAAGTAACGGTCATGGTAGTTATAGGTAGCCCGCATGAAGGCACTCACGCCATTGTAACGGGCAGCGCCGTCGGTCACCGTCTGGTTCTTGTACGAGCCCGTGGACAGATATTTGGATGCCTCGCTGTAGTTGGGCACATCATAAACGCAGCCTGTCTCCCAACCGCTGTAGTACATACGGGTGGACTGACCTACCATCACGCTGAAGTGGTGTGCGTCGATCTGGTCCTGATAACTGAGCACATTATCGATGATCTGATTGGTGCTGTAACCGTAGGTCTTGGTCAGAGACGACACATCCGAGCCCTGCGCACCGCCTACGAAATAGGTCGGGATATAATTGCGCTGGTCCCAGAAAGCGAACTCCATGTTGTAGCTCGTCTTGAATTTGAGGCGGTCATTGAGGAAATGCAGTTCGGCATAGATGGAGAACACATCCTTGATGCCTTTCTCCTTGTTGTCGTTGTAATAAGCCACCGCAGCGGGGTTACCGTAAGAAACGGGAAAACCGTAGTTGCTCGGCGCATCGAACGATTCGGGATACGCCACGAGGTTGTTCTCGTTATAGACATTGTACACCGGCGGGTTGACGAACGCCTGGAAATAGGCATTGTTGTTCGGGTTCTTGCGGTTGCTCATCGAGAAGATGTTGTTCACGCCTACATTGAGCCACGGTGTCGCTTTCTGGTCGAGGCGGGCACGGAAATTGAGGCGGTCGTAGTTCGACGCGCCGTAGTTCATCACACCGTCTTGATAGTAGTAATTCAAGCCTACCGAATAATTGGTCTTGTCGGTAGCACCCGATACATCGAGTGAATGGCTGTGCATCAGGGCGTTCTTGGTCAAGGTGCCGTACCAGTCGATATCGCCCGGATAGTCACTCGCCGAAACCGGTACATACCCTCGCGTGTTCTGGAATGCCATGTTGCGCAGCTCCACATACTGCTCTTTGTTGGCCAGCTTCATCACGTTGGTCGGCGTCTGCAAGCCCACAAAGCCTTTGTAGCTCACATTGACGCGTCCGAACTCACCTTTCTTCGTCGTCACCAGCACTACGCCGTTAGCGGCGCGGACACCGTAGATAGCTGCAGCCGAGGCATCCTTGAGGACCGTGAGTGATTCGATATCCTCCGATGAGAGGAAGTCGATGTTGTCCACAAAAGCTCCATCGACTACATACAGCGGTTTAGCATAGTCGCCTATCGAGCCCACACCACGGATCTTGACATCCGGACTCGAGCCCGGAGCACCCGATTGCGTCACCTGCACACCGCTCACCATGCCTTGCAAGGCTGTCATAGGACTGGCTGCGATCTGCTTGCTCAGTTCGTCACCTTTGACCGAAGTAATAGGGGCTGTCAGGTCTTTGCTCTTGGCTACACCGTAACCTACAACCACCACTTCGTCCAATACCTGGTTGTCTGACTTCATCGTCAGATTGATCACGCTTCTGCCGTTTACCGCGATACGCTCGGTCTGGTAACCCAGATACGAGAACACCAGCGTTGCCTTGTCACCGGCTATCAACGAGTAATTACCCTCGAAATCGGTCACGGTACCCGTTGTGGTCCCTTCAATCAAGATCGACACGCCGATCAACGGCTCGCCCTGATCATCCAAAACCGTACCGCTCACGCCCGACTGAGCCATCACGCTGACTGTCACAAAAGCGAAAAGAATGGATAATAGTTTTCTCATGATATATAGAATTGTTTGTTGTTATTCGTAGAAAAGCCCCAACCGGCTCAAGCCATCCTGCAGTTCCGGTGCCGAAGTGAACAGTTTCCACAGCAGCCCTGAACGGTAGTTCTCAATCATCACCACTATCGGACCCTGGTCGATCGCCAGATAATGCGGCACGACCTGACGCTCCTCCGGCAGCGAGGGATTGTAGGCATCGTAGAAACCGTATTCGCCGAACATGCGCTCGCCTAAGTCCTCGTACAGATGACGAATCACGGCCATGCTCTCTTCCGGCGTATAGACGATCGACGAGACTGCAGCCGTCGGCGAAACGGTGCCGTTCTCGTCCGGAGTGCCCGGATGGTGACTGCAATAACCCACTATCGGGTCGTCCGACGAGGTGAAACCCCATAAATCAGGACCGTAGCCGCTATATTGATTCGGGTTGGCCAACGCATATTGATAATGAATAAGCGCATGCGCGCGGTTGCGCTCGAAATAGTTGACCTCACCGTCAGTCAGTCCGTGAGGATCGAGACCCAGCCATGAATAATGGGTGAAGAACAACGGCCCTCCGTACTCCATGCCCAGACTGAGCGGGATACCGAAATAGGCCTTGCCGTTATGGTAGTAGGGTGAGTTCTTGTAGCAACCTTCGTACACGCTCCTGCTGATCGGATGCGTGGGGGACGATGCCGCCAACACATAGGTGATCATGCACTCGTCATAGCCCTTGATACGGTGGTTCATCTTCCATCCGAAGTTCTTCGACCAGTGCCAGTAGAGCGAGTCGGTTCCGCGTGTGTACCAGTCCCACTCCACCTCGCGCCAGAGCTTGTCCGCCAAGGCAG
Source organism: Paludibacteraceae bacterium (assembly GCA_017448985.1). Classification (GTDB taxonomy): domain Bacteria; phylum Bacteroidota; class Bacteroidia; order Bacteroidales; family Paludibacteraceae; genus Colicola. The sequence goes on from JAFSKL010000041.1 coordinate 10,784, forward strand.
CCACAGCCCGTTCGGACTCCACAGGACTATCCTGCAACCATTGGCGAACGGTCAACAGACCCTGCACGAGAAAAGCCGTTTCCACCAGGTCCCCGCCATCGTCAAACGGACTGAACGGATAGACCTGCTCCGTCTCCGAGGCATACCAATGCGCCCAAGCTCCGTGAAAACGCTCTACCCTATCCAGAAAACGAGTGATGTTATCCAGTTGCGCTACCGCCTGCTCACGTGGGATATAGTTCCGCTCGGCTGCAACTATAATGGCCATCAGACCGAACCCCGTACCGCCGGTAGTGACCACATCTCCATGGACCTCCATGTTATTGCGCTCACGAGCCAAACCGTTCGAGGGATTGATAAAATCCGTAAAATAGCGGGAAGTATAGCATTCAACGGTATCCAACAAGGCGTCATCGCTCAGCGGAGGAGCCTGCTTCGAAGAGGTACAACTGCATAAAACCGCGGCTGCAAACAGCCAGATAAGAGATGTGTGTTTCATGTTGTATTTGTATTCGGGTGCAAATTTACTGCTTTTTTTTCATATATGCAAGAAAAAAGCAAAAATATTTGCACAATTCAAAAAAAAGCAGTAAATTTGCAGCGCAAAAACGTTAAGACCATGAGAAAAGTTCTGATTTTAGTTTCTTTATTCGTATGTTTGGCGGGTTGTGAGCGCCAATTGAGTGTAGCCGAGCGCATCGGTTCGTCCAATCCTATCATGCCGGTTCGTATGAGCGGCGACACCGCTCATGTTGTGCTGACGGACTATATCCCGCTGCTGTACGGTGACCCGAGTCTTTGGAAGGGTTTGCAGTGGACGACGGACGAGTCGCTGGACTGTCTGAATATGACCGGTACCGCTCCGCAAGTAGAAGAGATGGATATCGTGAATCGCGACCGCTCCATTCATGCGATCAGTTTTTATGACCGGCGTGGCAGTTTTGCCGTAGTCGTGTTGCCGAACAAACCGGTACGTCAGTCCCTGGTGTCGCTCGGATACGCAGACGGCAAGTTGCGTGTCGGCTTCAGCGACAGCGTGGCCAACCCCAGTTTTGAGGCATACATACAAAACAGCCTGATCGACCACAGCCTATGGCAGGAAGAGGAAGACGGGACATGGAGCCTGGACTTGTCCAAATGGAAAAAGGAAAATGGAAAATGGAAAATGGAAGGCCGCAGTTACTTGCGTATCTTTGCGGAGGACGACACCTACCTGTTCAACGACCTGCTGCTGCCGCTGGAGAACGGCGAGATAGTGACCGACGCCGCACAGCTGAATCGTCATGACCAGCAGGCGCAAGTGCTCTACTCGGTGCTCATCGACCGCTTCGAGAACGGCAACAAGGCCAATGACTGGAAGATGAACAGCGACGAGGTGCTGGATATAGTCGATTACCAAGGCGGTGACCTGGCCGGTATCACGAAGAAGATAGAGGAGGGCTATTTCGACAAGCTGGGCGTGAACACGCTGTGGATCAGTCCTATCACACAAAACCCGTGGGACGCGTGGGGATGCTATCCGTTCAAGAACGGCAACAAATACGATGCCACGAAGACCTATACCAAGTTCAGCGGTTATCACGGCTACTGGCCTATTTTTGCGACGCAGTTGGACAGCCGTTTCGGCACGCCTGAAGAGCTGCACACCTTATTAAGAATCGCGCACGCGCACGAGATGAATGTGGTGCTGGACTATGTGGCCAACCACATGCACATCAACTCGCCTACGCTGCAGGAGCACCCCGACTGGCATACGGACTCTATCCTACCTGACGGAAGACGCAACTTCGAGCTCTGGGACGAGGCCCGACTGACCACCTGGTTCGACAAGCATATACCCACTCTGGACCTGGAGCGTCCGGAAGTGTGCGAACCGATGACGGACAGCGCCCTCTACTGGCTGGCGGAATACGACTTAGACGGCTACCGGCATGACGCCTGCAAGCATATACCTGAAGGATATTGGCGCATGTTAGGTCAGAAGATAGCCGTTCGTTGGCCCGGTCGTCCGATATGGATGATCGGCGAGACCTACGGCAGTCCCGAACTGATTGGCAGTTATGTGAAGACAGGTATGCTGAACGCACAGTTCGACTTCAATGTCTATTTCACGGCGCGTGAGGCCTTGTGCGGCTACAAGGGTCTGGACGAGGTGCTGCAGAACGAACTGACCTCGCTCGCCACCTACGGCGCACATCACACGATGGGTAACATAACGGGCAATCACGACCAGATACGCTTTGCCTCGATAGCAGGCGGAGCCATCGACATCCGTGCTTACGGCAAGGAAGAAGGCTGGACGCAGGACATAGGCATCGGCGATGCAGAGCAGGCGTATAAGCGTTCGCTGCTGCTCGAGGTGCTGAACATGACGCTGCCCGGTGTGCCGTGTATCTACCAGGGCGACGAGTACGGCGAGGTAGGCGGTAACGACCCCGACAACAGGCATATGATGCGGTTCGAGACGCTGAACGAGGACGAGAAAACGATGCGTAACCAGGTGGCCGAACTGGTCCACATGCGCCGCAACTCGATGCCGCTGCTCTACGGAGACCTGATACCCGTGGAGAGCACGCCGGACGAGATCATCTACAAGCGCGTCTATCTCGGACAGAGCGTGACCGTAAAGATAAATCGAAAGAATTTATCTTACGAAATTGAAAATTGAAAATGGAAAATGGAAAATTAAGAATTGATACTTATGAAAAAAATCTTTTTTGCATTGGCGGCGGTGGCACTGGTTAGTTGCGCACAGCCGGAACTGCGTCATCCCAAGTTTGCGTATGACGCCACTATCTATGAGTTGAACACCCGCCAGCTGACGGAGGAAGGTACTTTTGCCGCTGCAGAGGCGCTGTTGCCTCAGTTACGCGAGAACGGCATCGACATCATCTGGGTGATGCCTTGCCAGCCTATCGGCAAGATCACGCGCAAAGGCACGCTCGGCAGTTACTACTCCATCATCGACTATTGCGCCATCAATCCGGAGTTCGGCACGCGTGCGGACTTTGAGCATTTCCTCAAGGCAGCGCACAAACTCGGTTTCAAGGTCATCCTCGACTGGGTTGCGAACCATACGGCGCCGGATAGCGAATGGACGAAGAACGAAGGCTGGCACTATCGCGACAGCCTTGGCAACCTGATGGTACAGTACGACTGGACAGACATCTCCAAACTGGACTACAACAACCAAGACATGCGTAACGCGATGCTCAAAGCGATGCACTGGTGGATGGACTCGATCGGTATCGACGGCTTCCGCTGCGACGTAGCAGGCGAAGTGCCGACCGATTTCTGGAACTGGGCAATGGCCGACCTGCGTCAGACGCATCCGGACATGTTCACCCTCGCCGAGGATGAGGATAAAGCGGATGAGCTCACCGAAACGGCCTTCGACATGTACTACGGCTGGACGCTGCATAAGCTGATGAACGGCGTAGCGCAAGGCAAGAACACGGTGCAGGACCTGTGGGACTATTTCGCAAAAGCTGACTCGACCATCCGTCCGGAGGCGATCCGTATGAACTTCATCTCCAACCACGACGAGAACAGTTGGAGCGGCACCGAGTTCGAGCGTATGGGCGATGCAGTGAATCTGTTTGCCGCTTTCTGCTATATCGTGCCGGGCATGCCGCTGATCTACACGGGTCAGCTAAGCGGTAACCATCACCGTTTGGAATTCTTCGAGAAGGATGTGATCGACCACGACGAGGCATTCGCACAAGCCGGTCTGTACAAAGACCTGAACGCGCTGCGGGCCCGCAACAAAGCGCTGTTCTCACCCGAAGTGGGTGCTCCGCTGGAACGCATTGCCTGCGACAACGACGCTATCTTCGCTTGCCGGCGCAGCAAAGAGGGACGCTGGCACACCAACACCGTGATCGCCGTGATGAACATGTCCGACCAGCCGCAAAGCGTCATTCTCGACACCGGTGAGTTCTTCGACTTGGAGCCGTGGGGATACGAAATAATTGAGAAATAAAGAGTGAAAGAGTGAAAGAGTGAAAGAGTGAAATAAATCCCGCATTGAGTTGCGGGATTTATTTATGCCATCGCTCCGTTGACTTGGATGACTTGTCCGGAGACGTAGGAGGAAAGGTCACTCGCTAAGAAGAGGGCGACTTTTGCTACCTCTTCGGGTTCGCCTCCGCGGCGCATCGGGATCATCGTGACGAACTGCTTGAGTGTTTCCTCTGGCAGCGCCTTGGTCATATCTGTCAGGATAAAGCCCGGCGCTATCGCATTGCAGCGCACATTGCGGCCACCAAACTCCTTGGCTACGGACTTGGTCAGGGCAATGATACCGGCTTTGGACGCGGCGTAGTTGGCTTGTCCGGCGTTGCCGTTGATGCCCACGACCGAACTGAGACTGATGATCGAACCGCTACGCTGGCGCATCAGTACCGGAGCGGCAGCGTGGGTGAAGTTGAACGCAGACTTGAGGTTGATCTGAATGACCTGGTCCCATTGCTGTTCGGTCATACGGAGCAGCAGTGTATCGCGTGTGATACCGGCGTTGTTGACGAGTATGTCCAGGTGTCCGAAATCGCGAACTACGGCTTCTACCACCTGGTGCGCGGCATCAAAATCGGAAGCATCGGACGCATAGAAACGCACCTGTACGCCTAACGCCGCTATCTCGCTGAGCGTAGCTTGCGACAGCTCGTTGTCCTCCAGATCCGTGAACGCTATGTTAGCGCCCTCGCGCGCAAAAAGCAGCGCTATCTGTTTGCCTATGCCACGGGCTGCACCCGTGATCAGGGCGGTTTTATCATTTAATAATTCACTCATTTTCGCATTTTTACATTTACTCCTCGTCGATCGGGAATATACCTGTCGGATGGAGGATCGTGTATTTGGTCATCTCCTCGTTCGAGTCGAAACCGATGCCGTGTATCGTGGTCTTCTCGCGCGTGATGTGAATGACCGAATCCGAATAGACGCGGTGCGTCTTTTGGTTCCAGTTCAGGTTCGGCGTATCGAACTGCTCGCCTTGGCGGTTCATGGCATGGACATGACCTTTGAGGATCCATATCTGCATGTTCTCGTTGTAGTAAGCATAGTCGGCTTTGAGCTGTGCCCGCACTTTCAGGTCCTCGTCGAACTGCTCGAGGTAGATGCCCTTGGGAAACTCCTGGAACGGCGGTTCGGTACGGTCGTAAGTGAGCCAGAGCGGTGTCTCGATACGATAACGCGTCACGCCTGAATCGGAGATGAGCGTGGTGACACTGTCCGTGACCATGACAGGCGTCAGGTTGCGGGGCTGCGTCTCCCCACTCTGCTCGACCGAAGCGTGATGACACGCAACAAAAATCATAGCGAACAACACAAGGATGCTCGCTATGAATCGATATTTAGCGGATGTTGGTCGTCTCACCAATCCAGCCTCCTACATAGTAGGTCGAGCCCGAGAATTCACCCGGTAAGTCGAAACGCTCCTCTTTGGTCGGGAAGTAACGGCTGTAGGTGGAGATGAACTCCGAAGCCTGTGCCTCTACCGACGGATCCACTTGTTTGGCCTTGATGAACTTGTCCACGGCTGCCCAATAAACGGTCTTGTTCAGGATCTGTCCCTTGGCATCGTTGCCGTAGAGGCGCGTAGCGGCGTAGCACATACCGATGATGATGTAGCAGCGGCCCTGGCCTTTGTTCATGTTCATGCCTTGCAGCGTAGCTATCGAACCCAACGCGTACTTGCGGGCCTCCGCGTACTTCTTCAGGTTGTTGAAGTAGTAGAACGCCACATTGTACTGGTAGTCAGCCACATCCTCCAGCTCGTCCTCTTTCATCGCCATGGTGATAGCCTGATTGTAGTACTCGATCGCCTGCTCGTAGTCACCCTTCTTGGCGGCCATGGAAGCACATCCTGCTGCGGACTCCTGCGTCGGTTGCAGCTTGTGCGCTGCCTCGCAAGCAGCGAAATAGACATCGCTCTCGGTGCAACGTACACGCTTGTAAAGTTTGGCTATCTTCTGCAGCATGTCGAGGTTGGTCAGGTTAGCCTGCACGGCAGCACCGTATATCTCGTCCAGCTTGGAGCAGTCAGCGGCACCGGAGATAGCGAAAATGTTATCCACATAGTCCTTCTGCTTGCCGGCTATCTCGGCGTTCTTGTTGCCTGCATCGGCAGCCTGTTCGCCGAGCGCGTTGCTCGCCAGCTCATAGTCGGCTATGAACTGCTCGGCACGGCCGTTCGGGTCCTGCTTGTAGAGCGCGTACGACACATCGACCAGCTTGACGAGCACCATCACCTTGCTCTTGGAGCCGAAGCCTACTACCGACTTGCGCAGACAGTCACACGCTTCCGGCAGTTTGGCCTCGCCGTAGAAATCCAGATAAGCCAAGCCCTTCTCGCCGAGGATATAGTCCTTCGGGTACTTGGGGTCATTACCGAAGAAACGGATACGCTTGTCCTGCATCTCGATCGCCAGCTTGGCCAAACGCTCTTTCTCCGCGGGATCGGACGCCGCTTGCCAGAGTGCCTCTACGATCTTCGTACCGTCGGTGTAGATCGACTTGTTGGCATTCGGACAGGTCGAGTAAACCTCCCACCAAGGTCCATACGCGTCGGCGTACATCTTGTTCTTCACTGCCTCGTGGAAGAGGGAGATATTCATGATACACTCCTCGGTGATCACGGGTTCGGCTTCTTCCACTACCGCTTCTTCCACTACCGGAGCCTCTTCGGCGCCTTTCTTCTGTTTGGGCTTAGCGCAAGCCATCACGGAAACGGCTGCTGCCAACACTAACACAAGTAAACTCTTGAATCTCATAATCGTTATGTTTTAAAAAATTTTCAATTTGCCATTTTCAATTTCCCATTCAACAACTTCCGTGCCAAACTACAATCTCCGCTTGAAGAACCAGTTCTCGGCTATCGAAGCTCCGAGTGTGAATCGCAGTGCATTGTCCTCGAGTCCGGTCTTGTCGCCGCGGTGCGAATACTCCACGGTCATATTGATCACCGTCCCCACCGTGTAGAGCGGGAAACCGATACCGATGCTCGCCGAGACACGCTTGGCGCCGATCGAGCTCAGGTACTCGTCCTGCACGTTCACGCCCAGGCGCCAGAACATACGCTCCACATACTTGCGTCCCATCTGGTTATGGCGGTACTCCACGCCGAACGCATAACGGTTGCGGTCCTGCAAGCCGCTGTAGCGTCCCTCCGCGCCGTTGTACAAAGCCGAAGCCATGCACTGACGCTCGAAGTCGAAACCGATCGTCAGCCTGTTCGCCCAATTATAGCTGGCGCCCACACCCCATACCATCGGCAGCTGCCAGCCGTCTTTATAGACCGGTATCGAGTCGTCGGAAGTGGTCTCGACCAGTAGCAGTTCGCTGTTGAGCTTCATCCTGTTCTCGAAGATAGCGCCGAGGTTAACTGTATGCTTGCCGAAGGTGTGGAACAGCTGAGCGCCGTAGCGCAGACGCACATTGCTCACGCTCAGTATCTCCGCCTGAATCGTACTGTTGGTCGAGGCATCGTCGAACGACAAGGTCCGCATACGGCTCAGGTCGCCCCACATGTAATAGACATTGGCGCCGAACGCGAACCAATGCAGGATATTGAAACTCAGACCGCCGTACACCTCGCTTATGTTTCCGTCGCCGTAGTAGTTCTTCGTATGGCTGTAACCCGGTATCGAATCGGTCAGCGTGATGTCGTAGCCCACCGAACTGTAGGGCAGCAAGCCTACCGACATCGCTATCCAGCGGCGCCAGAGCGGGAACTGGATCGTCAGGTATTCGAGGTTTCCGTTCGCTTTGTTCTTCACGCCGCCGGCATCCGTGTAATGGCTCCACGAAGCGCTTGCCGCCACATCCATCATGAAGGTCAGCGTGTCGCAAGCCGTGTACGAAGCCGGTTGAGCCGGATCGATAGCGCGGTTGTTACGCATGCCGATACCTACTCCACCCATCGCCCTGAAACCTGTCGGCACATTCTCGTTCAGGTCACCGTACGCATAACGGGAGTACGGGGAGCTGGTCATGTTCTGCGCGTGCAAAGGGGAAAGATGAAAGATGAAAGGTGAAA
>JAFSKL010000042.1 GCA_017448985.1 Paludibacteraceae bacterium
CTCCCTGTCATCTCCCGCTGTATAGCATCTCGATTTTCTAAATTCATAATCCTACTGAAGCCCGTCGGTGATGGTACGCCGACTCCCACTTAACCTTATCTCTTCCAGAAGCATCTCAATGTTTACAGATTTACCTTTTTCATTTCCTAGAATCATAATCCTATTACGCCTCCTCGTACGTCCCATTGTCATCATCCAATCTACTCTTCATCGACTCAAGCATCTGAAGGTTCACTGTATAGGATTTTCAATTCCTAGAATCAGAATCCTATCTCACCATCAGGATATTTCGTCGGAAGACTCCATTCCCAATCGCGCGCCCGATAACCCAATCATCTGTGTTCCCGTACACTTACCCGTCAGCAATCCCTCTTAATCTCTCATGTACATTTGCAACTGGGTCTCATTTCCGCGCAAAAAACATCCGTCCTTTTATTCGGATACTGTGAGAGGGAGGCGAACGGCCCTAATATCGGCTTTGGAAATTACTTTTTTTAACCATTTACCCGTATTTCCTATATGATTTTACATACACAGGCGCACGTGAGACGATTTAGTCTTTGACTATTCTGTCACGCGATTGCAGGTGTATCGACATCGTTAGCGGCAGACTTATCTGTCTTTTTTGTCCGATACACTTATTTGTCATCTGTACGATAGAAAGGAGAGTGTAAACAAGGGTGTGGGTGTCCCGAACGGAGTGAGGGGAACAATCGGAGCGGCGCGCGTTGAGCGCATCTATCCGAACCCGTCAAGGTAGATTATGTTGTCCTCGATGAAGCGTACAAAGGACTGATATTGCCGTACGTACTCGTTCGATAATTCTAACTCGTATTCAACAAAAAAGAACGATTACCTTTCGGTAGTCGTTTCTTTTTTTGCTTATATCAAGGACGAGAACCCATTTCTTCGGGGCCCCCGAGGATTTTCAATCCTTGGGGAGAGCGCAGCGCATCCGAGTACTTACTACCTGAACGCTGTTTAGGTACATGTACGAGGATGATGCAAGCGAGAGTCCTGGTTGAGCAACATAGAAGAGACCTCTGGCGCTCCCTTTTTCATTTCACTCGCAAGGTTTTTAGCAAAGCTTTTTGTTCGTCCGCGATACGGAAACTCTCAACGGTTTTCTGGATGGTTTTGTTGTGCGTATCTTTCTCCAAACGATGTTGCTCAATATAGGGCAGCGTAGCACCCCATTGCTTTGTAAGCGCTGTGGCAAAGAACCACGCCTGCATCATGCGGATGTAATACTCGTCGCTCTTAATGGAGGCGACCCATTCCAAGTACTCCGGTCGGAAAGCCTCGTCCAAAAAGTAACGCATCAGCGTGCATATTCCAAAGCGTTTCGTATAGGTGTGTTTGCTCCTCATCCACTTGCGAATGAGCGGTAACAGCTCTTGTGTGTGTTTATTGAAACAACGCGGCGATAGTTGGTCACATGTCGCCCAGTTATCCACATACGGCAGGAACCGCTCTAGTTCGGCGATGCACGTGTCGAAATCCTTTTCTTCCGATAGGATAAACGCGTGCAGTTGATTCTCGTCGAAATAGCGATGAGGCAAGGCTTGAATGAACTCTTGCGCAGCAGGAGTCTTGCAGATTTGCTTCGCCATTTTGCGCAAGTCTGGTGTCCGTACACCAACTACTGTCTCGCGTTTGACAGTCGGCAGTAACTTGCTTTGGAAGTCTGCGTACGATTTGTCTTGCAAGGCAAAGAGTTGCGCGGTAATATCTGTTCTGCCGGTTTCCATGCAAGATTATCTTAATAGTTTGCTTATTTGTTTGTCGGAGGCGTGCGGAATGATGGCGTGCAAGTGCTCGGTCATCAGCCGGTACGATTCCTCCGGCGGACAATCAATGGCGCAAGCCTCCTTGCCGTATATGCGTTCGGGAGTGGTGAGTAACGACCATCCCCAGCCGTATTCGCGATTATGCTTGTCACGCGGATAGACAAAATCCTCCGTCACTACACGCGTAGCCATCTGAAGACGCGTCACATATCCGTCGAACTTACTCCGCATCTTCGCGCCGGAGAAGCCGCACGCCGCACGCAAGTCCCGATTGATGATACTATCCTGTTCGCACAGCGTCAGGAAAATGATACCTTCTATACTGCCATTCTCCGGCATGGGATAGAGGCTGCGACGCCAGTTGCAGAAATGCGGCCACCACGAGCGGCTGATAAAACCCGCTTTGCCGTTGAAGAACTTGCCATAGACGCAATCGCTCTCGTTGATGATGATGCCTTTCCATTTCCATAACGGCCAATCCCATCCGCCGTCCGGAAAGACGACGTAACGGCATTCCTCATCCGCCATCTCCTCCGCCGAATAGCCGGATATGCCGCTCACTAAAAGTGGCAGGAATCCGAGCTGCTGGATGAGTTCCATCATCTGCTCGCAACTATGTATCTCGTAACGTGGCATGTCTATTTGTGTGCTCTTACTAATTCTATTATTCGTTTTGCCACTTCGTCAGGATGGTCAACCAGGAGTTGTCCATGGTCCATGCCCGGAAAGATTTCTACGTGCCCTTGCGGATATATGGAGAGGAGATGTTCTACTTGCGGTTTAGCGACAAAGGCTTCTTTCGTACCATACCAGAAATGAATGTCTTCGCCGTGAATGGATTCTAACCTATTGGTATAAACGGACTTGTAACCGTCCAAAACAGCCTGTCTGCCTCCCCACGGCCATGTTTTCTTACACTCATCAAGTAGCACATCGAAATAATGGCTACGGAAGACGGCTTTCCAAAATCCCGTCCAATGGTAGCAAGTCCAGACGTTGATTGCCTGATAGTGCCGCAAAGGGTTTATGAGCCAATTGGGCAAGGGCAACAACGGGGCCGCATCAAGGATGGCGTGGTCGATTACCATCTCATTGCGCTCCAGTATACGCGAGAGGATCTTACCGCCGAGCGACAAGCCATAAGCACAATCGAGATGTCCGTCAAAATGCGCTTGCACATAGGCAATCACTTGCGCAGCCTGGTCGTCCACAGATGTGAAGCGTGTGTGCTTGCCAAGCGTGAACCCGTCCACTTCCACCGCAATGACACGAAACCGCTCTTCCACCAAATGAATAAGCGGAAAGAAAATCTCGTACGACACTCCCAAACCAGGGATGAGCAGTAATGTCGGGGCTTTTGTATTGCCAAAGAGTTGGAAATTCATATCTTTGTGGAACTATTTTGATACTCGGTGGGTGAGATACCGGTATTCGTTTTGAAGTACTTGCGGAAAGTGAACTGCTCAGGGAAACCTAATTCGTCCGCCACCTGCTTGACAAGCATGTTCGGCTGGCGAAGGAGATGTTTCGCCTGATTGACGGTCACCATATTGATCCACTCCATCGGAGTATAACCGGACTCCTGTTTGATGATGTCCGCAAAATGCCGCGGTGTGAGCGCCTGCTTGTCCGCATAGTACTGCACGGCGCGATGCTGCTTGTACTCCTGATTGAGCGCCAG
>JAFSKL010000043.1 GCA_017448985.1 Paludibacteraceae bacterium
AGACGGCAGTACGACGGTATAGTCGAGACTGTCGGCGCGGAAGCCTTCGATGAGCGCACCGTCGAGGTAGATACCTGCCAGTTCGGCGCCGGCGCTCTTGGGCTGCGACACGCGCAGACTGTAGGTCTTCTTGTCGGTTCCGTTCTGGGCCGTTACGACAACGGCATAGGTGACGGTATCACCGGCGATAGACGGGATAGTCGTCAGTTTCTGTCCGGGCTCGGCGGAGATAGCTTCCATCCAAACGGTGGTATCGGAGACGATATCGTACGAGTCGATATTCGGATCGAACTCCTCGTAGTCCTTGCCGTTGAGCAGGATGTTGCCGAGGTTAGCGTTCGCCGAAGCCGTCGGGTATGTCAGTTTGTACACATGATTAGCCGTTCCGAAGACCTCCCAACGCATCTCTGTCGGCGACTGAACGAAGGCGATCGAGTCAGTCAGGTCGTGACGCGTGAACGAGATGTAGTCCGGACGGACACGGGTGATCTCGTAGTTGTCGCCACCGAAGCCGGTCACTTCCTCGCTGTCGATGAAGAAGTTATCGATCTGCCCCGTGGTCGCCTCTTCGGACTCGATGAGGGTGATGGCGTAGGTCTTCTTCGCTCCGTTCTCGGCGGTGACGGTGATGGTAGCACCGAAATAGTCGTACTTGAGATCCACTGTCTGGGCCATCGTACCGGGGACATAAGAGATCTCCGGCATGGTCGGGGCCTTGATGGTATAAGCCGTGGTGTTCGGGTTGAAGGCCGGCTCAAGGACGATGGACGACGGCTCGATGGAGATATTGGCCAGGGTTGCATCGCTGCTCTTAAGTTCACGATAGACGAACACGCGCGTCAGCTCGGAGTCATCCTCGGCTTTAACAGTCACTTTGACCACATTGCCATTCTTGTCAAGGCTGAAACGCTGGTGTGCATTCTCCGGCGTGATGGTGATACTCGGCAGCACTTTGGTACCGCTCGGCATGTTGATATAAGTGGTATCGTCTTTGCCGGCTACGGTAGGATAGCCACCGAAGTCGATGGTGTAGTTGAGCGAAGTGAAGGCCTCACGCTTGATGATGACGAAGTACTCGGTCTTATCTTGCGAATTCTCGCCGTAGTTGGTCACTTTGGCGGTCAGTTCGCCGTTGAGCCATTCGCCGTCGTTGAGCCATTCGATGACTTGCATCTGGTCGTGTACTTTCTTGGTGAAAGTAAGCGTCGGCGGCGCAAAGAGTTCGGTTCCCGAAGGAAGCGTGTAAGTATAGGTGTTGTTCACCGGATCGGTCAATTCAGTACCGTTGACGAACAAGTTCGTAAGGTCGGAGTTATATACGAAGTGGATATCGGTCAAGCGCAATACTGATGTATATAGCACTCCCATAAAACCTTTCGCCAAGTCACCTGTATTCTCTGTATGTGCGCTATTGAATGTTGCCGTGAAGCGTTCTACAGCATTGGTAGGATAAGGAACCGGCACACTGATATATTTGGATTTATTTCCGATCTCTGAATAACTACCCGTTATGCTGGCCGCAGTAGCCAAGGACGAGCCGTCGCTCATCCGTACACGCACGCTCCAGCCGGTGACACCATCCGAAGCCATTTCAGTACGAACAAGTGCCAGCGAGTCAGGCGTGTTGCGGAACGCGATACCTTTGGCAGCGGTCTCGGTGATAGAGGACGAAGAAGTGCCTGCTTCCTTCAAAGTAACACTCATCGACCCTGTTGTCATCATACCCGGCATGGAGCTGGCGAGTGAAGCACCGTGAACGGTCTGAAGTAGCACTCCATTACCATTACTCAACACTTCATTACCTGTTTTGTAGTTGAATTTAGCAAACAGAGCACCCCACTCGTAATCGTTAGCACAGTCACCAGGAATGGTCCAACTATCGTTAGGCTTGTAACCGTTGTACTTGGCTTTCACCCAGTCGCCGGAAAAGTCGAACGGATTGCCGTAAACGGGATAGTACCAGCAAACAGAGTACTCGGCGCCGTCTTCCACTCTAAAGCGGATTTGCTTCTTTATCGGGTCAATCTTAACATCATCATCGTCATCAGCCACGCCTAATACTTTGACAGACTTGCCGCCGAAAGCGCTATAGGCGAAGTCCTCGACTATCGGTTCCTCGGTCACATTGATGAGGTAGTTATAGACATCGGGACGCCAATTGGGTACTTCGACGCCTTGGAACTTGAGGGACTCCAGCTTGCCGGTCGTGTCGAAAGTGGGAATCGTCGGCGTCACGGTGTAGGTTACCTCCTCGTCGCCCAGGCGGTTCGCGATGACGATCAGTTTGGCGCTACGACGGATCGAGCCATCGAAACGGATGACTGTCTGGCCCGGGTAGCTCTTCTCGACATCGGTCACTTTGAAGAACTGTGCGCCGAAAGGCAGCCCCACTGTGTTGTCGCCTTTCTTCGGGTTTTCGAGCACTCCCGTCTGAGTGTTGCCACCGGCATCGACATAGGAATAATGAATCTTCTTGAGGATATTGTCGCCGACGGGCTCACCCACATTGTAATGAATGGAGTAAGTACGGCTGGCACCGAGACTGTTGGTCACGATGATCTTCGTCGTTCCGTTGATCGGCGCAGAGACGAACTCGATGAGCTGTGCCTCCTCGTCTTTCTCGTACTCCACGGTAAACGGCTCGGCGGTACCGTAGGGCACATCGATCGAGTGCTCGGCTATCTTGACATCGAGGATGGTATCTTTGTGGTTCACCTCGTCGTGGAGGATGAGTTTCTTGAGCTGTGTGCTCGTGGCCTCGTTAACGGGGAAAGCGATTGTATAGATGCTCGATGCGCCGCCTTCGGCTTTGACCGAGATCTTGACCTTGCCGTTAGGACGGCAGAGCTCGGTCGTGATGGTCTGATTGGAGAGCGCGCCTACCGGGAACACATCCGGAATGACCTTCGTACCTACCGGTAGCGGGTACATATAGGTAAATTTGTCCGGTGCAAACTCCTCGTAGTGGACACCGTCGATGAGTATGTCCGCCAAGGCCGCGTTGCCGCTGGCGATGCGGTTATACCGGAGTGTGTAGGTCATTGATGCCCCACTCTGCGCCGTCACATGAATGAGCGTCGAGTTGTCGGCGTTGTGGTGAAGCACTACCTGTCCTTCGCGCGTCTCATAACTAATCTGCGGCAGTTCAAGGCCTTTCTCGAGGTCAAACTCATAGAGCGCTTTCTCCGGGTCGAACTCGAAGGTGAATCCTTCCACGCTCAAGCTCTTGAGGGTAGCGTCCGCATAAGGCTTGACATAGATATTGACCTTGTAGGTCCTCTGCTGACCGTTTTCGGCGGTAACGGTGATCTGCCATTGTCCTTCGGCCACCTGACCGAGGAAGACAGTCTGCGCCTCGTCACCTTTCTCGTAGCCTACTGTCGGATAAGCACTTCCAGCAGGAAGGTCAATATTGTAGTTTGTAACTTCAGGGTCGAACTTAGGTTCTTGCATCTGCTTGCCGTCGATGAGGATGGCGGAGAGGTTGTTGTTCGATTGCAGTTTCTTAGTGAAGGTGATGTTATAGCCGTTGGTGTTGTTGAGCGAGTCACGGACATAGAGCCATGCCACATTGCCCTGCCAGAGCGAGTCGACGTGTTGCTCGTCGTAGTCCTTGACATAGCCGATAGTGGGCCATGTACGCTCGTACTCGGCGGTATAGTCGGTCCTCGACGGTTTGAAATCCGGCAGAACCACGCCGTTGACGAGGATCGCTTTCAACTGAGCGCTGGTAGCCACGGTGGGTACGAACTTGATGATATAGGTGTTGGAAGTACCTGCCTCGGGCTTGACCACAATGCGCGCTTCGCCGTAGCCGTAAGGCGCGGTGATGGTCACTTGCTGACCCGGAGCCTTGTCCACGGTGATGGCCGGACATTTCTCCACGGCCAGTTCCACTTCATACTCAAGCACATCCTTCTTGAAGCCCTGCAGTTTGGTACCGTCGAGGTAGATCATCTCAAGCTGCGAGTTGTCGGAAGCGGTGATGATGAACGTGACGGTGTATTCACGTTTGTCGCCGCTCTCGGCGGTGACTGTGATACGCTGCACTTTCTTATCAAGCACATTGAGCACGCGCTGGCTGTCGTCACCTTTCTTGAAGGTCACGGTCGGAATCGTGCTCACGCCTTTCGGCAGCGCATATTCGTAGTTGAGCTTGTCGGGGTTGAAGCCATCCAGTTCCTTGCCGTCGATGTAGATCATCGCAAGGGCGGTGTTGTTGGCCTTGGCTACCGTGAAATGGATGGTATAAGTACGGCTCTCGCCGTTAAGCGGACGAACGGTGACGCGGTATGTGTACTCGCCGTTAGAGCTGGTCCACTTGGGATCGCTGGCCTTCTGGAACTTCGGGTCTTGCAACTCGAAGGTCACTTTGGGCAGCGAGCTCTCGGTCGTTCCTTGCGGCAAGTTGACATAGTACTCCTCCTTGGTCGGCTGGAAACCGATGTCGTAGCCCTCCACTTTGAGGCTCTTGAGCGTGTTATCGCTATAGGTGGCCACGGAGAATGAGATCTGATAGATGGTCGTGCTACCGTTCTGGGCAGTGACGGAGATACGCGTCTTGCCGTTGATGCCGCCTTCGGTCACGGTGATCGTCTGGAACTCGTCGCCTGGCACCGGTTCGATCGTCGGAAGCGTGGTCGTACCGACGGGCAGCGTGTAGCTGTAGGTCGTCACATCGGGTTTGAAACCGTCGAGCGCCTTACCGCCGATATTGATGCCTTTGAGCGTCGAGATCTCGGATTTCTCGGTTGCAAAAATGAGCTTATAGACCGTCTGGTCGCCGTTTCCGGCGGTAACGGTGATACGCACGGTACCATCCACCACGCCCTCGCCCAGCGAAGAGATCTCCGGCTCTTTCTGGTACTCGTCACCCTTGACGGCCGTGATCTTCGGCAGCGACGTGGTACCCATCTTCAAGTTGACATAGTAGGTCAGGTACTCCGGCACGAAGTCGAGCACCGTCGGATCGTCGGTCTTGGACGGGTTGACACTCTGTATCTGGTCGCCTTCCACACGCAGGTCGGAGAGATACGAATAGGACGATGCCTCACATTTGAAGTTGAGCTTATATACCTTTGCTACGGGATTGCCCGGAGTGGTGACGCTGATCTGTACGGTAGCGCCGTCGATGGCAGCGCCTTCGAGTGTCTGCGAAGGTGAATAGGTGATGGTCTGCTCACCGGCTTGGTACGCCGACACAGCCTCGACCGTCATCTTGTTCGTACCCACAGGCAGCGACACTTTGTAGATGGTCTGAACCGGCGAGAAGCCCAGAATGGACTTGCCGTTGACCTTGATGTCCTTCAGGGTGTTGTCGTCCAAGGCGGCCACGCTGAAAGCGATGTTGTAGGTCGCTTTGGTCGTGTTGTTGGCTGCGGTGACTACCGCCTTGGCGGCGCCCGTTACCGATTGCGCTTGCGTCAGCTCCACTTTCTGGCCGTCTTCCTGCGTCACGACGCTGATAACCGGTGCCTTGGTCGTACCGTAAGGCAGACCCACTTTGTAGTCATACGCCGAAGGCGTGAAGCCCGGAACGGGCTCTTCGATCTCCTCGCCGTCTTTGTTGGTATATTTATAGTTGATGGCCGCGAGCTTGGCGTTCGACGAAGCCGCTTTCTGGAACTGGATCTTATACACCGTCTGGCTCTTGCCGTCTTCCGATTTGACCGTGATGACGGTCGGTTTGTTGTTCAGGTCTCCCTTCTCAATGCTGATCTCACTGCCCTGAAGCTGGCGTCCGGGGAAAGAGACGGTCGTTCCGTGCGCATTGGTGATCGAGCCTGCGCCACGCATTGCCACGATGTCCGGCACGGCGGTAGCGTTCTGACCCAGCGCATAGACCTGTACCTCCTCCGAGTTCGGGTCAAAACCGCGCCATTCGATCTCATCCACGATCAGTTTCTGGATCTTGGACGAATAGATGAGCTCCACATCATCCACATACAGCGAGTTGCCCGTGTACAGGCCGCTGTTGGCGCGGAAGTTCGGGTAGTTGGACGCGGAGAAAATGATGTTCATACGCGTCGGAGCCGTGTTGTTGAAATAGAGGATCGGCACTTTGATGTTCACCCAGTTGGCATAAGTAGCACGCTCGCGCCACATACCTTCGGACACTTGCGTCACTTTCTGCGCGGTACCGCACTCGTTGCCGTTCAAGGCCTGGCGGACATCTGACTCCTCGTCATTAAGCGCGTACTGGGTACAGCTACCGTTCTTGGCTTTGTACTTCTCACCCTTGGCCTGGCCTGTCCACGCATAGTACAGCAAATAGAAGTCCTCCTTCTCCCAGTTGGAGCCCGTACGCTTGATCCACACGGACATCGAGTCGGGACGATACTTGAAGTCTATACCGCCGTAGGTTCCGGCTGTGGCCTGGTTGATGGCGGTGATGGACGGCAGGTAAGCCCATGGCTGACCCAGCGAGAAATATCCCGGACTGGTCTCGGTGATACCCATCGCACCTACGTCCTGGTCCTGTACCATCATACAATACCCGCCGTTATGGCCGGTCTCCTTGTGGGCAAAGTTGAACTTCAGGCCCACCTGCTCCACATGGGAAGCGTTCCACCCTTTCGGCTGTGGATTGCCGTCGAAAGCAGCGCCTGACCAGTCCTCAAAATTGGCATTGGTCAATTGCTGCGCATTCACAGTCAAGGCGATCACCATTGCCGCCACACCGACTGCTACATGTTGTAAAAACTGCTTCATATACTTAATTTGTTTTGTTTATGTTCGATTATTAAGATTTTCTTAACAATTTTATCGTTTTTGGCTCTAAAAAAAGCCCATTTTTTATCGGCTGCAAAATTACTGCTTTTTTGTCAAGTACACAATAGCATAATTTACGAAAAAGTGTACGATTATTAAGTCACACTCTTTAGAGTGTTGCTAAATGGAGTTTGCAAAAGGTGGGTTTGTGAATAAAAACAAATCCGCCAAAATTGGCGGATCTATTTGAGTTCCTTGCGTAGAACGGCGCGGATGAAGGCCGGGTACTTGCCGCGTACCTGACGCGTACCTGACAACCCCTATTATCTCGTACTTACCGCGCACTTACGACGCACTTATCTCGCACTTATCACGCACTAAATTTTGCATTCGTTTTCGTTAGTATTATATACTATGTATATAATACCAGGATGTTGAGGGGTTTAATAATTTTTTATTAAATACTACGAAACCAGCAAGAGTTAATTATGATAGAGCAAACTATGGCAAGCATCGACCACATAGGCGACCTGTTCTCCTGTTTCTTCTATCGTATAAATCTTGTACGCGAAATGAAAATCCTCCGCGATAAATTCATGATACCCGGCATCTATCCAGGACTGTTTGTACCGAGCTAAAGGGTAAATAGTAGCATAAAACTCCAACTCCCGAATAGCTGCATACAAACGGGCTTTCTTGCGCTCAACAACAGCCTCGTCCAAGGCGGGATGCAAGGCCAAAGAGATGGCATAAAATTCCGCTATCTGGACATGGACATTATTATCGATACGCACTATCATACTTGCGGATGGTAAAAATCATGGATGAGTTCGCTTATTCTTGCTTCGGACTCATCAACAGAAATACTGGTCCGCTCCAATTCCGCCAAACTGATAGTTGGATAGGCGGGCGCTACGCCTCCATTGGGGATGTAACGATGCTTTGTAATAGTAGCTGTACGCATAAGATTTTCAATTTTCGCTGCAAAGGTACGAAAAAGATTTGGAATATGCAAATTTTGCATGGATTTTATGTGTTATTTTAGAGGAAATTGAAGAAAAACGGGCACAGAAACATAGTTTGGCACGGAATTTGCGGTAGATTCTATTGGTCAAAAATGTCCCAAAAGGGTTCAAAAAGAAAGACGTAAAACAAAAATCAATATACATTATGCAAAACCCAATTGATATTCGCGAACTGCAAGAACGCGTGGAGCGTGAGAGTTCGTTTGTAGATGCCCTTACTTTGGGCATGAATCAAGTGATTGTAGGACAAAAGCACTTGGTAGAGAGTTTGTTAATCGGTTTGTTGAGTGACGGACACATTCTGTTGGAAGGCGTTCCGGGCTTGGCGAAGACCCTGGCCATCAAGACATTGAGCGACCTGATCAAGGCGCAGTTCAGCCGAATTCAGTTCACTCCGGATCTGTTACCGGCCGACGTGATCGGTACACAGATTTACAGCCAGAAAAGCGAAGAATTCAAGATCAAACGCGGTCCGATCTTCGCTAATTTTGTGTTGGCGGATGAGATCAACCGTGCTCCGGCGAAAGTACAGAGTGCGTTGTTAGAGGCGATGCAAGAGCGTCAAGTGACGATCGGTGAGGCGACCTTCAAGCTGGACGATCCGTTCCTAGTACTGGCGACGCAAAACCCGATTGAGCAAGAAGGTACCTACCCTCTTCCAGAGGCGCAGACCGACCGTTTCATGCTGAAAGTGGTGATCGGCTATCCGAAGAAAGATGAGGAGCAAGCCATCATCCGTCAGAACATAGCGAGCGAGAAGAAACAAGTGCTGCCGATACTCTCGACGGCGGATATCATCAAGGCTCGTCAGATAGTGAACGAGGTGTATTTGGACGAGAAGATCGAGAAGTACATTGTGGACATCGTGTTTGCGACGCGTCAGCCGGAAGAGTACGGTCTGAAAGACCTGAAGCAGATGATTGCGTTCGGCGGTAGTCCCCGTGCGAGCATCAATTTGGCGAAAGCCGCTCGTGCGTACGCGTTTATTCATAGGAGAGGCTACGTGACGCCCGAGGATGTGCGCGCGGTTTGCTACGACGTGCTCCGTCACCGTATCGGTCTGACCTATGAGGCAGAGGCCAACAATATTACGACCGAGGATATTATCACCGAGGTATTGAACGCGGTACAAGTGCCCTAAATAGTCCACTAGTCAACTAGTCCACTAGTAAACTAGATTACTATGACTTCAGAAGAGTTATTACAAAAGGTTCGGAAGATAGAGATCAAGACGCACGGGTTGAGTCGGAATATCTTCGCAGGCGAGTACCACAGCCAGTTCAAGGGTCGTGGTATGGCGTTCAGCGAGGTGCGCGAGTACCAGCCCGGTGACGATGTACGGTCGATCGACTGGAACGTGACAGCGCGGATGAACCGGCCGTACATCAAGATCTACGAAGAGGAACGCGAGTTGACGGTGATGTTACTCGTCGATGTGAGCGGGAGTCGGAACTTTGGTACACAGAGTCAGATGAAACGCGACACGATGGCTGAAGTAGCCGCAACACTCGCTTTCTCAACGATAGAGAACAACGACAAGGTAGGCGTGATCTTCTTCTCCGACCAAGTGGAGAAATTTATTCCTCCCAAGAAAGGCAAGAGCCATGTGCTGCATATCATCCGCGAGCTGCTGAGCTTCGAACCGGAACATACGGGCACAAACATCAATGCGGCGTTAGAGTTTCTGACGAATGTGCAGAAAAGGCGTTGTGCGGCGTTCCTGATAAGCGACTTCATCGGCAACCTCTCCCTGACCCTCTCCTCAAGAGAGGGAAGAAGAACAGGTCCAGTT
>JAFSKL010000044.1 GCA_017448985.1 Paludibacteraceae bacterium
TCACCTTTCACCTTTCACCTTTCACCTTTACCGCCACTCCCTCCACGGCTTGTTCGTCAGCGCTGAATGCCATCATGCTTGGCGCTAATCTCTTGCGTACAGGCCAGGCCAAAGCGGCATTGGTGGGCGGTGCGGAGAGTCTGAGTAAGTTCCACTTGAACGGTTTCAACACGCTCATGATCCTGGACCATGCGCCTTGCCGGCCTTTCGATGCCGACCGCAACGGTTTGAACTTAGGCGAAGGGGCAGGGTTCCTGGTGCTCGAACCCGAAGAGGAGGCTCTCCAACGCGGTGCGCCTGTCCTCGCGTACATAGGCGGCTATGCCAACACTTGCGATGCATTCCATCAGACGGCTTCGTCCGAGAGCGGTGAGGGTGCATACCTGGCGATGAGCAAGGCGCTCGAGATGGCAGGCTTGCAACCCGCGGACATCGACTATATCAATGCGCATGGTACGGCTACGCCCAATAATGACCTGAGTGAATCGGCGGCTCTGTTGCGTCTCTTTGGCGACAAACTTCCGGCGGTGAGCAGTACCAAAGCGTTTACGGGACATACGACATCCGCTTCCGGAGGACTCGAGGCTGCCATTTGTGTGTTGGCTATGCAGCATGCATTTGTGCCGGCTAACCTCCATTGGCATCATTCGGCAGAAGGTCTCATCACGCCTGTCACCCATACGCAAAAGCGTACCTTGACACATGTCCTTTGCAATGCGTTCGGTTTTGGTGGCAATGAGTCGTCACTGGTGCTCTCGGCGCATGGCATCGACCTGAGCGAGTCACCGTTGGCACCGTTGCCGGAGCCTCGCCTAAATGACCAAATCGTAAATGAACAAATGGTCAATGCCGCTGAGGCTCGTCGCATGACTCCGCAGACACGGCGTTTGGTAGCTGCCGTTCGGCAACTGATGGTCTCTACCGGCGTGACGCATCCGGATGCAATTATCTGTGCTACCCAATGGGGTTGCATGCTGCAGTCGATGCGGTTTTTGCAGGATATGCTGGCGTCCGATGAACAGCAACTCAAACCGACGCCGTTCATCCAATCGACGCATAACACCATTGCTTCGCTCATTGCTATTCTGACGGGTAATCACGGTTATAACGCCACTTATTCGCAGGGCAAGCAGTCGCTTGAATGTGCGTTGAAGGATGTGCAGACGCAGATGAGTCTCGGACTCATTCGTTCGGCATTGGTACTGGAGTTTGACGAGCAAGTGGACGCCTGGGATAAGGTGCTGTCGCTGATTGGTGACAGTACGCAAGACATTGCCACGGCGCGTATGTATAGAATAAACGAGTAAGATGAAACTGATTCTTTTGGCCATCATACAGAGTATTTTCCTCTGCGGAGGACAATTGTTCTTGAAACTGGCGCTGCAAGCCATGGGGCCCGTCTCGCGGACATGGTCGTTCGTGTTCAGCCAACTGACCAACTGGTGGTGGCTGGCCTGCGGCGTATCGTTCACGGCAGCGGGTGTCCTGTGGATGTACATCCTCAAGCACTGGTCGTTCTCGCAGGCGTATCCGCTCAGCAGCTTGGCGTATGTCTTCGGCATGCTCGCCGCGATGTTCGTCTTCCATGAGCACATAGCCTGGACGCAATGGGTAGGCATCCTCTTCATCATGGCAGGGTGTTACCTGGTGGTAAATTGACAATGGAAAATGGACAATTGAAAATTATGTTAGCATTGATACTATCTGTCATATTGAGTCTCGAAGCGGATTTTGTGCAGACCAAGACTTCGGCGCTGATGCTGGAACCGCAGGTCTCGACGGGACATATGTCCTATCGTTCGCCGGACTACTTGCGTTGGGCTTACGACAAGCCGCAAGTGCTCGTTTGGGAAATGAACGGACAGGAGACGAATGTCAATCCGCAAGTGCAGAAACTGCTTCGGATGATCATGGCTTCCGTTTCCGGTGAGGCACAGGATGACGCCAAGATGCAACGCGAGAGCAAGCGGCTCTTCAGGTCGGTCAACATCGTGATGGACGAACGCAACGGAGTGGCTCAACGCGTCGAGATGATTGAGAAAAACGGAGATATCACCCTGATTGAATTTAGCAATGTCCAAGTCCGATAGTACATATTCCCGCCACGCCATCTGTGCGTTGATACCGACCTTCAACAATGCCGGTACCATCGTCGATGTGGTCACGCGTGTACACCAGCAGTTGCGTGATATCATCGTGGTGGTCGATGGCTCTACGGACAACACGCTGAGTCTCTTGGGCAGACTGCCTTTCCCTGTCACTATCGTCAGCCATGCCCGCAACAAAGGCAAAGGAGCGGCACTCGTATCGGGTTTCCGCAAGGCACTCGAGATGGGTTTTGACTACGCCGTGACCATCGATGCCGACGGACAACATTTCCCTGAAGACATACCTGTTCTTCTGCGTGCTCATGATGTGCACCCGGATGCCCTTCTCGTAGGCAGCCGTCCTTTCACGGACGAGAACATGTCCGGCAAGAGCAAGTTCGCCAACCGCTTCTCCAACTTCTGGTTCCGGTTGCAGACGACCATTAATCTGCCGGATACGCAAACCGGTTTCAGGCTCTATCCGTTGCATCGTCTGCATGGGCTCAATATCCTCACGCGCCGGTATGAAGCAGAACTCGAACTGCTCGTCTTTGCCGCTTGGCATAATGTGCCGTTGGTGCCTGTGCCTGTGCGCGTTTATTACCCGCCTAAGGAAGAGCGCGTCAGCCATTTTGTGCCGGCTCGCGACTTCACACGGATCTCCATCCTCAACTGTTTCCTCTGCATCGGTGCCGTTCTTTTCGGCTATTGGCATATGTACTGGCGAACGGTGCTCAGTTTCTTCTATTTCGGCACGACGATGCTGTTCATCGTCAATCCCTTCACTTGGATCTATTTCCTCATTCATGGCCGCAACGCAGCTTCCAAGGCCCGTTATCATGTCTATGCCCAACGCATAGCGGCGCACTATGTCCGTATGATAGGCGGTTTGCGGCTGACGACCATCGACCTGAAGCGAATGACCAGTGACCAATCAGTCATCATCTGCAATCATCAGTCGTTCATCGATATCATCATCTGTCTCTCGTTGACGCCGAAGAAGGTCATGATCGTGAAGGAATATGTGTGGTACAATCCTTTCTTGGGCGTCGTGGCGCGGTATCTGGACTGTTTCCCCACCTCTATCGATGAGGAAGAGCGGGAGGCGCGTGTCAAGCAGATCATCGATGAAGGCTATTCGCTGTTCGTCTTTCCCGAAGGCACGCGTTCCAAGACCGGCGAGATAGGGCGTTTCCACCGCGGTGCATTCTATTATGCGGAGAAATACCGGTTGCCCATTCAACCGCTGTTGCTGCAGAACATGACCGACTATATGGGCAAGCGCCAGTTCATGCTTCGTCCCATGGATGTTACGCTGACGGTGTTGCCGCTTGTACCTGCGGATGATACCTCGTTCGGTGAGAACTATAAGAAACGGACCAAAGCGTTCGAACGCTATTATGATTCCTTGCTCCATTCAAACCCATGCGAAGACTCCGAATCATAGGATGCGTGTTGCTGGCGTTGCTGTTGCATGCGCCCATGCTCCATGCCGGGAAAGTCAATCGCTTGACTTTCTTTCCCGCAGATAGTACGCTGAACACGGGAATGACCATCATCGTTTGTCCCGGAGGCAGTTACAGTTGGCACGACATGCAGCATGAGGGCGTTGAAGTGGCGCAATGGCTCAACACGCTGGGTATCAATGCGTTTGTGCTCAAATACCGCGTGGCGACTGTCAGTGCCTACATCCTCGGGTACCGCGTCCTCGGGATCGGCAACAAGTACCCGAACATGCTCATTGACTTGGAGGACGCACTTCGTTATGCCTACGAGCACGCCGACTCGCTTCGGATAGATACCACACGCATCGGTGTCATGGGTTTCTCCGCAGGAGGACACCTCACGATGATGTCGTTTACGCATAACAGGACGCCGTACAAGCCGGATTTTCTCTGTCCTGTCTATCCCGTTGTCACTTTTAGTGACAAGCGATATGTGCATCGACGTTCGCGCAGAGGTGCGTTAGGCGTTTGGGGACAGTTCAATCAGGCCAAACGTGACAGTCTCTCGATCGAGCAGCATATACCTGCCGACTGCCCGCCTGTGTTCCTCGTCAATTGTCAGGATGACCCTGTCGTCAAGTATCAGAATTCGGTTCTGCTCGATTCGGCACTGACGGCACAACATATACCGCACACCTACATACAATACCAAACCGGCGGACACGGTTTCGGAGCGTCCGAAAAGAAAGGTACCGCCGAATGCAGACAATGGAAAAATGAATTTGTACAATGGATATCGAATTTGAATCTGTAGAGCGTATCCGCGCGTTTCAGGAAGAGAAACTGCGTGCACAGATAGCCTATTTGGCGGCGCACTCGCCCTATTATCAACGGGTGTTTGCCGAGCATCATATCGACCCTTCGTCCATCCGGACGATAGACGACTTACAGCGTTTGCCTTTCACGGAAAAGGCGGACTTGCAGCGGTTTAACAACGATTTTCTCTGTGTGCCCAAAGAGGATATCATTGATTATATCACGACATCCGGCACGCTCGGCGACCCCGTTCTTTTCGGTTGTACGGAAGCCGACTTGCAGCGTTTGGCGTACAACGAGCATAAGTCGTTTGCCTGTGCCGGACTGCGTAAAGGCGACATCCTCCAGCTGATGACCACTATCGACAAACGGTTTATGGCGGGACTCGCGTATTGGATGGGCATCCGTCGGATGGGGGCAAGTATCATTCGTGTCGGCAACGGAATACCCGAACTCCAATGGGACACGATCCAGCGCTTGCATCCTACCGCTATCATGTGTGTGCCGTCGTTCATCCTGCGGCTCATCGAGTACGCCGAACAGCATAACATCGACTATCGTCATTCATCCATCCGTAAGATCATCGGCATCGGTGAAGGACTGCGAGACCAGCAGTTCCGGCTCAACTTGCTCGGACAGCGCATTCATGACAAATGGCCCGAAGTGGAACTATACGCCACCTATTCATCGACCGAGATGTCTGCCACATTCTCTGAATGTGAGCACGCTTGCGGAGGACATGTGCATCCCGAACTGATCATCGTGGAGATCATCGGTGATGACGACCTGCCTGTGGCCGACGGACAAGCGGGAGAGATAGTCATCACTTCGCTGGGCGTCGAAGGTATGCCTTTGTTGCGGTTCCGGACAGGTGACATAGCGGCTAAAGTGACGGAACCTTGCGCCTGCGGTCGCCATTCGTATCGGCTCACGCCGCTCATCGGTCGCAAACATAACATGATCAAGCTCAAAGGTACCACTATCTACCCGCCTGCCATCAACGATGTGCTGGATAACACGCCGTTCGTGGGCAATTATGTAGTGGTCGTACGAACCTCGGCGGCAGGAACTGACGAAGTGATTGTACGAATCAGCCTGAACGACAAGCGTAAGACGGCGGACGAAGCCATTAAGGCGCTCAAGGACCATTTCCGCAGTCGTCTGCGCGTGGCGCCACAAGTGGAGATCCTGCCTGCGGATGTGATCCGGCAAATCAATTTCCCTGCCAAGAGCCGCAAACCCGTTAAGTTTATCGACGAGCGCTGAAATAATCGTTCGAACGAACGTGAGATAAGAAATAATCGTTCGATCGAAGTGAGATAAGAAATAATCGTTCGAACGAACGTGAGATAAGAAATGAGAATAGTAATTTTTAATTCTTAATTTTTAATTTTTAATTACTATGAAAGCCCTTCTCCATATCTATGACTTCTTCACGGCGCACAAACCGGCGCTTTGGATCAGCTTTGCCGTATTGATGGTTCCGTTGCTGTTCCTGGCTTTGTCGCTGCGCTATGACGAAGACATCATGGACTTTCTGCCTGTGACCGAAGAGGATAGGGTAGTGCTTGATGCTTTGCAAAATCAGCAGGAAGCCTCGCGCATCGTGCTGATTGTAGAAGGTGAGGACGAGGACCGGCGCCTTGATGCTATTGATGAAATCAATGATAAATTTTCCATTTTCCATTTTCCATTTTCCATTTCCCATTTTCCATTTTCAATTTCCCATTTTCCATTTTCCATTTTCCATTTTCCATTTTCA
>JAFSKL010000045.1 GCA_017448985.1 Paludibacteraceae bacterium
TGCAATATCCCGACTTTCTGTTCCCCGGTACGACGCAATATTCAGACACGCCGAAGCCGGAAGACCTGTCCATTCATCGCACGATGAACAGCATCAATCCGTTTTCGTGGTTCAAAACGGCGCGCGCCATCCGCAAAGCCGGCATCGAGTTACTCGTTATCAAGTTCTGGATCCCGCTGATGGCGCCTTGTCTGGGCACTATCGCGCGTCTCGCGCGTAGAAAAGGAATACGCGTAGTGTCTATCCTCGACAATGTTATTCCGCATGAACCGCATTTCTGGGACAAATGGCTCATTCGCTATTTCGTTCGAAGCGTCGATCGTTTCGTGGCGATGTCGGCGAGCGTCAGGGACGATTGCCTCTCGTTCCTTCCTGCGTCCCGCAAAGATTGTGTGGCTCTTACCGTTCATCCTTTGTATGACAATTTCGGGCAGGCTGTTCCCAAAGACGAAGCACGAAAGTCCTTAGTCCTGCCGCAAGATGCGACCATACTCCTTTTCTTCGGATTTATCCGGGACTACAAAGGTCTTGACCTGCTGATGAAGGCCTATGCGAAAGTGCAAAAGGCGAAGGACGATGTACAAAGGGATCTTCTGCTTGTGGTGGCCGGTGAATTCTACAACAACGGCGAGCAGTACAAGACTTTGGAGCGCGAGTTGCAACTCGAAGGCAAGATAGCGTGGCACACGGATTTTATTCCGGACGAGCGAGTTCGATACTATTTTTCAGCGGCGGATCTCATTGTGCAACCTTACAAATCCGCTACACAAAGCGGTGTGACGCAGATAGCTTACCATTTCGAGCGACCGATGCTGGTGACAAATGTCGGCGGCTTGGCAGAGATTGTGCCTGACGGCAAAGTGGGTTATGTGTGCCAAGTGAACGAGGACGATGTGGCTAAAGCCATCGGGCATTTCGCCGGTATGGGCAAGGCTCAACGGGAAGAACGTTTTCAGGCAAACATCCGCCATGAGAAACAGAAATACGCATGGTCAAACATGACCAAACTGATAATTGACAACTGATTACAGAAACTTATGATAATTCGAAGTAAAGCGCCGTTGAGGCTTGGATTAGCCGGTGGAGGAACGGATGTGTCCCCTTACTCGGACTTGTACGGCGGAGCCATTTTGAACGCAACCATTTCGCTCTACGCGTACACGACCATTGAGCCGCTCAATAACGGCAGGATTGTTTTCTCCTCGCCGGACGCTGGGCTGGAAGAAGTCTATGACGCCGCGGAGGCATTGGATACCAACGGCTATTTTGTGCTGGCAAAAGGTGTCTATAACCGCGTAGTGAAAGACTTTACGCACAAACCCTTGTCATTCAAAATCACGAGCCATGTCGATTCGCCTGCCGGAAGCGGCTTAGGAACATCGAGCACGCTGGTAGTCAGCATCTTAGGTGCTTTTTCCGAATGGTTAAAACTGCCTCTCGGCGAGTACGATTTGGCGCGTCTGGCTTACGAGATTGAACGCAAAGACTTGGCTATGGCCGGTGGCAAGCAAGACCAGTACGCCGCCACCTTCGGAGGATTCAACTACATGCAATTCCTTCAGGACGACAAAGTGATCGTCAATCCTTTGCGTATCCGCCAGCGTTACCAGGACGAACTGGCACACAACCTGTTGCTGTACTACACCGAGACAAGTCATGTCAGCGCAGAGATCATACAAGGCCAGATTGACAACGTGAAGGCCAAGAATGAGCGTTCCATCGAGGCCATGCACCAGCTCAAAGAGCAAGCCGTGTGGATGAAAGAGAGCCTGCTCAAAGGCGACATAGATGCCATCGGAGATATTCTCAATTTTGGTTGGGAACACAAGAAAAAAACCGCTTCGGGCATCACCAATCCGTTGTTAGATGACATCTACCAAACGGCATTGGCTGCAGGCGCTACAGGTGGCAAAGTGAGTGGAGCCGGAGGAGGAGGATTCATGTTCTTCTACTGCCCCGGAACCAGCCGATATGCCGTTGAGAAAGCACTCACAACACGCTTCTCGGGCCAAGTCAAACGATATGAATTTACACAGGAAGGATTAAAAACATGGACACTATAATTCGTTCTATTGAAGACAGCATCGCCACCAAACAGCAGATTCTAAACAACAGCCGTTTGTTGGAAACGATTCAGGCGGTGGCAGCAGTGATGGTCAAAGCGCTGCGTGAAGGCAAGCGTATTCTTTGGTGTGGCAACGGAGGAAGTGCAGCCGACGCGCAACATCTGGCAGCCGAATTGTCCGGGCGCTTCTATTACGATCGTCCGCCCTTGAACTCCGAGGCGCTGCATTGCAACACTTCGTATCTCACAGCCGTCGCCAATGACTACGGCTACGACCTCATCTATTCGCGAATGATCGACGGCGCTTGTCATCCGGGTGATGTACTTGTCGGCATCTCCACTTCCGGTAACTCGAAGAATATCTGCAATGCCTTTCGCAAAGCGAAACAACTGGGTGTCATCACCGTGGCGCTGACAGGCTCTACCGGCGGCGAGATGAAAGATCTTTCGGACTTCCTGCTCAATGTGCCTTCCGATGACACACCGCGTATCCAGGAAAGCCACATTATGCTCGGACATATCATCTGTGAACTCGTCGAAGCCGAGATGTTTCCACGGGAATAACTGAAATAATCGTTCGAAAGAATGTGAGATAAGAAAACTGAATGTTTCAAGAGGCCGTCATATTAGCGGGAGGATTCGGGACTCGTTTGAGTCATGTGGTAAGCGATGTGCCCAAGCCGATGGCGCCTGTTTATGGCAAGCCGTTTCTATGCTATGTGCTCGACCTTCTCGTCAATGCCGGTATCCGACGCATCGTGCTGGCTACGGGCTACAAGCATGAAGTGATCGAGTCCTGGTTCGGGCCTGAATATCGTGGCGCAGAAATCGTTTATTCGCACGAAGACACACCGCTTTTCACCGGTGGAGCTATACGGCAAGCGGCCCGATTGCTGACGAGCGAGGATTTTGTAGTGCTGAACGGAGACACACTATTCGACATCGATTTTGGCAAACTTTACGAGTTTCACGCGTCACATAGCGCAAACCTGACCGTGGCCTTGCGCCATGTGGATGACACGAGCCGGTATGGCGCCGTACAATGTGCAGACAATAGAATCGTCGCTTTTCACGAGAAAACGGACAGCCACGGAGCCGGCGACATCAACGGCGGAATTTATGCCATCAATCGTGCTTGGCTGATGAACCAAGACCTGCCGACCAAATTCTCCTTCGAGAAAGAATTGATGCAACCTTTAGCCGGCGCAGAAGGGTTCTACGGACTCAGTTTTAACACCTATTTCATCGATATCGGCGTGCCGGAGGACTATTTCCGTGCACAGGATGAATTCCGCGCCCATTACAACAACGATGCGTTCCTGTTCCTCGACCGTGACGGTATTCTGAACAAGCATCTCTTGGGCGATTATGTGCGCAACTGGAGCATGTGGGAATGGCTTCCCGGAGTATTGGAAACGATGCCCAAACTGGCAAAGCGTTACCAACGCATCTTCATCGTCTCCAACCAACAAGGTGTAGGCAAAGGACTGATGACCTCCGAAGAGTTGGCGGATATACATCGTCGAATGTTAGCCGACATAGAAGCGGCCGGCGGACGCATAGACAAAGTCTATGTATGTACGGAATTGGAGAGTGCTCACAGCCCGAATCGCAAACCAGAACCAGGCATGGCGTTACAAGCACAACGCGATTTTCCCGAAGTCGATTTTCATCGCTCGGTTATGGTAGGAGACAGCTCTTCGGATGAACAGTTTGCGCGCAACTTACGAATGCGCTTTGTCGAAAGCATGCCAGCCTTGGGCCTTTAGTTCCAGTTCCTCCCCGTTTCGACCGATCAGGTTACAGCCGTACTCAGGCTTGGTGATGTGACCGATGATATACAAGTCATCGATAGGTATCAGTTTCTCATAGTCGTCCAACGAACAGGTGAAGAGCAGTTCATAGTCCTCGCCGCCGTTCAGGGCACAGGTGACGATATTCAGATTCATTTCCTCTGCCAGTGATGCCGCCTCAAAGTCAATCGGCAGCTTATCCTCATAGACGCAACATCCCACTTTCGACTGCGTACAGATATGCAGCAATTCGGAGGACAAACCATCACTCACATCCATCATCGCCGTCGGCTTGACATCGGCCTTGCGCAGCGCCTCCAGAATATCCCGCCGTGCTTCGGGTTTCAATTGCCGTTCCAGCAGATACTCTTTGCCCGCAAAATCCGGTTGCTCGGCATTGGCCAAACGCTCGCGTTCAAGGAGCTGCAAGCCCATATACGCCGTGCCTAAGTTACCGCTGACGCAAATCAAGTCGTTTAACTTAGCTCCGTCGCGATAGACGATCTCGTCTGCTTTTGCGGTGCCGAGACAGGTAATAGAGATAGTGAGTCCTGTCATCGAAGCACAGGTGTCGCCGCCTACGAGATCCACATTATAGCGCTCGCAAGCCATGCGGATTCCCGCATACAACGCCTCAATATCCTCCACGGAAAAACGCTTGCTGATACCCAGACTCACTGTCAACTGCGTCGGCGTGCCGTTCATCGCGTAGATATCCGAGAAATTGACCACGGCGGCCTTGTAACCCAGATGCTTCAACGGCACGTACTCCAAGTTGAAATGAATGCCCTCCAACAGCATATCCGTTGTCATCAGCACTCGATTTTCGCTTTTGGCATCACCAAAAGCCATCACCGCACAGTCATCACCCACACCTTTCTTCGTGCTGGGTTGAACGATTTTCAGGTCCTTCGTCAGATGCCGAATAAGCCCGAACTCACCATATTCTGAAATCTCTGTTCTTTCCATAAGCGCACATAATTGGCATGCAAAAGTAGTAAAAATAGTTGAGAAAGTGAAATAGAAAGTGAAAAAATTAAGAAAATGCACACTTTTTTTGATAAATATGCCCGCGCGCTTGCGTATATGAATTTTTTTTTGTACTTTTGTCGGCTTTTTGTATGTTATGATAGAATATATTAAAGGAATATTGACGGAATTGAATCCGACGGAGGCGGTAATAGAAGCTGCCGGCGTGGGGTATGACATTGCCATCACATTGCCCACCTATTCCGCCATGGTGGGACAGGAAGACAAAGAGGCCAAACTGTTTGTGACGGAGGTGATTCGTGAAGATACGCACGAGCTATACGGCTTTGTGGTACGTGCTGAACGGCAGTTGTTCGAGTTGCTGATGACGGTCAGCGGCGTGGGTGCTGCTACGGCTCGGATGATTATGTCCGCTTTTTCGGCGGAAGAGTTACGGATGTTGATTGCTACCGGTAACTCCAAAGGAATGGCAAAAGTGAAAGGTCTCGGTCCAAAAACGGCCCAGCGCATCATCG
>JAFSKL010000001.1 GCA_017448985.1 Paludibacteraceae bacterium
TCATCCTGAGCCAGGATCAAACTCTTCGTTGTAAAAAGAAATTTATAAGATAGCTCAGAATAATCGATTTATCAAGTGTAGAAATTACGGGAACCTATTTAATGAATAATGATTAATGAATAATGAATATCCGCAACCACTATCCTCAGTTCTTGTACTACAATCTTGTTATGAATAGACATCTTTTCAAAGATCATTGCTTAAGCCCTTGGGTGACCCCTAAATTTTTGGGCGAAAGCGGATGCAAAGGTACTGCTTTTTTTTGAACTGACCAAATATTTTTGCAAAAAAATTCAAGAAAAATGCATTTTCTTTGTAACAGACTGAAAATAAGCAAGATACATTTTGCGTTTTTTGGACCTAAAAGGGACTAAAAGAGTAAAAGGGCCGAAAAAAGCCTCTTTCGTGAGGAAAGAGGCCTACGCGCATGAATATATATAAGGAACGCGCGCATGTACGCGCGCACGCGCTATTCTTTTTTCGGAGCCTTGGAAGCCTTGGGAGCCTTCGGTGCTTTAGGAGCTTTAGGAGCTTTAGGAGCTTCCGGAGCAGGTTCTTCTGCTTCGGGTGCTTTCTCGGCGGTTTTTTCAACTTTTACAGCCTCTGCCACACCGTCTTTGATGTCCTTGAGTTCCTCTTTGATGTCCTTACCCTCGAGGATCTCACCGCTAGTGAGTTGTTTATAGATCGAAGCCTCGACGCCTATGATAGCAGGAATAGCGAATACAACGATAACGAGGTTGATAAGCGAACCGATGACCATGAGCCATCCTACCTGACCGATACCGAACAGGGCGCTGATGATGGAAACAAGGATGGAGAGCGCTATGCAAAGAACGAACTCAGCCCAGAAGATGCGCCATTTGTTGCCATAGGTGAGACGGTTGGACTCACGCAGCGCCTCGAGCGCGGGCATATCCTTGTCCACGAAGAGCACTACGGCAAAACTCCAAGCGATAGCGATAACGATACCCGGTATGAAGCCGAAGCCCAAACCGATAGCAATAGCTCCGCTCATGAGTGCCATGAGGATAAGGAACTCACCCATGTTGCGACGATACTTGCCGTCAAAGATAAAGAGCGGGTTAATCACATTGCCTTTCGCCATCTCTGCAGGAAGCGACTCCATAGCGATAGTGGTACCGACATTGATGTACGGGATCCAGATCGTAATCACATAGAGCAAAGCCGTCAAGATGAGGCTCAGGTAGTTGACCAAAGCGATTGCAACACCGTCCTTGATGGTGGCAATAATGTTTAATTTTTTCATTGCAGTAATGTTTTTAGTTAAACAATCAATAAGTAAGTATCAGCCATACTTGCTATTTTGCCTGCAAAGGTAGTAAAAAAAATTGATATGCGCAAGTTTTTTCGCAAAAAAAGACAAAAAAAAGAGACGTTACCGTCTCTTGTGTCCCCCGAGGGACTCGAACCCTCGACCCGCTGATTAAGAGTCAGCTGCTCTACCAACTGAGCTAGGGAGACTCGCTCTTCGGTCTGCAAACGCTCCGCTGGTTTGCATCCCGAGGGAAAAAAAATCAGCTAAATGCGTTGTACTTTCCGAAAAGCGGGTGCAAAAGTACTGCTTTTTTTTGACATGACCAAATATTTTTGCAAAAAAATGCAAAAAGAGAGTTGTTTTTTTATTTATTGGTCCAAAAAAGCCCCAAATATCCCCCAAAAGACTATAAGGATTCGGCAAAGCGCTCGGCTTCCGCGATTTGGTCAATCTTGCCGACATCCATCATTTTGAAGGCGTCAGGGATGTACGCCTTCAAATTGGTGATTGATTTTTCGCAGAGGGACATGTAGAAATCAATGAGGGAGAACTTGTCTTGCGGCATGTGCGAAAGAAGGGATAAGATGTCAGGCGAGAGGATCTGCATTCCGGAGAAAGCTAACAATTTGAGATTTGAGATTTGAGATTTGACATTTTCAGGGCGCACTTCACCGGTAGCGATATTCGTCCATCCGGTAAGACGCTGATTGTCATCGAAACAGAGATAACGCTGCGTAGGGCGGTCGGAAACGACCAACAAGCCTCCCCCATTCCTCGCAGAAGGGAGAGCGCTGATTCGTTCATATTCGGCAATCAATGCGCGGAGGTCGATATTGGAAAGGATATCCACATTGCAAGCGAGCAAGGGCTCGCTTGCCATTTGTGAGTTGTGATTTGTGATTTGTGATTGGGCTTTTTTGAGGCCACCTCCGGTGTCGAGGAGGGCGTCACGTTCATCGGAAATAGCGATGTCGCATCCCCATCCGTTGTTGGCGCGAACGGCATCGATGATCTGATCAGGAAAATGGTGGACGTTGATGACGATGTCTGTGATACCGGCGTCACGCAGTTTCTCCACCTGCCATTGCAGCAGCGGTTTGCCTGCCATGGGAACCAACGCTTTGGGCATGGTGTCGGTAAGAGGTTTGAGACGCGTTCCGAGACCAGCGCAGAAGATCATCGCTTGCATAAGATGTACGATTTACAGATGTACGAAGTACGATATATTTACGATTTATTCCAAAGTACGATGGATACCCCGCTCACGATGGATGAGGTGGATGGTAACGCCGTATTTGGCATGGAGATGTTTGGCAAGTTGCTCGGCGCAATAGACGGAGCGATGCTGACCGCCGGTGCACCCGAAAGCGACCTGGAGGTGGGTGAAGTCCCGTTCGAGGAATCGCTCCACATGATGGTCAACAAGTCGATAGACTGAGTCAAGGAAAGTGAGAATCTCGCCGTCCTTCTCAAGGAAGTCGATAACGGGTTGATCGAGTCCGGTTAGCGCTTTGAACTCATCGTATTTGCCGGGATTATGGGTAGAGCGGCAGTCAAAAACATAGCCTCCTCCGTTGCCACTATCATCGTTCGGGATACCTTTTTTGAAGGAGAAAGAGTAGATGGAGACGGTGAGACCGCTGCGCTGTGAGACCGCTGTGCTGTGAGACCGTTTTACTGTTAGACCGCCTTCGGCTATTAGACTCTCCGCGATACGGGATAATTCGGGGTATGGCAGTGTGGTGTTCTTGGGTTCGACCGTCGTTCGACCGTCGTTCGACCGTCGTTCGACCGTCGGTGCGGATAGCGTTTGTAGTATGTCATTGAGGTTCTTGAGGGCGAGAGGGATGGATTCGAGGAAATGTGGTTTGCGCTCGAAGAAGCCGCGGTATCCATAGGCGCCAAGGACCTGGAGCGTGCGGAAGAGGACGAAGTGGGGAAGAGATGCTTTCCAATTGAAAATTGAAAATTGAAAATCGAAAGTTTTACTCAGTTTCTCCATTTCGTCGAGGTAGTCTTCTATCAATTTCTCACGCAGTTCCGTAGAGAAGTTGGCCTTGGCCTGCCAGAGGAAGGACGCGACATCGTATTGCGTGGGTCCACGGCGTCCGCCCTGGAAGTCGATAAAGTAAGGCTGTCCGTCACGAATCATGACATTGCGGCTCTGGAAGTCGCGGTATAAGAAAGTTGAAAGTTGAAAGTTGATAGTTGAAAGGAGATTATGGACGAGGGTGTCGAAGTCGTTTTCGAGGGCGGGTTCGGAGAACTCGATCTTGGTGCCTTTGAGGAAGCAGTATTTGAAATAATTGAGGTCCCAGCGGATAGAACGTTCGTCAAAAGCGGGCACAGGGAAACACTTGGACCAATCGAAGTCTTGCGCTCCGATGACCTGGATATGCGCGAGAGCGCGGATGGTTCGTTCCAAAAGGACCGGATCAAGATTATCGAAGAGGAGTGTATCGCCTAAGTCTTCCTGGGTATAAGACATCTCATCGTCGCTGACCCAATAGATTTCCGGTACGGGGAGACCGAGAGCATGAAAATGACGCGCCATATAGATGAAAGCGCGGTTCTCGTCGCGATTGGTTCCCACGACTCGAATGACCGAACGTCCATCGGCGTCCGTCTCGCGTGTGTAAATCCTATTGGAGCCTTGCTGCTTAGGCATAATGTTAAATTAAAAATTAAAAATTCCAAATTAAGAATTAAAATTCAAAATTAAGAATTAAAAATTATTAGCAGCGGAATTGAAGGGCATGGTGGAGGCAGGTGACTTTGCAGGGACCGATGATATTCTCAAGAATGCCATCCGCCTCGAACATGATATGCTTGCGGTAACTGATTTCAATCTCGCGTCCGACGATAGGATAGACGAAAGGCAGTTCCGTCAGTTTGCCGTTGAAGAGATTGGGCATGGCCTTGAGCACCTGCGGGAACGTCGGTTTCTTGATGAACATGGAGTTGAAGATGCCGTCCTGCGGGTTCGCCTCGGGATTCTGGCGAATGCCACCTCCGGAGAAAGGTCCGTTGCCGATATTCATCGTGAAGAGCCGATCATCCACAGCTTGTTGTCCGTCTACGGTGAGGACCATGTGTTGCGCCTTATGCTGCACGATGGCTCCGATGAGGCCAAAGAGGTAGTTGACATGGTGTGACCCGATATAGTATTTGAGTTGCTCCGCTTTCTTGCAGCACAGCGGGTCCACACCGAAGCCGACAGAATTGATGAAATAGCGGTGATGCTCGATGCCATTGCGCCAATAGGTGACACATCCTATGTCGATGGGATGTCCTTCGCCCTCAAAGAAACGGCGGAGCGATTCCTTGTGATTCTTGGTGAGATTCCAGTAGCGTGCCCAGTCATTACCCGTTCCTCGCGGCATGAGTCCGACCTGGATCTTCGCCCTCTGTTCAGGCGTAAGGCGTGCTCTCATGATACCGTTGATGGCTTCGGAGAGTGTACCGTCGCCGCCAAGGATAAGAATCTCGTCATATCCTTTCTCCACCAGTTCGCCTGCAAGTTCGATGGCATGTCCCGCAAATTTGGTGACCCGATAGGCGAAAGGCAGATGGCGCTTGCGGAGAAGTTTCCACAAGTAGATACGCTGTGCCCTAAATGCTTTCTTGCCCGATTTGGGATTGATGATGATGCCAAGCATTATAATTCAAAATTAAAAATTAAGAATTAAAAATTATATTTCAAGGCAATAAATAAAATTAGCGCACTAAAACAGAGTAGTGCGCTAATTTTAGGTTTTTTACTTGAAGAACTCTTGTACCTTTTCGTTGGTAACGATTTCCTCTTGGAAGATGTAAGCACCCGTCTTAGGCGACTTAACCATCTTAATGCACTTGGTGTGCGCGCGTCCGGAGTTACCGGTTTGAAGGGTTGCAACCGCTTTCTTTGCCATAGTTCTAAGCCTTTCTAAATAGGGGTTAATTACTTAATCTCTTTGTGAATCGTGTACTTCTTCAGGAAGGGATTGTACTTTTTGAGTTCCAAACGGTCGGGAGTGTTCTTGCGGTTCTTGGTCGTAATGTACCGGCTCATACCTGGAACACCGCTGTTTTTCTGCTCAGTGCACTCAAGGATAACTTGAACGCGTGCTTCTTTAACTTTCTTTGCCATTGTTCAGCTCCTTTCGTTTAATAGAGATAACCTTTTTCAGCTGCCTGTTTGAGCGCAGCGTCAAGGCCGATCTTGTTAATTGTTCTCAGACCAGCTGCACTCACGTTCAGCTCGATCCATACATCCTGTTCTACCCAGTAGAACTTGCGGCGGAAGAGGTTCACATCGAAGGTCCTCTTGGTATGACGCTTCGAGTGCGAGACATTACAGCCGCCCATGGCTTTCTTGCCTGTAATTTGACAAATTTTTGACATTGTAGTATATATTTTATATTATTTTCCAATTTTCGGGGCGTTTTTCGCAATTCTACACGAAAAAGCGTGCAAAGGTACAACAATTTTTTTATATATGCAAGTTTTTCAGGCAAAAAAATTATTTTTTTTTGATTTCAGGGCAAAATCGTGCTTTAATTCTTACAAAAGCACAATTTCCACCCGTCTGTTCATCTGGCGATGTTCATCCGAATCGTTTGGGACGATGGGTTCTCGTTCCCCGCGTCCTTTGATGTCCATCCTCGAGCCGTCAATACCCCTGTCAATCATAGCCTGACGTACCTCCTGGCATCGTCCTTCGGAGAGGATCTGATTCGAGCGATCGGAGCCTATATCGTCGGTATGACCGACAATCTGGATTCGTTGCGACGGGC
The DNA here is from genome assembly GCA_017448985.1 of Paludibacteraceae bacterium. Taxonomy (GTDB): domain Bacteria; phylum Bacteroidota; class Bacteroidia; order Bacteroidales; family Paludibacteraceae; genus Colicola. The sequence goes on from JAFSKL010000001.1 coordinate 6,055, forward strand.
GCGATTTGAGGAACTGGAAGAGTTCGAGCAGAGCGCTCTCGGAGGAGTCGAGAATATGCGTTTTGCCGGTAGCGAAATAGAGATTATGCAGCACGAAGGACTTGATTTCGCGGGGCGACATAATCACTCCGGCAAAGCGATCTGGGTCAGTAATCGTATCATGGAAGGGGAAATAGTCCACGGCGGTAGCATCGATGGTATAGAAGGGTATCCGGTCATCCAAGAGGACCGCGAGCGTCGTATGGATGCTATCAGAAGTGGTCTGCATCACTTTCTGCTGCGAAGGATTTCGAACGATGATATTCGCCGTAACGGGCCGTGCGGTGAGCGAATCGGTCACGGTGAAGGTGAGTCGTATCTCGGGATAGATAGCGATACGAATGGTATCCTCGTCTTCACGATGGGCAAACCAAACGGTATCGGAAGTGAAATATCCCGTCTTGGCAGCAACGGCCCAGTATTCGCCTTCGGGCAAGGTGCGCGAGAGACGGCATTTTTTCGTATCGGTAGGTTTGTTCACTTTGGGTTTCTTGTTAGGCTTGGCGTTCTTGTCCTGCACGGTGATATGGGTAGCGGGAAGCGGTTCTCCGGAACGCATGTCATAGGAATAGACATAGAGAAGGAGTTTGCCCTCTTTGATTCGCTGGCGCTTGGCAGCCTTGGCCTTGGCAGCGCGTTTCTTCTCGGCTTTGCGTTTGGCAGCTTCTCGTTTGCGCAACCGCAGTTCCTGCGCTTTGGCCCGTTTTTGTGCGGGCGTCATAGCCGCATAGAGCGGCTCGCCCAAGAAGGCGAGAAGCAGCAGTAATCCTATGAAAGACCGGAAGCGCACGAAAAAAGATTGTTATATTGTTGTAATGTTGTATTGATAAACCGATATTTTTAAAATGAACAGGAGGACAGTCACGGGACTATCCTCCTGTCGTGGTCCCACTTGGGCTTGAACCAAGGACCCCCTGATTATGAGTCAGGTGCTACTAACCAACTGAGCTATGGGACCCGCCCCTAAGGGGTGTTATTTACCTTGACGGGCGTTGTTGAAGATAACCAAGCTTTGGTCTTTGGTAACCCTCAACTCTTCCGGAGTCAACTCAGGAATAGTGAGTTTGGTACCCGGTTGCAGGTTATTGGGGTTCTTAATCTTCTCTTTGTTGGCGATATAGATGTAAACCCAGCAATAGGTGTTGTTGTAGTATTGTCTTGCCAGTTTGGACAGCGTGGTAGAAGCTTCAACGGTCACTTCTCCGCTATCGCGCTGCTTGTACTCATTCACTTTGACCGGCTTAGCAGACTCCTCGAGCGAGACGGTCTTGGGCTTGGGCTGTGCCTTGGGCTGCGACTGCGAACTCGTTCTGGGTCTCAGCTCTGCTTTAGGCTTGTTGGAATCCTCCAGGATCTCATCGAGCACCTTATCACCGGCGCGGTTGGACTGGCTCTCCTCGAGACTGCGTTTCATACTATCGAAGGTCTCTTTGTCGACGAGACGGATGGAAGCTCGTCTGTTGGGGGTATATGAAGCGGTGGAACGACGACCGATAACCTTGCCCATACCCATACCATAGAGGTGGTCAGAACTGATACCATGCTCAGACAGCAACTCGTCCACAACATTAGCCGCGCGTCTGTCGCCCAGCGCATAATTGTGGGCATTGGAACCGGTATTGTCGCAGAAGCCGGTAACGATTGCATAGAGCGTCGGGTCATCATGCAAGCGTTCCGCCACCTGCTGGATAGTGATGAGGCCTTCGTCGTTGATGTTTGCCTTGTCGTTATCGAAGTAAACATAATAGTACTGCTCCAGATCTTTGCCCGTCTCTATATGCTCGAAAGTGTTAGTCTCGCGGATGATGACAGTGTCACGATAGTAGATGATCGTATCGTGGCAGACCTGTCCTCCCGATCCGGTACCGAGTCCGAGCGAATCGAGATTGCCCTTCTTCATCGCATCGGCCAAGGCTTGAAGCGCTTTCTCTTCCGCCTGATGCTGCCCCATGTGCGAGACATTACGCTCGTGCGTGTATTTGCGCGGCTGGATCTTATAACGGACAGCAAGGGTAACATCGAAGATACCATCGTTGTTCTTGGAAGCGTGCGCGGCGTCACTGAGGTTGGCTCCACGGCCATCGAGGTAGTCACGCGTGAAATAGCTATACGCACCGCGGATACCGATTGCGATAGAACGGTTGATATTGAACTCGAAGGTAATACCAACCTGCAGGAACGGCATGTAGTTATACGCCGTGTCGTAATCGCCATAGCCGAAATCACCGTCGGCGTTGACATAGTTAGCAGTATTTCCACGGACATGCGTCGGGTTGATCCACTTGCCTTTCTGGGCATTGTAGTAGCCGTCGTCCTTGAAGTACACTTTACGCTTGTACCAACCGATACCACCACCAATGAAAGGCTGCATGGAGAAAATCTTCCGCTGCATGTTCGGGAACATGAGGTTCGCCAAGTCCATCGAGAGGTAGATGCCCGCCTTGTGCATATTACCGAGCAACAGGGTATCGGCGTTTCGCTTCACCTCTCCCTCAGCCGGTTGCCTACCTGCAACGCAGTACTGCGAGAACATGTACTCGAGTCCCATGGCCCACACCGGCGTGAAGTTATACTCGATGTCCAAACCGGCGGAAGGCAGACCAATCGGGTGCTGCATTTCCGAAGTAAAGTCACCGTCGAAGGAGTTGAAACCCACATGACCGATGAGCGACCAGTGCGACACTTCCGGCGCCACGAGCACATTCTGCTCCAAGTCATAAGGGTGCGCACCCAGGGTGTCCAAATCCTGATTATAATAACGGGAAACGGAACCTGAATCGGCCGGCTGAACCAACTCCTCATCTTCCTCAACTTCTTGCGTCCACGCCACCAGCGAGAAGCACAAAAGCGAAATTAAAAGTAAACTTTTTTTCATACTCGAAAAAGAGACTATATTACGCGTTTAAATCATAAATTCACAATTCAGGGCGCAAAGGTACAACTTTTTTTTGACATGAGCAAATTTTTTTGCAAAAAAATTATTTTTTTATAGCAGGTATTGCACATATGGAAAATTTTTTGTATCTTTGCACGAAATTTGAAAATCATAAAAAACACACATATTATGGACATTTTAGAACAAATGATTGCGCGTGCGAAAGCGAACAAGCAGCGCATAGTTTTGCCGGAAGGCGATGAACCGAGAACACTGGAAGCAGCGAACATCCTCTTGCGGGATCGAATCGCTGACATAATTCTGATTGGAGATCCCGAGAAGATTGCCGGAATGGCAGCCGAGAAAGGCTTTGATTATATCAAAGAGGCAAAGATTGTGGACCCGTTGCACGATGCCAAGATGCCGGAATATACTCAGTTGCTGTTTGAGTTGCGCAAGTCGAAAGGCATGACGGAGGAAGAGGCAAAGAAGAAAGCACAAGACCCATTGTATCTGGGTTGCTTGATGATCAAGGCAGGAGACGCCGATGGCGAGCTGGCCGGTGCCCGTGGCACGACCGCAGATACGATTCGTCCGGCTTTCCAAATTCTGAAGACCAAACCGGGTTGCTCGATTGTGAGCGGTGCCTTCCTGATGTTCACGCCGGCCAAGGAGTTGGGCGAAGGCGGATTTTTGGTATTCGCGGACTGCGCCGTCAATCCGAATCCCGATGCCAAGCAGTTGGCGGAAATAGCCATTTCGACAGCAGAGACGGCCAGGTCGATTGCCGGTATCGAGCCGCGAGTGGCGATGTTGAGTTTCAGCACGAAGGGCAGTGCGAAGCATGAACTCGTGGACAAAGTGGCCGAAGCGACCCGTTTGGCGCAAGAGATGGCTCCAGATCTGCAGATCGACGGCGAGTTGCAAGCCGATGCAGCGCTGGTAGAACGAGTGGCTGCTACGAAGGCTCCGGGCAGTGCCGTTGCGGGAAAAGCGAATGTGCTGGTTTTCCCGGACTTGCAGGCAGGTAACATCGGATACAAGCTCGTTGAGCGATTCAGCGGTGCGGACGCTGTAGGTCCCATCCTGCAAGGAATTGCAGCGCCGGTAAATGACCTGAGCCGCGGATGCAAGGTGCAAGACATCGTACAAATGGTAGTGATAACAGCAAATCAGGCGATCAAATAATTTACGATTTGGTCATTTACCATGTACCATTTATTGGTTCATTTAGACATTTAATCATTTAATAATAGATATCATGAAAATCTTAGTTTTGAACTGCGGGAGCAGCAGTATTAAGTATAAACTCTTCGAGATGGAGAGCAAGCAAGTGATGGCACAAGGCGGCATCGAGAAGATCGGTTTGCCGGATTCGTTTTTGCTTGTCAAGTTGCCTAACGGAGAGAAAGTCAAATTCGAGAAACCGATGCCGGAACATACCGTTGGTATCGAACTCATTCTGGAGAAGCTGGTCGATCCGGAGATAGGCGTCATCAAGAGTTTGAAGGAGATTGATGCCGTAGGACACCGCGTAGTGCATGGTGGCGAAAAATTCAACAAGTCCGTGCTGATCACGCCGGAAGTGAAGGCACAAATCATTGAATGCGTGGATTTGGCTCCGCTGCACAATCCTGCTAACCTAAAGGGTATCGAGGCTATCGAGAAGACACTTCCGGGCATTCCGCAAGTGGCTGTGTTCGACACGGCATTCCATCAAACGATGCCGGACTATGCGTACATGTACGCGTTGCCGTATGAGCTGTATGAGAAATATGCGATTCGCCGTTACGGATTCCACGGGACGAGTCACCGCTACGTGAGCGCGCGCGTATGTGAATATTTAGGTGTAGACCCCAAAAAGCAAAAAATCGTTACCGCTCATATCGGCGGCGGTGGCAGTTGTACGGCTGTAATGAACGGCGAGAGCGTGGACACGAGTATGGGCCTAACGCCCGTTGAAGGTCTGGTAATGGGCACCCGTGCCGGCGATTTGGATCTTGGAGCAGCTACATTCATCATGGACAAGGAACACCTGAGCACGGCCGAGTTCAACAATCTCGTCAACAAGAAATCCGGTTTGCTCGGTGTAAGCGGCGTTTCGAGTGACTGCCGTGACATAGAGGCGGCCATCAAAGCCGGCAACAAACGCGCCGACTTGGCACGCAAGATGTTCATCTATCGCGTGAAGAAATATATCGGTGCTTATGCAGCGGCGATGAACGGCCTGGATATCCTCGTCTTTACCGCCGGAATCGGCGAGAACGACCCGTATATCCGCGCGGAGATCATGAAGGGTCTGTCATTCCTCGGCATCGAGCTGGACGAGGAAGCCAACAATGTTCGCGGCGAAGAGCGTATTATCTCGAAAAAGGGTTCGAAAGTGACCGTTTGTCTGATTCCGACGGACGAGGAGTTGATGATAGCCAGTGATACGGAGGCACTTATTTGATTTACCATTTGTTCATTTACCATTTGTTCATTTATTTGGACATTTGATAATTTAGACATTTACCATAGAAAGACACAAACAAAAAAAATGATCAATAAACCAATTATTTACCAGCTCTTCCCCCGTTGGTTTGCCAACTATAACGAGACGCGCAAGTTCAACGGGACGAAGGAAGAGAACGGTTGCGGTCGATTTGCGGATATCAACGAGCGTGCGCTGAAAGCCATTGCTGACTTAGGCGCCACGCATGTGTGGTACACCGGTGTCATTCGTCATGCAACCGCGGAATATAACAATCCGGCCATCACCAAAGGCAAAGCCGGTTCACCATATGCCATCACCGATTACTACGATGTCAATCCCGATCTGGCGAAAGACCCGAAGAAGCGGATGAAGGAGTTTGAGGACCTGGTGAATCGGACTCATGAAGCGGGATTGGAGGTACTGTTGGATTTTGTGCCGAACCATGTGAGCCGTGAATACAAGAGTGCTTGCAAACCGCAGGGAGTCAAGGATTTAGGCGAAGGGGACCATCCCGAATGGGCATTCTCGCCGCTGAATAATTTCTACTATATCCCGGGCGAGCGGTTCACGATGGACATGGACCTGCAGGGCTATGACGAGTATCCGGCTAAGGTGACGGGCAACGATTGTTTCACGAGTCACCCGAGCAGGAACGACTGGTACGAGACCGTCAAACTGAACTACGGCGTCTATTATCGTGGCGGCGGTGAGAAGCAGTTCAACCCGATTCCGAACACATGGCCGAAGATGCTGGACATCCTGCTTTTCTGGGCAGGGAAAGGTATTGACGGTGTGCGTGTGGATATGGCAGAAATGGTACCGGTAGAGTTCTTTGCATGGGCGATTGCACAAGTGAAAAAGAAGCACAAGAAATTTCTTTTTATCGGCGAATGCTACGATCCAAGCAAATACGATGCCTATCTGGCGGCAGGGTTTGACTACTTGTACGACAAAGTGGGGATGTACGACTATCTGCGCGGTGTGATCAGCCGCGGTTGGGGTGCTGATGGTATCACGGCACAATGGATGCAGCATGGCGACAAGCGGCTGAAGCACATGCTCTATTTCCTCGAGAACCACGACGAGCAACGCTTGGCAAGCGGATTCTTTTGCGGCGACGGCCGTTGTGCAGAACCGGCAATGATTGTGGCAGCCACGCTGAACCAGTGTCCCGTGATGATTTATTCGGGGCAGGAAGTGGGCGAACGCGGTATGGACATGGAAGGTTTCTCGGGCATCGACGGACGCACATCCATCTTCGACTATTGGGGCGTGAAGAGTCTGCAGGCTTGGGCCAACAAGGGCAAGTTCGATGGCGCCAAACTGAGTGCTGACCAGCGTGAGTTACGGAATTTCTACCAGCGACTGCTGACCTTAGCGCGCGACGACAAGGCCATTCAGAAAGGGCAGATGTACGATATCACCTATGCGCAAGGCGAAGGATTCAACAAGCACGAGCAGTTTGCGTTCCTGCGCCACGTGAAGGGCGAGACGCTGTTGGTAGTGGTCAATTTCCATGACCGCGAGCAACAGATTCGCGTACGAGTGCCGAACGACGCGTTCGTGTATCTGGGTCTCGAAGGCAAGGCCAAGGCCACGGCTACCGACCTGCTGCGAGGCGGCAAACAGAATATCGCGTTTGTGCCGGACGGAGAGATTGAACTGATATTAGATGCATGGAAAGGCGTCATATTGAGGATCAAATAAGTGGAGAAGTTCAAAGACATAATGCGTTTGGTACGGTGGAGTAATCTGCTGTTTCTGGCGGCGCTGGTATGGCTCATGGAGAAATGGGTAGCAGTGCCTGTGTTAGACAAAGCGGCTTTCGGCGAGCAGTTACCGTGGTATGTGCTGTTGCTGGTAGGAGCAGCCATTGTGCTGATTGCGGCAGGTGGTTATGTCATCAATGACTATTTCGATGTTAAGATCGACCGCATTAATCGTCCGGACGAGGTGATCGTGACCCGGAGCGTGAGCAAACCTGCGGCTATGCGACTGAGTGTAGGGCTGAGTGGCATAGGTGTGGTATGCGGCATCGCGGTAGCGGTACTGATGCGGAGCATGACTTTGGGTATCATCTTTGTGCTTGTGCCCGGATTGCTATGGTTCTATTCAAGCAGTTACAAACGGCTGTTCATGGTCGGAAACCTGACGATTGCGTTGTTGGCAGGAATGACCCCGATGATCGTAGCGATGACCAATGTGGCGCAGTTGCAGCTACTCTACGAAGCCATTCTACCCTACACCTCGCTTGAGCACGATTTATATGCCTGGCTTGGCGGGTTTGCGCTGTTTGCCTTTCTACTGACGTGGATTCGTGAGATCGTGAAGGACCTGCAAGACCAAATGGGCGACCGTGAATTAGAATGCCATTCGATGCCTGTCGTATGGGGCGAGAAATGGACTAAAGTGTTCGTTACGTTGCTGATAGTAAGCGCCTTAGCCCTCATTGGACACCTCTGGTGGCATGTGTTGCCCTTCCCGACAAGTTGGACGAGTCTCAGTACACGGTATATTGTGTTAGGCATCGTCATTCCGTTGTTGGGCAGCCTATGGCTACTATGGTCCGCAAAGATCCCAAGCGACTACAAGACCTGCCAGCAAGTGATCAAACTGACCATGCTGCTCGGGATGCTTTACAGCATATGCATCGTGAGAGGACTGTAGGAAGATGAAAAGTGAAAAATGAAAGGAAAGAAAAACGCGGGGTTAAAGGACTCCGCGTTTTTTTAGTTCCCGGTAAACGAGATGAACGGGGAAGCCCATCACATTGAAGTAGGAACCGTTCATGGCCGTGCAAGCCACATAGCCTATCCACTCCTGAACACCATAAGCACCGGCTTTGTCCAGCGGGCGATACTTGGCGACATAATGCGCTATCTCTTCATCAGTAAGGTCGGCGAAAGTGACATCTGTTCTGTCAACAACGGTGGAGAGAGAGGAGGAGATGGATTTTTGAGCAAAGGTGACGGCGGTATAGACCTGATGGGTCTTGCCGCTAAGGGTTCGGAGCATAGTTATGGCTTCGGCTTCATCGTGCGGTTTGCCAAGCATATGTCCGTTCAGCCAAACAATGGTGTCGGCAGTGATGAGAAGTTGGTCAGGTTGGAGCAACGGCTCATACGCGCGCGCCTTTGCGCGCGATATATAATAAGGTATGTCGCCTGCCTGCAAGTCCGCGGGAAACGATTCGTCTGCATCGATGGAAACGGCCGTGAAAGGGATATCAAGGCCTGCCAACAAGGCACGACGGCGCGGAGACTGTGAACCGAGGATGATTTCCATTAGAACAAGTCGAGTTGTGTATCAACGGGTTTCTCGAAGGTCATGGTGACACCTTCGACATCTATCGCTTCGGGAGTATCCGGAGTTTCTGGAGATTCCTGAGTATCGGGTTCTTCGTCGTCAAACGGTTCTTCCTCGAAATCATCTTCTTGCCCCTCTATGCGGAGGCCGCTCTCCCCATTACTTTGGGGAGACGCTCCGGGCTCCGGCGTTATGTCTTCGATAGAAGCGACATCCAGCGTAGTAACCCGTTTGCCCTTAGCGCGAGCCGATTTCTCATCGATAAAATCGGCCATAAGGATGTCCAACGGATCGCGTTTCTCGTCCATGAATGTGATACGGAATGTAGCCTCAGGGCGGTCAGAGAGAACGACGATACGCGAACTCCGGTCATCGCCAAGCATCGATTGCACCTTAGCATTGGCATCGTCGAGGCGGAAGCGCTTGCCGTAGAAATAGTTCTGCTCACCGTTCCACTGGATAAGCGACCACACTTTGTCGGCATCGAGTTTCTCAATGCGTAAGATGTTATCCTCGAAATGGGCCGTGAGGTCAAACGAGGTGGTGTAATAGTCGCCTTCTTTGGTAATGACGAGTATACGGTCCTCGTCCCAGAACTCGCCCAGATAGACACCGTGCTCATCGTAGTTGACGCGGAGCACATCAGCATCGAACCACACTTTGCGTCCGCCGAGCGTCGAATGGCCTTTCTGCTTGAGAGTGATGGACTTGACATCGAATTTGGTCAGCACATTGCCTCTCGCCGTACGGGATTTGACCGCCAGTTCAGAGAGGTCCTTGCACACCTCCAGTTTCTTAAGGTGCAAAGCGGGTTTGAGCGACACGCGAATGATCTCCGCTTCGCCATTGGGATTAGCGGTGAAATAGACAACGCGTGAACCCGGTTTGCCTTGCGTGAGGTCGTACTCTTTATCCTTCGCCACACCGGTGACATTGAAGCGCTTCATAAAGTAAGTGCCTTTCTTGCCGTCACGGTAAACGACATTATAGACTGTCCGCTCGTCACCACGCTGGAAGACCGCTATATGGAGGATGTCGGTGCCAACGAACAGTTTCTCGGCCACCTTCATCACCTTGTATTTGCCGTCCTTGTGGAAGACAATGATATCGTCGATGTCGGAGCAGTCGAACAGGTATTCATCTTTCTTGAGGCTGGTACCGACGAATCCTTCGGCGCGGTTGATATAGAGTTTCTCGTTGTTCTCGACCACAGCTTTGACATTGATGGCACCGAAGTTACGCACCTCAGTCCGACGCGGATATGCCTCGCCGTACTTCTTTTTGAGCATCTCGAACCACGCAATCGTATAGTCAGTCAGGTGGTTAAGATTCTTAATACACGCCTTGATTCTTTTCTCGAGATCCTTCATCAGTTCGTCCGCTTTCTTGGAGTCGAACTTAGTGATACGGATCATGCGGATCTCGAACAGTTTCTCGATATCCTCAGAACGCACTTCGCGAATGAGTTGCGGTTTGAACGGCGTGAGCGCCTCATCCACAAAAGCAATCAAATTCTCTTTATCGGGCGCGTTCTCATATCCTTCCTGCTTATAGATACGGTTCTCGATGAAGATTTTCTCGAGTGAGGTATAGAAATATTTCTCTTCCAATTCGCCTTTCTCTATTTCCAGTTCCCATTTGAGCAGAGCCTTGGTGTTGTCGGTGGACAATTGAAGGAGGTTGCTGACAGAGGTGAATATCGGTTTTTTGTTTTCCACCACGCAGCAGTTGGGCGAAATATTCACCTCGCAATCGGTGAAGGCATAGAGTGCATCGATGGCCTTGTCGGACGACGAACCCGGAGCCAGTTGCACAACGATACGCGCCGAATCGGCCGTGAAATCGTCAATCTTGCGGATCTTGATCTTGCCTTTTTGGTTGGCTTTGAGTATGGTCTCAATGATCTTGGAGGTGGTGGTGCCGAACGGTATCTCCGTTATGATCAGCGTCTTGTTGTCGTCGGCTTTCTGAATACGGGCGCGGATTTTGACAGAACCGCCTCTTTCGCCATCGTTATAACGGGTGACATCAATCACGCCACCGGTAGGAAAGTCCGGGAAGAGCTGGAACGGTTCGTTGCGCAAGTAGGCCAGCGAAGCATCACATAGTTCGTTGAAGTTATGCGGCAGGATCTTGGAGTTCAGACCTACGGCTATACCTTCCACGCCTTGCGCAAGCAGCAACGGGAACTTGACGGGCAAATGAATGGGTTCGCTCTTGCGCCCGTCATAGGACTTCATCCATTCGGTAGTCTTGGGATTGAAGACGGCTTCCAGCGCAAACTTGGAGAGGCGTGCCTCTATGTAACGAGGTGCCGCAGCTCCGTCACCGGTGAGGATGTTACCCCAGTTACCCTGGCAGTCAATGAGCAGATCTTTCTGACCGAGTTGAACGAGTGCATCGCCGATGGAAGCATCACCGTGAGGGTGGTACTGCATCGTCTGGCCGACGATGTTCGCCACCTTGTTGTACTTGCCGTCGTCCACGGTCTTCATCGCGTGGAGTATGCGGCGTTGTACCGGTTTGAGGCCATCTTCGATGGCAGGCACAGCACGCTCGAGTATCACATACGAAGCATAGTCCAGGAACCAATCCTGGTACATGCCCGTCAAGTGATACTTCACCGTATCATTGAATCCGCCTTGGGCAGCCATTTGTTAGTTGCTCTTTTTATTGATGAAGATATAGGCGAGGATACCCGCGAGTTCCAATGCCATACCGGTAATCAGCAACCAGTTCAGCGGCAATGCAAACTTGTAGATCACAAGGCATACAACGCCCAACAAGAGGAGAATAACTCCTAAAAACTTCTTTAAACTTTCCATATATAACGCGTTAAATTATTTACCATTTGGTCATTTACCATTTACCATTTTTGAATTTGGCTGCAAAGTTACAAAAAATTTTGCATATATGCAAGATTTTCCTAAAAATTATTAAAAATTATCGCACAAAACGGTATATTCCACCGGGAAGGGAGCGAACCAGACCTTGTATTTCCAGGAGCATGAGGTCGGAGGAGACATCGCTGTAGGGCAGTTCCGTTTCCATGACAAGCAAGTTGATATGGAGACCATCTTCGGCTTCCTGCAATTTTTGCAGCAGTGTTTGCTGACGCGGGGTAAGGTCATCCAGCAGCAACGGAATCATGGACATTTGTCCTTGTCCTTTGTTCCTTGTTCCTTGTTCTTTGTTCGTTTGCCAGTTCATGGCAGCAATGAGGTCATCGGCGTTGCCGATGAGCTGCGCTTTCTGGTCACGAATCAGATGGTTGCAACCCATGGAAGAAGGGTCTTCAGGTCGTCCCGGGAACGCGAACAGATCACGGCTGTAGTCCGCAGCCATACGCGCGGTGATAAGACTGCCGCCGCTCTCCCGTGACTCTACCACCACTACTGCATCAGCCAGTCCTGCCACGATACGGTTGCGCTGCACAAAATAGGGAGCTAAGGGTTCCGTACCGGAAGGAAACTCCGTCAAGATACCGCCGCGCTCGAGAGAAGCTACCGCCTCGGGTCGATGGCGGTATGGATAGATACGATCCAGACCGTGAGCCGGAATAATAATCGTCGGGATACCACATTGAATAGCCGTTCGATGGGCAGTTATATCTATGCCGTAAGCACCTCCGCTGACGATGGTCACCTGCTCCAAGCGTTCATGCAGGTCCCGTACCAAGTGTTCAGTCAGTTCCTTGCCCCGCTCCGTAGGCTTGCGAGTGCCGACAACAGAAACGATATGCCCTTCAGATGGCCTGATATGCCCCTTACCGTACAAGAGCAGAGGTCTGTCAGGACACTGCCTAAGGCGGTAAGGGTAGTCCTCGTCATTGAGCGTCCATACACGAATGCCATGAGTCTGAATCCAGTCCCATTCACGCTGTGCCCGCTCCATAGCTTGCGCCATGCCGGGCTCGTCTATATGCCTCCACGCTTCCTCTGCAGTACCGTAATGCGTCACCAACGAGAGGCTATGCCGCAAACGCGTTGCATAGAGGAAACTGAGGGCAATGTCAAAGCATTTGGTCATTTTCGCATTTACTCATTTTCGCATTTATTTCGCAGCAAGCACCAAAGTGCGACCAAGGCGACGCCGATCAGTGCCCCGAGTGCATCGGCATAGAGGTCGGCCATTTCGCCGGAGCGGGTCAGTGTGCAGAAGCGTTGCAAGATTTCCATGAGCGCACCGTAAGCCGTCTCGGACACACACGCAAGCACATAATGGGATAAGCGCATGTGACTATTGACCACGAACGCCGCCATCAGAGCCAGACCTAAGACGGCATACAGAATAAGATGCCAGGTCTTGTCGGTGAGAGCCACCGCTTCGGGCATTTGCGGATTCTCCCACAAGCTGACAATAGCAATACCTGCGGCCACGAGAGCCGCAGGTAAGTATGCCATATAGGATTTGCCATTAACCATTAACCATTACATTTTCTCACCGAAACAGAGGTCACCGGCATCGCCGAGACCGGGGACGATATACTTCTTCTCGTTGAGCACAGGGTCAATGGCTGCACACCAGAGCGTCACGTCCGGCCGGTCGTTGAGCGCCTTGCGCAAATAGTCAATGGCTATGGGTGTAGCGATCGTGCAGCATAGATGGGTATGCTGCGGTATACCATGTTTGAGCAGCGCCAGGAAACTGCTTTCCATCGACATACCCGTGGCCAACATAGGGTCGGCGATGACCAGCGTCTTGCCTTCGAGCGACGGCGCCGCCATATACTCCGCCACGATCTCCAACTGTCCCGCCTCGTTCACGCGACGGTAGGCACTGAGGAAAGCGTTCTCCGCATGGTCAAAGATATGCAGGAAGCCCTGGTACAGCGGCAGGCCGGCACGCAAGATGGTAGCGAGCACCAGATTTTCATCCATCGTATGGACATCGGCCAATCCGAGCGGCGTCTGCACTTGGCGCGACTCGTAACGCAGCGCCTTGCTTAGCTCAATCGCCATCACTTCACCGATACGCTCCACATTCATACGGAAACGCATACTGTCCTTCTGTATTTGCACATCGCGTATCTCGCTCAGGAACTGACCGAGGACGCTATTCTGTTCGGATAAGTTGATAACTTTCATATAAAATTCATTTTGCGCTGCAAATTTACACTTTTTTTTGCATATATCAAAATTTTTTAGTACTTTTGCACGATTTTTCAGAAAAAAAGCATGAAAAGCTTCATTTATGACGATTCGACTATCGCTTTTGTAACCGCTGCAGCACAAACCTGTCTGCTGATAGAGAAGTGCAACGAGTACGAGCGGGACGAGTGGCGGGAACAGATCTTGCGCTTGCTTCCGGTGCTCTATCTCCGCACACGGTTGGTGGCCAAAGAGGAGTTTCTGTCAGACGAAGAACCGCAGCGGTTTGTGACGGAGGAGGATTACAACTACGCGCTCATCGGCATTCGGGAACTGTTGGGCACTGACGACGCGTTTTTGGATGTGTTCGTGGATCAGGGCATCTATACCGACGAGGTACAAACGGCATATATATCGGAGACGCTTGCGGATATCTATCAGGAACTGAAAGACTTGGCGGCGGCTTTTCAGACCGGACAAGAGACTGTCATGCACGATGCCGTAGTGGTCTGCCGCGAAGCTTTTGATGCACATTGGGGACAAAAACTACTCGCAGCCATGCGGGCGTTACATGCGATATCAGACAACACATATCAGTAAGGACCTCCTCCAATGGATGCCGGTGACGGCTTTCGAGGGCGAAGTGATCGTGGTGGACCGTGAGGACATGGTGCCCGAAGCGGTAGCTTATCTGCGCACGCAGCAGAGGTTAGGCGTAGATACCGAGGCCCGACCCAGTTTTCAGAGGGGCATACACTACCCTACCGCCCTGGTACAGATAGCGAGCCACGAACGCTGTTTCCTCTTCCGCCTCACGCATATCGGCATGCCGCAAGAATTAGCGGACCTGTTCGCCGATCCGAACATCTGCAAAGTGGGACTGGCGTTCAAGGACGATATCAACGGCTTGCGCCGGCGACGGGATTTCACACCTGCCAACTGCATCGATGTGCAGAGTATGGTAATGCAGTACGGCATCCTGGACCTCGGATTACAGAAGATCTTCGCCATCTGTTTCGGACGGAAGATATCCAAAGCACAGCAACTGACCAATTGGGAGAACAGCCATCTGACGGCTGAGCAGGCGCGGTATGCAGCTACGGACGCGTGGGCTACCCTGCTCATCTACGAGGACCTGTTGAAGCATGAGACGCTCTCACAAGAGGAGGTAGCGACGCTCAAAAGGGAGGAGAAAGAGCGGATGATAGAGCATCAGCAGGAGATTCAGGACCAGCGGCTGCGCGAACAGGGTATCGAGCCACCTCCGCACATGACGCTCGAAGAACGCGAGGCCCATCAGGCAGAGAAACGCCGTGAGGCCCGCAAACGCAAAAGGCAGAGACAACAGCAACACAAAGTCGAAAATTTAAAAGTAAAGATACATGAAAAAACCAAGTCTATTGGCGCTACTGCTCATCGTAGCGGTCGCCGCAAGCGCCCAAGCTAAGTATGTTTTCTATTTCATCGGTGACGGCATGGGTGCCAACCAAGTGTTAGGCGCCGAGATGTACCGTTCTGCCATACAAGGCGAACCACTCGGTCGCGTACAGACGCTGATGACCACTTTCCCCTATTCGGGTCACGCGTCGTCCTACTCCGCGAGCAACGGCATCACCGACTCCGCGGCAGCGGGCACCTGTCTCGCTACCGGCTCCAAGACCAAGAACGGCATGTTGGGGATGGGTCCCGACAGTACGCGTCTGACGAGTATAGCCGAGACGCTGAAAGCCGAAGGCTGGGGCATCGGTATCATGACTACTGTCGCCATCGACCATGCTACGCCCGGAGCTTTCTACGGGCATGTAAAGAAACGCAACATGTACTACACCATAGGTGAACAGTTGCCGGAGAGCCGATTCGATTTCTTCGGCGGTGCAGGTTTCCACCATCCGCAGGGCAAGCACGACGACAAGCCCGTTAACCTCTACCGTCTTGCCGAGCAGAACGGCTACACGATTGCTCACGGCTACTTAGAGGCACAACATCTAATGACCAACGACCAAAGACAAACGACCAAAATGATCCTCGTTCAGAAAGACGATGACCAGGGTGCCAAGCACGGTGAGAGCTTGCGTTATTCCATTGACCAAGAGGAAGGCGACTTGACGCTGGAGCAGATCGTCAGCACCGCTATCCCTTTCCTCGACCAACGCTATGACCGTTTCTTCATGATGGTGGAGGGTGGTATGATCGACTATGCCTGCCACGGTGACGATGCCGCTACCGCTTTCGGCGAAGTATGGGATATGGACGCAGCTATGCGCGTGGCTTATGACTTCTACCTCGCCCATCCGGACGAGACGCTCATCGTCGTGACGGCCGACCATGAGACGGGCGGTCTGGCGCTCGGTAACAGCGATTACACGCTGCATCTCGACCTGCTCCGGAACCAGAAATGTTCTGCATGGGCAGTGAGCGACCATATAGCGCAAGTGTTTGAAGACAACAAGAAACCCACGTGGAATCAAGTGAAGGACGTGCTCCGCGCGGACCTTGGTTTCTGGGACGAGGTGGAGATCACAGCTGACGAGGAACGGGAACTGAAAACGCTGTTCAAAGCTTCCTGCAAGAAACGCGCGAACGTGAAGACGCTCTATAAGTCGCTCGAAGAGTTGGGCGATGCAGGTATTGCGCTGCTCAACAGCAAAGCGCACCTCGGCTGGACGACGCGCGGTCACTCGGCTCACGCTGTGCCTATCTTTGCTATCGGCGCGGGAGCCGAACGCTTCTCCGGCTGGCACGACAACACCGAGATATCACCCCTCATCCTCCAAGCGACGAAATAACTACTCTACCGTCACGGACTTGGCGAGATTGCGCGGCTGGTCCACGTCACATCCTTTGACAACGGCAATGTGGTAGGCCAGCAGTTGCAGCGGAATGACTGTCAACAAAGGCGTCAGGCACTCTTCGGTCTGCGGCACTTCGATGGTGAAATCGGCAATGCGGCTGACATGCTCGTCACCTTCCGTCACAATCGCTATCACACGCCCTTCGCGGGCTTTAATCTCCTGTATATTGCTCACCACTTTCTCGTAGGTGCCACAACGGGGAGCGATGACCACCACCGGCATTTCCTGGCTGATCAGCGCTATAGGGCCATGTTTCATCTCTGCCGCCGGATAGCCTTCGGCGTGGATATAACTGATCTCTTTCAGTTTGAGGGCGCCTTCCAAGGCTACGGGATAATTATACCCGCGCCCGAGATAGATGAAGTTCTGCGCATAGGTGAAGGTCTTAGCAAAGTCCGCGATACGCTTGTTCTGACCGAGTACGCGTTCTATCTTATCGGGTATCTGACCGAGTTCGCGCACAATGCGGAGGTATTGTTCGCCACTCAATGTGCCTTTCTCCCGACCTATACACAGCGCCAACATCGTCAGTGCCACCACTTGCGCCGTGAACGCTTTGGTGCTGGCCACGCCTATCTCCGGTCCTACATGTGTATAGCAACCGCTGTCACTCACGCGAGGTATGGAGGCTCCGACCACATTGCATATCGAGAAGATGAAAGCTCCTTTCTCTTTCGCCAACTGGATAGCCGCTAAGGTATCTGCCGTCTCGCCTGACTGAGAGATAGCTATCACCACATCGTCACGATTGATCACCGGCTTACGGTAACGGAACTCCGACGAGTACTCCACTTCGACAGGTATCTGCGCAAACTCCTCGATGGCATACATGGCAATGAGACCGGCATGCCAACTCGTGCCGCAAGCGGTGATGATGATACGTTTGGCATTGAGAAAACGCTCTTTGTTATCGATAAAGCCGGACAGAGCGATGTTGTCCTGCCGCACATTCACACGGCCACGCATCGAATCTATCAGTGTTCGAGGCTGTTCAAAGATCTCCTTAAGCATAAAATGCGGATATCCGCCTTTCTCCAACTGGCTGAGCGATAACTCCAGACGCTTGATCTCCGGTGTCTTGGTGACATTATTAATGGTCGTGATATCCACATCTTCGCCGATACGCAACGATACCACTTCCTCATCTTCGATATAAATCACCTTGTCCGTATATTCGACTATAGGCGTGGCATCGGACGCGAGGAAATACTCGTTTTGCCCTATCCCGACCACGAGCGGTGATCCTTTGCGGGCAGCGATCAGCGTATCCGGGTGTGTCTTGTCGAGTATAACTATCGCATAAGCGCCGATGACCTGTTGCAGCGCCAGTTGCACCGCCGTTTTCAGGTCCACATGACGGTTTTCCTGGGTGTATTCAATCAGTTGAATCAGCACCTCGGTGTCGGTGTCGGACTTGAATGTGTATCCTTCGCCCTGCAAGCCGGCTTTGAGCACCGCATAGTTCTCGATGATACCATTATGGATAATAGCCAGCCGCTCCGACTCCGAATAATGAGGATGGGCATTGACAGTATTCGGCTCCCCGTGTGTAGCCCAACGGGTATGGGCAATGCCGATGAAACCGCTCGTATCCTTGTCCGCGGAAAAAGCCTCCAATTCCGCTACTTTTCCTTTAGCCTTATAGACATTGAGCTGTCCTTCAGCATTGATCAGCGCCACACCGGCACTGTCATAACCGCGGTACTCCAAACGATGCAAACCTTTAATCAAAATAGGATACGCTTTGCGCTGACCTATGTAACCAACTATTCCGCACATAAAACCATTAAATTTGTTCTTTCATTCGTTGCAAGGCTTCTATGCAATCCTCGCTTTTGGAGAAGGCCGAGAAGCGCACATACCCTTCTCCCGACGGGCCGAAACCGACACCGGGCGTACACAGCACCTGACATTGCCTGAGCAAATGGTCAAAGAACGACCACGAATCCCATCCGTGAGGAGACCGGCACCAAATATACGGTGCATTGTCGCCTCCGTAGACCTCGTATCCCATAGTCTGCAGCCCGTTTTTGATCAACAGAGCCGTAGCCTTATAGACATCGAGGTTCGCGTGTATACCGGCTTGTCCTTCGGGCGTATAAGTAGCCAAGGCAGCCCGTTGGGCGATATAGGAGGTACCGTTGTACTTGGTGCACTGCCGCCGCAGCCACATAGCCTGCAAGCCCGTCTCTTTGGGTACCACGGTGTAGCCGCAGCGCACAGACGTGAAGCCAGCACTCTTACTATAACTCTTTACTTCGATAGCCACTTCCTTGGCTCCCTCTATCTCGTAGATGCTATGCGGGATGCCGGGTTGCGAAATATACGCCACATAAGCGGCATCGTAGATGATGATGCTCCCGTTCCGCCGCGCATAATCGACCCATTCTTTCAGTTGGGCATAGGTAAGCACCGTACCCGTCGGGTTATTGGGAAAACAGAGGTAGATGATATCCGCTTTCTGTTTCGGCAGTTCGGGCACAAAGCCGTTCTCAGCATGACAAGGCAGGTAGGTAATCGGTCGTCCAGCCATGATAGAGGCATCGGCATAAGCGGGGTAAGTGGGTTCCAGAATAGCCACCTTATTGTCGGATGAGAACAACTCGCTCAGGTTCCCCAGATCGCTGCCTGCCCCTTCGCCGATAAACACCTCGTGTATGTCCAGGTCGATACCTTTGGGTGTGTACTCGTTGTCGATAATGGCCTGTCGCAACCATTCGTATCCTTCCTCCAGGCAGTAACCCCGGAAGGTCTCAGCTTGCCCTAATTCGGCCACGGCCTTTTGCATCGCCTGAATGATAGCCGGCGGCAAAGGACGCGTCACGTCGCCTACTCCCATCCGCAAGAGTTTGTGCTCCGGATGTGCCTCCGTATAAGCCACAGCACGGTCTGTTATCTCCTTGAACAGATAGTTCGGCTGCAAGTTCTGATAATGTGTATTCTTGTTCATAGCGCTTTCTATAGATTCAACTCCCCTCTAAACACTTCCGTTGCCGGACCAGTCATAAACACAGACTTGTCGTTATCGAGCCACTGAATAAAGAGGTCTCCGCCCGGCAGGTGCACCGTCACTTCGCGTTGCGTCAGGCCGTGAAAGATAGCCGCAGCCACCGAAGCGCAAGCACCCGTTCCGCAAGCCAGTGTCTCGCCCGATCCACGTTCGATCACGCGCACATCCAACTCCTTATCATTACGCACACGCACAAACTCCACATTGGTGTCCTCGGGCGGCGTAGATACATCCTCGCGGAAGAACACCGCGTGCGGATTACCCATATCGACGGAGGTATAACCGATAAGATTCCTGTCTATCTGTACCTCGCTCGGTTTGATGACCGGTTTGCCCATGTTGACCGTCACTTCGTCCACTGTGTCGTGCGAGACATGAACTGTCAGCGTCCTCATTCCGGCGAGCGTCTCTATCTGCATATGCATATCCCTGCACAAACCACTCTCGTACAAGTATTTGGCCACACATCGGATGGCATTTCCGCACATCTGCGCTTCGGAACCGTCGGCATTGAAAATCCGCATCCGGGCATCTGCCGTCTTGGAAGGCAAAATCAGCACCAGCCCGTCCGATCCGATACCGAAATGCCGGTCGGAGACACGACGAGCCAAGGCTGGGAGATTTGTCTTCGACAACAACTCTGCCACCTGAGCCGGAAAAGCATCGACATACACATAGTCGTTTCCCAAGCCCTGCATTTTGATGAACGGCAACACGCTTTTCATATCAATGGATAAATAACAATTCTCTGTATTTTGGCAGTGTCCACATCTCGTCATCGACGATGAGTTCAAGGGCATCGGCGTGTTCGCGTATCTCCGCCATCAGGGGCAGTACATGGTCGTGATAAGCGAGCGCTTTGCTTCGTTCGTCAGGCTGGCGGTTAGCCTTGTGCCGTGCCTCGGTCATTTGCTCCACGCCATCGAAGATAGCCCCCGAGTGATGCTCTATCTGCTTGATGATGGAGTAGTCCATTTCGTTGAGTGAAGCCACTTCGTCGGCACTAAAAACCTGCTTGACGGCTAACACATTCTGCAGCAACATCGTCTGGTAGCGCTTGGCGGAAGGCATTACATGATTGATCATCAGATCGCCCATTACACGGCTCTCTATCTGCAATTTCTTGACATAGGTCTCCCATTTGACCTCACTACGGCTTCGCAGTTCGGCTTCGTTGAGCACCCCTGTGCGCTCGAACATCTGTACGGACGACGTGCTGAGATAGTTATCGATGATCTTCGGCACACTGGTCTCGCAATCGAGCCCCCGCTGCGCCGCTTCCGCTTTCCATTCGTCGCTGTAACCGTTACCGTCAAAACGGATGGCCTTGCAGGCGACGATGGTCTTCTTGATGACATCGAACAGAACCCGCTCCTTAGGCTCGCCTTTCTCGATACGCTTGTCCACTTCGGCTTTGAAGAGCATCAGCTGTTCGGCTACCGCAGCATTGAGGGCCAGCATAGCCGCACCGCAGTTAGCAGACGAGCCGACGGCGCGGAACTCGAAACGGTTTCCCGTGAAGGCGAAAGGCGAGGTACGGTTGCGGTCGGTGTTATCCAGAAGTATCTCCGGTATATTGGCCACACCGAGTTTCATTTCCTTCTTCGCATTGATGATGATTGCTTCCTCCGCCTTGGCGTGTTCCAGCTTGTCGAGCACAGCCGTTATCTGCTTGCCGAGGAAGACGGAGATGATAGCCGGCGGCGCCTCGTTAGCACCGAGACGATGCTCGTTGGTAGCACTGACGATAGATGCTTTGAGCAAACCGTTGTGACGCTGAACGGCCATCAGCACATTGACCAAGAAGGTGATGAACTGCAGGTTCTGGTATGGGTTCTTACCCGGGGCAAGCAGGTTAACGCCCGTGTTGGTCTCCAAGGACCAATTACAGTGCTTGCCGCTTCCGTTGATGCCTGCATAAGGCTTCTCATGGAGTAGCACACGGAAATGGTGTTTCTCCGCCACACGCTCCATGATACTCATGATAAGCAGGTTATGGTCATTGGCCAAGTTCACATCCTCGTAGATAGGCGCCATCTCAAACTGATTAGGCGCCACCTCGTTATGCCGTGTCCGCACCGGAATACCCGCTTTGAGGGCCTCGTATTCAAGCTCCTGCATAAACGCCAACACCCGTTTGGGAATAGCTCCGAAATAATGGTCCTCCAACTGCTGGCTCTTGGCGCTATTGTGCCCCATCAGGGTGCGCCCGGTCAGCATCAAGTCCGGACGGGCGTTATACAATGCCTCATCTACCAGGAAATACTCCTGCTCCCATCCGAGATTAGCATGCACATGCTTCACTTGCTTATCAAAGTACGCACACACCTCCCGCGCAGCGTGGCACAGAGCAGCCGTTGAACGGATGAGCGGGGTCTTGTAGTCCAAAGCCTCGCCCGTATAAGCGACGAACACCGTAGGGATACAGAGCGTGTCACCGATGAGGAAGACAGGAGACGAAGGATCCCAAGCCGAGTAACCGCGCGCCTCAAAAGTGTTGCGGATGCCACCGCTCGGGAAGGATGAAGCGTCCGGCTCCTGCTGGTACAACGAGTCGCCGCTAAACTCCTCCAACAACGCACCGCTCTTGTCCAACTTGAAGAACGCGTCGTGTTTTTCCGCCGTACCGCCGGTCAAGGGCTGGAACCAATGCGTAAAATGCGTCGCACCGCGTTCGATTGCCCACTTGCGGATACCGATGGCTACGATGTCCGCTATGTCGCGATGAATAGTGCGGCCGTTATCCACATCGTCGAACAATTGGTCCAAAACCTCCTGCGCGATATACTCCTTCATCTTCTCGCGCGAGAACACATCCCGCGCAAAATAGTCCTTCACTTTCCCTTCCGGAACGGTCACATCGACCGATGTATGCGAAAAAGCAATTTTTAACGCTTCAAAACGAATATTCCCCATACTTTTGACGTTAATTTCAACTTTTAATCCGATTGAATTCCAAAAATCGCGGCAAAGGTACTGCTTTTTTTTGAATTGACCAAATAAAAACAGAAAAAAGTGCTCACGAGGAGCACTTTTTCCAACTTTGGCCATTGGCTATTGGCTAATGGCCGTTTTAGCTAACACTTTATCTCACCTGTACGCCGAGGATGGTGTAGGTCTTGGCGCCCTTGATGATCAGGACTTGACCGTTGCGCAGCACCTTGACGGCCTTCACACCGTCTGCGGTGTTGCCGATAGAGGTAGCGGCACTCTCCGTCTTCCACTCACCGGAGTACTTGTCTCCTTCGCCTTTCTCGCTGCTGATCACGAAGTACGGTTTCTCCTCTACCCACTCGAGGTCCTCGGTTTGTTGAAGAGCTTCACCTTCTTCACCGTTGTTGAAGATGATATGGTCGAACTCCTTCGGGAACTCAATAGAGAGGACTTGATCGTCCTCGGCTACGATGCCTGCAAGAGCCGGTGCCTGTTTCGGAACGGACATCTCAATGCCCGGCCAAGCGCGGTACGGGATAGGATTCTCACCTTCCATTCGCCAGATATAGGCAAGCACTTTCTCCCAACGGGGCTTGTTAACCACATAGATAACAATGTTCTCTTCGGGTGCTTCGTTCTTGTCGATCCAGATGAAGCCTCCGAAAGCACTCCACTCGTCATTGCCTTCAGGACGGAAGTAAATCGCCTTCTTGCCGGAATGCTCAACATCTACCTTGTACTCGTTCCCTTCGCCTTCCGGATACCATGTAACAATCTGGTCTTTCTCCACCTTAACGACCTTGATCGTTTGGTCCACTTCAAGCGTGGTATTGAGGACGAACTCACCTTCCTGATCTGCGTTGGCAGCGAACTTGAGGTCAGCGGTCAGGTTCTCCGACTTCCACTCGGTCGCGCTGCCGATGAGGTAATAGCCGTCTTCGAGTTCCGGCTCGGGTTCAACATAGAAGTTACCCAGCACGGTGAAGTCCTTGCCGTCATAGTTAACCACAACGCGGTAGTCGTCCTCAGCCATCGTGAAGCAGATATTGCCATCTTTGTCTTTGCTCAGTCCGTCGGTTACACTTGTCAGGTCATCGAAGCCCAAAGCGGTGTCCCATGTACCATCCAGCGTAATCTTCAGTTTGTAGTCACCGGCTTTCACTTTCGGGAAGGTATAGGTCTCCTCCATCACCTTGATGGCAGCCGGATTCCACTCGAGTTCCTCACCTACCAATGCAGCATTACCGGTGATGTAGAACTTCGGTGCGTCCGGATCAACGGGTTTCACATAGAAGTGTCCGTCGATAACGAAGGCACTCTCGCTAAACGAAATGATGATACTGCCATCCTCGGCCAGCGTGAAGCAGATGTTGCCGTCCTTATCCTTGGTCACGCCTTCGGGTACGGAAGAGAGACCGTCATAACCTATCCACTGCTTGTCCAGAGTAACCACTTTCAGTTTATGGTCACCTGCCTTGAGCTCAAGCGTGGTGCGGATAGAAGTAGCAGGAATCATGTTCGTCTCCCAATCGGTCATCGTACCGGCGATGTAATAGAGCACCTCAGGTTCCGGATCGGTCTTCGCAAAGAAGTCACCTTCGAGTTTAAATACCACTTCACCGCCTCCGCCGAGTGCGTAGGTCACTTTCACCTTACCGTCTTCTTTAAGTTTGAAGCCGATATTGTGGTTCTCACCATCAATCAGTCCTTCTGCTTTCTGTGTCAGCGCGTCGTATCCAAGCCAATTCTCGCCAACCACAATCTTGAGTTGGTAGTCTTGATCGCCCTTGAGACTGAGCTCATAACTGTCTTCGGCGGATTTGATAGCGTCAGCTTTCCATGCTTTCTCCTTGTCGAGACCGGCATCCACAACGAGCGCCGAGTCACCGGTGATGTAGAACTTCGGTGCCTCCGGATCAACGGGCTTTACATAGAACTTCTCGCTCTCAATCAAGAAGGCAGCACCCTCTCCTTGAATGTAGGTCACTTTGACGTCAGCGGCTTCGGTCAGTTTGAAGCATATATTGCCATCATTGTCACCGCTTACGCCTTCCGGCTTGCGGGTCAGGTCACTAAAGCCCTTGGCACTCTTCCAGTCACCGTTCTCGGTGATCTTGAGCAGGTAGTCCTGATCAGCTTTAAGCTTGAGCGTGTAACTGTCCTCGGTCGATTTGATGGCATCAGCCTGCCATTTCTTCGAAACATCGAGACCGGCATCCACAACGAGCGCCGAGTCACCGGTGATGTAGAACTTGGCGGGATCGGGATCCGGCTCTACGGGTACGAACTTGGACCACTCGCCGGTTACGCCCGGGTCACCCCACACAGCCTCTTCGCTGGTAACGGTGTAGAGGTCGCTGCCATCGGCGGGGAATGTCAGATCAGCCGTTTTGGCTCCCCAGTCCTGAATGTCACCTTCTCCGTTAACGCGCACGAAAATGATTTTCTCGTACGAGCCGAGGTCGAAGTTAGTCGACCAGACGTCTGTTTGTCCTTCTACAGGGTTCATGCGGAGGCCCGGCCACTTGGCATTGGTAACCGTCTCATCACCCTCGCCACTCCAAGCATAAGCAGCTACAGCCGCACCGTCAGCTTTCCACCAACTTTGGGCCACTTTGCAATAGATAACTCTCTCAGCAGCAAAAGCACCTACTGCGAGAATCATTGCTGTCATCAATAGAAAAAATTTCTTCATGATAAATAATGATTTAGTTAATAATGTTAATTAGTACAATTAATTATGATATAATTAGTTGATTGCACAAAACCGCCGCAAAGTTACTGCTTTTTTTTTGAACATGCAAGAAAAAAAAGGAAAAAAGCGCCAAAATGACGCTTTTTTCCTTAAACTTTGGCTTTTAGCTATTGGCTTTTGGCTTTTTTTGCCAACGGCTAACAGCTAACAGCATATCTTACTTAATCTCCGTACCGAGAACATTGAAGGTCTTGTCCCCCTTGAGGATAAGCACTTGACCGTCACGGATCACCTTGACAGCCTTCACGCCGTCAGTGGTATTCTCGATGCCTTGGCTCTTCTTGCCAAAGAAGTAGAGGTTAGCAAATGCGAACGGGTTGCCCTCGAAGCTCTCGCCTGCTTGATTCTGATAGTTCTCAAATACGAAGCATTTCAAGTTCGAGAAGTCATAGCCATCAGGCCAATTAGCAACCTCGATATCGAAGTTATTCCAGCCTTGTCCGAGAGAGAGTACGACACCTTCTTTGTAGTTACCACCGGCAACAGCCTCAGCCGTGAACTTGATGGTAGCAGGCAGCGGAGCCCACATATCAATGTGGATCGTCTTGTAATTGCTGAAATCGTGAGGATCATCGGTGTGAGCCGGGTCAATGATGCACTCCCAGGTCATAGCATTCCAGAAACCAACGTTCGTGCCGTCGAGATCAAGTACCTCATAGCCACCAGCCCAGCCGGAGATCCAGAAGTTAGCATTGTTCTCAGCATAGTGGTTACAGAAGATAGCCATTACGTCAGCCTCGTCCTGTGCAGGAGCAGCAGGAGCAGCCTCCGGTTTAACCAGCGGTTCAATCTCGCCGAGGATCTTGCAGGTACAACCCTGTGCGAACTCAGGAATGTCGTTGTAGCGGGTCAGTTGGCCTGTTACCTCTACGCGGTCACCTACCTGCGGCAGTTTATCTGCGCTCTCCGGTGTGCAGCGATAAGCCTGGAGCACTTGGCCACCATCTACGGCGTCTGCCATCCAGAAGGAGATATTGTTGTGCTGCTCGCTGTACTCGGTAGCGATTTCGGTTACGAAGCCTTGGATGGTATATTCCTTACCGTCGTTGTACTTCTCGTTGTTCTTCGAAACGGTCAGAGCAGCCTCAGCAGCCTCAGCGCAGTTGGTCGGATCGGGCAGCACTTCACCCTTCTTACCGAAGAAGTAGAGGTTAGTGAATGCGAAGGGTTGGCCCTCGAGGCTGTAGAGCTCAATTGCGAAACATTTGAGGTTAGCAAAGTCATATCCACCTGCCCAGTCAGCAACAGCGATATTAATGCTGTTCCAGCCTTTCTTGAGGTCAACAACTTGACCATCTTTGTAGTTGCCTCCGGCAACAGCCTCAGCCGTCAGTTTGATTTGAGCAGCTGCAGGAGCCCACATATCGATGTGGATATTCTTGAAATTGCTGAAATCGTGAGGATCATCGGTGTGAGCCGTGTCAATGATGCACTCCCAACTCATAGCAGCCCAGTAAGCAGCAATCGTACCATCGAGGTCAAGGAGCTCGTAAGCACCTGCCCAGCCGGAGATACCGAAGTTAGCATTGTTCGTCTCGTAACTATTGCAGAAGATAGCCATTACATCGTCCTCAGCCTCTTTCGGAGCAGCAGGAGCTGCGGACGGCTTAGATTCGTCTTCAGGAGGAGTAACTCCGCCACCATTGGGGTAAACAGTAATGGAGGTGAGATAGAAACGACCTTTGCTCTCTTTGTTCTGAACGATTTCGATAGCGGAGATTGCGCTCTCCGGTGTGTAGGTTACATCCTCAAATACCTTGTTACCAGCAGAAAGAGGGAACGAAACACCATTCACGGAGAAACCTTCGTCACCTTCTTTGTCTCCATATTTGGCAGCACGGAAGACGATTTTCTCCACGTCCATGTCTTTGAGCGCGAATGTAAGTTTGCCAATAGCGGAAGAAGTACCGAATTTGAGGTTCGAATGGATTTCCTCTTCACCCTCGGTGTAAATACGGCCGAGGTACACTTTTTCAATCAGGAATTCAGCGTCAGCATCGATGTAAGCCATGCTGGCTTCATCAAAGAGACCTGCCAACTCAGTTTCAGCTTGTCCCTTGTCACCATCTGTTTTGTCAAAGTAGTTGAACTTCAGGGTGTAGGGCTCAGCCATGATGCTACCTGCGAAGAGCACGGCAGCGAAAAGAGAAAGAATCTTTTTCATAAGCATTAATTTTTAGTTAAACAAAAGATTGCGTTGTATCGATTTAACGATATTTTTCAATTTCCGCTGCAAAGGTACAACAATTTTTTCATATATGCAAATAAAAATGAAAAAAAGTGCTTATGGTGGGCACTTTTTTCGATTGGAACGGAGCTAGGGACCTAGGACTCTAGGGCTCTAGGGAGCTAGTGCTCGGGGCACTAGGGGACTATGAGAGGGGCATTTCCATCAGTATGTGAGGGATATCGGCTTCCGTGAAGACATCGCCGACCGTTTGAAAGCCGCACTTTTCGTAGAAAGGCACCGCTTGTGTTTGGGCGTGGAGACGAAGGAGTTGCGCGCCTTGACGTTTGGCTTCAGCGACGATGGAGTGCAAGAGGCGTGTACCTAATCCCTGTCCGCGTTCGATGGTCAACATTCGTCCGACAAGAAAAGCTTGCGGGGTATTTTCCAAGTTGTAAGTGGCAGTATTGAGGAATTTGTCGGGTTTGTCGGGAAACAAGCGCGCATAAGCAATGACGCGCGGTCCGCGCGAGAAATAGATATGTGTGGCGAGGTAGTCAACGTCATCTTCATCAAGATAGATGATGTGTTGCTCTTCCGTAAAAACGGCATAACGGGCTTTGAGTATTTCGTAGATTTCCGAAGCCGAAAGGGCTGCGAACGTACGGATATGGAGACTGACGCCTTTGGGCAGTTGTGTGGCTGGAGAAGGTGTTTGCTCTATCTGTTGGCGAATGACGGCATAGACATACTGATGAAGCGTCTGATAAGGACGTTTGGGGTGCTCGCGGCTAATGATGAAAGCGCGATTGAAGTCATTGAAGCGCTGTTGCCACTCGGCGGCTTGAACGGGATCGGCGATGATACGATTGACAATCGCAGAGATCTTGCCGAAGTTAGAGCGGTTCGATTTCTGCGCTTCGGAAGCCGGTCCTTGATAAGGATCAATGATGCTATAGACATGTTCCTTGCCATTTCTGACACGATGGATGACGTTGTCTTTGCGATTTAGTTTTCCGCTCTTTTGGGTGTAGTCGGAGTTATGAATTTTTGCCATAATGAAGTGTGTATAGTATATATACAAAGTATATATACAAGTTGTTTTTCGTTATTTCACGTGTTTTGGTGTTATCCTACTGCTATCCTACTGCTATCTTACTGTTATCCTACGGCTTTGGGTGCTAACAGGCAGGGAAATAGCTCGAGAAGGATTGCGTAAGTGCCCCAGTGGGTATCAACAATTCGGGTGCAAAGGTAGGAAAAAAATTTGACATACACAAAAAAATCTGCACTTTTGATGCAGATTTTTGATAATTCGGCTATTTGCCGACAGGTTTACTTAACTTGTGCACCAAGTACATTGAAGGTCTTGTTACCCTTGCGGATGAAGACTTGACCGTTCTCGATGAATTTGGTCGTTTGAGCATCTTCGAGCACATTGTCCACAGCTTGTTTGCCATCTCCGGCCAGATTGATCTTGATAGCACGGCCGAGAGAGTTCGTGGGGTACAAGGTGTAAGAGTGAGCCCCCGTACAGGATGGTTAAAACAGGTATATTCATAAGCAGCACCTAACGGAGGGATAGTTTGTCTCCGAAAGGCGCTGCGAAATTACTGATTTAATTTGATAGTAGGGCGGAACAAAGTTCCGAATCGTTCATCAGAGGGTGTCAGATCAATATCTTTTTTTTCATTGCTGTGTAGTTTTTAAATTGTTTGTATTATAAAAAAAGCGTCCAATCAAGACGCTAATGGTAAGAATCGGATGATAGCCAGAGGCTATAACCAAAGTGCTATTTGTTCCTTTTCGCCATAGAGGACATAGTTGCCGTGTGGCAGATTAACTGTCTGCTGTTCGTCGGGGACCATGTCCTGACGCCAGAGTTCATTGCCATTGGAATCACGAATGACTATGGTCTGCGCTTGACGTACTTCTATGCGTATGCCATCCTCGCCGTTTAAACAACTGACATGAATGGTCGTCCGCGGATAAGTTGGGTCCGTTTCGCCGGAAGAAGTGGTCGTGAAGGTGATGGTGCCTTTTTTATTGGGATTAAAGCGTGCAAAGAGGAATCCGTCGCCATCCACATGGCTTGCCCAAGAGGCCACATCGGCTTTGGTGAGCACGATCTTGCTGTCACGACCGATCTTATCGTTGTAGAAGACATGCGGGTCATCGGTACTGGCCTTGATACAACTATCGCCTAAGAAGAAAGGACAGTCGTTGTCAGACTCACATTTCCATTCGATGGTCATGTCACCATCTTGAAAATCGGAGTAAAACAAGCGGTAATGCACTTTAGAACGAGCGGCTATCGTCACCTCCTCATTCAGATGGATGCGTTCGGTATTGCTCACACAATCGGAAGGAGCCCAAAGGGTCGGCCGAATAGTGGTAGCCTGCGTACACTGGAAACGGAGATAGAGGTATTTACCTGTCGTTTGCGCCTGAAGGGCTTGCATCTCGCTTTCCAACAGGCCTAATTGTTGGCCGTTGGGAATCTTATCGAACTGGTAACTTGCTATGGCTGTTTCCTCCGTAAACGAGGACGTGGTGCCTACGTACATATGGAAAGCTTTGCTCGTTGGTGTGGTGAAGAGCGTTGCCTGATTCCACGAAGAAGGAATGGCATAGAGGTCATCCATACCATTAGCTCGTACCTCGGTATCTTTGTCGTACTGAAGGAGAGTGGCTCCACCATCGGGCGGAGCAGCCGGTACGCGCTCTATCTTCATCACGCCTTCGGCATCGCTATAGAACTTAGCATAGTACAAACCGCCATCTTTCTGCTTGGTAGCGTCACTCAGATAGCGCCTTATATCTTCCGCCCTCATCTTGAGTGTGTCGCCGGGCTGGAGCCGTTTGTACTGGAGCATGTTCTCATCGGCATTGTCGAGCGGGTCGAAGTCGCAGTTCTTACCCATGACAGCGAGCGTGACGCGCTTTTCGCCGTTCCATATATACCGAATCGAGTCGTACTGCCATTGAACGTACGGCACAACCACATACCGTTCTGCGTCCTGCGGCTTGACCTGCACGGTATCGCCAAGGTGCATGAACTTGACGCCTTCCATGCAATCAGAGAACGGATCCGGAGATATACCAATGCTGCCGGCACCATGAAAAGTAGCCTTGACGAGCACCTCCACGTTATAGTCTATACCTTGTCGGAGGAGCATGTCGCGGTAAAACTCACCCATCTCCACATGGTAGCGC
This sequence comes from Paludibacteraceae bacterium, assembly GCA_017448985.1. Classification (GTDB taxonomy): domain Bacteria; phylum Bacteroidota; class Bacteroidia; order Bacteroidales; family Paludibacteraceae; genus Colicola. The sequence goes on from JAFSKL010000001.1 coordinate 36,775, forward strand.
AGTTTGCCATCCTTATCGCGCGATGCCGCCGGTTCCTCATGATAAGGCATGACTATAAACCCAGGGTTGGTCTTGCAGAAAATACTGCATAGAATCTTATCTTCATACACGCCCGGCGTACATCCGAAATCGAGGTCCAGAGTAGGCGCTTCCTGGCTTTCGGATGAGGGATAATAATCGATAGCCAATGGCAAGTCGAATGTGTTAGCCACATACCATACTTCCCCAGCTCCGGCAACCGGTCTCTGGAAATCCTTGGTAACTTTAATCGGATTTTCGCACGATTCACCTTCTGCAAAAGCACGCATGCTTGCCCCCATCAGGAGGCAAGCCGCGAGCAAATATGCGTGATAGGATCTCATGTTAAAATACCGGAGCTTCACCAGGTCCATGCCCTGATCTGCGAGCGGGAGCCATATCCGGAAGTAGATCAATACTGGTCTTCATGATACAACCAATGCTCTCCATGATGACCACTTCTGTTTGAGGAATTGTATATATTCTCGTTTTCATAATTGTGTTCCTTTCACTCATTAACTCACTAATTCTTTAACTCTTTCATTTTTTACTTAACGAGTTGGCCATCGATTGTATATACTTTGTCACCACGAATGATGAAGACATGATTGTCAATGAGCATCTTGCGCGTTTGTCCATCGGCATCTACCACCGCCTCGTCTATAGCCGTGCTAATCTTCGGCGCGGAAACACGCAGACCGTAGGCATTGGTCGTACCCTTATCCAGCGTCAAGGTGTAAGCATCGTCGCTTAGATTCCAGATCGCCTCACCGTTCATAGTGAGATAGAGGGTGTAATCGCTATCGCTGACAGCTGAATTCTGAATACTAATGGTGTATTCGCCATTCGCCGGAACGGAGATTCCCAACGGGTATTCAGCCGTTTCGTTGATGAGTTCAGCGGTGTTGACACATAGTTTCTCGTCATAACGGTTAATCCACATCTGCGGAACGATGCTGCTGACGCCTACCTTAGCGAGATCCTGACCAATGGTATAATGGTCTTCTCTGCTGTCGGTGGTCTTGATGAACAGGCGGTCGGTGTACTCAGCCTCAGCAGGTGCTATACGCACATCATATATAAGGTTCGCCTGCGCCTGTGCACGACGCGGAGCACCGAATGATCCGCCGGGGGTAACGGTGATATCCTTGCCGTCACTCACTTCCACGAAAGCGCCCTCGCCTACTACGAATTTCGAGGTGTTCAGTGTTGTCGGTTCATAGCGTTTCTCGTCCGGAACGTAAACCTGACCAAATTCCGTACCCGGGTTGACGAAGGCATGGAAGAGGGCGGGGTTCGCAACGCCGTTCCAACCGGCATCCGTAGCAGTGCCTGTCGTTTGCGGATGAGCCTCTACAGAAGTCGTGGTCGTTGACAATGCCGCACCGTCTTTCTTCACGAAGCGTACAACGGCTGCATCGCCCATCAAACCGATCATGTACAGGCGTCCCGGAACGAGCGTCTTGTCGACATCGTCCTCTACGTAGCTCCAGCATTTCTGCTTACCTTCTTTTGAACGACGGTCTCCATCGTAATAGACAATATCGAAGTCTTTGCCGAGCACGAGTGTGCGACCGTTGACGGATATACCGCTGGTAGCATCTACATTCCAAGGAACAGCTACTGCATACCACTGGTGGTTCTTGGCGTTGATTTTCAGATCGAAATACGCGTTACCCGCAATAGTCAACGTTCCAGTCCCGGGCAATAACTGACCGGAAGCGGTCGCACCATTGGACTCCAAGATGAAGTTATTCGCCGTTACGGAACCGGTGATGGTGAGCGAGCCGGTGGTCGTCACATACAGGTCAGGCACCTCACGGGTGTCGGAGATAGTCTGCGTGGTCGATATAATCAGACTGGCATCCACGAACTGCGCATAGAGCGTACCGATATTACGCAGGATCTCCGTTTCATTTGTGATCTTATCACCACCGACAGCTTTTGTGAACCAACCGTCGAAGGAGAGGCCTGTTTTGGTTGCAGACGGCAACTCAGGCGTAGCACCATGCTTTACATTCAGCGAAGCCGTAGCGCATGTACCACCGTTTGCATTGAGCGTGATCGTGTATACACGACGGGCGTATTGGTAGGTAACCTCGGACACTTCACCAATCCGAACGGTCTGCGTTGCCGGCGTGATAAACCCATCATAGGTCTTAACAGCCGGAGTGACATACTCACCAGCCCCACCGGTTACATTCTCCGTTGCTTCCGGAGTAGCAGGATAGGTGCCGTCCAGATTCTGCAGATAGTGTTTCGCAAGAATAGACCATTGTGCGGTGTAGGTGGTGTTAGCAGCCGGCATGGTCGAAGCCGGAGTTACATTCCATCCGATGAAGGTATGACCTTCAAACGTTGCCGTCGGCTTGGTGATTGTTGTGCCGTATTGTACAGAACCCTGCGTATAGTCTCCGCTTAACTCACCGCCGTTTGCATTCCAGGTCAGGGTGTAGGAATTCCTGTTATAGTGCGCATACCAGATTACGTCTGCGGAAACGGTCGTTTCTTCATTGATCTGGTCACCACCCGAAGCTGCGGTAAACCAGCCTGCGAAGGTATGACCCTCTTTGGTAGTTTCCGGCAATGTACCTACGGCACTACCGGATGCCACATAGATATACTGCAAGCCTTGATCGCCACCGTTGGAGTTCAGCGTGACGCACTTCGAGCCAGCGGCTACGGTCTCGAATTGTGCTGTATAGGTAGCATCCGCCTCAGCGGCAACTATCGGCGCATTCCAACCGGTGAATTTATATCCGTCTTTTGTCGGTTGAGCTGCGGTATAAACCGGCATCTCACCCGGTTTCAGATGCAGCGTCTGGAGAGTGGTTGTGCCATCCGTGAAGGTGATGGTCCAAGCGTCGGATACCTCCCATTGGTATTTCGGATCGGTCGTCTCAAACAGATACTTATGCGATGCTATATAGTTCGCCAAGCCAGTATTCAGGGTGAAATGGCCTCCGCTGATAGAACAAGTACAACTACCAACCACATTGACGCATTTCGTATTCGCTGCAAAATAACCGCCGGTGATGGAGATAGAAGTTCCCGCATCACCTTGGATTGCGTAAGAGGAGGTCGATTCGATAGTACCGTTAGCTACTACAAGCGCACCTTTCTTTACATAGACCGCTTTGCTTGCCGTGTTACTGATCTTACCTAACTTCAGATTCGAATTATCGGTAATCGTGAAAGTAGCACCCGGAGCGTTGACGGTGATCAGGTTGGTGAGTGCACCGCCTAACAAATGTCCGTTGAGGTCGAGCGTACAGGTGGTGTTCTGCGTTTCGTATGTCAGGACTTCCGCTACATTCGGCAGGTCACGCAAGAGTGTGATGGTAGCGTTCTTCTTGATTTGTGCTACATTGAATGCCTCTTTAATCATGTAGAATGTACGCGTCTCTGCGGCATCGGTAACGCTTACATACGGCGTAGCGATCTCCCATTCACCGTTCACATACTCATAATAGGTACGCACGTTGGTGAGTTCATCTTCGGTATAGAAGAACGGCTCATCGCGCAGTACGTTCAGCCAATCATTATTGAACCAGATGTAGTGCAAATCCTCGTCCTCCGGATGAATGGTGTATGCCTTACTCTCGCCTGTGTACTTAGTAGCCGGATGCCAGTTACATCCTTGGAAGCAGATGTAGTATTTGCTTGCATCGTCAGTCTTGTGGTAAGCCGGGTCATAACCGTTGCTCGTCAACGGGATGAAGTCGCCGTTTACGAGGGCTTTCTTAACACCATCGATGGTATAGAGACAGTTCTCATCCACTACGCCTGTTGCCACCAAGTCACAATCGTCTTTCCGGTACAGCGCATTATCCGAACCGCTAAAGACCCCTTCTGTCTCGGTAGCCATGAACTGATGCCAATCGTTGAGTATGGTGTAGTTATAGGAGGCAGTAGGATTCGTGCCATTCCACCAATTCGGGCAGTTCTCATCCTCCTCCACATTGAACCATTTCATACGGGCTTCCAAACCTGTCTTATCGTGCGAATATACGGCATTTGTACTGACATCATGGTCTTTATTATCATCTATCATGTACGTAAACCAATAGGTATGGTCTTCCTGCTCATCCTTATCCTCTTCATGGAACCAGCGCCCATGATTATTATAGAAGGTGGCATTTCCTACTGAGCGGGTGTAAGATTTATCTTCATTGCAGAGGTTAGCAGCCGTTGCGTCATTATATTCCCATCTGATATATGGTAATTCACCAATCACTCTGACTGCATACAAACGTTCCGGACCGGGTAGCGCTTGCTTGAAATGAAGTTCGCCGCCACCGTTACCCATCACGTTTGCTCCGCCGGCTGTGGTATAGATCTTGCCGCCATTCTGTACATTCAATACACCATCCACAATCAGTTTCGCATCATCCAAACCTTCTTTGGAATCTTCTGCTCCGCGATTTTTGTGGCTGGTGAGGTTGTTGAACGAGCGGAAATAATAGTTGTGTGCATACAACCCCCACTGGTCTTTGTCATACAGATAGAGCTCATTCTCCAGATTAACCGTTCCAGTCGGCTTAATCTCAATGATAGAACCGGCCTGCATCATCAACGGATTGGAGAGCGTCATGTTGCAATCCTTCAAAATGATATGCATGCTATTACAGATAGGCAGGATGAAATCCTTCGAACTCATCTCCACATATACCGTAATATGCAATGCATCCAATTGCGCCGTACCGCTCAACTCATAACAGGTCAAGTCAGACGTCGGGTCATACCATGTACGAACCAACGATTGCTCATCGGTGAGCAAGAACATCGTCTCCGAAGGACCAATCATTGAGAATACCGCTGCATGGTCACCCTGGCCTGTTGTGATACTGGTGAAATTACGCAATACAGCTCCGTACTTAAAGGCAGTCGGTACTTCGATATTCTGAATCGCATAGCTCTGGAACGGGAAGAGTTTACGCTTGTCAATAACGTTGTTGTTATAGATATCCAAGGAAGCGGAACCTCCTCGCCAGTCGCCTAACTCAAAGTTCTCCCAAACAACCGAACCGGCATTGGCTGTAACGGTACCTGTGCCTTGGGTGTTATTACCCTGGTCCATATCCTGACCCTTGATATAACCCCAGCAATAGAGGTTAGCATGATTATTTAGTTCAATATGACCACCGTTTGCCATGTTGATCACACCGCACTCATCCGTAGTATAAGCAGACTTGTTACCTCCGTTGGAAGAAAGCAGTGTTCCTGCCACGCAGATATTACCATTACATATAATATTCACGCCTTCCTTCAGCGTTAAAGTACGATAAGCCGACAGCACCTCTTTATTTGCCATTCTTACGACATCCGGCGTTTCTTGTAAAGAGAAGTAGTCTGCCTTGTGCGGTATCAACAGCGTTACACCGGCAGGAATGGTGTAGGAGATTGAGGTAGTACCATCGCCTAACGTCACATCTTGCATTACGGTAACTACCTTATCCTCGGCAGAGTTTCCGGCTACACTTAATGCTCTGGCGAGATCATCATAGTAAACATTTCCTACCTTGTAATACTCTCCTTCTAACTGGTCAAATAATGCCACTACGTCGCAATCTCTACCAATTGAAGTAGTAAACGAAGCAGCGCAAGACACGATTTCTTCGCCTATCTTCCACCCTTGGAATACATAGCCGGAGGCTGTAGGAGTCGGATCACTCAACGTAACTGCATAAAGCGCAGGGTCAGTCTCCGTAATTTCTTTCACATAATCTGCACTCGAAACCGTATGCGGCAAATTATCGCTGTAGGTAACAACGTATGTACCATAATCCGAATGTTTATAGGTGATTTCGCTCGGAGAAACAATCACAATAGGCAAAGACAATTCCTCATGCTTGTACGTATAGTCATCCGAGAGAGTCAACACGCAGGTATTGCCCATGGATGCTTGTTGCGCTTCATTGACATTCACTCCATCTTTCAGCGCTACCGTAATCACTTTATTTTGCGTTAATCCAAGCCCAAGACCATCATCGCCGTTGAACACAAAGGACGAACCTGTGGCCTTGCCGGCAGAACTGATGGTAAAGTACTGTGCTGCGGTGGCATTGAGCGAAGCGGTCACGACTTGCTTATTGGAGAACGTAGCCGTTACATCCAACGAACTTACATTATTCCCATCTCGAATCAGGGCAACTTGAGGATAATTTGCGGATATGGTATCTACTTCATAGTACTCTATATTAGTCATTTTTCCATTTCCCTTCATTTCTATTTTTACAGTATTCGGGGAAATATCTATTACTTGATGGCCAAGAGTAGGAGTGTATGAGGTATTCCAAATAGTATGCTGGGTATTGTTTGCATCATATTCATATAGATACCAAGCCCCTGACCTTTCCGTAAAATCAAACTCAAACTTTGTCTGTCCGCTAAAATAAAACCAAATCTTGTCGCCTTTCACCTGTAGCGTCTTCGTAGCGTCATCCCAAGATTCCCAACTTGATGCCCATTTGGACACTTTACCATATTCGCCGTCGGTTCCTGCCTTATCATCTCCCAGATACTCCTGACGATCAATAACTACATGCTTAGGGAGAGGTATAATCTCTGTCTCATACTCTTGTTCAAAAGCCGTATAAGTATCTGTTTGCGGAATAGAGAGAATGTAAGCGGCTGTTTTTCCCGGCTCATGATGCAAGTAGGCTGCTGTAGCCGATTTGGACGCATCATTATATGTTACCGCATCTCCTGCTGTTTTAGTAAGTACCCATACACCGTCGGAATTGGTAGTGATAGGATTGGTCACCGTTCTATTCTCTTTCATCGTTTCCCAATTCCAAGTAACGGTCGTCTGGATGAGCGGCAATGCGCGATAGGTCAAGGTAAGAACTGCGGATACATCTTCATTGGCGGTACCCTTACCGGACACCGTCAGAGTTGCCGTATAATCGGTGTTGGTTGCCACAGGATTATCCGGATGCGCACGGAACGAAAGCGTTTGATTCTTTTTCGTTAAGTCAATCGTGCTCTCATCGAGTTCAAATACCTCTGCCGGATCATTCCAAACATAAGACGGATTGGTAATTTGCGAGATAAACAACTCCGCCGTTACATCTTTATGATTCGTACCGATGATATCGCCGTAATTGTAACTCTCTGCGGTGAGCGGCGTTTCACTGCCGTTTGCCGCAAACGTAATGCGCGAAGCAGCTGAACCGGTTCCCAGCAAGGTGATATTCTTTTCGTAGGTCTGTTCTCCATTCGAAGCAGTATAACTGGTTACGATATGTAGCGTAGCCGTATGACTTCCTGTTGTGGTCGGGGCATAGATTACATCCAAAAGACTTGACGTGTATGCACCACTTACCGATTGCGTGCCATTCGCAAATTTAAACTGATTCGCATTCGTGCCTTCAATCGTAGCCGTCCAAGTGGCATTATTCGCAGCCACTCCGGTGGTCTGGGCAGGATTATAAATCAGTTTGTTTGCCAAATAGGTACGCTGCGAAGCGGCAATTTCCATGCCTTTGTAGAAAGTCTCTCCTTCGGCATTCCAATCGAGTTCATTCACCATCAAGGCAAACTTAGGCTGCAAGTCCACGTATGCTGTTACCGTTCCGGAAACAGGATCTCCTCCTTGTTTAGAAGTCACCGTTACCGTAGCAGTCGATGCCGGAGACGAAACGGTATGTACATTTTGAGCTGTATAGGTCACAGGGACGGTCAAGACACCCCCACTGCATGTAACGGATTCTTCTACAATATCAAAATGACCATCTCCACCTGTCAACTCATAATTAAAACCAGCAGGAAGACTAGTGCTCGACACATTGAATTTCACATACGCAGTACCTGTTGCCGTCGGAGAAGCATCGATGGTCACCGTACCATTCTCATTAAGCGATGTTACTGCTGACTGCGACAGCAACGCATTTTCCGGAATAAAGGTCCAATAGAATCCGTTATTTCTCTTCAAACCTCCCTGCGCTGCATAATCCAGACTTCCATCTGAATACACTTCAAAGTGAGAGATAAAAGTACCTCCGGAAGCATCACCTTTGGCAATCAAAAACGTATCCGTTCCTAAAGAAGTCCATGACCATACATGTATTTTATAATTTATGTTGGTAGCTGCACTTGCATTCCACTTCCAATTGCTATAACCGTCTGCACTAGCATATCGCGTAACATTGTCATCGGCCTTATACGTAAACAAACATTCCTTGTACGAACGGTTTTCCGTTACGCCATTATCGTCAATTTTCTTGTTAAGGTAATTGGCATTTGTACCTATCGTTAAGGAATCACAAGTAAACAAAGTAGCCTCTGCCGGATTAGCAGTAGTGCCAGGTTTATTCGAACTGGAACCATTTCCTGTTTTGGGGGCTTGGAGGAATCTACCTGTAGCGATATTATAAATATAATACTTGCCTTCATCTATAGGTGTCACTCCCAAAGTGGACCAGTCGAAATCCGGTACGGTCTTTACGAACTTGGCATAAATGACTATTTTCGTTCCGGCCTCGGCAGCAGCAGCACTTGGATAGGATGTAAGCGTCCTACCGTTTCCGGACACAGTAAAATTCGATGAGTTTGTATAAGTAACGCTGCCGGAAGAAGACGACTTCAGCCGCTCTGTACAAGCTGCATCCCAATACCATCCTTCAAACATGGTTCGTTTATCGCCTGCTTGAGCCCTCGGACAGAATTGTACACCTCCACCTGCTCCGTGCTCGATGGTCTGTTCCCAATGCGTGCTCTCGTCCGAACAAACTGTCCATAGTCCGTCCTTGCCGATATTATACAAATAATTGTAGTAATTGCTGTTTGCGGAAGAGTAGTCGCAAGCATACAACTTACCCACAGCTCCGTTTTCCAGCACAGGAATAATCTCCACACGGAAATACGAGGGTGCCGCCATTACGGCACTTGTGCTCCAGCAGATGGCCAATAGCACCATTAATAACTTGAGGAACACATTCCTTTGAAAAAATCTTTTCTTCTTTGCCCCAAGGGCACGATTAACTACATTTTTCATTTGATTATAATTTTTGCTATTCATTTTTTTTACAAAAAGGGCTGCATAGTATGTCCATATAAACAAACAACAAATCACGTGGCGGCATAGGTGCGGAATTAAACAACATTTACACATTTAAGATACAAAAAATATGATAACCACACCTATGCACGCTGCCACACCATCTTAATTAGAGCGCAAAAATAGTACTTTTTTTTGATACCACCAAAAAATTTTGCATTTTTTTGTAAATTTATTCGATTTTTTTGTTTTTTTGGAACAATTTGCGTTCATTATATGATAAAAATTGCTTCATTAAAAAGTACGTTTTTGTTGACCAATCATAAACTCCTTATGACAGTTCACAAGAAGGCTGGTTTTTTATGAAACGAGCATAATACCTCCGGACCGTATTGCGGCTGACGCCGAGGTTTTTGCTGATTTGATAGAAAGAGTAGCCATCCTCTCTCATCTGCCGGATGAGTTTTTCCTTGCCATGCAGTTTGTAACACTGCTTATCCGAGCATCTGCCAACCGGTCTGCCCAGCAGTTTGCCCTCCGCCTTGAGTCGCGCGAGGGCCTCTTTCGTACGCTGAGAAATCAAGTTGCGCTCTATCTCTGCCGACAAACCGAACGCGAAAGCAAGGATCTTAGACTGGATATCATCCCCCAAACGATAACCGTCTTTGATGGTCCATACACGACAGCATTTTTTCATGCAGATACTGAGTATCTCCATAATCATAAAAAGCGAGCGTCCGAGGCGTGAGAGCTCGGAACAGATGATGGCATCGCCTTTCTTGATCCGTTTCAGCAGTTTGCCCAGACGCCGCTTGCTGTACGCCTTGGTGCCGCTGATGGTCTCCTCGATCCATCCGTCGATAGAAAGATTATTCACTCTGCAGAACTCCGTGATCTCAAATCGCTGGTTCTCGACAGTCTGCTTGTCGGAACTTACGCGAATATATCCGTATATCATAATAAAAGAGTTGTATACAAAAAAAACGCCCCGAAGAGCGTTTTTTTAAGTATTTCAGCATTCAGCTGTCAGAATTCATTTATTTCACGATTTGGCCGTTGGCGTTGTAACGAGTGTTGTTCTTCTCGATGAAGAGCATACCGTTCTTGAGAGTCTTGACAGCGTCGGAACGAACCACGGTGTTGTCGATAGCCTGATGACCGGCGGTGTAGCGCAAGGTGATATCCGAACCGTAATAAGATGCAGCTTTCACGGTGATGTCGCCGTTCTCGGCAATCGTTACCGTACCGGAAACGAGATAGAAGGGGTTATAGTAGCCGTCACCAGCGTCCACGCCTACATAGCTGGGATAATCGCTTTCGTCATCACCACCCGGAGAAGCAATGAAAGTACCCTCCTCTTCGGTGTCGTTGATGGGGTAAGTACCGGCAGGGATAGCGCCATTGAACTCATTGGTTATGAACTCCAGGACAGCCCAGTTGGGAGCAGTCTCGAGGTCCTCTTCATCGCCGAACACGATCCAAACAACACCGTAATCCTCGCTATAGTCTTGGTACTCCATGTAGGCGTAATCGATGTCGAGCGTTGTAGCATCGGGCTCATAGTCATAGGTGAGTTCTTCTTCGCCACCTCCGCCACCGGAGAGGATAGAGCATACGCAACCAGCGGCAAACTCAGGAGTCGAGTTGTACTTTGTGAGTTGGCCCGTTACAGAAACGTAGTCTCCGACTTCAGGGATGTCGTTCTCCGAGTCGGGTTGGCAGCGATAAGCCTGGAGCACATTGCCACCATCTTCCTCATCCGCCATCCAGAATGTGATATTGTTGTACTGCTCGCTGTACTCGGTTTTGATTTCGGTCACGTACCCCTCGATGGTATATTCCTTACCGCCGTTGTAGAGTTCGTTATTCTGTGAGACAGAGAGTGCCGCCTGAGCAGCCTCAGCGCAAGTCGTCGGGTCATCGCCCACAGGAGGATTAACCTCGCCACCCTGTCCAACGATACCAAAGGTACCACCTTGTGCGATTTCAGAGATCTCATAGTGCTGTTTGAGGTTACCCTTCACCCAAACGAGGTCGCCCACTTTCGGCGCATTTTCCTCAGACTCGCAATTCACGCGATAAGCCTGGAACACTTGTCCGCCATCCTTGGTGTCAGCCATCCAGAAGGAGATGTTCTTGTACTGGCTGCTCCACTCTGCTGCGATCTCGGTTACATAACCCTTGACGATGACCTCAGCGGTGCTACCACCTACTGCCAGTTCAGCAGCTTCTGCGCAAGAGAGGGTGTCTCCGGGCGCTACAGGAGGATTGTCACCACCGGCTTTCTCGATGATCTCGAACGAGCCTCCGGCTGCTGTTTCCGGCGTAACGTTGTCATTCTTAGTGTAAGTGGTGAGCGTACCCGTCACTTTTACTTTGTCACCTACGGCAGGAGCGTCGGCTTCAGCGTTGCACACTACGCGGAAGGCTTCGAACACCTTTCCACCGTCTTTTTCGTCTGCCATCCAGAAGGAGACGTTGTTGTAAGAGGGGTTGAAAGCCTCCACAATGCTTGTCACATAACCGGTAACGGTTACTTCGGCTGTGCTACCGCCAAGCGCTGCCTCGCGGGCTTCGGCACAGGTCATTTCCGTTGCAGCAAACAGACCTCCGGCAAAGAGGAGCGCTGCAAAAATAGAAAAGAATTTCTTCATAATTAAAATAAATTTTAATTCTGGAGCTTCGGCTTCATCGAGTTGCGTAAGCGCGCTTACACTCGATTTGCACGAACCTTCATTTTTTTGTTAGTTAATAACATTAGTGTCCACTAAATTGGACGGTTAATTTTACAATCTTAATAATCGTACATTTTTAAAAGTCAAAATCAAATTGCAGTTGAGCGTCATCACATATCGTTTTCTCCGCTTCGAGGTTGCCAAACAGCTCTCGGATAGG
>JAFSKL010000013.1 GCA_017448985.1 Paludibacteraceae bacterium
GCATTAAAAGAGTATATCCGGTACTACAACAACGAACGTATCAAACTAAAATTGAAAATGAGCCCGGTACAATACCGAACTCACTTTCAAAATCAAGTCAAATAGATTTAATAATCCGTCCAACTTTTTGGGGTCACCTCATTACCGGATCTCGTTTTCTTTCTCTCGCCGGTCTAGTGCTCGCAGATGTCCCTGCGAGAGTAACACCTGTGTCCCAACAGAGGTGCTCTCGCCCTAAAACCGATGTTAAACCGATCCAAAAGCGCGTGATTAGCGCGTTATAAGCGGGTCCTTAGCGCGTACTAACCACGTTATTTATACTCTGTAAAGCCGGGATAACTTCAAGAATCTGCCAAAATGGCAGACATGGAATATATTTACAATATATTCTGCAAAAATCATGCCAAACAATGAGCTGAATTGAATTTCTTACACAAAATACTCAAAATTATCTCATTTCAGCGCAGAGGCAACGCTTTTTCTGTATCTTGGTTCGGCCGGTCCAGATAGATAGTGAGGCTTTCAGTCCGGCGGTCCAGGGATGCATGGCTCCGGTTTTGTCGGTGCCGATGAGACCGTGGTATTCGTTCATAAAGGTGTATCCGTTGCGTTCGTTGGCAAATCCCAACTGCGCATCGGGACCGGAAGCAGGTCGGTTAAATTGCTGCGGCATCCATTGTGCATAGGCCGCTACCGTCAGTTCCGCGCGTTCGCCCAGACGAATCAGCACGCCCGCTTCGGCATAGAGCGCCAGACTGACCGACCGCAGATGGCGGGTGAAAGACTCTTGCCGGCGGGTATAGGGTTCGGTCTCAAACCGTCCGGGTACATCGTGTAGCAACAGGTTCCACTGCGAATACCAGCCCGTATGCGTGATCTCGCCGGAGGTGTGCGTATAACGCGAGCGTACAGGCATGGAGAGCTGCACTCCCGCCGCCACATGCAGTCCAAAACGACTATCCGCTGCATTGGCATAACTGACCGCCGGAAAATGACGAAAACGCAAGCCGATCGGCACTTGCAGCAAAAAGACCTGCTGTTTTTCCCGCCAATCGGTAAAAGAAGCGATATGCGTATATTCTTCGCCCATATAGTCGGTCAGCCGGCGTCCGTCTTGCCATGTGGTCCACTGCATCGGTTCGGTCAGCACAGCCGTAGTACCCAATGAAGTGAAGAGCAGGCCGGTTTGAAGACCAGCCGACGGAAGGAAGAACCATGTGTAACCGATTCCGGCAGAATAGGAGGGCGAAAGGAAAGTACGCCCGCCGTTCAACTCATAACCCAGCGATCCCACACCCGCCGAAGCATGAAAATCCACAAAATGCCCGTTAGCCGCCGAAATCCGCAGAGAAACAGCCATACATACTATAAAAACATACGGTTTCATCGGATAAATTGCCCGAGAACAGTATAACTCTTTTCGCCCACTACCAGCACGATCTGTCCGTCTTTGAGCAACTTGCGATACGGGGTCTCGGCAGGTTGCTGTTCCACGCCCATCGTAGGCCGCATCTCATACCGGCAACTGCAATAGGTAGTGCCGTCCTCCGTGGTCATTTCCACATGATAGATGCCGTTCAAAGAAGGGTATTCATAGAGGAACTGGTCGGTTTCATCGGACAACGGTTCACCGTCACGGTACCATTGGTAGGCCACAAAAGTGAGTCCGTCGTGCGTATGCCGTCCGCTGTTATCCACAAAGAGTATATCTTCCCCTTTGCGCCGCACATACCCGTCCAAGTCAATAGAGAAAGTCAGCTTCTTAGGTGTACTCCTGCGGCACGATTCGGGCACATCGGCATCGGTATAGAAGACAATAGTCATCGTCTGTTCGCCAAGCGGGACACGACTGGGCAGCGGTACGTCAATGGTGCCTGAAGATGGCAAAATAACTCCGATGGAATCGCGAAAACCAGCCTCATGCGCGCTATGTTCGAATGTAAGGTCAAACAGGTTCGGTGTACCGCTGAGGATAGTGAAAGCGATGGTCATATGCGTTGAGGTCTGGCATACCGAAACCACCGGTTCCACCTCCACCTCCGGCATAGGCGTCACAGCGCCGGTCAACGTGACCTCCAACGGACAGCCTTCTGTTGTCACATCCTGCACCATATAGGTCTGACGGTCCTGTTGGAACGTGTAGGTCCGTGTCTGCCCGTCCGCAAACGTATAGGTATAATCGTACGGCAATTCTCCCGCACAGCAGGCCACCGTCTCGTTGCGCTTCTCCGCTCGTCCGATACGCCATACAGCGGTTCCCTCCGACACTTTCCATTCTCCTTCACAGAGTGCGTTTTTCACCGCACGCCGGATACATAGCGTAACCGGCACCATGAGCCCGTACACACCGAGAGGAATTGTCCTGTTCAAGGACGGTCCGTCATAGCGGATGGTATCCAAGGGTCGGGTGTCTTCACTGCCGCGATAAAGGAGCCAGCAATAATCGAACACACTGCCTATATCGCCTTGCGCTGTCTCCGTCTCACGGATATGCACCTGCAAATCTTCCGGTTCTATGGACTCCGTACAGATCTGCTCGTCAGACGATTCCACCGCTCCGGCCGTATAATCGCCATAGACGGAGACGGTTACTTGCCCGCGTGACGCTACCCAGCCCGACAAACCTGTACCGTCCTTCACCTCGCGCGTGAAGACATATGTATTGCCCGCTTGCATCGGCATTTTTTCCAGAGGCAGGAAGATTGTATCGCTCTCAGGAATCTCCTCTCCGTTGCACAGCCAGCGGTAGGTGTAGATACCGTTTCCGCCGGAAACTGTGTCTTTCTCCTGTACCGTATCGGTACACAGCGGCGTACAGAGATTGCGGGTGAAAGTCTCGATGGAACCGGGGTTTATTGCCTCAAACACCACCACGACATGCGGGTTGCGGGACTCTAACATATCCGACTTGCAGGACTCCTCCTTGACGCTGCGCGTGAAGGTATAGGTGCCGGGCTTTTCAAAAGAATAGGTCAGCGAGGGTGTCTCCACCGCCTCGCCGTTGACATACAAGGGGTTGCGGGTGTCTTCCGGCACGGGTTTCCATGTTCTCTCTTCCACCACCCATTCGCTGCGTTTGAGCACCCATTTGTAATGGAACACCTCGCCGCCGCCTGAGGCGTCTTGGACACTGCGTATGGTCGTTGTCATGGGCAGCATGCCGTAGAGTGTGTCGGGTTTCTGAGCCAGCTCACCCGGGTCGAACTCCTTGCGCACGGTCAGGAACAACCGTCCCTGCGAGTGCGTCCATTCTGTCTTGCACTGCGTGTCATGCACATCGCGGCGGTAGGCATACTCGCCCGGCACATCGGCCGGCATGGTCCATGAGTTATAGTCCTCCTGACACATCGTTACGCTGTCCAGCGGCAGAAAGGTCTTGGTGCCGTCCTCCGCCGTGATGACCGTGTCACGGATAAGGCGGTACTGGTAACTGTTCCGTTCGTTCTTCTGGTCGTCATCCTTGCCGCCGTTCGCCTCCTTGCCGTCTTTGTTATTGTCCTTGAAACCGACATCTTCCGCCATCCAGCATGCCGAGACATGACCGCCCAGCGAACCCGCATCGAACGTGTCATAACCTTTGACGATCGTGTAAATCTGCTTGACGAACTTGTCATAGCTGACCGAGAGGATGACCTCTTGGTTGCCGCAGGGACGATGGACAGTAGCCAGTTCGGAAGTGGGTTTGTCAATATATATAGCATCGGGGCTGGCGGAAGACCAGTTGCCCTTGCCATAGACGGAATGGTTCATCTGCTCCAGTTTGAATGCACCCCGCGGTCCGTTGCTCTCCGTAGGAGCACCCACTCCTTCGGCACGCATGATAGGACGGTTCTCCGTGTCCAGCCAGATAGCCTTGACTGACACATGGGATGCCGGATGGTCCTTGAAACAGAGCAGCTGCGGATGACTCCACACGCCTGCCGACTCATAGTGCCACTCCTTCTCCGGGTCCTCGTAGAAGGGGCTTTGTTTGGTGGTAAAGACGGCAGACTGCTCTATGGCATACTTGGTATTGTCTTTCAGTATCTTGTCGTTCGCGCCGTTTCCGGTGGCATAGACGAGGGTCAGCTGCTGGTCAAAGACCACATTGGTCAGCTGCTCCTCGGGCGCGGCGTTCTGCCCGAAGAGCGCGCCTACATGGTCCGAGCCTTTGCAATAGCCCATGTTATAGCAATGGCTGAGCCGTGCCGTGGCTTCGTTGGTACCGACCAGACCGCCCACATAACTGCCGGCATCGGTGATGATACCTGCGTTATACGAATATGCGATTTCACCGGAGTTTTTGCCCACGAGACCACCTACGTGACTACCGGCATGGGCGATGATCTGCATCATGTTGAAGCAATGGTGCAGCTTGCCTCTGTTTATACCGATGAAACCGCCCACATTGCTGGTTGCATCAGTCATAATCTGCCCTTGCCCGATGCCCAAGTGATGGACGACAGCCTGCGGACCGGTCTCGGCAAACAGACCTGCACCGGCAGGGAAGAGCGAGGTGAGCATATAGAGGTTGTACACCACATGGTTGTTACCGTCCATCTCTCCCTGAAAAGGCATGGCGGCACTGCCTATCGGCGCCCAGCTGGACGGTGCATCCTGTGTGCCGCCGAGGTCGATGTCCGCCTCCAAGCGGATGACCTTTCCCGCAAAGTCATCGGTACGGCTCTGCTCCGCCACCCACGCCAGCTCATCCGCGCTGGTGATGGTGTATGTATTTCCGTTGAAACCGGGGCTTTTGATACTCCCTCTCCACGGTGCCGATTCTACCGCATAGGTATGTGCCGCCCATAATACCATGCCTGTGAGCATTGTATAAACCACTGTCCAAAAACGTTTCATAAGAAGAACTTTTTATTCGATACGCTTGCCGCTTATATCATAGGTTTGATTATCTATTGTCAGTATCAACCGCCCGTCACGGAACAGTTTGACACCCGGTTTGGAAAGAAGAACCGGAGACGGCAGTTCCGTAGCCGGAGACTCCGGGTCACCGGGTATGATAGGCGGTGTGGGAATGACCTCATCGCCTCCGCCTTTGAGTTCGCCGTCATAGCCGAGCGTGGCGAAATCACCGGTATAGACATGTATGGGTTTGCCGTCAGCGTCCAAGACGGAGAGCACATAGTTATACCGCGACGCCTCGTCCAAGCCCGTGACCATAAAAGACAAAGTTGTCAGAGAACCATCCTTGTCATTTACCATTTGTTCATTTACCATTTGTTCATTTATTTGGTCATTTTGGCGGTGTGGCAGGGAGAAAGCTATGCCGAGGAGCTGTCCTTGGGGACCGAGAGTGAGTTTGCAGAAGACCGCGCCGTCTTTGTAGATGTCTATCCGGTAGGAGGCAGCCTGTTCGTCCGTGGGCCATGTGAAGTCGGCAGTCGTCTCTCCGGGGTCCACCGTCACGGTTTTCTGCACAGGTATATCTCCGTCCAAGGCAGTGATACGGAAACGTGACCAGTACTGCGCCGCCTTGTATGCCGCCACAGCGGAAGAGGGGACATGCACCGTAGCGGTGTCCGGCACGCCGTCAAACGTGGCATCATAGATGAGTGGCGGCTGTGCGGCATAGCAGGTGATGTCCGTTACCAGCGAGTCACCCAAGAAACAGTCCTGCCCGAGAATAGCCACATTCTTACCTATTACAATGGTCTGTAACTCGCTCCAGTTGCAGAAAGTGCCCATGCCCGTAGCCACCAGTTTGTCGTTCAGCACCAAGTGCTTCGGACTGGTGGTCAGATTGAGTTGGTTGAACACATTATCGCCCAGCACATTGAGTGCGGAAGGCAGCACCAAGGTGTCCAAGGGACAACCGCTGAACGCGCTGTTGCCGATATTCGTCACGGAGGCAGGTATAGCCACTCTCCTCAAGGCACAACCGCTGAAGGCTTTCTGCGGAATGACCGTCAGACCTGCAGGCAGTTTGACAGAGTCCAATGCCAAGCATTGGTTGCATAGTTGCTCCGGTATCTCCTTCAGTCCTGAGGGCAGAACCAGCCGGGTCAGTTTCTTGCAGCCCGCAAAAGCACCGCTGCCGATAGCAGTCACGCTCTCGGGTATGTTGATTTTCTGCAGACGGCTACAGTTAGCAAACGCATCCGCTCCGATCGCTTTCACCGTTTGAGGCAGGGTGATGGAGTCATTGTACATATATTTGCAGAGGCTGTTCGGGATATATTCTACGGAGTCTCCGAAGATAATATAGCTGAAATGGCACTCTCCCGGTACATCGGATGCGTACTTGACAAAATCATCCGCGTGGATGGCTTCCCACACCATCACTTTGGAGGCATTGTTGTAATTCTCCGAGCCGAACGCATCCCATCCCATGGTCTTGAAGGTCTTGGGGAAGAAAACGGTGTCACCCAGCGCAGTGCAGTTATAGAACGCCATAGAACCGATGGATTCGAGACAATCCGACCATCTGACCTTCCGCAGCGCGGTGCAATAGAGGAACGCTTGGTCGCTGATGGTCTTGATGCCTTTTCCCAAATCAGCACTGGTCATTTTGGTACATTCCTGAAAGGCATAGGCACCGATGGTGGTTACACTGTCCGGCAGGACGACCGATTGCAGGTTATAGCATCCGTGGAACGCATTCGCGCAGATGGAAGTGAGCCCTTCGGGGAAAGAGACAGTCTTCACATGTTCCCTCTGCGGATAGCTGTCCCAGCCGCTGGAAGTCAAGGCTCCCCTGCCTTCAATCACCAGATGTCCGGTGCCGGAATCGAGCGTGTAGGTCAGCTCCGGACCGCAGGTGCCTTCATACACGGCAGCGCTACTCTGCCCCGCTGCCGCTGCCAAACAAACAATGAATAAAAAGAGTCGGTTTTTCATATGTCTTACTATTAAAAGGTGCTTAATATGCCGGAAGAATCTTGCTTCCTTCCATGGAATATACTTCGCCGTTGTGCTGAATGAGTATCGGCTCGTTTTCTCCGGTTTCATCGGGTGTATTCAGCCTTGTCTCCGAGTGCGCAACGGGTGCGGTGCTGCTCTTTTCCGCACTGCGGTTTCCGTAGAGCAGTCCGGCTGCCACGATGGCTGCCACCGTCATCACGGCTCCTATTCCCCAAAGAAGATAATTCCTATAACTCATATCCTGTCAGTGTGTATTTCTTTTCGCCACGGATGATGATAATCTGTCCGTTTTGGAAAATCTTATAGGCGGTGTCGGTGTCATTTTGCCCGATGAAACCGATATCTTCAGTACCTTCACTCGTCCCTTTTGTGCGGAACGAACCGTGGGTGGATTCAAATGCTTTTTCTTTTGCATTGCGTCCCACTACAGTGTACCAATACTGCGTGCCTGCCGTCAGGCCTTCCAATGTATAACTGAATTGTTCCACTTCGGCATATCTTTTCGGTGCATGACGTGCAAAATTGATAGAAATCACCCTTCCTGTTTTGTCAAACACCACATAGCAAATCTCTTCTGCTTGCGCCGCGTCTTTGTACACATGCAGCACGTATGTCTCCGCGCCTTCTACTGCTCCCCATGTAAACATCGCACTCGTCTCTTCCGGCTCGATGGATACGGGCATTCTGTCTTCTTGGAGACCTTCGCGCAATGCCGTGTAATGATACTCGCTTATCGAGTTGGCATAATGGTTGGTAAAATCAACATATTGGATCTGTTTGATACGTCTGTCGGCTACGGGACTGAAAGAAGGTCTGTTGTTTATATTGACGCGCTCTTCTTTCATGCCGTACGATGCCGGAGAAAGTACCGGTTCCTCCGACAAAGAATTGCCGTAACTGAACGCCCATTGTTGCGTATCTTCTATTCCGCGTTCGCAGGTCCCGCCTTGTGCAATCAGAGACAGCACATTGCCCTCCTCGTCAAACTCCGCCCGCTTGCTGTAGGCATTGTTGGACACGCCGGAGCAATAGAACTCGTTTTTGGTGGTATTCCATTTGTAGTTGTCCGCAGTCGTCCAGTCCTCTGCGTCGCCGGCATAGTAATAAACGACTCGTGTATCTGGTCTCAGAGCGGTCTTGTCTGCGTTCATGGCAAACGTCGTTCGCTCCACCACGCGCTGCAATTCGTCCAATACGACATAGTCGTTAAACACCGGCACATATTCACCGCCCCAACGCTGCTCGGCTTTAATCCATGATTCGTATTGAATCATACCGTACCATTTCGGGTCTTCCTCATTGCGATAGTAATAGACATACAGCATGTTCGGCACATTATATCCGATATTGGCGGTCTTGTAGGTGATACGCTCTTTTATACGCCCCTGCTCATCGTAGGTCAAGTCGTTATGGCGCATGGTTTGCGTAAGAACGATTTCATCGCCTTCCCAGCCGTAAGTCTCTACGTACAGCAGAATACCTTCTTTAGAATACGAGCTGTAGTTCTTGGTGTGTTTTATGTCTGAAATCTGCCAAGTCTGTGTGTCTGCGTTTTTATTGTACCACGTCGTTCTCCGTGCTACGTCGGCAGTCATATCATTCGGGAAATAGGTATATTGCTCATAATACGTTGTATCTACAAATTCTTTGTTCTCATTGATGCGATAAGTAATGCGGCTCACTACTCTGCCGATTTCATCATATTGGTTCACTTGCCAACTGCCGTACTTGCCTTCGAAATTATACCAACCTATTTCATTTCCTATTGTATCGTAGTAGGTTATATTCCCATTATTATAGTTATGGGAATTGATATTGCCATCGGCTCCGATTGACATATATCCAACGACATTTTTGGCATATGCATGAAGGATTGTATCATAGGTAAAAGCATAGAAATAACTTGGCTCCCATCGATAGTTCTTCCATTCATACTCAAAGGCAGAAAGCGGTTCGCCGTTTTCGCCTAAACTCACCCGCCAATCCGAACCGGACGTGCATTCCCACTGGTGACTCTCTGTGTTATACACCTCATTCCACCTGTACCAATTTCCGAAGCCATAACGATATGTCTTGTCTATCATACGGGTAATCGGGCTGGCATTCCATTGAACGCTCGTGGTGAGCGTGAATTCCGGTGTCCTTTCCGAAGTCGTAATCCATTCGTCTATAGCTTTACGTTTCTCCTGCGTCTTGGAATACACTATTTCTCCCCCTTTGCCGTACTCCGTCCGCTTGACTGTCCATGTGCCGTCTTGCAGCGTCGTGTCCAGACGCAGCGTGCAACGGCGCTCCGCATCGTATGTATAAACGGAGTTGGAATAAGCCGTCAGTACACTGTCTTCATTATATCTCCATGAACGTACGTGTTGCGGATATTCCTTGTTGCCGGTTGCGGTTTTCTCCACTAAATACTCCTCGTCACGCCGGTTGCTCTTTGCGGTCTTGCGCGTGAATACATCGTCCAGATATATCTCTGTGGTAGTGATTAACTCTGTTGTATCAATCCAATAATCATAACGTGCATGAGCCCAACTCGACTTGCCGGTAATACGCCCGCTGCGGTAATATGTTTCGTTGCCATACGTGCTATTACCCTCGTATGTGCGAATCACTCCGCCATTCTCATTGTACTCCGTACCGCTATCTACACTTCCATCATAGTCCCATACTTTTTCCTGTATCCACAACCGGTGGTTGCGGTATTTGCTGCGACCGTATGTACGCCATTGGTTTTTCCATTTCTGCTCGTTCGTATTGAAATAATAACTGATAGATTCCAATGTCGAGTCAGTCTCCGCATGATAATAGCGCATAGAGGGTTTCCAGACACCTGATGAATCTATTCTATAAACCGAGTAATCATAGTTACGGATTTGTCGGATCAGATGACCCCCCTCGTCAAAAATATTACGATAGGTGTCATACGCATAGTCAAAACGCTGGCTCAATTCAAATGCAGCCTCATCCGGTTTCTGCAAATCGGAGATGTTGAGCGCGGAATCTACTATGTTTTCTGAAGTCCAATGGGGAACCGAATGCATGTACCCATACCCATACATGGTATGCTTGCCATCTTCGCCAAAATCGCGATACACGTATTTAGCGCAATATGGATTGATGCGGTAGTAATACTCTGTCGCATTGATATAATAGATGGTAGTATTGGTTTCTACCAGACTATCCGGCGCATAGAAATAATTCACGTGCTTATACTCTGTTCCTCCGCCTTCGTCACCCGTCTGGAGCGTGTTAATACGGATACTGTCCAACCGCCATGCGTAACGATCGGATAAATCCTCCTGCGCGTACGTGCACGTTCCTTTTAATAGTAAAAAGGCTACAAAAAGCAGACAAAAACAATTTTTCTTTTCCATAATTTGCATATGTTAAAAAGTTTTACTAATTTTGCGCTCCAAAATAAATTTTGAAATCCGGTGCAAAGGTACTGTTTTTTTTTGACATGTGCAAATTTAGCAGTTGTACGAGGCTATTTTTGCCAAACAAATAAAGTACTGGAAATAAGCAAGTTACAAAAAGTTATGAAAAAATTAGTTGTACGAGGGAAATTTTTGCCGCTTTTAGGCTTGATTTTATGCTTCCTGAGTTGCCATTCGAGGTATGAAAACGCCCAAAATCGGCTTCAAGAAGCGGAAGAATTGTACCAGCAGGGAATATCATCCAACAACAGCAGTCAGTATGAGTCTTCTACCGTCTATTTGAAGCAAGCCGAAGAGATTCTGGTCAGTCTTCCGGAGTCACCCCGGAGAAATCTATTACTGGGCTTGACATGGTTCCGTTTGGGGAATACCTCCGAAAGCGACATGCTGTACGACATAGCGCAAACCTACTATCGAAAGTCCATTCCGATGCTCAATCCCGACAGCAATGCCATACATCTGTCCTGCGTGTATCGCGATATAGCACGCACCATGGCCATTACCGGAAGCAGTGACAGAGATAGCGTACTATGGTATTTCAACAAAGCGGAAGAATGGGCGGAAGCAGCCCGGAGCGAACTGCTTTTACTCGATATAGATGCCTATCGCTATCAACTCTGTTATCCGGACAGTGTATCCCACCGTTTGTCCGTCTGCAAGCGGTTGGCGGAAGAATTTAATGTCCCGACGCGCTATTCGGAAATAGTAGAACTGCTGTTAGCGGAGCATGCTACAGATTCTGCCGCCTATTATTTGGAGCGTTTGCAACCTACCGATTCGGCCTATACCTACTGGTTTGAACAGACTTATGCCTATCTGAACAGCAAGATTCTCCGGCAACGCAAGCAGACAGACAAAGCATATAGTGTACTTCTTGATTTATACGACCGTAAGATAGATGAACTCCAGCGCGATGCTGGTGCCCGTACATATGCGCTTTCCTTACATTATGATGTGGCGCGAGAACAACAATTGGTGCAAGAAGCACAACGCGAGAAACAATGGCAACGAAAGATATTATCCATATTGGTATTGCTGTTGGTGGTATTGGTGACATTGTTCGTGGTCATCTGGCGCTTCTGGCAGCAACACCGACGCGAGCAGGCAGCGCAGATGCAAGCGCTACGCGATAAATATGTGCAACAATTGCAATTGGCGTTGGAGCGCTTGCAGCAGAAAGTGAACCTGACCAAGGAGATCAAATTGCAGCGGATGCGAGGCAACGAAGTGGAGTTCCCAAAATGGCTGCAGACTTACCGCGACGAGAAACTGGTGATGAACAAAGAGAGTGTGGACGAACTCATTTCCTCCATCGACAAGGCGCTGGACGGTGCCATCAGCCGGTTGCGTACCGAGTATCCGGCCCTGACCGAATCGGATATGCAATACGCGATACTGTGTATCATCGGTGCATCGGATACCGACATGTCGATTGTGCTCAATGTGCAGAAACAAACGATTTACCATAGACGGCAAATCGTCCGCAAGCATGTTGATCCGAATATCGATGACATCGATGCCTGGCTTCGAAAATATGTGCTTAGCATATAAAACAAGCAAGCATACTTAATTTTTTGCGTCTTTCCCTTGCGTAATTCAAAAAAAAGTAGTACCTTTGCAGTCCAAATGACTAAATGATGAATAAATCGTAAATAGTAAATGACCAAATGGTAAATGTATTGATGTTGGTTGCGGCATTGTTGCCGGCTGTTCTGTTAGGAATCTATATCTGGCGTCGGGACCCGAATCCCGAACCGGTGCGTTGGATCTTGTGGGCATTCTTTGCCGGCGTGGGCCTGTGTCTGCCCGTCGCTTTTGCCGAGAACTATATCTCCGGCCTTATTTTTGCCGGCGGTGAACCGACCACGCTCTTCGGTACGACCGTGCTGGCTTTCTTTGTGGCGGCTATCCCCGAAGAGGCTGCCAAACTGTTAGCACTATGGCTCGTGCTGCGCAAATGTCCGTACTTCGACGAGCATTTTGACGGCATCGTCTATGCGGCTTTTGTGGGCCTCGGGTTTGCGGCTATCGAGAACGTGTTCTACGTGCTCGGCAGCGGAGAAGGATGGGCTTCGGTGGCTATTATGCGTGCGTTGCTCGCCGTGCCCGGACACTATGCCTTCGCCATCATCATGGGCTATTACTACTCCAAATACCATTTCTTCGACCACTCGACCAAGACGGCCGTCAAGGTTCTCCTTGTTCCTGTGTTGGCGCACGGCGTGTATGACTCGATAGCCATGAGCGGCTCCGTCGATCCCGTGGCAGGCGGACTCAGTTTCATCGTCCTCGTATGGTTCTGCATCAAACTGCAGAAACAAGCCCGCCGCCGTATAGCCGAAATGGCTGCACAAAAATAGGGGAAAATTCAAAAAAAAATGATATTTACCATCAAATCCTTGTTTATTCCAAATATTTGTAGTAACTTTGCACCCGATTTGGTATAAGTGTGAAAATGACTAAATGAGAAAATGTTATGATATATCGATTTACTTTTTCGTGTGAGGAAGGCGATCCGAATTTCCGCCGCGTGTTTGAGGCTGATGCCGATGCCACCTTTCTGGATCTGCACAATGCTATCCTCCAATCGGTAGGCTATCCGGATGACCAGATGACCTCATTCTTCATCTGCAACGACGAGTGGGAGAAAGGTCAGGAAGTGACGCTCGTGGAGATGGATGCAAACTTCGAGTACGACAACATGGTGATGAACGAGACGCGTCTGAGTGACCTGATTGAGGAGCAGGGGCAACGCCTCATCTACATCTTCGACCCTATGTTTGAGCGTTATTTCTTCGGCTCGCTCAAGGAGATCAAACCCGGCACGATGAACGGCGTCGAGTGCGTGGAGAGTCAGGGCAGAGCACCCAAACAGCTCAAGTCCGAAGATCCGTTAGCGGGACTCGGAGGCAAAGGTGGCGATGACGACTTTATGTTCGACGACGAGTTCAAGGACGAGTACGACATGGGTGACATCGACATGGAAGGCTTCCAGGACCTGAGTTTTGACGATGGCACAATGTTCTAAAACTTTAGTTTTAATTCTTGGTCCGACGGGCGTGGGCAAGACCGAGCTGTCGCTACGGGTGGCGGAGCATTTGGGATGCCCGATACTCAATTGTGACAGCCGTCAGGTGTATCGCCATCTGCCTATCGGAACCGCAGCGCCGACAGCCGAAGAGCAAGCCCGCGTGAAGCACTATTTTGTGGCGACGCGCGAATTGGAGGAAGATTACAACGCGGGTCAATACGAACGGGATGCATTGGACCTGTTGGAGCGGCTCTTTGCGGAACATGACATCCTCGTGATGACCGGAGGCTCGATGCTCTACGCCGATGCCGTCTGTCACGGTTTGGACGACCTGCCTGCCGTGCCCGCAGCCATCCGCCAAGAGGTACAGAGCGGCTACGAACAAGGTGGTCTGGCATGGCTCCAAGAGCAGGTGCAACGCTTCGATCCCGACTATTGGAACACGGTCGATCAGTCCAACCCCGCACGCCTCGCACATTGCGTCGAACTATGCCTGACTGCCGGCAAACCCTATTCGTCGATGCTGACGAAAAAGACCACCCCTCGTCCGTTCCGCATCCTCAAGATAGGTCTTGAGCGGCCACGCGAAGAACTGTACGAACGCATCAACGGACGAGTGCTGCAGATGATGGACAACGGCCTTCTGGACGAAGCACGAAACGTCTATCCCAAACGGCACCTCAACAGCCTGCAAACGGTTGGGTACAAAGAGCTGTTCGGCTATCTGTCAGGCGAGTACGACCTTGCACGGGCGGTCGAACAGATACAACAAAACACACGTCATTATGCCAAGCGGCAACTCACTTGGTTCAGGCGTGATATAGCCATTCATTGGCTCAATGCGAACGATGATTATGAAAAAAACATACGTATTATTGACGATTTGTTGCGCGCTGATGGCGTGTAAGAAAGTGGATGTCGATTTCTCCTACTCGCCTACCGAACCCAAGGCCGGCGAAACGGTCAAATTCTCCAACCTCTCCTCTTCGGGCGAAGAGTGGGAGTGGGCTTTCGGCGACGGCAGTACCTCCACGCTCAAGGCGCCTTCGCATATCTACAAGAAACCCGGTACCTATCGGGTCAGCCTCAAAGTGGACAACAAGAAATCGCTCATGTGCGCCAAGGAACTGACGGTATTTGACACCGTGCCCACCTTCGTCTGCGAGGACTCGGTCTTCCGGATCTATCAGGACTACACCTTGGTGGCGAATGTCTATAATCCCTATAACTACGACATCGAATACCAATGGTATTGGCCTGTGGACCCGACCGTTTATACCGAGCCGCGCTTCCGGGTGATCGACGACGAGTGGACCAACAGCACGCTCAAGCTCTATTTCCTCAGAGAGGGACAGGCTTCCATCGGCCTGAAGCTCATCTTCAACGGCGACACTATCCGCATCGTGAAGACTTTTGATGTGCTGAGCAAGCAGACGAACTCCATTCTGCTCCGCAATGCGGAATGCGATTGGAGGCAACGGATCTTCGGTGCCCGTGCCGAAGACGCTCGTCCGGACGGAACCGCCACCAAGCTCCTGGACGCCGAGCAGGACACGGTGCAGACCTATAACGGCTATGAATTTCGCCTGTCGGAGATAGCGGAGGTCTTTCCGGAAGTGCAGGGTTTCCACATCGCTAACCGCAAGATCTACTTCCGTGCCGGAGGACTATGGGTGGCCAACATCGACGGTACTAACCAGGTGCAGATAGATGCTACGCCGTGCGTCGCCATGATCCTTGATACCTACGACAACCGCATTTATTGGGCCAACGAGCAAGGTGTGTGGTACATGCCGTTCATCGGCTCCGACAACAATAAGTTCGTCACCACGCCCACGCTGCTCAATTCGCTAACCGATGTCACCAAACTTGCTGCGGACAATGAACCATCCTGATTATATCTTCGAAACTTCCTGGGAAGTGTGCAACCGCGTAGGCGGTATCTATGCCGTGCTCAGCACCCGTGCCGCGTCCATGCAAGCCGAGCATCCCGACAAAGTGTTCTTCTTCGGGCCGGACTTCGGCGCGCATAGCGATATCTATTTTCGAGAAGATAAGCAATTATTGAAAGATTGGAGATTGAAGATTGAAGATTTGAATATCCCTGTTCGGATCGGTCGTTGGCTGGTACCCGGAGAACCGATTGCTATTCTGCTTAAGTTCGACGCCCTCTGGCCGCAGAAAGATGCCATCTATGCATGGGCATGGGATAAGTTCAAGGTCCAGTCGCACGCCGCTTACGGTGACTACGACGAGTCCTGCCTCTTCGGCTATGCCGCCGGCATCGTCATGGTGAGCCTTTACCGTTGGTTAATTAAAAATTCAACATTAAAAATTAAAAATTCAAGTCCGAACTTCTGCGCGCACGCCAACGAATGGCAAACGGCTTTCTCCATCTTCTACCTCCGTGACCATTGTCCTCAGATAGCTACGCTCTTCACCACGCACGCTACCGGCATCGGTCGTTCGATAGCGGGTAACGGCAAGCCGCTGTACGACTATTTCGAAGGCTACAACGGCGACCAGATGGCGGCGGAACTGAACATGGTCTCCAAGCACTCGGTCGAGAAACATGCTGCCCACACCGCCGATTGCTTCACGACGGTCAGCTATATCACGGCGCGTGAGTGTGCCCAGCTGCTCGACAAGAAAGTGGATATAGAGACGCCCAATGGTTTTGAACCGACCTATGTGCCCAAAGGGAAAGACTTCGACCGCAAACGTGCCGAGGCCCGTGAAGCCTTGCGCAAGGTGGCTGGCGAGCAGTTGGGTGGAGTAGTGCCCGAGAATGCACTCTTTGTAGCTATCTCCGGTCGGCAGGAGTGGAAAAACAAAGGTATTGACGTCTTTGCTTCCGCACTCGACAAGCTGGCGCAGAAGATCTACCACAACGATCAAGGTCTAACGACAAACGACCAACGACAAACGACCAATCGCGAGGTCGTCGCCTTCGTCATGATACCTTATTTAGATCGCGCGCCCGCGCGTAAGGGCAAAGTGAGTGCGGTCTTTGTGCCGTACTACCTCGATGGCCATGACCCGCTTTTCGGCAAGACATACTACGACCTGCTCATCGGCATGGATGTTACTGTCTTTCCCTCTTATTACGAGCCTTGGGGCTACACGCCGCTTGAGTCCTGCGCTTTCCATGTACCTACAATCACGACCTCGCTGGCCGGTTTCGGTGAGTGGGCGGCACGCCAGAAAGAGCGTTACGGAGTGGTGGTCATTGACCGCAATGACTCCAATTTTGACGAGGTGGCGGAACATATAGCCGACGATATTCTCCGGTTTATGCACCTCACGCCCGAGCAGGTGGAGCAGGCCCGCAAAGAAGCGGCCGCGGTAGCCGGAAAAGCCGACTGGAAGCATTTCTTCCGGTACTATCGCAAGGCCTATGACATAGCACTCACTAAAAGAAACAAACGTTTATACGAACTCCAAAACCCCACATTGTTATGAAAAAAATTATCGTAGCAGCCATACTGCTTTCAGTATTCAGTATTCAGTATTCAGTGATCAGCGCTTGCACCAATCTGCTGGTGGGAAAAGACGCTTCGGCGGATGGCAGCACGATGATCTCCTATGCCGCCGACTCCTATGGCATGTTCGGTTTCCTGCATTTTGTACCCGCTGCCGATTGGCCTGAAAGTGCCATGCGCGAAGTCAAAGACTGGGACACCGGACGCCCGCAAGGCTTCATTCCGCAGATACCCCATACCTACAAAGTGATAGGCAACATGAACGAAAACCAGGTGGCAATCGGTGAGACCACTTGGGGTGGCCGAGAAGAGCTCTGGGACACCGTCGGTATCGACTACGGCTCGCTCATCTATATCGCGCTCGAGCGCTCGGCTACAGCGCGTGAGGCTATCGAATGGTTCATCACGCTTGTCAACGAATATGGCTATGCCTCCGAAGGAGAGTCGTTCTCGTTTGGCGATCCCGACGAGGTGTGGTTCATGGATCTCATCGGCAAAGGTCCCGGCAGAAAAGGAGCCAACTGGGTAGCGGTTCGTATCCCGGACAATGCCATCTCGGCGCACGCAAACCAGGCGCGTATCACCACGATCCCGCAAGGTAAGGCCAAACTGACCAAGGAGCAGAAACGCCTCCAGAAAAAGCTCAACTGTGTTTGCAACGGTGACTGGATGTGGGACAAGGACCTGATTGCTTTTGCGCGCGAGAAAGGCTATTTCAACGGTGCCGACAAGGACTTCTCGTTCCAGGCTGCCTACAACCCCTTCGACTTCAGCGGGTTCTATGCCTGCGAAGCTCGCGTGTGGTCGTTCTTCAACCATTTCAGCCCGGACATGGACCGTTATTTCGACTACGCTACGGGTGCCACTTTCCGTGCTACGGGAGGTAAGGACGAAGGCGAACATATGCCATTGTGGATTATCCCGAACCGTAAGATCTCCGTGCAGGACATGAAAGAGTGTATGCGGGACGAGTACAAAGGTACACCGCTCGACATCACGCAAGGTCCTGATGCCGGTCCGTGGAACAGCAAACTGCGTTACGGAGGTCTTGGATTCAAACTGACGGACGCGAATGACACGACCAAGACGACGCAATACTGGTACGAGCGTCCTATCGCTACCCAGCAGACGGCTTGGTCCTATGTGGCGCAGATGCGTAAAGGCAAACAGGGTATCTTCTGGTTTGGCGTGGACGATGCAGCCTGCTCGTGCTATACGCCGATGTACTGCTGTATTAACCATATTCCCGAATGTTTTGCCGAAGGCAACGGCGACAGTTATACCTTCTCGCCTACCAGCGCTTGGTGGACTTTCAATATCGTGGCCAACTGGGCATATACCAAGTACAGCCGTATGTACCCGCACATCCGCGAGACGCAACAGGTGTGGGACGACAAGTTCAATACACAAATCGAAGGCGTGGACGCTGAGGCTGCTTCGCTGAGCGAGGAGGACGCGAAGGCTTTCCTCACCAAGTATTCCTGTTCGCAGGCGGAAAACCTCGTCGCCGCTTGGCAAAACCTCGGGATCTATCTGTTTACCAAGTTCTTGGACGGCCAGGAGCGCAAGGAAGAGAACGGCCAGTTCAAGCGCAACCGTTACGGCAATTCCACCGGTCCCAACCGCCTTCCTCTCCCCGAACCCTACCTCCGCCTCTATGCTCCGGACATAAATCATGAGTGATTTTTTGGAGCAGTTGAATGAGTCGCAGCGTGCGGCGGTGATGTGTACGGAAGGTCCGTCGCTGATCGTTGCCGGTGCGGGATCGGGTAAGACGCGTGTGCTGACTTACCGGATTGCCTACCTGTTGCAGCAAGGCGTGCCGGCAGGAAGCATCATGGCGCTGACCTTCACCAACAAGGCCGCTCGCGAGATGAAGGAACGCATTGTGAAGTTAGTGGGCCAGGAAGCCCGCTACTTGATGATGGGTACTTTTCATAGCGTGTGTACGCGATTGATTAGGCCTTACGCGGAGCTGTTGGGCTATACGCGGGATTTTACCATCTATGATACGACAGACTCGAAATCCGTGCTCAAGGCTATCTGCAAAGAGCGCGGCTTGGACGAGAAAGTCTATAAACCCGGGGCTGTGCATAGCCGAATTTCGATGCTCAAGAACTGGGGTATCAGTCCTGCCCAATATGGCATGAACCAACAGTTGATGCGTGAAGACCGTGAGCAGCGGTGGTATGAATTGGCGACCGTCTATGAGTTCTATGAGGCGCGGCTCAAGGCTGCCAATGCCATGGACTTTGACGACCTGCTCATCAATATGCTGCGGCTCATGAATGTCAGCGAAGAGGTGAGAAACCGCTATCAGCAACAGTTCCAATACATCCTTGTTGACGAGTATCAGGACACGAACCTGATTCAGTTCCAGCTCGTCAAGCGCTTGGCAGAACCGCAAAACAACATCTGTGTGGTGGGCGACGATGCGCAGTCGATCTATTCGTTCCGCGGAGCAGATATACGCAATATACTCGATTTCCGGCGCGTTTATCCGAATGCCAGGCTCTTCAAGCTGGAACGGAACTACCGTTCGACGCGCAATATCGTCAATGCCGCCAATTCGCTTATTCACAAGAACCGGAACCAGATAGAGAAAACCGTTTATTCGGAGAAAGAGGACGGTCAGCCGTTGAGTTTGCATCCGTATATGGACGATAAGACAGAGGCGTTGGGCGTGGCCACTCAGGTGCAACGAATGCGGCATAAGGGATACGATTCGTTTGCGGTGCTTTACCGTACGAATGCGCAGAGCCGTGTGATAGAAGGCGAGTTGCGCAAACTGAATATCCCGTACCGCATTTATGGGGGCACATCTTTCTACCAGCGCAAGGAGATAAAGGATGCGCTCGGATATTTTCGTTTGGCGGTGAACAGGCGTGACGACGAGGCCTTGCTGCGTATAGTCGGTTTTCCCAAACGCGATATAGGCGATACGACGATGAAAAAAGTGTCGCAGAGAGCTATCGAGCTTCACCGCCCGTATTTGGATGTGATGCGTGATCCGGATGGCGCAGCGCTTGATGTTGCCGCCTCTACGAAGAAACGGTTGCAGTCCTTTGCGTTGTATATCGACGGGATTCATGACCTGAGTGAGACGAAGGACGCGTTCGCTTTTGCGGATGAGGTATTGCGCACTTCGGGTGTGCTGACGGCGTTGGCCACAGACCGTTCGCAAGAAGGAATCGACCGTGCGCAGAATGTGCAGGAGTTGCTCAATGCCATTCACGAGTTTGTGGTGCAACGGCAGAACGAAGGCATTGATTTTACGCCTATTACTGATTTCTTGAGCGAAGTGAGTCTGCTGACCGATCAGGATGAGAACTTGACCGACACGACCGAACGTGTGACGCTGATGACCGTTCATGCAGCTAAAGGGCTCGAGTTTCCCGTCGTTTTCATTGTAGGATTGGAGGAAAATCTCTTTCCGTCGCAGTTCTGCGTAAAGCTGTCGGAGATAGAGGAGGAGCGTCGTCTGCTTTATGTGGCCATCACGCGTGCCGAGGAACAATGTCACTTGTCATTTGCGCGGCAACGATTCCGGAACGGGCAGTTCACTTGCCCTTCGCCGAGCCGGTTCTTGAATGATATAGACAGGCAGTATTTTGAGACTGTTAGACCGACAGAGCCTGTCAGACCGTCCTTTGGACTGTCAGACCGCTTCGCTGTTAGACCGGTTATGCCTGTCGCACCTGTTGCGCCTAAATCTCCAATATCCAATATTCAGTCTTCCGTTCCATCTCCGTGGAAAGCGGGCGACAGAGTGAGTCATCGTGTTTTTGGCAACGGGACTGTGGTGCGCGTTTATCGCGATGAAGTGACGGAGAATGACAAGATAGAGATTCGCTTTGATGTGCAGGGTGTCAAGACCTTGCTGCTCACCCACGCTAAGCTGGAGCGTATATGAGGTATCCCGCGATGCCGGCAAGAACAATGAGCAGGATAGGGTGACTCAAGATAGTTGATAGTTGAAAGTTGAAAGTTGAAAGACGACTTTCTTCTTTCTTTTTGATGAAATTCGGCAAAATAGTAAAGAATGCGACGAAGGCGAAGATGATCCAGCTGGTGGTATCGATGAAAGTAGTGGGTTGGATGAGCAGCAACGCTGCGGCGGCGATGAGTCCGAGCACGGTGAAACGCAGCATTCGAAGCGTTTGCGTGAAATAGGGACTGTTAGCAAAGCGTTTGTTCATCCAAAAATAGGCGCGACAAATGCTGAGCATGATGATGAGGCTGGGCAGAACAATGGCTGTCGTGGCCACCACGCTTCCCCAGATGCCCGCTGTGGTGTAACCGACATAGGTGGCACAGTTGATGCCGATGGGGCCCGGCGTGACTTGACTGACAGCCACGATATCGACGAATTCCTGCTCGCTCATCCAGCCATGACTCTCCACTTCCATCTGTATCAATGAAAGGATCGCCAAACCGCCGCCAAAGCCGAACAAGCCTATTTTGAAGAACGATATGAAGAGAGCCAGATAGAGCATAACGTGATAATAATTGTTGCCAAAATGATCCACACGGGATTAACATGTCCGAGCCAGATGAGTAGTGCTGCGGCGATAGGAATCAAAAGATAGACCGTTTCACTGACAGAGCACCGACCGCTATGCTGACAGAGTACAGACTTTGTCATTTTGACAAGCGGCGCGGCGATGAGTGCCACTACGGCAGGACGAACACCCTTGAAGACGGCTTCTACGGCGGGCAGTTCTTTCCATTCGGTGAAGATCATAGCGATGGCCAGAATGATGAAAAATGACGGCAAAACGGCTCCGAGCACGGCTCCGCACACACCTTTCCAACCGCCCACACGCCAGCCGATAAAAATAGCCGAATTGACGGCGATGAGTCCCGGCGCAGCTTGTGCCAACGCTATCATGTTGAGAAACTCCTCTTCGTCAATCCATCCTTTGCGCTCCACCACTTCGCGTTGAATAAGCGGCAGCATAGCGTAACCTCCGCCAATGGTGAAGGTTCCAATTTTGAGATATGTTAAAAAGAGTTGAAAGAACAAAATCTTAAAAATCGTACATTTTTTGCACCGTGTTTACCCTGCTTCCTACCAGCTTTTTACCAGCTTCCAACCAGCTGATTAACCCTACAAGCTAAAAAGCGCACCAAATCTTAATAATCGTACATTAATCTTTGTTCTCGCGGAGCTGCTGTTTGACGAACTTGGCGAGCATGTTGATGGCGGCGTTGTTGTGTCCTCCTTGCGGCACGATGACATCGGCAAAACGCTTGCAAGGCTCGATAAACTGCTCGTGCATGGGTTTGAGCACGCGTTGGTAGCGTTCGATGACCTGTTCGGCGGTACGGCCACGCTCCAGCACATCACGCTTCATTACGCGGATCAGCCGATCGTCGGCATCGGCATCGACGAAGATCTTGAGGTCCATCTGTTGGCGCATCTTGGGTTCGCGAAGGGCCATAATACCTTCCACTACAATCACTTCTCGCGGTTCGATATGAATCGTTTCTTCGGCGCGGGTACAGGTGATATACGAATAGATGGGTTGCTCGATCGGTTTGCCCTCTTTGAGCAAGGCGATATGTTTGGTCAGCAAAGGCCAGTCGAAAGCATCGGGATGGTCAAAGTTGATGTTTTGCCGTTCCTCCACGGGGACATCGGAACTGTCCTTGTAGTAAGAATCCTGAGGAATAACGACCACTTCGCCTTTGGGCAGGCGTTCAATAAGCTTCCTGACTACCGTTGTTTTTCCCGAGCCGGTACCACCCGCAATGCCGATTATAAACATAAATCTACTGACGATTTTGTAGTTCTACGATTTACGATTTATCATTTCGGGGTGCAAAGTTACGAATAATTTTGCACATATACAAATAATTTTGCATTTTTTTGCGAAAATATTTGTGTATATCGATTTTTTTTTGTACCTTTGCAGCGTCTTATGTGCGAGTGTGTGCAGGCGCGCGCCCGCGGACACTATAATTAAGGTAATAAAGGAATATATAACACACTAACTATACAATGGAAGAAAAAGAAAAGTATGATGGTTCGAGTATTCAAGTGCTCGAGGGATTAGAGGCAGTGCGTAAGCGTCCTGCGATGTACATCGGCGATATTTCGCAGAAAGGTTTGCATCATTTGGTGTATGAGGTGGTCGATAACTCGATAGACGAGGCGTTGGCCGGATTCTGCGACGAGATAGCCGTTCATATCAATGAGGACAACTCGATTACAGTACAGGATAACGGCCGTGGTATACCGGTGGATATGCATCCGAAGGAGCATAAGTCGGCGCTGGAGGTGGTGATGACCGTGTTGCACGCCGGCGGTAAGTTCAATAAGGACAGCTATAAGGTCTCCGGCGGTTTGCACGGTGTGGGTGTGAGCTGCGTGAATGCGTTGTCGAAGAAGATGCATGTGGAGGTTTATCGTGCAGGCGCTATCCATTGCCAGGATTATGAGAAGGGCAAGCCGTTGGCTCCGGTTCATACGATAACAGAGGAAGAGGCTACGGGTAACTGGGAGCAGCGCAAGACGGGTACATTCGTGCAGTTCTGGCCGGACGATTCGATCTTCACCGAGACCGTTTACCATTGGGAGATTCTGGCGAACCGTATGCGTGAGCTGGCTTTCCTGAATGCAGGTATCAAGATCGTGCTCAAAGACAAGCGTGTGATCGATGCGGAGGGTAATTGCAAGAAAGAGGAGTTCTACTCGGAGAAGGGTCTGAGCGAGTTCGTGCGTTATATCGACGGTACGCGTACACCGCTGATCTCGGAGGTGATCCATCTCAATACTGACAAGTACGGTACGCCGGTAGAGGTGGCGATGATATACAACACCGATTTCAATGAGAATGTACACTCGTATGTCAACAATATCAATACGATTGAGGGAGGTACGCATGTGGCTGGTTTCCGTGCTGCGCTGACGCGTGTGATGAAGAAATATGCGGAGGAGAGCAAGATGCTGGAGAAGGCCAAGCTGAAAGACAAAGACGGCAACTCGACCATCGACCCGAACGATTTCCGTGAAGGTCTGACGGCAGTTATCTCTGTCAAGGTGGCTGAGCCGCAGTTTGAGGGTCAGACGAAGACCAAACTCGGTAACTCGGAAGTGGCCGGTATGGTATCCAGTGCCGTGGCTGAGGCTTTGCAGAACTACTTGGAGGAGCATCCGGACGACGCGAAGAAGATAGTAGAGAAAGTGATTCTGGCTGCGCAGGCTCGTATCGCGGCGCGTAATGCCCGTCAGAGCGTGTTGCGCAAGTCGCCGTTGAGTGGAGGTGGCCTGCCCGGTAAGTTGGCCGATTGTGTGAGCAAGGATGCGGAAGAATGCGAGTTGTTCCTCGTGGAGGGAGATTCGGCAGGCGGTACGGCCAAGACCGGACGAGACCGTGTGCATCAGGCTATCCTGCCGTTGCGCGGTAAGATCCTGAATGTGGAGAAAGCGATGGAGCATAAGGTGTTCGAGTCCGAAGAGGTGCGTAATATCTTCACGGCGCTCGGTATCACTTTCGGTACCGAAGAGGACCCGAAAGCGCTCAATCTTTCGAAGATCCGTTACCATAAGGTAATCATCATGGCCGATGCCGATGTCGATGGTGCGCATATCGCTACGCTGATCATGACGCTGTTCTTCCGTCATATGAAAGAAGTGATTGAGCAGGGCCACCTCTATATCGCTTGTGCACCGCTGTACAAATGCTCGAAGGGCAACTACAGCGAGTATTGCTGGAACGATGCGCAGCGTACGGCATTCATCCAGAACTACGGTAACGGCGATGAGAAACAGATCAAGACGCAGCGTTACAAAGGTCTGGGTGAGATGAGTGACGAGCAGTTGTGGGAGACGACGATGGATCCTGCACGCCGTTTGCTCAAGCAGGTGACCATTGAGAATGCAGCCGAGGCAGATCGTACTATTGCGATGCTGATGGGCGATGACGTGGCTCCGCGTCGTGAGTTTATTGAGGAGAACGCCACCTACGCAAATATTGACGCATAATGCGGATTGCAGTTTATTGTTCGGCAAAGGATGCGATACCGGAAGAGTACCTGGCTCTGGGTGACGCATTAGGCCGTTGGATAGGCGAAGCGGGGCATACATTGGTGTACGGTGGAGCCACAGGCGGACTGATGACACGCGTGAGTGATGCGGCCAAAGCAGCCGGTGCCCATGTGGTGGGTGTGATTCCTCCTCGCATCAAAGCAGCAGGACGCTTGGCAACAAACTGCGACTTCCTCATTGAGGTGAACAATATGTCCGAACGCAAGCAGCGGATGCGGGACGAAGCGGATGTGATAGTGTGCCTGCCGGGCAGTTACGGAACATTGGACGAGATGATGGATGCCACTTCGAGTGCGATAGTAGGCGAGCATCACAAACCCGTGTATGTGTTGAATTACAAAGGTTTTTATGAACCGCTCAAGGCGCAAATCGAGAAGATGAAAGAGTTGCACTTCATCCCGATGCCCGAACATTTCGGTCCGATATTTATAGACGAGTTAGACAAACTCGTGAAAGAATTAAACAGTTAAATTGTTAAAAAATCTATATTATGAATCTATTCACTGCCAGATTAACCGGCAAAATGCTCTCGACAGAGCAGTTTGAGAAGACCATCTATGAGATGCAAGCGCGTGTTAAACGTTGGCGTCAGATTGAGAAATCGCCCGAGTTGGCGGAGTACTTGAAACTCAAAAAGATCGTTGAGAGCAGCGATTTCAAGGAGCGTAAGAATGTACTCATTTCGCGCAAGTACGAGGATACGGATGAAGGTCGCAAGATGACCATGTATCAGCGTTTGATCACTTCCCGTAGCATCAAGCGTTACCAGCAGGCACTCAAAGATGAGGTTTTCCAGGCCTTCCTGGCTTTCCGTGAGACGGATGAGTTCCAAAAAGTTAAGAGCGTGAAGGAGTGTCTGCGTTCGAGCGTGATGCGTAAGTACAACATGCTGTACCACTCGTCCTATTTCAGGAACTACCTCAAAGTGCAGAACTCGGTGGAATTGCGTCAGTTGGCAGCATTGGAAGAGGAGATCAAGACGGATGATTTCAAGACTCGTCACGCTTTGTGGGCCGATAGAAAACGCTGGCAGCACTCGGAGGAGTTTAAGACGGAGACCCGTTATTTGGAATTGGCCAACTCCGATGATATCAAGTTCTTCTACGAGCAACGGAAAGAGAAAATCGACTGGGCAGAGTTGTTCCGTCCTGCCTTTGAGGACCATATGGAGTCGGGTGCCAACTGGAAACCCGGTTTCGGCTATGCGGACCCGGCCATGAAAGACGGTCATTCGCGCACTTCGGAGCGTCAGGCATATGTGCGGGGCAAGAACTCGTTCTTTGTGGACGGCCGTATGGATATAGAGACGCGCGAGGAGAGTAAGAAAGCCGTAGCGTGGGACGAGAAGAAGGGTTTCGTTGAGCAGGTGTTTGACTATACATCCGATGTGATGAACACCAAAGAGGCCTTCTCACAAGAAGGTGGTATGTTCATGGCCAAAGTGCGTTCGCAAGGTACGGGACACCATTTCTTCGGTCTCTCTACCGGTAAGGTGAACTTCCCGATGATTGCGCTCTATCACTACAACGGCGACCACCATCAGATGGGTCTGGTCAATGGCCGCAAGACGCAAATGGCGGACTTGACAGGTATGTTGCGCTCGATGTACTATGTCTATACCTTCCGCTGGACGAAGAATGAGTTGATTTGGTATGTGAATAACTTGGAGATTCTGCGTCTGCCGAATCGTCTGCCGAAGGATCCGATGTTCTACTTGGCACAGAGCTGGCAGCCTGTCAAGGAGAAAGGTGGCGAAGGCAAACTCAAAGTGCAGTGGGCACGCGTCTTCCGTGGTGTGGATGACTCACCGTTGGCACAGCGCAATGCTGCTGCGACCGAAGTCAAAGAAAAAGCGGAAAGTTGATATAGATGTTCCTGATAGCAGGGCCTTGTGCCATTGAAAATAGAGACTGCGTAATGCAGACAGCCGAGACGCTCAACCGCCTCTGCTACGATCTTGGCATCACGCTCTATTTCAAGTCTTCGTTCGACAAGGCCAATAGGACATC
Source organism: Paludibacteraceae bacterium (assembly GCA_017448985.1). Classification (GTDB taxonomy): domain Bacteria; phylum Bacteroidota; class Bacteroidia; order Bacteroidales; family Paludibacteraceae; genus Colicola. Next base: position 26,877 of record JAFSKL010000013.1, read on the forward strand.
CGCTTCACCTCGCGGTGTCGGTATGGACGAAGGCTTGCGCATTCTGCAAGAAGTGAAGTCCACATTCGGCTTACCTATTCTAACGGATGTGCATGAGCGTGCACAATGTGCGACGGTGGCCGAAGTGGCAGATGTGCTGCAGATACCCGCTTTCTTGTGCCGTCAGACGGACTTGCTGCAGGCTGCAGCTCAAACAGGTCGCATCGTCAATGTCAAGAAAGGGCAGTTTATGGCTCCTTGGGATATGAAAGGGGCGATAGACAAGATAGAGCAGGTTGTTCCGTCTTCAGCCAAGGAGGGACATATATGGCTGACGGAGCGCGGCTCTTCGTTTGGGTATGGCCGCTTGGTGGTCGATATGACTTCCCTCGTGGAGATGCGGCGCTTCGGATGCCCCATTGTCTTCGATGCTACCCATTCCGTTCAGCAGCCTTCCACTGAGTCCGGTGTCACCGGCGGAAACCGGCGAATGGTACCCTATCTGATGCGTGCTGCTTTGGCTGTCGGCATTGACGGACTGTTCATCGAGACACATCCCGATCCCGACCATGCTATCTCGGACGCAGCCAACCAGATACGCCTGTCCGACATGCGAGCATTACTCACACAAGCTTTGGAGATCGACAAATTGGAATAAGAATTATGGATGCAACCATTACCATCTATTGCAAGAACACGCACACTTATCACGAGGTGCCTCGAGGTATTTCGCTCATTGAGCTGAAGGACCTGCTGCATTTTCAGTTGCCTTATCCGATTATTGCGGCGCATGTCAATTACAAGGTGGAGAACCTCACCTTCCGTTTGTACAAGCCGAAGGATATCGAGTTCTTGGATGCCAGTTCGCCTTCAGGAATGCGTGCGTATGTGCGGACGCTCGGCATGGTTCTGGCTTGCGCCGTCAATGAGTTATACCCGCAAATGGACCTGCGTGTGGAGCATCCTATCAGCAAAGGATATTACTGCACGCTTCAATGGCATCAGGACAAAGATGTGGAGGTAGGGGAAGAGGAAGCTGCGCCGCAGATGACGAGGGAGATGATTAGTGCCATCAAGCAACGGATGTTGCAAATCATCGCTGAAGACCGGCCTATTATAGAAGAGGAGAAACAGACCAAAGAGGTGATTCGTCTGTTTGCGTCGCGCTATAATAACGAGAGTTCCATCTTCGAGGCGCTCGGAAACCCCTATTGCCGCTATTTCCGAATGGGAGACTATGTCGATTATTATACCAATGTGCTGCTTCCCAGTTCCGGATATCTCACACTTTTCGATGTCGTTTCTTATCAGGACGGGCTATTGCTCCGTATCCCGAATCGCAATAACCCGACCGTATTGGAGGATGCCGTTTCGCAGGACAAGATGTTCTCTATCTTCCGTGAATACAACCGTTGGAACAAACTGCTCCGCATCAACAATGTGAGCGATTTCAATGTGGCTTGCAAGCAGAACAAGTCTTTCGGACTCATCAAATTGGCGGAGGCCTTGCACGAAAAGAAGATAGCGCAAATAGCTGATGCGATTGCGGAGAAACGGCCGAAGATAGTGTTCATCAGTGGTCCGAGTTCCAGTGGTAAGACCACATTCTCCAAGCGTCTGCAGATACAGTTGCTCGTCGATGGTATCCGTCCGGAGGTGTTGTCCATGGATGACTATTTCGTTAATCGTGTGGATACGCCCAAGGACGAGAACGGCGAATGGGACTTTGAGAATGTCAAGGCGGTGGATCTGCCGTTCTTCCGCCAGCAGATGCACGACATCCTGGACGGGAAGGAAGTGGAACTGCCTACCTATGATTTCTCCAAAGGTGAGCGTGTCTTTGAGGGCCGCAAACTGAAATTGCAGAAAGACAGTGTGCTCGTTATTGAGGGTCTGCATGCCCTCAACCCCTGTATCCTGCCGGACGTGGATAAAGATCTGACATTCAAGATTTATGTCTCGGCGCTCACCACGATCAATATTGACAACCACAACTGGATACCGACAACGGACATCCGTCTGTTGCGCCGTATCGTGCGTGACTACCGGTATCGCGGGTTCTCGGCCCGTGAGACGATAGCCCGTTGCCCGTCTGTCGTTCGCGGTGAGCAGAAATGGGTGTATCCGTTCCAGGAAGAAGCCGATGTGATGTTCAATTCAGCACTGATCTTCGAGTTCGCTGTGCTCAAACGGCATGCTGAACCGATACTTTCCGAAGTGCCCAAGTTCTGCGAGGAATATACGGAAGCGCATCGGCTGATTAAGTTCTTGCAATACTTCATCCCGGTGCCCGAAAAAGAGATTCCGCCTACATCGCTCTTGCGTGAATTCGTCGGTGGTAGTTCGTTCCGCTATTAATGGCACGGGATTTGTGGAGATATGGAAAATTAAACGATGAAGCGTATCTTGTGGATCATATGTGTGTTGTTGGCCTGTTTTCAAGGATGGGCTGACGATTCCATTCCCGCTCCGTTGCGCCCGAATCTGCTGGATTCGCTGCAAGGCGTAGACTTGATTCAGGACTCCACGGTGGCAGTGTTGCTCGATGCTGCCATGAGCGGAAAAATGGAGTGGGTGGAGGTGGATGGCTATCGTGTGCAGGTTTATTCTTCCAACCAGCAGCAGATGGCTAAAGCCGAAGCGCTGAACCTCGAAGCCAAGCTGAAGGACAAGATCTCGACTACCATCTATGTGCTTTATCTTACGCCGTTCTGGAAAGTGCGTTTGGGCGATTTCCGGACCTATGACGAGGCCAAAGAATACAAGAAACAATTCGTGCAGCAGTATCCCGAAATGACAGGTGACACCTATATTGTGCGCGATAAAATACAAGTGTTACAATGAGTCTGCAAGATTTTCATTCAAAACCGGAAGTGACCGAGTCTATTGCTGAGTCGGTGGTAACAGCGCTGCAGCAGATAGGCGAAGACCCGCAACGGGAAGGATTACAAAAGACTCCTCGCCGTGTGGGCGAAGCGCTCCAGTTCTTATGCAAAGGTTATAACGAAGATCCGGAGGCTATCTTGCGTTCGGCACTCTTTGAGGAAGACTATCGGCAAATGGTGGTCGTTAAGGATATCGATTTCTACTCGCTCTGCGAACACCATATGTTGCCGTTCTTCGGCAAAGTACATGTTGCCTATATCCCCAACGGCCGTATCACAGGTTTGAGCAAGATAGCGCGTGTGGTGGATGTCTATGCACGCCGATTGCAGGTACAAGAACGGCTCACCACGCAAATCAAAGATTGTATCCAAAACACGCTGGACCCGTTAGGTGTGATGGTGGTCATTGAGGCTGAGCACCTCTGCATGCAGATGCGCGGGGTACAGAAACAGCACGCCATGACTGTCACATCGGACTTTACCGGCGTGTTCAATCAGGCCAAGACGCGCGAGGAGTTTATGAAACTGATTAAAGGCTAAAACTCATCCGGCACTACGCACTCTCCTTCGGCCGTGAGCACGAAAAGGGTGTCCGGAGCACAATATTCAGAAGAGAAAATACTGCGAGTACGCATCTGCGCGTCACTCGCGGTATCATTTATATAGCGTAGTCCCGCGGCATCTGCCATCGAAGCAAAGAGCATCGACGAGTTGTCCCTACAATCCGCATGTGCTTGCAGTTGGGCAATCTTCTTCGGAAACAAAGCCGCATACTCATCGCTATACCAGACCACCAACGGCACATGGAACAGCCATCGGCTGGCACTGTAGTTACCGTGCAACACCAAGTTCCGTTCGTCGTCATAGAGGTTCTCTCCATGATCCGACATGTACATAATTACTGCGGGCTTATGTTTCTGTGCAACGAGCGAACAAACGGAATCCAGGAACCAATCGGTGTATAGAATCGTGTTGTCATAGGCGTTGACCAATCGCTGACGGTTAGTAGGACTGATCATCGTTAGCCGGAAATCATCACCTAACGAAGGAGTAAACTGATCAAAATCAGCGGTATAACGAGTGTCGTACCGCCAATGACTACCCATCGTGTGCAGTACGATAAACTGTTTGGACGCGCCATCCTTCACGGTTTGTCGAAGCGGCTCCAACAACAACGCGTCATAGTTATTGGTCTCGCTCATGTCTTTACCCGTCTCAAAACAATAATCCATCGTCGCTTTCACACGCTCCATACATAGGATACGGGACTGATTGGTCAGCCATGTCGTCTCATAGCCCGCTTCCTGAAAAGCTTCCGGCAGAGATTTCTCGGTGAAGACCTGTTCATGTCGCGTCACGGGAATCCGACTCAGCATGTGCGGAACCGATTGCTCCGTTGTGCCCGCCTGCGAATAGACATGCGGATACGAAATAACATTAGGCCGTTGCACCAAACGAGGTGTCGTCGGACGCGCATACCCGTTCAGCGAAAAGTGCTCACTTCGTGCCGCTTCACCGATAACGAGAATATAGAGTTCCGGCATCGAATCCGGTCGCGCAGTGAGACCGAAGCGAAAAGAGTCCAGTGCTTTTTGTGCCTGTACCATCTCTCTGTGTTCTGCTGCTACTCGAAATGAATTGAGATAGATATTGTACGGAAAAATCTTATAGAATTTCATCAGCGTCAGCTCCCTGGCAAGCGACACTACTTCTTTGGAACTCTGCAGATTATAGATACTCCGCGCATATCGGCTAAAGAAAAGTATCGCACCGATGAACAATACCGGCAGACCTATCCCTGCTACCCAAAGTCCTGTCTTTCTATGAATCATCCATTCGTTCGGCTGTCGGCAAGCAATGATGAAATAGATGGTCCATATCCCTATCAGACCAATCAGTATCGGCCATACAGCGCCCAGAATGCCGATTGCTTCCTGCCAATTAGTATTGTAAAAAAGACCGACAAAAGTAGTTGTCGCGGGGCTGTGATTCAAGTATAAGCTTGCTATCTCAATCGGCGCGCAAAAGAGCGTCAAAACACCTGCCACAATGAAATATACGCGCCTGCGAAGAAAGAGCATCGGTATAAGCAAACCTATGCCAACGACCAGCAGATATGCTATCACCTTTCCTGCCGAAGACAAGTCGCTGGCCACACAACACGCGTAGAGATTCGGAAAAAGCAGTATCAGGAATAATACTGCACTACGAACGATTGTTGCGGTTTTGGCTGACATTAGCGTATCACAAGAATCTTAACCACCGTATGGCCTCCGTCGGCATTATTGCATAGTGCCGAATAGACACCTGCTGTAGCACGCCGACCGTCTGGTAACTTACCATCCCAGATAGCTGTGCCGCCATGACTGCGCGTCTTGCAAACGAGATTGCCGCCGGAATCAACGATGTTAACCACCGTATTTTCCATCAATCCCGTGATACTGATAAATCCGCCGTAGTCAGGACGCACAGGATTCGGGAAAGCATAAGCAGAACTCATGTCCTTCTGCGGTTCACTGGCATCGCTGCGGTAGGAAGCAATACCCTTGTCTGTTCCGACAAATACCTCACCCGTGTGCGGCATGATAGCTATCGATTGGATGGCATTGGATGGCAACAACGAGTTCGTTTCGGTGAAATGTGCCACGGTGATGGTGTCGTCTTCAATCAGATAAAGACCCGAATTGGCCGTACCGATCCACATGCGGTTACCGCCATCAACGGCCATACAGTTAATCTGCTCGTCGCCCAGAAGATAATCGCCAAGCCCTGTGCCGTCATTGCGAGGAATGATGATACGTCGGCAAGCATTCGACAGGAAAAAGTCCACATTCGATGGTATAGTGATTATACCTTTCTCCGTGCCTATCCACATGCGATTCGTGTGGTCCTGTACAACGCAATACACCTCCGCCGGACTCAGGTTGTTCCCGTTCTGATCAACGAATGACGACCGGGCCACACAGCGGTCATCGCCGTCATAAGCAGGTGTTCCGCCGTCATCCAGCAAGATTACAGCAGTCTCCACACGCGCATTGTTCATCCATTTGTATTGACTGTTACGCCTATCGGTCAAGATGGCACCCGGGGTGATGAATGAAAGCTGCTTGCCTCCGCTGCGCAGACGAACGGCATGCCATTGACCGTCCGGAGTCAGCACATGAACAGGCTTGCCGATTTGCGTTGCGTTCAGTATCCATAGATTACCCTGCTCATCCATCATCGCACCGTCCGTTCGTGTGAAATAATAATCGTCATTATCAGGCGTGGCCTTTTGCAGCGTACTATTACTGCTGTCAAAATGTTTCACGGCCTTGTAATCGCGGAACTCAAACAAGCCGGTCCCGTAAGTGGCTGCATAGAAATGTCCGGGATCGTTAGCATCCACCGCGTAACTCACCACATCGCGAATGTCATGATCTGTGTAATACCATGTGTCCGGCCACGGAATACTAATCCACTTCTGACCATCAAAGACACTCATGTTACACTGCCGTCCGAACTGTGAGGCCCAACGACCGCCTGGAGCAACATACAGTTGCTGATGCGCGATATGCAGATTGTAACCAAAATTGCTCTGTGGACCATCCGGCACAAAGACCTCATCACCATCCGTCTCCAGGCGCACAACTCCTTTCCCTTCCTCTGCCAACCAATACTCGCCATTCGACCAAACGGCATCTGCGGCAACATATGCCCCGCTCAAACCCGCCAATTGGTCTTCATCCGTTAGTCGCAGCAACCCATTATTGCGCTCAAAAGTGAGGAAATGGTCACCGCTCACATGAATCCATTCAAGCTTATTGGGAACGACCAGCGACCATTCGCCTTTTTCATGACGATAAAGCGAATCATGCTGCAAACTGTACAACTGTCCGCGATATGTAACGGCTTGCTGCACTTTCTCGCACGGCAGATCCTCATACTGCCAGAATGTGTAATCGACCAGGTTGTCGCGCAACGCCGCTTTGTACATACGGTCGTACGAGAACGCGTAAAGCGTGTCGCCCATCTCAACAATCGATTGCACATCTATCGACGCCGCTTCTTGACCGATGTAATAGGTATCGACCACCTCGCCTTTCTTCGTGTTAACGGCGATGATACCGAACGGCATGGCCAAATAGGTGTACTTGGAACCCGTGCAGATAGAGTTGATTTGTACGGCTATCGAACCCACCTTCATGTAAATGTCCGGCATCTGCAGCACATTCCCTTCGTCGTCCAGCAGGTCTATCTGTCCGTTCTCATAAGCGATGATGAGTCGTCCGGAAACGGCGTCATAAGCGATGTGCGTGATACTGTTGCCGTTCAGGCCTGTCGCCTTATTCCAATACTCAATGCCGTCATCTTGACGGTTGACGCTGAACAGCGAACCGTTCGCTGCTGCGTACACATGATGCGGCGTGGCTGCTATCTTCTGAGGATTGGAATACGAGAAATGCAACCGCCATTGATGCATGCTGCCTTGCTCCAATTCTTCCTCTTTGTCCCATTCGTTCAAACCCTCTCCGGGCGCATTCGGGTCATATTCAACCAATCCTTCACCTGTGCCGACAAACACTTTGCCGGACTCATCACTCGCCAGCGAAAGAATACCGTTTGCGGGCATCGCCGAGTTCTCCGTCGTATAATGCGCCACAATCTCTGTCGCGGCTTCGTTTAGCACATACACGCCCAAATCCTGCGTACCAATCCAAATATCTCCGCTCGGCACTTGACAGAAGGCGGTAATGATGAGCTGACTGATTGGATTCTCGCCGTTATTGTCCATCACTTCCGGTTGCACAACGCCGTCCGAAGTAAAATAATCCGTACTCGCATCGATATAGACCGCACCGATATCCGTTCCCAGCCAAACACGGCCTTCACGGTCCTGAATCATAGCGTAAATATCCGTCGGCTCAAATTTGAGGCCATGCTGCGTTAGCCATTCGGTGCGACGCACAATCCGATCATCTGATTCGTCCCAAAGGGTTCCGCCGTCGTCCATCAAAGCCACAAAAGTGTTGTAACGGGCCGTGGCTATCCACTTGCGATTCGGGTCACGGTTATCCAACAGCAACGCGGCTGGTGTATGCAGAGCTAACGGTTCATCGTCAGCCATCAGACTCACAGCCCGCCATTCGCCTTTCGCATTGATACATTGCAATTGGGAAGCGCTGACCGTACAAAGAAACCACAGGTTCTTATCCTTGTCGCAAACCGCATGGTCCGTTCGGGTATAATTCGTGATATCCAGCGGATTGGGAGAAACCATCGGATTACTGCCATCCGCTAACGCATGGCTAACAAGCGTGTCGTGGTCAAACTCATACAAACCTGTTCCGTAACTCGTCACCCAATAGTGCTCCGGATTACCTGGCATCACCGCTACATTCATAAAATCGTGACACGGTAAATTGGTCTTGGACTGAATCGCATCTTGGGGGATGTTTGTCCAACGCTTGTCATGATAATGCATCACGCAACCCGGAACATCATATTGCGAAGCCCAACGCCCTCCGGGCACAACCCATAAATGTCCCTGCGAAGCTGTCATCCGATATGGCGTGTTTACCAGCGGACCTTCGGGCTTATAAGCCAATCGTTCGGTCGGCGTAAACCGCACAATGCCCTCTCCTTGACTCGCATACCAATGATCAGTGGCATCCTGATAATGCCAGCCTTTATCCGGATCGGGACTCACACGGCCACTACGCTGCTCACGCTTCCAATAGGTGTAATCGACCAGATTATCGGATATCGCAGCAAAGAAAACGCTGTCGTCCGTGAACGCATAGATACTGTCGCCTTTCAGTAGCACATCCTTCACCGGCGTCTCTGCTCCGTTCGGACGAAGCCAATAACTGTCCACTAACTTGTTCTCGCGCAGATCCAAGGTCTGAACGCCGTAATGAGTGGACAAATAAGCCGTCCGACCCTTTATCGTCACATTATAAATGGTCTTGCGCTGCGTCATGTCCTTGTCGTACAACTCGCTGATGTACTTCACGCCGCGCTCCGAAAGAATATCTATCTTTCCTGTCTCGTAACCGATAATCAGTTGCTTTCCCGTCTCGTCGTAGTAGATGCAAGTGATATTCGAACCGCTAAGTCCCGACTGACGGCTATACACACGCATAGCCTCTGTCTGCTTGTCTACGCTGTACAGACTGCCGTCCGAAATGGCATACACGCGATCTGAACTCATCGCTATCTGCGTCACGTTATTATACGCCAAATGCGTCGTCCATCGTTCTGCATGTGCGCCAACGACAGCCGCAAGACATCCGAAAAGGATCAAAATGTGTTTTTGTAACCGCATCAAAATCTTAATAATCGTATACTTTTTGCGTCAAATCTCGTACAAGGGGTAGTCTCGTGGTTAAACCGTGGTAATCTCGTGGTTAAACCGTGGGCAATAATTTCTCCTCAATCTTAATAATCGTACATTTTTAGCACATCCACTAATTTAGCTAAAGCTCGTGCTCGATGACTGATTCCGTTCTTCACTTCTGCCGGCAATTCGCCAAAAGTCTTATCGTAACCTTCCGGTATAAACAGCGGGTCATAACCAAAACCGCCTTCGCCGTACTCCTCCGTTGCTATCCTTCCGCGGACAATCCCTTCTACCTGAATCTCTGACTTCTCTCTTCTCGCAGGCGAAGCCGGTCTCACATCGATTAGAGTTATCACCGTCCTGAATTGCGCACCCCTCTCGCTCTTCCCGTCCAACTCTCGCAAGGCTTTTCTCCGATTCGCCGCAAAAATCATCATTTCATCATTAAGCGGCGCAGCCGCGCTCATTCCATCATTCAAACGGTACCACCGCGCCGTATAAACACCGGGCTTGCCGCCCAACGCATCTATTTCCAATCCCGTATCATCCGCAAAAACGCCGTCAATCATCATTTCATCATTGAGCGAAGCGCTCATTCTATCATTGATAAAAGCAGCAACCGTTGCCGCTTTTATGCGGCTGTTCTCCTCCAGCGTCGCGCCTGTCTCCTCAATATCAGCCGTAAAACCGATATCCCGCAGACTAAGCACTTCTACACCCGCCGGCATTATCTCTCGCACTTCCGACAGCTTATGCGCATTATTGGATGCAAAGACAAGAACCATCTTTCCCCTTTCAATTTTCACCTTTCACTTTTCACTTTCCCCGAATCCATGTCTGACTTCTGCCCAGAACGCCCAACTTATCCAGCGAACCGCGCAACACTAATTTCCCGTCCTTCGGATAAATCTTTCCGTAATAGAACTTACCCGTTGCCGGCTCAAGCACTTTGCCGCCTTCCAACTGGTTCTTATCCGCATTGTACTTCATCCCGCGAATAATCACCAGACCTTCCAACGGCCTGTTATGGTCCGAACCTTCACACTCCACGCACTTCTGGTCAGGATTGCCGACCAGCAGTTTCGCTATCCGTCCGTAATACAGCCCGTCCGTCGCTTTATAGATATGAACTACCGAGAAACTGTCTCCCGTCTTGTCATCCACCGTCTTCCAATCGCCCAAAATAGCATCTATCTGCGCGTTAACACTCACTGCCGCCAACAGCAGCAACATTACTAATACCTTTTTCATACCTTAATTCTTTATTAATAGCCGGAAAGCGTCTGTCACTTTCTTTACCGGCACTATTTCTATGCCCGAATAGCCTTTCCGAACATCAATCCTTTCCATCTGTTCCGCAGGAATCAGTATCCGTCGAAAACCCAGTTTCTGCGCCTCCGAGATCCGTTGTTCGATACGGTTTACAGGCCTGATCTCACCTGCCAGACCCACTTCGCCGCATAGACATGTCCCTGCGTCCAATGCAATGTCCATGTTACTGCTTAGTACAGCCGCCAATACCGCCAAATCAATTGCGGGATCTTGCACCCGCAAGCCGCCGGCTATATTTAGAAACACATCTTTTTGCAGCAACTTAAACCCGACACGCTTCTCCAAAACGGCCAGCAGCATGTTCAGACGCCGTCCGTCAAAACCCGTCGATGAGCGCTGAGGCGTGCCGTAAGCAGCACTCGAAACCAAGGCCTGCACTTCAATCAGGAAAGGACGCACACCCTCTACCGCTGCGGCTATAGCGATACCGCTCAAACCCTCACGTGCCGTCGAAAGCAACAACTCCGACGGATTGGTCACTTCCCGTAAACCGTCCTGACGCATCTCATAGATACCGATCTCCGCCGTCGAACCGAAACGGTTCTTCTGCGCGCGCAGAATGCGGTACATATATTGTTGGTCGCCCTCAAACTGCAACACCGTGTCCACGATGTGCTCCAGCACTTTCGGCCCCGCCAGCGAACCCTCTTTGTTGATATGCCCGATAATGATGAACGGTATATTCCGGCTCTTTGCGAACTCTAAAATCCGCGCCGCGCACTCCCGAACTTGCGTCAGACTGCCTATCGTGGCATCCACGGCTTCGGTACCTATCGTCTGTATCGAATCAATCACCACAATCTCCGGCTCCACTTCTTTCACCTGCTCCAAAATGCGCTCCAATGATGTCTCGCTCGAGATAAACAGGTTCTCCGCGTTTCCGGCCAAACGGGCTGCACGCAACTTCAACTGCCGTACACTCTCCTCGCCTGACGCATAGAAAGTCTTCCGCTCGCCTTGCTGCATCAGCACTTGCAAGGCTAACGTGGACTTGCCTATTCCCGGCTCTCCGCCCAACAACACCAGACTCCCAGGCACTAATCCTCCGCCTAACACCCGATTGAACTCCCCATTCCGCATATCAATCCGCATCTCCTCACTCGCCACCACATCTTGCAACCGCTGAGGCTGGCCGGACAAGCCATTCACCCTCCCTTGAGGGGAGGGACGGGGAGAGGTTTGTACTACTTCTTCTTCGTAGGTTCCCCATTCGCCGCAGACCGGACAACGACCCAGCATTTGCGGAGCCTTTGCCCCGCATGACGAACAGACATATTGTATCGTTGCTTTAGCCATCTTACATCAATCCATCATTACAACAATATCACATCGTTCTCTTCCGCCAAAATAGTATTCTCGAAAATCGGCTTAGCTTCTTGCAAGAAGAGACTGTGGTCCTCAACTCGAGCGCTGTAATGTCCCAGAATCAATTTCCCGACATTCGCCAACGAAGCAATCTTCGCTGCATCAGCCGCCGTCGAATGTTTCACTTCCTTGCTCCGTTTCGCATGGCTCTGCAAGAAAGTGGACTCGTGATACAATGTATCCACACCCTCGATAATCGGCACAATCTTCTCGCTGTACTGCGTGTCTGAACAATAGGCATAACGCTTGCGCGTCTCATAACCGAACGTCCCGTCCTCATTCTTCACACGATGCGTCTCTTTGAACAAAAAACCGCAAGTCGGAACACCGTGCTTCAATGGAATCGTCTCCACACTCACCGTCCGATCTTCAAAAATAACGGCATGTTTGCGAGGATTAATGGGATGAAAAATGATATCATACAATCGATCATTGGCGTGATAATCCAACAGCGGTTGCAGCAATCTCTCCAAGTCAGGCTGGGCATAGATATGCATCGGCTGCGTACGCTTCAACATGCCCAAAGTCGTCAGCAGACCGATCAATCCGAAACAATGGTCGCCGTGCAAGTGCGAAATGAAGATATTATACAGACGCGAAGTGTGAATGCCGAGTTTCTGCATCGTCAGCACAACGCCCTCGCCGCAATCGACGAGAAACGACTTGTCGCAGATTTCCACCAACTGACTCGACGGAGATGTCGTCTTCGTCGGCTTGGCACTCCCGCACCCTAATATCGTCACTTTACTTTCGCTCAAGAACTTTCAATTTTAAATTTTCAATTCGAGAGAGTTCGGCAAGAACTCGATCGCCCAACTCACTCTTCCTTTCGATATGTTCTAGCACGGCTCTGACGAACGAATTGGACTCAAAACTGCCGCGTACTTCCGCAAAGTCCGCCTCTGCCTGTTCCTTGTCGCCATCAGCCCCGAAGCCGGTCTGACTGTTCAGGTCGAATTCCTTCCGCGCATCGTCATAAACCATCTTGTCGAGGTTCACCACAGCCGCTTTCCATTCTTCCACGGTCTTGCTCAGTTTCTCCAGCGTCACTTCCGCCACGCTGCAACCCCATACTTGCTCCAGTTTCTCCAAGGCCCAAGTCCACTCGTACGAATAGTAGTTGGCATGCATCTGTTCCAACCGATGCTGTATATCTTCCAATCCCAACAACCCGTTCTCAATCTCATTCGCCAACTTCGTCACCTCACTTCGCGGAGCAATCAGTCCTGCCAAATCAACCCAGTTGCCCAAACCTGTTTCGCTATCCGGACGCAACGCAGCACGAATCTCGTCCAGCGTCCGCCACTCACTTTTTTCAAGACGGCTGATCAGACTGTTGCCCAGGAACTTCTGAATACCTATCGTGTACAGCTCCCGGCCATGACGCAACGACGAGTTGCGAATCTTGCAGTTCTTGTATCCGTAAACTTCCGTATTCTCGCCGCTCAAAGCCTGCAACTCGTTCAGAATCTCACGGCCGCGCCACATCTTCTGCACGGTGTACGGACTCAGCAAGTTGAAATTAATCTGGTCCAGCTTATGCGGATCCTTGCGATTGTCACGCTTCGGCCATTTCTGCGCGTCACGGATCGTACCTACGGTACGAAGATTAGCGCCTGGCACCAAAAAACTCTCCGAATTATTCTCTATCAGATATGAGAACGGCAGGTCCGATGTGTCCGCATGATGCGTGTGACGGCCCATCACCAGACTGAACGCACCCACTTTGCTCGGCCACAACAGGTAACTGTCGCTCGTCGTCTTCGCGCCACGTTCGGCTATACCCTGATGAATAGGCCCCAACTTGTACATGTGGTTGCTCTGATTGCTGCCTGAACCCGCATTCAAAAACGAGAACATACCAGCAATCAACAGCGTACTCTTGTGATGCGTCACGGTGTAAGGACCTGCAAAAATAGCGCAAGCCTCACCGTGCATGCCCTGACAATTGCTGAAGAACAGACTCTCGCCGGCCGAATAATGTTTGTCGAAGATACATCCCTGACCCACGAAACACTTATCTACCAACGTGCTGTCGCCTATCTCTACGCCCGAAGCAATAATAAAATCTGTGCACTTGACGCCGCTACCCAAACGGACAGGAGCCGACTCATTCGAGTTGATCGTGCCGTTCTTTAAACGACTCACACCGCTCAACTCCGCATAATCGCCGATACGCACATTCTTGATCGTTCCGCAGTTCAGAATCCGCACATGGTCGCCGATCACGCCTACTTCAGCCGCCTGCGAATCCGAATACTCGTCAATCATCCGCTCCAGCGCCTGAATCATCTTCGGACGATGCCGGTAAAGCGTCAGTATATACGCCAGACTCGCACTCAACTCATTGAAAATAGGTATCTCACGCCCGCCGCCTTCGTTCATCACCGGCACGCGAACGCCGTTACCGAATGTCGTCCGGCCATCCACCAGAATCGAGTTCACGTTCTCGATACAGGTGTTGTTACCGATCCGATAATTGGCGATATAGTTGTGGATATTGAATAGATGCGCATCGTCGCCCACCTCGCAGTTATGCAACATGGCGTTGTAAATACCCGTGTGGATCTTGATGCCGCCGGGCAACTCCAGTTCCTTGCCGAAGACGCCCAATCGGTTGTAACCCGAAAAATTGGAGTGACGCACAAATCGCGCATCAAACGCCTCTGCCACTTCTATCTCTGCCCAATCGGTCGCCTTACAACCCTGCGACTCCAACTGCGCAATCTCTTGTGCTGTCAATGAACGGTAGTTCATTAATTCTTAATTTTTAATTCTTAATTTTGACTTAATCGTTCAGCAGCATCGGCATCAACAGCATCAGCACATCTTCGTTCTCCTCGTTCTCTGCCGGCAGAATCAAACCTGCACGAGCTGGATCAGCCAGCTTCAGCTGTACATCCGCACTCTCAATCGAACTCAGCAAGTCAATCAGGAACGGAGCCTTGAAACCGATAGCCATCGGCGTACCGTTATAGTCGCAACCGATTGTCTCTTCTGCACTCGTCGAGAAATCGATATCCTGTGCCGAAATCTTAATCTGGTTCTCGCTCAACGCCAGACGCAACTGAGCGGTACCGTTGTTGGCAAAAACAGCCACGCGCTTGCAAGCGTTAATCAGCGTCTGACGATCTACCGTCACGATATTCTGATTGGCCTGAGGGATAACGGCATTGTAATTCGGGAAACGGCCCTCGATCTGACGGCAAACGATGATCGTGCTGCCGAACTCAAACCGCGCGTTCTTCTGACCGAAGGTCACTTTCACTTCGCCTTCCTCTTTCGTCAACAGGTTCTTCAGCAAGCTGGCCGGTTTTTTCGGCAGAATGAAGCTGGCGGCTACACCTGCTTTCACACCCTCGTTCGTGTAACGAACCAAACGGTGAGCGTCCGTAGCTACCATCGTCACTTTGTCCTCGGCTATGTCGAAGAAGATACCGTTCATCACGGGACGCAGATCGTCGTCAGCTGTGCAGAAAATGGTCTTCTCAATCGCACTCTGCAGCACACCTGCCGGCAATGCAATCGCACGCGCATCTGCCTCTGCTTCCGGCATCTCGGGATACTCGTTGCCGTTAACGCCTACGAACGAATAGGTACCGTTCTGGCTCACCATGCTTACTGCAAAATTGTTCTCGTCAATAGTGAACGACAGCGGTTGCTCGCTGAATTCCTTCAAGGTCTCCAACAGCAACTTGGCTGCAGAAGCCACCTTGCCGCTACCTTCTGCGCCGTCCACTTCCACACTCGTGCGGATCGTCGTCTCGCCGTCAGAAGCGGTTAACTTCAACTCGTTACCTACCAAATCAAACAGCACGTCGTCCAGAATAGGCAACGCATTCTTGCTGTTAATCACGCGGCTTACTGCCTGTAATTGCGAAAAGAGTTTTGAACTCGATACATTAAATCTCATATACGTATATTTTTTAGTTATTTTTTCCTGTTTTCTTAAATGCGTAACATTTAAGCGTGCAAAATTACAAAAATATTTTTACATATGCAAATTTTAGCTCACTTTTTTAATAAATTACACAAATATTCTTGCTCCGGCTGGCCTGGAGTAGGGATCAGCTCCGCTTTTTCCAGCAATCCCAAGGCTTCCAAATCCATGATCGTCGAATATCCCGATCGTGCAATTATATGCTTTGCCTCCAACAATACTTCCGCCAAATTTTCATCCTCCATATACGGCACAAGCGTTATGTTCCCGCGCTTAATCCGTGTATTCGGCCTATTCATCAATCCCTGCACAATCAGCACTTGCTCTTCTTTTCCCTGATATCGCCTCACAACCTCTTGCTCTAACATCGTCCGCTGAGGCTCTAAACCGCTCAAAACAGCCACTACCGCGTACCCGCCGCCTAACTTTGCTGTCATTCTCGTTCGCATCTCGTTCGCATCCTTGACATCACCGTACCGTGCGAATCGGCTCTGTGGCCCGATATATTCCACTTTTGCCTTCTGACATTTATCGGAGTGTCTGGAGTCATCTTTTGACTTTTTGGGATGACTTAAAACTCCCGCCAAACTCTTCTCTTCCTCCTTATAATCAGGCACCCACACTTTGTCAAAATGCGCACACACCCGCGCGTGCAAACGTTCTACCAATCCCTCCAACCATTTCCATCCTTTCGGCAACAGCACATGCAACTGATGCGTCATATATACAAATTCCGTTCCTGACTCCTCCTTCCCATACAACCCGAAACGATTGTCACTCACCAAACGATCGATCTTTTCTTCCCACAGCACAGCCTTCAATAACGCGTGGTCCTTCATCGACCATACCACTAATTTCGGCAGCATCTTCACCACAGCCCACACTTGCCGCTTGCCCTTACCGTACTTCAACTGCAAAGGCGCCAAATATACATACCGCAACTTCGGAAAATGCCTCCGCAACAGCACTAAACTCTCGCCGTCACCGCCCAAGATCACTTCATGCCCCTCGTCCAAAAAACGATGTACTAACGGCACGCATCGGCTGGCGTGCCCCAATCCCCAATTCAATGGCGCAACAAGAATCTTCATGCACTTATACTCACATCAAATCCTCTATCAATCAGCGGCTTGGCTATCCGCTCCATTTCTTCTCTGCTCAACTTCTCCAACCGCTCTTCCGGCGTCTTACGGTCAATCACATAGATCATGATCTGCTTCGGCCGTAACTCCTCCACCGCCTTGTACCACGCTGCCAACTCCTCCTCACTCGTGTTGTCAATCCGTTTACCGTCGTGCTCGCCGCGCAAAAAACAGGTCTGCAAAATAAAATCGCCTTCAAAAACCTTCAACCAGCCGATAATAGTCTTTACATCCAATTCCCCGTTTACCGGCATATCAATCCGCCGCATCATCTCGTCTGTCGCTGAATCCAACTTCAAAATCCGATTGTCGCACAGCCGCAGCGCCTCAACCACATCCGGCCTGCCCAACTGCGTTGAATTGCTCAGCACACTCACCTTCGCCTTCGGACAATATTTGTCCCTCAAACCAATCGTGTCCTCTATAATTCCCTTAAAATCAGGATGTAATGTCGGCTCTCCGTTCCCCGAAAAAGTGATCACATCCAATCCCGACTCCTGACTCCTGACTCCTGATTCCAGACTCCTGATTCCTTTCAGCTTTCGTTCCAGCGCCTCTCTCACTTCCTCCCTTGTCGGCAGTTTCGGCTTCTGCACTTGCTCATTCCACCCGCACTCACAGTACACACAATTGAATGTGCACAACTTATGCTCCAGAGGCATCAACTCCACGCCCAGACTCACACCCAATCGCCTGCTCCGTATCGGCCCATATGCTATCTCACCAAACAACATTCTGCCTCACCCGCAATTTTTAATTCTTAATTTTTAATTTTTAATTAAACATTTATCACTCTATTCCCCAAAATCCTGCAAATCTCATTCCGTTGTGCCAGCAATTCCGGCTGATAGCGCAGCAACTCCAACTGCCTGTTCCAATCTTGCGCCTCTTGCGCCGCCTTTAGATCGGCCTCCAACTGGTCAATCTGCATCTTGATAACCGTCAACTTGATCTCGTACAGCAACTGTGTCACTAACGCACCCAAACGTCCCTCGTTATCCGGCGTCGCAAAGCGGTATTTCTCCGCAATCATATCTACAGCCAAGGCACTCACCTGCGGATTAGGATGGAACTTAAAGAACTGCTCCGACACAAAACCCTCGTCCTTGAAATGCTGCAAAAACTCATCCATAATAACCTGATACACAGGCTGCGGAGCCGCTATGCCATCGTTCTTCAACGTCCAGATAATCACCTCACCTATCGTATAAACGGCCCCTTCCACTTCTATCGGACGCTCGCCGTAACGAACCACCAACTGCATCAGATTGTAGTAATTCTGCTCCAGCGGTGTCTGCGGCTCGCTTAATTTCTGGGGAGCACTCTGTATAACAGGCGCCTCCGTTACAACCGCACTTGCTTCCGAGTTCTGAATTCTTTCTTCTGACTTCTCCGCTTTCTCTTTCGCCCGTTCTTCCGCCTTCTTGCGCCGCAGTTTAATCACTTCCGTCGTCAGCACTTTCTCGCTCATATGAAGCCGTTCCGCGCAATCCTTGATATACACCTGCCGCGTAATCATGTCCGGAATATTGGCAATCGACGCCGTGATATCTTTAATCAGTTCCGCACGCTTGAACGGATCATTACCCGCATCCTTACTCAGCAATGCCGACTTGAAACGGATAAAATCCGTTTGATGGTCTTTAATGTACTGAATGAACTCCGTCGAATCGTGGTTCTGGGCAAAACTGTCAGGGTCTTCGCCGTCGGGCAACAGCACTACTTTTACATTGAAACCTTCTTCCAAAAACATGTCTATACCGCGCAATGCCGCATGAATACCTGCCGCATCGCCGTCGTACAACACGGTTATATTGCTCGTGAAGCGCTGAATCAACCGAATCTGCGGCTTCGTCAACGCCGTTCCGCCGCTCGCCACCACATTCTCGATACCCGACTGGTACATCGAGATAACATCCATCTGACCCTCAACCAGATAGCACATGTCCGCCCGCGCAATCGCCTGTTTCGCCTGGAACAAACCGTACAACTCATTCGTCTTCGAATAAATGAGCGAATCGGGCGAATTGACATACTTGCCCACATTCTCTTTCTTCTTCAGAATACGCCCCGCAAAAGCTACCGGCTTGCCGCTTACCGTAAAAATAGGGAACATCACACGATCCCGGAATCGGTCATACAATCGTCCGTCTTCCGCCTTGCCCACAACGCCCACACCTATCTTCGTATCCACATCATTCGTGATAAACTCTTCCTTGAAACCCTTTGCTTTCAGCGCCTTGGCTAATGGGTTGCCTTTCTCCGGCGAATAGCCTAACTGGTACTTTTTGATGATATCTTCGCGCAAACCCCGACCCAAAAAATAACTCAAACCAATCGCCCGGCCTTCTTCCGTATCCCATAACTGCTTTTGAAACCACTCGTTCGCAAATTCATTCACCACAAACATCGACTCCCGTTTGTCTTGCCGCTGTTGTTCCTCTTGTGTCATCTCGCGTTCTTCCACTTCGATATGATATTTCTTGCCCAACTGTTTCAGCGCTTCCACAAACGAACATTGCTCGATCTCCATGATAAATCCAACCGCGTGACCACTCGCGCCGCAACCGAAACACTTGTAAATACCCTTCGACGGACTCACGGTAAACGAACCAGTCTTCTCGTTGTGGAAAGGACAAAGCCCGATCAAGTTGGCGCCACGCTTACGCAAGGTCACATAATCGCTCACGACTTCCTCTATCTTCGCCGCCGCATAAATCTTCTCTATGGTCTCTCTTGGTATCACTTCTTTCAACTATCAACTATCAAGTTTAAAGAGATATTCATTATTCATTAATCATTATTCATTGTACCAAAGGTACATTCCGATTCGTATATCCCATTGGTCCAGCCTTCCTCTCGTATACCGATCGGTACCTACAAACTTCTGATGTGCATAAGGATTGATCAAACCAAAATCATAGCCGCCACGCAGGAAATAGCGCTTGTACTGAAAACCTGCGCCGATACCCCATGTCACATTCAGACGCTTCAGCTCGTCGTTAGCCGCCAATTCGGTATCTTCGTGCTTCTCGTAGCAGTTTGTTTCCAATCGGGTCGTCACAATCGATCCGTCTAACATCTCTGTCTGAATATCTTCCCGAACGACAAAACCTAAACCGCATTGAATGGTCGGGCCCGTGTATAGAATCAGGTATGTCTCTTTCGCAATCTCAAACTTGTACTGCCAATCCGCAAAAACCTCTAACTGATTGTAAATGGTCTGTGTACGGCTACGAGGATAATTCGAAATCGATGTCGCAGCTTTCCAGCCTGTTGTACCTGCGCCGAATGTGTAATTGATACCTACCGATGCGCCGAAACCCTTGATAATCGGTGCGTCATACACCACACCCACCTTGAATCCGTTCAGGTGCGTCACTTGCACTAACGAGTCCTTCGCCATCGACAGATTAGGACTGTTCAATCGCAACACCGGCTGTGCCCAGCCTATCTGCAATCCAAAACCCTGTTTCGGCTGATCCGCTGCCCAAACACCTGCCGCCATCACGGCCACACAAATCAACAAAAATACTTTCTTCATATAATTTTCCATTTTCCATTTTCAATTTTCAATTCGTCTGAAGACATCCTTCTCGTCTTTCGGCCTTTTCTCTTCGGCCCAGAAGAACAGCGCCAGATGGTCTGCCCCGCCGGGAATCTGATTCATCGGATACATCACACCTGTTGTCTCTTTCGTGAAACGGATATGGTGAATCTTCTGCTCCTCCACATACATGCGGATAAAACTGCTCTCCGTCGTATTCAGCCCAACAAAACTACCATCACTCTCCTTCGCATAATAGATGGTCAACGCATTGCCGCTCATGTCCATCAGCTTCATCTCGCCGTCCTCGATATATACCGTCACTTCCTTACCGCTCATCTGGTTGAAATAGTCGAGCGTGTCTTGCATCACACACAGCGCACTTCCGTTTCCCCATGCGTGTTCCACGGTTCCGTTGACGATATAAACGATCATACTGTCCGCGGAAATCTGCTGGTTCTCACTCCAGCAAATCGGTTTCTTGTACAGGTGTATCGTCGAATCGCTGCCCCAATAGACTAACGAATCGCACGTCATCTGCATGTCTTCCCGGTAAACGCGAACGCCGTAATAGGCCCGTACACGCCGATAAGTACTGTCCATCAACGCGCTGTCCGTATAATGAACCTCTTCCGTAAACAGCGTGTCCGCATGAATAAAAGTGAGATGAACCGTGTCGCTCCAATCGATCATCAGCGCACTGTCTGTCGCAAAACCTCGGCTGTTCTCTTCCCACATCTGCCCGTACTCGCCGGTTAATGTCACTTTCTGCGTCGAATCACGCATCTCCATGTTGCCTAACACCTCGCCGAAACCGATCCGCTTGTCGTAATAAATTGTGTCACCCGTCATCGTCCTTCCATCCGCATGATGAATAATCGAACGGTCCAACAACATCGACAACTCGTTATCCGTATTATACCAACCGCGGGACGTCACAATGTCCGTCTCTTCTTCATACACAATATCTGTCGGACTCACTATATCCGCCACTTTCGTCTCCGAATTATACAGCATCGTGTCGCTCGTCAGCACGAACTTCGGATTAACTAACTTGACATTCTTGCTGAAAATGGCCTGTTTGGTTTGCGGACGGTAACTGCATCGAACGGAAGTCAGCGTGTTCAACGAATCTTCCACTGTCCCGCCGGAATAATAATACGCCACGCCTGCTGCTCGGTCATAATTGAGACTGTCCGTCGTCAAAATAGTCGGATTCTCATTAGCCCTGCCGTGTATCCATTTCACGTGCCGCCGCAAACGGGCCAACTTGCTATTCCCGTCGTAAAACAGCTTGTCCCCATATCCGTTCAGCGTGTCGCCTTGTACCAGATGCACATGCCCGAAAGCGTCAAGCGAGTTCGTCTTTTCGTAGAAATACGCGCTGTCGCAATACATCAGCGCATCGTCGTGCCGGAACCGCACATGCCCTTTCAGAATCTGCGCATTCGCTATCCGCTCCTGGTCAAATCGCAAACTGTCCGCCCGCTCCAGATACACCATCGTTTGACTACGACTCACAACCGCCGCCATCAATAATATCCCTATGACCCGCACTCGCTTCATCTTTCTAGTTACACTAGTGAACTAGTGGACCAGTTGACTCGTGGAAAAATAATTTTCAATTTTCAATTCTCAATTTTCAATTCTCATGTATCCATCCCGGGAATTCAAAATCGCATCCTTGCCACTCCGGATCAATCTGCACAAATGTCGTCTGCTGCTTCTTCAAAATCCAATCATGCAGAAAATCGGCACTCAGCTTCTGCTCTAACATCGCCTTGATCGTCTGAAAATCGTCACTCAGATTAGCCTTGTGCACATCCGTCTTCTTATTCACCCGCACTATTGCACACACCTCGCGGTTCTTCGTCTGGTCCATCATCACAAACGGCTGTGACACATCGCCTTCCTTCAACGTGTATATCTGTTTCGCTATCTCCGGAGCCAGCTCCTGATACTCAAACCGGCTACTGCCCGTATTCGGATTGATCATCAGACCTGCACTCATCACGGTATTCTTGTCTTGCGAATACTGGATTACCGCCTGCTCAAACTGCAAACTGTCATTCACAATCAGATTGCGGATACTGTCCAGACGCTCGATCGCTTTCACCTTATCTGTCGCACTCACACGCGGACGCAACAGGATGTGCCGACAATTGATGCGCTCACCTTTCTTTTCGATCAACTGAATGATATGATACCCGTACTCTGTTTGCACGATTCGGCTTACACGCTTCGGGTCATTCAGGTTAAACGCCACATCCGCAAACTCGCTTACTAACTGACCTTTACCCACAAATCCCAACTCGCCGCCGCGTTTTGCACTCTCCGTGTCCTCCGAATAAAGCCGCGCCAACATACTGAAATCGGCACTTCCGCTCTGAACACGCTCCGTGAACTCACGCAACCGTTGCTTCACACGCTCCGTCTCTTCCGTAGGAACAGGCGGCTCAAAACTCAGAATCTGCACTTCCACTTGCGCCGGCATCATAGGAATCGAATCCGCCGGTAACGAGTTATAATACCGACGTATATCGGCTGGTGTCGGCTTGATGTCCGCTGTCAACTTTTGCTGCATCTGCTGAATGATCATCTGATTGCGCACGGTCGTCATCATCTCCTCGCGAATCTCACTACTCGTCTTGCGGAAATACTCCTCCATTTTCTCCTTGCTGCCGATCTGATTGATGTAGTAGTTCAATCGCATATCTACCTGGTGGCTTACACTCGACTCGTTCGCTTCCACCGAATCTATCACCGCCTGATGCAAAAACAGCTTCTGAACCGCCAACTGCTCAGGAATAACGCAATAAGGATCACCCGGAATGGACGTTCCTTCATACTGCGCCCGCAAACGTTCTTCTTCCACTTCGCTGCGCAGGATAGCCTCATCGCCCACTACCCATATCACTTCATCTATCACCTGCCCCTTAGCCATCAGACTAAGCAGCAACATCACTATTACATTAATCCTCCACCTATTCATTTTCAATTTTCAATTTTCAATTTAAAAATATTTTATCTCTCCCTTTTGTATCGCCTCATTATACAGTTTCTCCCGTTCTTTATTGAGAAACTCCACCTGCCGAGCACTCAGCACAATCTGCTCAATCTCCGGCCTTGCTATCTCCAGCGGCATTCGCTCACCCTTCAAATGCTTGTCCGTCACTTGCAGCAAGTACGTCTTCAGACTGTCGGCCACCTCTATCTGGTTCTTCGTCTTCAACCGCGTCTCCAAATCCGCACGTTCCATCGGCACTTGTCCCAATATATCTGTCGCACTCAGCCATTTCTCTGTAAACAACTCGTACCCGCTCGCGTTTTGATACACATATTTTTCGATATGGTCCAACTCGTTCTTTGACATCCAGTTCCGTAACTTCCCCAAATCTTTCGCCTCGCGTGGTACCACTACCAACATCCCGCGCACCATACTCTCATCTAACAAAAAACGGTCCGGCATCTGTTCATATAACTGCACAATAGTACTGTCCAACACCGTCTTCGACATCCTTTTCTCTACTAAATACCGCTCATACGAATGTACATATAACGCCTGCCTGTATTCTTCCACCATCCGTTCAATCTCGCTCCTTTCACCTTTCACCGTCCCATTTTCCATTTTCCACTTTCCATTTTCCATTCCTTTATCATACATCAGCATATCCTTGGCCCATTGACTGATGAACTGTTGCGTTACACGCAAACTGTCCTCGCTGCTCAAACCCAAAGTCAGCGAATCCAGCGTCGATTGATACAGGTAATGACCATTCACTTCCACCGCCGCTCCTGCCTGCTGTTTCTTCTCCATCAACGCCGTACAACTACCCAACAAACAACATGCCAAAACAGCCAACATACCATACACTCTAACACGCGCCACACCACGACTCACACCACAAGCCATCCTGTACCCCGTGCCCCGCGCTCTACAACGCACTATAATCTCTCTCTCGCTCATATATTTGCACATTTCTCCAATTTGGGCGCAAAATTACAAAAAAAAAATGACATACGCAAGATTTTAATAATTTTTTTATTAAAATAATCGTTCTTCTTATTTTTCGCTCAAAAACATCAACTCTACAGTATTATATACATAGTATATAATACCAACGTGTTAACATGCAAAAAATAGTGCGTGATAAGTGCGTGATAAGTGTGTCGTTAGTGCGAGGTAAGTACGAGATAATAGGGGTTGTTTGCTATGCGAGGACTAATTGTCTCGTGGTTTTTGACTAATTATTTATGCGTTTTTCGAGAACAAAGTGTACATTCTGTGCCCGTCAACTACTTCAAACTCCTCCGGAAGCTGAATATCCGGTGCCTTCACTCCGTCACCTATCCGCAATTCCGGTGCTACTTCCACATGAATCTCATCCCATATACCCGTACTCAATATATGATTCAACAGCGTCGTACCGCCTTCCACCAAGATGGAGTGAATATTCCGCTTTGCCAAGTCGCTTAACACAAATTCCCACTCCGTATTATCGCGATAAACAATCGTCTTCTCAATACCTCCTAATTGCCAAATTCCTTCGGTTTCATCGGAGAAAATTCGCGCATCGGCCGGTATCACATGATGCCTGTCCAGCGTCACACGAATCGGATTTCTTCCTTCCCAATGGGTGTTCATCAGTCGCGGGTTATCTAACAACACAGTCCTCGTTCCTACCATAATAGCCATATTCTCCGCCCGCATCTTATGCACTAACTTCTTCGTCTCCTCCGTCGATATCGCTAACGCCCCATTCAAATGTAAATCTTCAATCTTAAATCTTAAATCTTCAATCCGACGGTTTCTATCCACGAAACCGTCCTCCGTTTGTGCCCATTTCAATACCACATAAGGCCTCTTTTTTTCGTGCAGACATACAAACCGCTTGTTCAACTCGCGGCACTCTTGCTCCATCACGCCTACTACCACTTCAATCCCCGCGTCCCGCAGCATCTGTACACCTTTCCCTGCCACCAACGGATTCGGATCTAACATCCCCACAACAACCCGGCCTACTCCTTTCTCTATAATCATCTTCGCGCAAGGAGGCGTCTTCCCGTAATGACTGCAAGGCTCTAAATTCACAAACAGCGTGCAATCCTTATAATCCTTTGTACATCGTACATCTGTTCTTCGTACATCGTTTTCGGTGCACAGAAAACAGTTCACTTCAGCATGAGGCCCACCGAATTGTTCATGCCAGCCTTCTGCTAAAATCACCTCCCGTCCTTTTAGGGAAGGGTCGGGGTTAGGCCCTACCAAAACAGCCCCTACCATTGGATTAGGCGCCACAAAATACTCCCCGCGACGGGCAATTTCAATACAATGTGCAATAAAATTTGCGTATTCCATTTTTTTTTACTACCTTTGCAGCGAATTTTTAAAAAATGACCGATATCCAATCTCAAATATCCGATATCCAATCTCAATTGGAGTCCGCCTATCCGCCCGATGAGGCCAAGGCACTCGCATGGTGGATTCTTGAGGAAACAACAGGGCTCAGCCGTTCACAACTCCTTAGCGGCTGCAAAATTACAAAAAATATTTCAAACCTGCAAGAAAAAAACGATGCAAATGGCGATTTGCAGGAAATTATAACTCGTTTATTGAATTTTGAGCCTGTTCAATACATTTTTGGTCATACTTTATGGTCCGGACTCGAACTGCTCGTCACTCCCGCTACACTCATTCCTCGTCCCGAAACCGCGGAGTTGGTGGAAAGGATAAATGAGAAAATGGTAAATGAGAAAATGATAAAATGTCTTGACATCGGTACCGGTTCCGGATGTATAGCAATCGCCCTCAAGAAACAGCATCCCGAATGGTCGGTTACTGGCATCGATATCTCTCCCGAAGCCATCGAAGTGGCTCGCCAGAATGCCACCCGCAATAATGTAGAAGTAAACTTCCAAGTAGCAGATATTTTCGATTGTAACGAAGAAATTTTCAATTTTCAATTTTCAATTTAATAGTTAGCAATCCTCCCTATGTCCGTGAAAGCGAAAAATTATCGATGAAATCGAATGTTTTGGACCAAGAACCGGCCTCCGCACTTTTTGTTCCGGACTCCGATCCCTTACGCTTCTATCGGCGCATCGCTGAACTCTTCGCCCAACGGCCAATGACGAACGACCAACGACTAGATCTCTTCTTCGAGATAAACGAAAATTTGTCCGTTGAAACCGAGCATTTATTGCATTCTCTCGGCTATTCTGACATCCAAACATTCACCGACATCTATTCCAAGCCAAGATTCATTCATGCGATTTTCTGAAAAAAGTGTCAAAAAAATTTGCATATATGCAAAAAAAATCGTAACTTTGCACGCTTTTTTGAAAATGAACATGAATATTATCACAACACCGATTGAAGGACTATTGGTCATTGAGCCGCAGGTTTTCCAGGACGCGCGTGGCTATTTCGTGGAAACATACAATGAGAAACGCTATCGTGATGCCGGCATCAATACTGTCTTTGTGCAAGACAATCAGTCTTGTTCCGGTTACGGCGTAGTGCGTGGACTGCATTTCCAGCGTCCGCCGTATTCCCAGGCCAAACTCGTTTGCTGTACCGTCGGACGAGTATTGGATGTAGCTGTAGACCTGCGTAAGAATAGCCCTACTTTCGGACAATGGTTTAGCGTCGAACTGACCGAAGAGAACAAACGCCAGTTCTATATTCCCAAAGGCTTTGCACACGGTTTTTCCGTGCTTAGCGATCAGGCTATCTTTACCTATAAATGTGACGAACTCTACCATCCTGAAGCCGATGGGGGAATCCTGCTCAACGATCCTTCACTCGCCATCGACTGGCAAATACCCGAAGAGCTCCGTATCATCAGTGACAAAGATAAGAAACATCCTTTACTGAAAGATTTGGACAATCCGTTTTAACATGAATATACTGATTACAGGCAGCAACGGACAGCTGGGAAATGAAATGCGTGTACTCTCTGCGCAGCATCCCCGGCACAACTACTTCTTTACCGATGTGGCGGAACTTGATATTACCAACCGGCAAGCCGTTTCGGCGTTCGTGTCCTCCTACGCCATCGATCTTATCGTCAATTGTGCCGCCTATACCAATGTGGACAAAGCCGAGGAAGACGAAGTAACTGCCCATAAAATCAACGCCGAAGCACTCTCAGTTCTTGGCAGTCAAGGTGTACGCGTCATACATATTTCTACCGATTATGTCTTTTCAGGCAAAGCCTGTGTCCCTTATCGCGAGACCGATTCTGCCGCACCTAATACCGTCTATGGTCGTACTAAGTACGAGGGAGAAAAACTGCTTCTTGCCGCTTGTCCCGAAGCCGTTATCCTCCGCACAGCTTGGCTGTACTCCTCTTTCGGTAATAACTTTGTTAAGACCATGATCCGTCTCGGCCATGAACGGGAATCGCTGGGGGTGGTCTTTGACCAAATAGGCACTCCTACCTATGCTGCAGATCTCGCGCAAGCCATCTTTACGGTCATCGAATCGCCTGTTTGGCACCCGGGTATATATCATTTTACCAACGAAGGCGTCATCTCGTGGTACGATTTCACCAAGGCTATTCATGCACTTATTGGTATCAACAATTGCCATGTTTCCCCGATTTCATCGGAAGAATATCAATACCGTACACCTCGTCCGCACTATAGTGTACTCGATAAATCGAAGTTCAAAAAGACCTTCAATGTCGAAATTCCCTATTGGCTCGACGGACTCAAACGCTGCATAGAAAAACTAAATACTGAATTCTGAATACTGAATACTGAATGAAAGAGATACTGGATTTTTTGACGGAATTATCGCTCAGCAACAACCGCGAATGGTTTGCCGAGCACAAAGAGTGGTACCAAAAGTGCTACGCCCGTTTCGTGGACTTCTCGGCGGAGTACATCCGTCGTCTCTCTCAATTTGATCCCTCTCTGTCCGTTCTTCAGCCCACAGATTGTATATGGCGTATCTATCGCGATGTGCGTTTCTCGCATGACAAACGGCCTTACAAAGAGTGGTTCGGCTGCTTCCCGGCTACCGGCGTGCCGGGACAAATCAAGACCTTCGGCAAGAAATCGATGCGTGGTGGCTACTATGTCCATATCCAACCGGGGCAATGTATGTTCGCCGGCGGAATCTGGGATCCGGGCAAAGAACTTCTCGACGCCCTCCGCAAAGAGATAGAAGCCAACTACGAAGAAGTGGAATCGATAATGGCTTCGCCTCAGTGGCGTAAGTATTTCACGGACGACTTTGACCCTTATTGGGGTATGCTTAAGAAAGTACCTGCCGGCTTTGACCCGGACTTCAAGCATCCCGACTGGCTCAAACACAAAACATACACTTTTAGCACACCGCTAACTGACGAACAGGTTTGTTTGCCCGATTTCATCGATAGAATTACCGACATCGCCTCCGCGGCCAAACCGATGAATGACTTCCTCAACTATACCTTTGAAGAATACGGAGAATTCCCGAGTAGATGTTAAATCGTACTTGGTAAATGACCAAATGGTAAATGACTCGACTTGCTAGTTCAATGGATAGAACGGGGCTCTCCTAAAGCTCAAATCCGGGTTCGATTCCCGGGCGAGTCACAACATAACAAACAAGTAAACGCCATGAAAAGAAAATGGTTCTTTCTATTTGCAATCTGCGCTTCAAGCGTAACATTGCAGGCGCATAATGACACCATTATTCGCCAATTTATCGACACGGTTACTTCGGTGACTCTTGTGCCGGACAGTACGCTCAAACAGCGTGAAGAGATGGTTCCGGCTGATTCAACCGATCGTAGAGGACATTACATCCAGGCCCATGTCGGCATCGGCTATGGGACATTGGGCTACCACCTCGCAACGCCCGTGAGTCATGTCTATGGTTCCGTCAGTGCTATCTTCCAGGCCCAGTACGCTTACTATTTCCATCAGAACTGGGGTGTCGGAGCAGGCTTGTGGTTTACCGAATACATGTCCTACACGCATCTCGGTGGCCAATTCAAATGGTACGACCAAATGGACACCGACACGGAACAGCACTATGACCATATTGCCGATGTGCGCCGTTGGGTAGAGCACGAGACGCTGCACAACATCGGAATTCCTATCTCCGTTCAATGCCGTTATATCTGGGAGAGCCTGTCTGGCGGCAAGAACCTCGGTATCTTCGGTGCCTTGGGTGTCGCACCTTCCTTTACCGTCCTGCATAAATACCGTGTGACTGAGGGAACAATTGCCCATTCGGGCTATTATCCCGCTTGGGACCTGACGCTCGAAGACCTCCATGAGTTCAAAGTGAAGAACTATGAGAACGATCCCCGTTCGCGCGGAGAAGTGAATGTCAAACCGCAAGTGGACTTATTCGCAGATCTGGGATTGCTCGTCGAACTGACCCGGCAAATCGACATCTTCGTGGGTGGCTACGCGAATGTGTCGCTCAATTCGGCCAATAACTTCCCGACTGTAGACAAACACGGTATCGGCTGGCAGGATGAGGTCTTCACTTTCATGGAACCGTATGTGGGCCTCTACAATACTTCCGCCGCCAGCGCTTCACATCCTTGGGAAGCCGGCGTCAAAGTGGGACTCCACTGGCACTATGTGGATCATCCTACGCCGCAGATGGTGGACTACTACGACTACTTCACGCGTCCGGATACTACCATACAATATATCGCGCGTCAGGATACCTCCATCGT
The DNA here is from genome assembly GCA_017448985.1 of Paludibacteraceae bacterium. Lineage (GTDB taxonomy): Bacteria > Bacteroidota > Bacteroidia > Bacteroidales > Paludibacteraceae > Colicola. The sequence goes on from JAFSKL010000013.1 coordinate 57,075, forward strand.
GGAGCAGCCTGATGAAGAATATGCTTCCGAAGAAGGTACCGGTCCTGCTCGCCAGACACGTATGCAAATGTTTGCACAGGAGATAGAACCGTTCAGCAAGATCTACTTCCCGTTCGACAGTTACAAGCTGACAAACAAAGCAAAACGCCGCATCAATCAGGTTTACTCGGTTATCAGCAAAGAGTCTGACATCCATATCGCCGTTTGTGGTCACGCTTCCACGGAAGGTCAGGATCCGTATAACGATAATCTCTCGCGTCAACGTGCAAACGCTGTGGCGCAATACCTTATCAAAAAAGGCATTGACAAAGACCGCATAACGATCAGGTTCTTTGGCTCGCGTGTTCCGAATGAAGACACCGAATATGAAGAAATGCGTCGTGACCGCCGCGTTGAAGTCATCATCATCGATGAAAACGAACAAACCGAAAAATAATGAGGAGGAACTGATATGAAAAGCATCAATTTAGCAAAATATAGTGTTTTAGGTGTTCTCTTAACCTGCACTCTCGCCCTTCAAGCCCGTGTGTTTGAAAAGGGTGAACGGCTCTATTTCAACGGTAAACCGAGTGATGCGTCGTGGTGGATGGACCATACCGGCAATACCTCCGATCCGGATTATACACGCCTTTGGGCATATTTCTACAATGGAGGTTCGCATAAGTGGATTGAAGCTCAAAAGTATGGCACTACCAATTTCTATGTGGAAGAAACGGCTGCCAACGATTGGTCACATGTCATCCTGACGCGTCATCGCGGATGGGTGAATGAACCTGCGTTTGATGCCAACTGTCTTAACCAGACAGGCGACATCAACCTTAATGTCTCTACCGGCAACTACATGCAGAATTTCTACTACGGAGGTTCACACGAAGAGGCCAACTGGTGGGTGGTAGCGCCCTCGCCAAGCGGAAATCCTGCCGGATGGACATTGCCCTATGAAGATGAGCAGATCTGTACCAGTGCAGCAGGAACATTGTATATCCTCGCGCCGAAAAACTATAACTACGATAACTCCAAGAACCATGCATGGTTTGAATACTCAGGAGGTTCATGGACTCGCTTGGATGGTGATGAGTTTCGCTCGAGCGAGGGACTGCAAGACTTCAATGTAACCCTCGGAGCAGCCTATTCCGACACCTATTATTTCCTCCAGGCAGGCAAACCTTCTGCATGTCGTCTGATTCGTGTACGCCTCAACAGGGACTGTTCCGATGGAGCCGAAGGTGCTTGTAAGATAACATCTTTTGTGGGCGTGGCTTCGGAAGCGAATGTCACCGACCAGACCTGTGCCATCAACGGCGTCGTGGCTTTTGATGACAAGAAGAACGCCGGTGACCTGATGATTTGGTGTGATGGTGTGGACACGGTGGTTATTCCTAACGCATCCATCGAGATCCCGCAGACATTCAAACTCAAAGGTTTCGGTGCCGCCTCCATTACCAGTTACACCCTCAATGCCAAGTTCCTGGATGGCACTTCCGACTGTGAGGCATCGTGCGTCGTGACCGTCCAACCGCCTACTGCGCCTGTCACAACCCACACAACGACGCAGACCATCGGTGACTTGAGTCTGACTCGTTTTACCGAAGAGGACATCACGCTCACGCCTACCAATCAGACTTCCACTTATTTCCAGTGGACCAATTCGGCTAACGATGATAAGTTTACCGATGTTCGTATTCGTACCTTCACCGGCCCGACGGAAGCTCAGGATATCGATTATGTCTACCTTGCTACGCAAGATCCGCCTGAGCCCGCAGGAAACCTCATCGAGAATGGTGACTTGGAGTATAACGGCGATTTTGCCAGCGAGTATGACTATTGGGGCATAGACCAGACGGAATATTACGGCTCGCATCCGGGTGCCTCCGGCGGTTATTCCATAACGCCCAACTCGCAGACTTTCTCTTCGACCTACATCAAAGTGACGCCCCACAAAGGCACATACTTCGGTTTGTTCGACTCGAAGGCTACGGGCAATGTCGAAGATCAGGTAGCATGGATAGCTACCACCGCTACCAATCCTAAACTCAAAGTGGAAGCCGGCGTAAGTTACCTCTTCTCTTTCTGGGTAGCCAACATCAATAACTTTGGTGAGATGAACAATGGCGCCCGTCTCCAATTCCAGATTAGTTACAACGGAGGAACGACCTGGAATAACCTCGGTTCTACTATTAACCTGAGTGACTATAGAGACAATCGTTGGCATGGTATATCCTCTATCGCCACGCCGACCGTTACCAGTAACAATGTGGCGATTCGCGTCATCAACCTCAATGCCAGCTTGCAGAACCGTGGTAACGACTTCGCTCTGGATGATATCGAATTTGCGGCCGTTACCGCCAACACGGCTCATATAGCTGCCTTCGAGCGCTTCCCTGTCAAATACCTCAAGTGTGAAATCACGGGTGCTACTTTCGAGCAAAAACAGCCTGTTGGCTGCGGTACAACGGTTGCGGATGTGGATTATACCATCACCTTTGCTCACCCGCGTGGAGACCTCTATATATACGAAGGAACCACTCTTCTGGCGCATATCCCGCATGCTACGGTAGGTGACGAGACGACATCATACACGGGCATAATAGCTGACCAGCCGCTGGATAACGCCGACCATGTGTTGACAGTCTATTTTGAAGACGCGTTGGTAAGAACCGATGCACCTACCACTTATTCCTATAACGCGAAAGCGGTTCCGGCTATCAGTGTCAAGTCTCTGGAATGGACTCCTCTGCCCGATTGCGATGTCACAACCGCTACGCTCACCGCTGTCATCAGTTATACCAACCAGAACGGTACGCTTACCGCGAATGTGGATGGAGGAACGGCCGTCTCCGAGACTTATACCATTGAGAGCGACGATGAGAAGGATGTGACGCTGGTCATCCTGGGTGTCGTGGCTGATGGTAAGACCGGACATAAGCTCAATGTCAACTTCAGTGGTTCTCACGGCTGTTCCATCATCAACCATGATATCCCCGCTGTGGCTCCGTATATGCCATCCGTGACAGTTAGTGCGCCGGAGATACAGCCATACGCTTGCGGTGATGCTACCTATGATGTCAAAGTGTCTGCCACCTTCACCAACGGCCAATTGCACGATATCATCTTCAAGGATTGGGAAACGGGTACCGAAGTGCATGAGGCTACCACTACCAACGATGGTACAGCCGAGCACACCTTCACCTACGCATGGGATGCAACTCCTACCGCGCATGAATATAATGTGTACTTTGTAGGAGCCAATACTTGCGACCATAAGAAGTCCTATACCTCTCCGGCAGAACCGGCTCTCACTGTCACACCGTCCTACATCCATTCGTGCGATGTGACCACTTACTCCTTGCGTCTCGACATCGCTTACACCAACCAGCGTGCTGACAACATCCTGGCTAATGTGGATGGAGGAACTAATGTGACGAAAGCCAATGCCCATAAGTCGCAGATGACCGAGGCCACGGACTTTATCCGGATAGACGGTCTCGTGGCAGATGGCAAAGAGCATAAGTACAACCTCTGGTTCGATGATGCCGCCGACTGCAAGGCACTCAATGTGGACTTTACCGCTCCGTATGAACCGCACATCACTGCCACCTCCGCTACCGTCGAGCCTTTTGCTTGCGGTGATGCCACCTATGGCGTCAAAGTGAAAGCGGAGTTCACCAATGGCCAGGGCCATAACCTTGTCATCGAAGATTGGAATGGCTCCAAGCAAGTCATTGCTACGGATGCCGCCGATACTGAGAAGGAATATACCTTCGCTTATGCATGGGAAGTACCTGCTACCCATGAGTACAAAATCTATTTCGAAGGCGCCGAAGGATGTGGCATCAGCCATAAGCCTTCCTTTACCTCGCCGGCAGAACCGAAGATAGACAACATAGCTTATGCCATCACACCGGCAACCGCTTGTGATGCAACCACCTATGACCTCACCGTTACCTTCGACTACATCAACCAGGACGGTACTTTGTCTGTGGAGGTAGACGGTACACCTGCTTCTTCTATCACACCGGCCTTCGTAGCCAACAGTGCCGACAAGCAGTCTGCCACGGCTACCTTCACGGCGCTGCCTGCTGATGGTATCGCTCGCACGATCACGGTGAAGACGGTCGGCGGATTCCTTAACTGCACCGCCACCAAAGCGCTGACCGATGTACCTCATCTGCCTGTTATCAACTCGATAGCGCAAGCCTTCACGCCTGCTTATGCCTGCGGTGACGAGCAGTACCATGTGACCCTGACGGTCAACTATACCAACGCCTTGGGCAAGGACATCAAAGTCAAGGAAGGCACTACTGTTATCAAGTCGTTCACGGCCAACGCCGGTATAGGTACCTTTGCCGATGACATACAGTTGGACTTTGACTTCGGTACCAACCATGACCTCAAGGTTTATTTCGAAGACCGTGAAGGTTGTGCCGAAGATGTAACGGTTACCTCTCCGGCAGAACCTGCTCTCACTGTCACTCCATCCTACATCCATTCATGCGATGTGACCACTTACTCCTTGCGTCTCGACATCGCTTACACCAACCAGCGTGCTGACAACATTCTGGCTAATGTGGATGGAGGAACAAATGTGACCCAAGCCAATGCCAATAAGTCGCAGATGACCGAGGCCACGGACTTTATCCGGATAGACGGTCTTGTAGCAGATGGCAGAGAGCATAAGTACAACCTCTGGTTCGATGATGCCGCAGATTGCAAGGCACTCAATGTGGACTTTACCGCTCCGTATGAGCCGCAGATTACTGCCACCTCTGCTACCGTCGAGCCTTTTGCTTGCGGTGATGCCACCTATGGCGTCAAAGTGAAAGCGGAGTTCACCAATGGTCAAGGCCATAACCTCGTCTTCGAAGACTGGAACGGCCACAAGCAAGTCATTGCTACTGATGCCGCCGATACTGAGAAGGAATATACCTTCGCTTATGCATGGGAAGTACCTGCTACCCATGAGTACAAAATCTATTTCGAAGGCGCCGAAGGATGTGGCATCAGCCATAAGCCTTCCTTCACTTCGCCTCTCGCACTGACCATCGACAACATCACCGTTTCCGGTGTGCCGACGGACATCCTTTGTGACCAGACGGAGTACAACGCTACGGTAACGATCACCCTGCCGTTCGATGCAGCGATAGGCAAGACCGTAGTAGTATCGCACGAAGGTGTCAACGACAACATCGTCGTGACCGCTAATCCGATGGTGGCTACCGTCAAGATGACTACTGCGGATGCTACGGGTCTCACGATGACTGCACACCTCAGCGAGGCACCTACCTGCTTCGTCACGAGTAACACCTTCGAGGCTCCGGCGCGCCTCAGTTGCGTCAAGGACGAGGCCTCTGTCTGCTTGGGCGACAGTTACACCTGGCCGCTCACGGGTCTCAGTTACGGACCGTTCATCAAAGCGGGTATAGACACCGTCGTCAGTGCACTCAATATCCACGACACCTTGCTCGTTACGGTGAACGCCTTGCCGGAGATCACACTGACGCCTATCGAGACGCTCTACGATGATGTCACGGAGATCCGTATTCCGTACACCGTTACCCAAGGTACGCCGAATCTCTTCGGCATCACGCTGGGCGGTGTCACCACTTCGCAGAAACGCGCGGCTACCAACGAACTCGTCATTGCCAAACCGAGCAGCGTGACCATAGGCGACTACACGGTAACGGTTGTGGTGAAGGACACGAACACGACATGTCAGTCGAATGCCGCACCGCTGTTGATACACATCATTGAGAAACCCTTACCGCCTGCTATGTCCATCCTCAATGTCACTCCGTCGGTATTGGCCGATTGCGAGAAGTCCCTGTCCGTCTCTTTCGATGTCGAGTATGTGGACCAGACGGGCACGCTCACTTATTGGCTGGATGACAATGCTGCCAATGCTCAAACAGCGCCGTTCATAGCTAACGATAACACCTCGCATATGGTCACAGGCTTGACGCTGGATAATGTACCTGCCGATGGTCAGGAGCACACCATTCATGTACAGTTCGCCGATGCCGAAGGCTGTAAGGGTGAGGCCAAGTTCAATGCGCCGCTCACGCACGCTATCGATAATGTGGTGGTATCCGGTATCCCGGCACAATTGGAGTGCAACGAGACTTCCTATATCGCTATGGTCACTATCCAACTGCCATTCGAAGCACCGGGGCAGAAACTCGTACTGACGCATGAAGGTCAGGACACCGCGCTGTATGTGGATGCCAACCCGATGACTGCGCTTATCCCGATGCACACGACTGATGCCACCGGCTTGACTGTCACCGTTCGCTTCTGTGACGCACCGGCTTGTCCTGCTGTCAGCAACACCTTCGATGCGCCGACGCGCCTCACTTGCGTCAAGGACTATGTGGACATCTGCTTGGGCGATAGTTACACTTGGCCGAACAACGGTATGACCTATTCGCCGACAACTGTCGGACTGCATAAGTTCGCCAACAACACCGATACGCTCTTCCTGACCGTTCGTGAAGAGCCTGTCATCCGCATCGATCCCTTCAGCCGTATCTGCGAGGACGCAGCGGAGATTCGTTGGCCGTACGCTGTAGTGGCTGGTACGCCGGATGTCTTCACCGCGCATATCAACGGCAAGGACTACGATGTGGCTTACGATGACGCTGAACTCATCCTGGCTATGCCGGCCGACCTGCAACCGGGTGACTACAAGGCCACCTTTACCGTAGGCGATGCCGCCGTTACCTGTACTTCGACCGCCGAGGCCAATGTGACGCTGGCTGCCGGTGGCTATATGTACAGCAAGTGGGAGGATGTGCTCTTCATCGATAACTCGTCCGGTCGCTTCACGGCTTACCAGTGGTACGAGAACGGCAACGCTATACCTGACGAGACCAAGCAGTACCTGTACAAACAGCGTGGCCTGCCGGGACTCTACTTCTGCCGCATGACCACTGTGGACGAAACGGTATTGTACACCTGCGAGAAGTCGTTCGAAGAGGTGACACCGAGCCGTACGGTTGACAAGACAACGCAACCGGCATCCGTCAAGATCTTCGATCCGATGGGGCGCATCGTCAGCGGTACACCAACCAACGGTATCTATATCATCCTCGAAGAGTTCGACGGAATACCTATGGTACGAAAGATAGCAGTCTATGAGTAACCCTATTCTGCCGGCATTGGCTGTCGATGCTGCTTGTAGCGGCAACCCGGGCGTGATGGAGTTCCGGGGAGTGATAGCTGACACGGGCACGGAAGTGTTCCGCAGAGGACCCTTTGTGCAGGGAACGAACAATATCGGTGAGTTCCTTGCGCTGGTCCTCGGGCTCGCGTATATCAAGAAATACAACCTCAGTTGGGTCATCTATACCGACAGCGTCACGGCCTTGGCATGGCTTCGGGCCAAACGCTGCAAGACCAAGATCGAGTGGAACGCCTCCAATCAGGACCTGTTCCTGATGGTGCGCAAGGCGGAGATGTGGCTCCATGATAACACCTGGACTACACCTGTTTTGAAATGGGACACCAAGGCTTGGGGGGAGATACCTGCCGATTTCGGACGAAAATAAGCGGCGAGCCTCCGCAGGCGCTTAATTAGGGCTGTTTTGACAAAAAAACATTACAAAATTTAATTTTTTATACGAATTATTTTCGTATTTAAAAAATTTATAGTAATTTTGTACCCACTTTTGAAACAATACAACATTACAACAATAAATCATTTAAAATTCTTTCACAATTATGACAAAAGTAGCAATTAACGGTTTTGGCCGTATTGGTCGTCTGGCTTTCCGTCAGATGTTTGAGGCTGAGGGTTACGAGGTAGTCGCTATCAACGACTTGACCAGCCCGAAGATGTTGGCTCACCTTCTCAAGTACGACACCGCTCAGGGTGGTTTCGCAGGCAAGTTCGGTGAGGGCAAGCACACTGTAGCTTACAAAGACGCTCAACTCACTGAGGATGGCAAGACTGTTCTCGTTCCGGGTTCGATCATCGTTGACGGCAAAGAGATCACTATCTACGCTGTTCCTAACGCAGCTGAACTGCCTTGGGGCAAACTCGGTATTGATGTAGTTCTTGAGTGTACCGGTTTCTATACCAGCAAAGCTAAAGCTGAGGCTCATATCCAAGCTGGCGCTAAGAAAGTGGTTATCTCCGCTCCTGCAGGCAATGACCTTCCGACCATCGTTTACAATGTGAACCACAAGACGCTGACTCCGGCTGACAAAGTTATCTCCGCTGCTTCTTGTACGACCAACTGTCTCGCTCCGATGGCAGCTGCCCTGCATAAATACGCTCCGATTCAGAGCGGTATCATGAGCACTATTCACGCTTACACGGGCGACCAGATGATTCTCGATGGTCCGCAACGCAAGGGTGACCTCCGTCGTAGCCGTGCAGGCGCACAGAACATCGTTCCGAATAGCACCGGTGCAGCCAAGGCTATCGGTCTCGTTATCCCGGAACTGAACGGCAAGCTCATCGGTAGCGCACAACGCGTTCCGACGCCGACCGGATCTACCACTATCCTCGTGGCTGTGGTTAAGGGTAAAGACATCACCAAAGAGGGTATCAACGCAGCTATGAAGGCGGCTCAGACCGAGTCCTTCGGATACACCGAGGATGAGATCGTTTCGAGCGATGTTATCGGCATGAAATTCGGTTCGCTCTTCGATGCTACCCAGACCATGGTGGCTAAGATCGACGACGACACCTATCAGGTACAGGTAGTTAGCTGGTACGACAACGAGAACAGCTACACCAGCCAGATGGTTCGCACGATTAAATACTTGGCAGAACTGAAGTAATCAAATAGGAGTAGAAGCTCCTGTGTTGGCATCGGTTTCTTTCGTAGGAGCCGATGCTTCTTTTTGTACCTCTGCAGGCTTGCCGATCTTGCGGAAGGCTTCCAACAAAGTCGGCACATCCGTCTTGTTGGCATCGTAGGTGACCGTCACAGTTTTCTCTTTTAGGTCACAAACAATGTCCTTGACGCCTTTCTCATAGGCGATATTCTTCATTATCTTGTCGCAGCATCCCTGGCAATGCAGATCGCAACTGAGAACAACCGTTTGTTTGTTCGGCTTGGCGGCGAACAAAGGTGAAAAGTGAAAGGTGAAAAATGAAAGGAGCAAAACTGCTAAAATCTTAAGTCTCATAACAACATACCTATTTGATAAACGATAAACGATATTACCCACGCCAACAAGAGACTATGGAAGACCATGAACCAAGCCCATCCTCGTCCGGCTTCGCGTCTGAGTGTGACCGTAGTGGCTACGCAGGGGAAGTAGAGCAGGACGAACAGCATGAATGTGAAGGCCGTCAACGGCGTGAAACCTGCAGCACTGAGGTCTCCGCCATAGAGGATAGCCAAGGTCGAGACGATAGCCTCCTTCGCCGGCAGACCTGTCAGCAGACAAACCGACATCTTCCAATCGAAACCGAGCGGTTCCAATAGCGGTGAGATGAACTGACCGATAGCGGCCAGATAACTGTTCTCCAAATCGTTCAGGTCTTGATTCGGGAAATACTCAAGTGCCCAGATGATGACCGAAGCCCAGATGATGACGGTACAGATCTTCTGCAGGTAGTCCGCCACTTTCTCCCATATATGTGCCACGGCGATACGCAGTTTGGGCAGTTTGAAGGTCGGCAGCTCATTCACGGTATCGTCTTCTTCCTGACGGAACCATTTGGTGCGTTTCATCACCAGCGCAAAGACCACTGACAGGCATATGCCGATGGCATAGAGGGAGATCATGACGAGTGCTTTATGGCGCTCAAAGAATGTATCGACAAACAGCATATACACCGGCAACCGTGCCGAACAGGACATGAACGGTACCATCAGCATCGTCAGCAGCCGGTCCTTCGGATTTTGGATATCTTTGGCTGCCATAATAGCCGGCACGTTGCAGCCGAAACCCATCAGCATCGGGATGAAACTGCGGCCGTGCAGGCCTATCTTGTGCATGATCGTATCCATGATGAAGGCTTCACGGGCCATGTATCCCGAGTCTTCCATCAGGCTGATGAAGAAGAACAGGATGATGATGTTCGGCAGGAAAGCGAGGACGGCGCCTACACCTTGCAGCACACCGTCTATCAGCATACTCGACCACCAGCTCGGTGTCACCAGCCCGTTCAGCCACTGAGCCGTCAGTTCGATACCGCTTGCTATCCATTCTTGCGGATAAGCACCGAGCGTAAAGGTGCACCAGAACACGAAATAGAGCACAGCCATCATGATCGGGAATCCCAGCCACGGATTGGTCAGCACCTTGTCAATTTTCTCCAGCCGTGTCTGCTGCTGGTCGTCCTTCGCGTGCGTGAGCGTTTCCGTTAATATACCGTGCACGTACGCGCGATAGGTGTCCTCGTCGGCTTGGTCACGGAGGTGGTGAATAGGGTGCGCCTTCGAGGTAGGCTGCTCTGCCACTTGCTGCAGAATAGACAGACAGTTAGGCAGCCCGTAGTTCAATCGCACCGACACGCGGCATGTCGGCACACCGATCAGTTGTTCCAGCTTGGGGATGTTCAGCGAGTGGTCGGTCTTAAGCAGCAGGTCGTAACGCCCGATGGCCAGCACGATCTTCTCCTGCTCGTCGATGATATGCGGAGTGAGCATCAGCGATTCCTCCAATCGCGTCGAGTCCACGACCTGCAACACCACGTCAAAAGCATGGCCATGCAACTCGTCGGGGTGATAGACCTCAACGAAATGCATGTCCTGCTGACCTTGGTCGGCAAGGGTTTGCAGCGCCTTCGTGAGCGAACTCTTGCCGCTCTGAGGCAGACCTATGACCGCTATCTTTATCATTTTCGGCTGCAAAGGTACTGCTTTTTGCCGACATACACAATCCCTATTTATGGGGATTTTGCATTAGAGCGCCTGCAATGTCCGGCAAAGCCATGCGTAGCAACGCTCCGTACTCGGAATAGAAAGACGCTCCTGAGGAGAGTGTACACCGTACATCTGCGGACCTATCGACACCATGTCCAGGTACGGATATTTCTCGAGGAAGAGACCGCATTCGAGCCCCGCGTGAATGGCTAACACCTTCGGCTCGGACTTGAACAGATCGACATACGCCTGCTTCACCACATCCAGTAACGGCGAGTTGGGGTTCGGCGCCCATCCCGGATAACCGTCGCCGTGGGTTACCTCGTCGCAGGCCATCGATAGCGCCTGCTCCACAGCCCATTTCAGGTGATGCTTGCTTGCCTCGATGGAAGAACGCTGCGAGGTGTTCACCTCGATGAAACCGTCCTTCATCTTGATAGACGCGAGATTGGTCGAAGTCTCCACGAGTCCCGGCATCTCTTTGCTCATGGCGATCATGCCGTGCGGACACTCGCAAAGGGCCATGATGAGGCGATAGGCTTTGTCGTCGGGAATAAATGTCTCCGGCATGTCGCAGGTCTCCAGTTCGAGGCGTATGTCTTTCTCCACTTCGCCGAACACGCCTTCCATCTGTGCCACAAAATGGTTCCATTCGATGCGGACCTGCTCTTTGTAACCCATCGGTATGGCGAGCACGGCTTCCGCCTCACGGGCAATGGCGTTGCGTAAGTTTCCGCCTTGAATAGCGGCAAGATGCATCTCTGTCTGCGGCCATATACGCGCCAAGAACCACACAATCAGCTGGTTCGCGTTGGCACGCCCTTTGTTGATGTCGTCACCCGAATGACCGCCGAGCAATCCCGTTACGGAGAGACGGATTGCCAATAAATTTTTCAATCTTAAATCTTCAATCTTCAATGGCTCGTATTTCATACGAGCTAAGGTATCTATTCCTCCTGCGCAGCCGATGAAAATCTGTCCGTCGTCCTCGGAGTCGAGGTTGATGAGCCGTTTGGCACGTAGCACACCGTCCTGCAGCTTCATCGCGCCGGTGAGTCCGGTCTCTTCATCCACAGTAAAGAGACACTCGATGGCAGGGTGTGGCAGGTCGGCTTCGGTGATGGCGGCTAACGCCATCGCTATACCGATACCGTTGTCTGCACCGAGCGTCGTTCCTTTGGCCTTGAGCCACTCACCATCCACAAACGTCTCAATAGGGTCGGTCAGAAAATCGTGCTCCACATCGCCGTTCTTCTCGGCAACCATGTCCATGTGCGCCTGCAGAATGACGCCCTCATGCTCCTCGTATCCTGCGGTCGCCGGTACGCGCATGATGACATTCATCGCCTCGTCGGCCATGCACTCGATGCCGTGCTCCGACGCAAAAGCCTGTAACCACTGACTGATTTTCTCCTCGTGCTTACTCGGACGAGGTACCTTGCAGATTGCTGCAAAAATGTCAAATACTCTGTTCGCTTTCATAAAATATTCATTAAATCATTCCATCATTCTATCATTCTATCATTCCATCCTTTTCCATTCGTTTCATCTGCCGGTTAAACCGTACATGGAATAGCACAGCGGGTATAGCCAGTGCGACGACGAAGGCTATCCACATGCCCTTGGCTCCCAATCCGAGCAGGAAAGTGAGGTATAGACCCAACGGCAGAGCAACCACTAAATAGGCAAAGAGGGCGATCCGCATCGGTACCCGCACATCCTGTATTCCCCGCAGCATAGCCGCACCGATACATTGCAGACCGTCGACATATTGGAGCGTACCTGCGATGATGAGCAAGGTCGAGGCGATAGGCACCACTTCCGGATCGTTGGTGAAGATATATGGGATAATGTTCCGGCCGAAGATCATGATCGCTGCACCGATGGTGTTCATCAGCAGACACAGATGCACGGACGCATGGCTCGCCATCCGAACGGCATGCAGGTCGCCTTTGCCCAACTGATGCGAGACGCGGATGGTCGTCGCCGAGCCGATGCCCAGCGCCAACATGAAGGTCAGATCCGCCATCTGGTTCGCTATATGATGTGCCGCCAACGCCTCTTTGTTGATCCAGCCGATGATGACGAACGAGGCCGTGAAGAGGAACGCTTCCGCAAACGACTGCAGACCTATCGGACAGCCGATAGCTAACAGATGTTCCACTTCGCGACGGGTGATGCCTCGCAATGAGGTGATGTACCGCCGCCAATCGGCTTTGCATAGCATCGCTACGATGAAGCATATCGGCATCAGCGTTCGCGAGATAAGCGATGCCCAGCCTGCTCCTTCGGCGCCCATCGCTTCAAAACCCCAATGGCCGAAGATGAACACCCAGTTCAGCAGGATATTCAGCAGGTTGCATCCTAACGTGATGAGCATCGCCACCAGCGTGTTGCCTAACCCCTCAAGAAACTGTTTGCAGAAACAAAACAGCAGAAACGGCACAATAGAGAGCACTATTAGAATATAGTACGGGCGCGCGCAAGAGACCACCTCCGGTTCCTGACCGAACGCATCCAGCACTGGAATACACGGCGCCAATATCGCCAATGAGAACAGACACATCAGAGCCATATAAACCAAGCCGTTCGACCAATAATTGCTTATCTGCTCGTGCTTGTGGGATAATTTTTCTTCCCTCTCTTGAGTAGAGGGGAAGGGAGAGGTTTTTAGTTTCTCCAACCTCCCATGCACATGTCCCACCAGCGGCGTGATGCCCATCATCGCACCCATCGAGAACACCATCACCGTGAAAAAAAGCGCGTTCGAAAAACTGACTGCCGCCAGATCGGCCGTGCCGTAATGACCCACCATGATCGAATCTGCCAAGCCCACCATCGCCGCGCCGAACTGAGTCAGCATGACCGGCAACGCAACCTTCAAATTGCGCTTGTAATACGGCAAATATGCAGAAAATGAGTACATGGCACACAAATTTTGCGCAAAGTTACAACTTTTTTTGCACATATCAAAATTTTTTACTAACTTTGCAGCCGATTTGTGTAATAATCGTGCCGTATGGCTAAGAAACAATTAGGTTTAATACTGCTTTTGGCGCTCGTTTGCGTGCCTTTCTTGCGGGCGGATGACAAACCGCTGCCTGCCTATCAGATAGCTGATAACACCTTCTTCGACCCGTCTAAAAAGGAGGAGAAGAAAGAACCCTATGTCTTTGGTGTCGAGTACCGCATTGAGGCGGGATATGTGCAGCATTGGCAGCGTGCGCATGATATCTCTTTCCCTGATATGTACCTCCATGGCATCCGTCTCGGAGCTACTTTCACCTTCAAGCTGCCGCTTCATTTCGGCTTGCAGACGGGTCTTCTCTATACGCTCGTCTATGGGCAAAACGAGCAGCATTGGCGCTCGCAGGATGTGCCGTCCGTGCAGACCGAGTATATCTCCCATCGCGTGCTGGAGCATAACCTCACCGTCCCCATCCGGGCGTACTATACCATTCCGCTGTGGAAACAACTCAATCTCTTCTTCTTCGCGGGACCGCAACTGCATATCGGTCTGGCGGAGAATGACTATATGGACCTCCATCTGAGCGACCCGACCAAGGCCTGGCTCGAGAGTCAGGCTATACCTACCGCCCCGTACGACCGCATGGCCAACGAGATCGTCCGTGCCAATATCCAATGGGGAGTCGGAGGTGGCTTCGAATGGGACCAATACCGCCTCCAAGCCGGTTATGACTTCGGCCTCAACAACCTCGTCCGTCACCCCCAACTCAGCTCCCAGTACATGTCCGAATGGGCCTGGTTCGTCTCCTTCTCCTATCGGTTCTGAAGAATCTTTTATTGTAGGAAAATTTCAAAAATTGCACTGCTTTTAGTAGTGTTATAGGCTATAAATGCCCAAATTTGCAAAAAAATGAAGATTTTTTGCATTTTTTACTACTATGTATTGCATAGTTCTAAAATTATTTGTACCTTTGCAGCGGATTTCTGAAAAGTGAAATGTGAAAAGTGAAAAATGAAACGAAAAAATGACATATTGGCGGCATTGAAAGCGGCGCGGAAACAGAGCCGTGAGATGGAAATTGCCACTTATGGCAAGCCCATTTGTCATGCCAATATCTATCGGAACAAAAAACGCTACACACGAAAAAGCAAACATAAAAGCAACTATTAAAATTTTACAACTATGGCAAACGAAAAGAAATTGACCCGCAGTACCAACAAAGTGTTGGGCGGTGTTTGCGGCGGATTCGCCGAGTATTTTGAGATCGATCCGACTTTGGTGCGTATTTGCTACGCAGCCTTGTCGCTCTTCACCGTAGGATTTCCGGGCATCTTGCTCTACATCATCATGCTCATTCTGATGCCACTACCTGAAAAGGAAGCTTGAAAGGCGAAATGGAAAGGATGACTTATGGTAGAGAACGCGAAAAGTCAGATGCGTAAAGGGGTATTGGAGTATTGCATCCTGTCGATCATCAGCCGGCAGGAAGTCTATACCTCCGATATCCTTGACGCATTGCGGCAAGCCGATTTGCTGGTGGTCGAGGGCACATTGTATCCCTTGCTCTCCCGCCTGAAGAACAACGGCTTGCTCAAGTACCGCTGGCAGGAATCGACGGATGGCCCGCCCCGTAAGTACTTCACACTGACGGACGAAGGCGTGCAACTGTTGGAAGCACTCAATCAGGAGTGGGGAATTATCAGTAATGCGATTAACAAGTTGAAAGTTTAAAGTGTATAAATATGAAACTGACAAGAAATATCAATTTGCACGGCGTCGTGCTGACGATAGACGAGGACGCCTATCAATTGCTCAAGGACTATCTGTCGGACATCGAGAGCCGTTTGCCGGCAGACGAGCAGAAAGATGTGATGGACGATGTGGAGAGCCGCATAGCGGAGTTGCTGCAGTCGGCGCTCTTTGCGCAAAAGGGTCAGTCGGTAACCATAGATATGGCACGCGATGTGCGTACGCGTATAGGCGAACCTGACGAGTTCGGCGAGAACAAACGTCCGGCCATCAAACGCGAACCGAAGATCACGCGTCAGGGCGTGGGCCGTGTGCTGACTATTGTGCTCAAGGCCATCCTGATCATCATCGCTGTTCAGTTGTTCTTCCCGGTGTTGGCTGTCGTCTTCGGTCTGCTTGTGGCTTTCTTCGGCATCAGCATAGGCGGTATAGCCGTTATTCCTGCGCTGGGACTGGAGCTGTTCGACGGCAGTACCGCTTGGACCTGGCTCCTCTGCCTGTCGGTGGCAGTCGCGGTGAGTATGCCCATTTTCATGATTGTGTATTGGATCGTCAAGTACAGCCGTGAACACCGGCATCCGAGTCTGCGTTTCTGGCTCATCAGCTTGCTCGTCTGGGTGTTGTCGCTTTGCGGATTAGTGGCTTCGGCGGATAAGGCGCTGAAGGTGAACAATACCGATTGGGCGACTGTGATGGAGTACATAGACGAGATAGACGACGATGCTTCTATCGTGAACGAGGTGCGTGAAGTGGACGCTTTTCATGCCATTGAGTTGAGCGGCGCCATGAAAGCGGAGATTCATGTGGGGAAACCGCAGGAAGTGAAAGTGCGCTTCGACCGTTTGGGCGAAGTGGAGACGACGGTGGAAGACGGCGTGCTGCGTGTGCTCGGTAAGGGAAACCACGGTGGAAGAGCCGTCATCTCCGTGCCGACGCTCGATGCGCTGAGTCTGTCCGGCGCCAGCAAGATAGATATCGACGGCGATGTGGATTCGCTGCGTTTGGATGCCGTGGGTGCCAGCAAGATCGATGCGGAAGAGCTGACAGTCAAGGACTTGCACCTCAACGTGAGCGGTGCCAGCAAAGCGGAGGTGTATGTCACCGGTACGCTGTGGGCACAGGCCGCAGGAGCCAGCAAGATCACCTATCACGGTAATCCCGAAGTGCTGCAGAGTCTGGCTGTAGGTGCCAGCCGCATCAAGAGAGACTAAAGCAGATTGACGAGTGCGAGAGCCGTCATGGCTTCTACAACAGGCACGGCGCGGGTGGCAACACAAGCGTCGTGTCTTCCTTTAACGCCGGCTTTGGGCGTACTCGGCGTCGGTTTGAACACGCAGCGGAAGACGATTTCCGAACCGTCGGAGATGCCGCCGGCTATGCCTCCGGATATATGATTGATGGCGCTACCGGGCTGACTGACTCCGCCAAAGCCCGTGCCGTATTCGAAGCCCTTGCAGGCATTGATGCTCATCACGGCAAAAGCCAGTTCGGCTTGCAGTTTGTTGAAGATCGGCTCGCCGGTACCGACGGGAAGTCCGTTGATGTGACATTCGACGATGCCGCCTATCGAGTCGCCGTCCCGTTGATAAGCAGCAATCGTCTCTGCGAACTTATCGGGATCGGTCTCTGCGCCCACCTGAACGAGCGAAGCACGAATGGTAATCCCTTTCGCAGCGAGTTGCTGCTTGGCTATACATCCTGCCACTACTCGCGCCGCTGTCTCGCGTGCCGACGCTCTGCCGCCTCCGCGCCAATCACGAATGCCGTATTTGAGTTCATACACTTTGTCCGCATGTCCGACGCGGTAGTTATGTCTCAGCCATTCGTAGTCCTCCGGCCGTGCATCTTGGTTGCGAATAATGAACGCAATCGGCGTGCCCAAAGTGACTAATTCCTTTGTCCTTTGTCCTTCGTCCTTTGTCCTTTCCATCACTCCGCTGAGCCACTCCACTTCATCAGGTTCGTTTTTCGCACGCGGAGATGTGCCCGTTTGACCTTTGCCGGCGCGTTTCTCCAGCTCGGAGCGAATCATCGACAAGTCAATCGACAAGCCTGCGGGAACGCCGTCCAGCACACCGCCGATAGCTGCTCCATGCGACTCGCCGAAGCTCGTAAACGACCATTTTTCGCCAAAAACATTCATATTCGGGTGCAAAATTAGTCAAAAATTTCTAATTACACAAGTAAATGCGATTATTTTTGATAAAATTTTGCATATATGCAAATTTTTTTGTAACTTTGCCGCGAATTTGTGCTTATGTGTATGAAAAAGAGTTTATTTTGCATATTTTTACCGGCGTTCGTGGTGTTTTCAGCGTTTGCTCAACAGTTGCCGGACAGCCATTTTGAGAACTGGACTTCCAAGTTCAAGGACGAGCCGCAGTTGGCGGATTGGCACGGTTCTAATGTGTCGCAGATAGGTCTTAAGTTTGTTTTTATGTACGCCAAGCCCGGACGAACGGGCCAGTGTGCTTACGTGGCCGACAAGCTGGTCGGAGCACCTAAGTTGAACTTGGCGGAAGTGGGCCCGGGTTATATCACCTTGGGCCAGCCGTGGCAGTACTTGAAGGGCCTGAGCATCAATAGTGCTACTGCCGGAACGGAAGGCGGCATCCCGTGGAAATACCGACCGGACACGATGGCCGTTTGGATCAAACGAACGGGTCCGGCTACCGACAAGGAGGATTTTCATTTGCTCTTCTATTCCTGGACGGGCACCTCCAAAAGCAGCCAATACAAGAATAAGAAAGGCACTTCCACCACTACCGAGCGTATCAACGAGGAGTCGGATATCCGCCGTGCTACCGACGGCAACGAGTTCGGCGTGAATGAGCCGGCAAAGCAGATCGCCGAAGGATGGTATCGTGCCCGCGCGACCTACAATGAGTGGACTCGCATCAAAGTGCCTATTCTCTATATGAACGACGGCCGACCGACGATGTGCAATGTCATTTTCTCGTCGGGCAACTATCCCGCTTTCCGCGCCAACGACGGACTCTACGACGGTAACGCGCTGTATGTGGACGACGTGGAACTGATCTATTCGTCCAAGATAGACCGACTGACCATCAACGGCAAGGAGTGGAAAGGGTTTAACCCCAATAGTGAGGCCGTACAAACGGTTAAGTTGTCCGCGCTTGGTATCCAACCTTCAGACATCCGCATTGACGGTTTCCGCGGGATCGGTCAGTTGACGAACATCAAAGGCGAGACGGCTAAGTTCAAAGGCCGCAAATTGGACAAACAGGAGATGACGATCACTCCGGGTGAACTCAACGGCAAGCCGTGGGTCATCGTCGTCAAGGCTGAAGACGGCAGTTCAGTACATACCTATAAGGTGAAAATTGAACGGTAATAGTTGAACGGTGAGAATCGAAGACTTACATACTATCGATTGGGTTCTATTAGGCGCATTGCTGTTGCTCTTTGTGGCGCAGGTCTATTGGTACGCGCGGTATATGGCGGCGGTGGCACGACGAATCCGGAGAGACAAGAAATCCGTCTCGCAGGAGCAGTCTGAGCCGTCGGACCTGCCGGGTGTTTCGGTAGTGCTCTGTGCGCATAACGAGAGCGAGAACCTCTCGCAGTACCTGCAGGCCCTGTTGACGCAGGATTATCCGTTATACGAAGTGATCGTGGTGGACGATGGTTCGGAGGACGACACGCGTGCCGTCATCGAACGGTATATGACCCACGATTCGCGCCTGCGAATGACCTTCGTGCCGTACGGAGCTCGCGTCGGTTCGACCAAGAAACTGGCGCTGACCTTAGCAGCTAAAGCAGCGCAATATGACTACCTGCTTTTGACCGACGCCGACTGTTGTCCGGAGTCTAATCAATGGATAGCGCAAATGATGAAGGGTTTCCAACGACCAATGACTAACGACCAACTACCAACCGACATCGTTCTCGGTTTCAGTCCTTACTTCGAAGAGAAAGGTCATGTCAATCGTTTGGTCCGTTTCGACACGCTGTTCAACGGCCTGCACTATCTGGGTGCAGCGATTTGCGGACATCCGTATATGGGCGTCGGGCGCAACCTGGCGTACCGCAAGTCCATGTTCTTTGAGTCCGGCGGTTTTACCCAACTGATGACCAACAAAGCCGGTGATGACGACCTGTTTGTGAATCATGTGGCCACCAGGCAGAACACCGCCGTCGTGGTGAGCAGGGAATCGTATATGTGGTCGCCTTCGAAAAAGACCTTCAAAGAATGGTGGCAGCAGAAACGCCGGCATCTGTCCGTCTCGCCTGCTTATCGCGAACAGACCAAACTGCGGCTGGCCTTGGAACCGCTGACGCGCGGACTCTTCTATGCAGCGGTGATAGCGACCATCGTCTTTGCCTGCCTGCGATATCCCATGGTGTGCCTGAATCTCGAGTTCGGCTTGTGGGAACTGCTGCTGAGTGCGGCGGTAGGCGTGTTCCTCATTCGATGGATTGTACAAACGGCTATCCTGAATACCTCCGCGCGACGAATGGGCCTGCGGCGATTCAGTATGTTCAGCATCTTGTGGTTCGACATCTCCTTGCCGCTCGTCAACCTATGGATGCTCATCGTACCCAAGAAACAAACAAAATGGTAATAAATGTTTAATAATATTAAATCCCTCTGACGGCAAAGAGGGTCCCCGACACAAACCGAACGCAGTGTTTGTGGTGGGGAGAGCGGAGGCATCGGTCGCCCGTCCATTTAGCGGAGCGGTATGGACCAATGCGAGCCGATTGCCGAACGCGAATGGCAGAGAAACAATTGAGTATTAACATTTCCCCTGACAAAGCACAGGGCGTATTCGCAAACCTTGCGTTGATAGCGCATACTCCGACGGAGTTCGTTTTGGATTTTGCCCAGATGATGCCGGGCATCCAGCAAGCTAATGTAGTAGCGCGTGTAGTGGTAACACCCGACCAGGCTAAAAAGATCTTAGGCGCGCTGCAGAACAATATCGGCCAGTACGAGCAGAAGTTCGGTACGATCCAACCGATCGGCGGTCCGGCAAAAGGTTCTACCCTTCCTTTGACCTTCACCGGCGGCGAAGCCTAATTCTTAATTTTTAATTTTTAATTCTTAATTATACTATGAAGCATTTTCCCGCATCGCAGTTAATCATCAATGCTGATGGTTCTGCATTTCATTTGCACCTCAAACCGGAGTTCCTGGCGGACAAGATCATCCTTGTAGGCGACCAGGACCGTGTGAATATGGTGGCATCGTTCTTCGACGAAGGCAGCATCGAGTGTGATGTTCAGAGTCGTGAGTTCCACACCATCACCGGTAAGTTCCAAGGCAAGCGCATCTCGTGTATCTCCACGGGTATCGGTACCGACAACTGCGATATCGTGATGAACGAGATTGACGCGCTGGCCAATATCGATTTTGCCACCCGCACCGAGAAACCCGAGAAGCGTTGCCTCGACATCGTTCGTATCGGTACCTGCGGCGGCATGCAGGAAGATATACCTCTCGGCACTTTCCTCGTCAGCCAGAAGTCGATTGGTTTTGACGGCGTGCTCGCTTTCTATGAGGATCGTGACAAAATTGCCGATGTCGGTTTCGAGAAAGCGTTCGTGGACTTCGTCGGTTATCCCAAGAAAGCCGCTGTGCCCTATGTGGTAGCTGCTAATCCCGAACTGGTTGATCGTATCGCACGGGACGACATGATGCGCGGTTGCACGATTGCCGCTAACGGTTTCTACGGCCCGCAAGGACGTGTTCTGCGCGTAGGTCTGGCGGTGCCCGACATCAATGAGAAGATCACGGACTTCCGCTACGAAGGACAGCGTATCACCAACTACGAGATGGAAGGTTCGTGCATTGCCGGCTTGGCACTTCACATGGGCCACCGCGCCATGACTGTGTGCTGCGTCATCGCCCAACGCAAGATCGAGGCTGCGAACACCGATTATAAACCGCGTATCAAGGAGCTGGTACGCACAGTTTTGGAGAGAATTTAATGAAAAAGTTATTCCTTTGTACTTTGTACATTGTCACTTTGTCCCTTTTGGTAGGTTGCCAAAAGCCAAACCAAAAATTCGAATACACCGTGGACAAGTTCTATGATTTAGAGATTTTGCGCTATGACGTGCCCGAGTTCGACCAGCTGAGTCTGCAGCAGAAGCAACTCGTTTGGTGTCTGAGCGAAGCGGCATTGTGGGGACGCGACATCCTGTTCGACCAAAACGGTCGTTATAACCTGCGTATCCGTCGTGCTTGCGAGGCCTTGTACCTCAATTATCCGTATTCCAAAGACACGGAGGAGTTCGCCGCTTTCGAGCGCTACCTCAAGCGCGTGTGGTTCTCCAACGGCATTCATCACCACTACAGCGAGGATAAGTTCCTCCCGGAATTCGACCAGGCTTGGTTCGAAGCCGCCTGTGCCGAAGCGGGCGTGACCTTTGATGAGGCCATTCTGCCCGTTATGTTCGACCCCGCTGTCATGCCCAAGCGCACGACCCAGCAGGACGGCGTCGATCTGGTGGCAGGTTCGGCCGGTAACTATTACGGCGAAGGTGTCACGCAGGCGGAGGCGGAATTGTGGTACGCCGGACACAAAGACTATAGTGCCGAGCCGCTGTGGATAGGTCTGAACAGCCAACTCGCCAAGGACGAAAACGGCAACCTCATCGAGCGCGTCTATCGCATAGGCGGCCTCTACGGTGAGGCGCTGCAGATCATCAATTACTGGCTCACGCAAGCGCTCGACTACGCCGAGAACGATGCCCAAAAGCTGGTGATTGAGAAACTGATTGCCTACAACGCTACCGGCGACCTCCAACTCTTCAACGAATACTGCATCGCCTGGGTCAAGGACCTCGACAGCCGCGTGGACTTCGTCAACGGCTTCACGGAGACTTATTCCGACCCGCTCGGCATCACCGGCACATGGGAGTCCATGGTCAACTTCAAGGACCTGCAAGCCACCAAACGTGCGCAACTCATCTCCGAGAACGCGCAGTGGTTTGAGGACCATTCGACCACCGACCCCAAATACAAAAAAGAGGAAGTGAAGGGCGTGACGGCCAAGGTCATTACAGCCGCCATCCTCGCCGGTGATTGCTACCCCGCTACGCCGATCGGCATCAACCTGCCCAACGCCAACTGGATCCGCAAAGAGTACGGCTCCAAGTCCGTGACGATTGACAATCTGATGAACGCCTACAACGAAGCTGCCAAGGGTAGCGGTTTCAACGAGGAGTTCATGATTGATGCCGAGACGATTGCCCGCGAGGAGAAATACGGCGCGCTATGCAGCAACCTCCATACCGATCTCCACGAGTGCGTTGGTCACGGTTCCGGAAAACTGATGCCGGGTGTCAGCAAGGACGCGCTCAAGGAACACGCTTCGACCATCGAGGAAGCACGCGCCGACCTCTTCGGCCTCTACTATCTCGCCGACCCCAAACTGGTCGAACTCGGCCTCGTGCCTGACATGGAGGCTTACAAAGCCGGTTACTACGAACAGATGATGAACGGTCTGATGACCCAGCTCAAGCGCATCGAATTGGGCAAAGACATCGAGGAAGCACACATGCGCAACCGCCAACTCATCGCCAAATGGGTCTATGACCATGCCGCCAACAAGGAGGTGGAGATCATCGAGCGCGACGGCAAACACTTCCTACAGATTAACGACTACGAAGGTCTCCGTCGGCTCTATGGCCAACTGCTCGCAGAGATTCAGCGGATCACTTCCGAAGGCGACTATCCCGCCGCCAAACAGATGGTCGAGAACTATGCCGTCAAGGTCGATCCGGTTCTGCACAAGGAGATTCTCGAGCGCTTTGCTAAACTCAATATCGCGCCGTACAAGGGATTCGTCAATCCGAAGTATATCGTTCTGCGTGACAAGAACGACGAGATAACCGACATCAAGTTGGATTTCACGGAAGGCTACATCGAGCAGCACTTGCGCTACTCAAGCGACTATAGTCCGCTACCGGATGTCAATTGATATTGACCAAGCTTGGGCGATCCGGCATGTACCATATTAAACTCCCGATATCAAAGTCTATCGCCAACAGAATTCTGTTGTTGCAGGCAATCCATGGAGATCCGCTTATGCGGGTCTCTTCGGATATGCCGGATGATGTCCGCCTTCTGCATGATGCTCTCGACCTACTGAGGAATCACAAATCAGGCGAACCTTTGACTCTCTGGGTCGGTAACTGCGGCACGGCGCTTCGTTTTCTCCAAGTGCATCTCGCCAAATGTTATCCGGACGAACCGATCACCTTAGATGGCGAAGAACGCCTTCTCAAAGTCCGTGACGGCAAACCCACTTCGCAGACCACTTCGGCCCGTATTCTCCACGGCGATCCTATCCCCGTCACTCCCGACGAATCGCCCTACATCACCATGTCCCGCCGCCTCGCTGCTGTATATCAGCCAAGCTTGGCTGATCCCATCGAGCCCGATTGGTCCGCTGCGGCTTTCTGGTACGAATACATCGCCATTCATGGCGGCGAACTCCTCCTTGAAGGCCTCACCTCCGATTCCCTCCAAGGCGATCGCATCGTCGCTGACATCTATGCCACCCACTTCGGCGTAACGACAGAGTTCACTTCAAATGGAGCAATAATAGTCTGTCAGCGTAGAGGTCTGTCAGCAAAGCGGTCTGTCAGCGTCAGCGGTCCAACAGCGCAGCGGTCCAACAGCGCAGTGCTCCAACAGCCGCAGGCGGTCTCGCTCGATTTCGAGCGAATCCCCGATTTGTATCCCGCCATCGCTCTTACCTGCGAACGTCTCGGCATCACACTCCACGCCACGGGCACCGACCGTCTCCGCTTCAAGGAGTCCGACCGTCTCGAAGCCGTTCGTCTCCACGAAGTACGCAACGACCACCGAATGGCCATGGCCCTCATGGCAGCAGACTACATCCATCCATTACCTGCCTATACTCCTGACGACGAAGCAACGTTAAAATGCATCGCTAAAAGCTATCCCCACTTCGTAGAGTCTTTGCTGTCAATAACGACGGTCGAACGACGGTCGAACGACGGTCGAACGACAGTCGAAGCCAATGTCTTTCCTCTGTCGATATACCACATTACCCCGATTCGTGGCGTCAATGATGACAACCGCGGCAAGAAACATGCCCTGTCCAAACTCATTCACGCCGCCACTTCCGATTACCTCTGGCTCCACGATGATGATGTCATCCTGCCACCGGCGTCTAACAGCCCGCAGGGCGGTCAAGCGGCAGACCTTATTATTCTGCCGCTTATTATGGTAAGCGAAAGCGAAAAACCGTCCTTGTTGGAAAAATTACAGATTGCCGAATACGCAGCCATTCAGGAACTGACCATGCGTACCGCCAAGCGCGGTCACGCAGTCATGTGTTCGGGCGCCAACCTCATCGTCAAACGTGAAGTGTGGCTCGCCTGTGAACCTGATATCCATCCCGAGATTCCGAGCGGAGACGATATGTTCTTATTGGAAGCCGCCAAGCGTCGTGGCTATACCATCTCCGTCATCGACGATCCCGCCTATACGGCGATTGTCCGTCCCCAAACCACATGGTCCTCTTTCTTCCGGCAACGAATGCGTTGGGCCGGCAAAGCGCCGCACTACACCGACCGCGACATCCGTCGTTGCGGCACGCTTATCGTTGCGGCCAACATCCTCCAACTCCTTTGTCCGCCAATACTACTCATCAAATTTCCGATTGAGTACTCCCTCATCCGCAAGCGAGAGAAAATTTTCAATTTTCAATTTCCTTGTGGCTCTTTTGCTCGAAATTGTCTATCCTTTTTATCTCCTTATAAGTCTTCTCGGCGGCCTCTGCCGCAAAAACCAATGGTGATGCAGCCCTTATTATGCACAAAAATTACTGGTGTCTATTAGACTCATCATGCGCGCGCACAATACACGCGTTCATTAGAAAATACGCGCGCGAAGATACGTAATTTTATGTTTTACAACATTTTTTTGATTTTTTAAGACTTATTATTTGCATAATTCGTAAATTTTTTGTACTTTTGCAAGCGATTTTTGGAAACAACAAATTACTTATGGGGCTTTACTGGTCAAAATATTTGATTTTCCCCCCTATTTCCCGCCAATATGTCGCAAAATGGCGGGATAGGAGGTAGTAGCAACGCCATAATTGGCGGCGCCTGATGAGTGTGTCAAGTGCTGCTTTTGATTGTATATTTTAATTAACTATATTTTAACTAAAATTTTTAACATCATGAAAAAATTATTCTTTTTATTTACCCTATCCATCTTCGCCCTCGGCCAGATGTGGGGAGCGAATTACACTTTTAATTCCGGCACAACAATTTACATTGATTGCCGTAACTTTGCCGATCAGATTAGAATTCCTAAGGCAAATACTAACGGATATGAGGATAACAAAAGAGATGGTAATACAATCTATGCTGTTACCTTTACCGCTGATGTAACTTGGAGTACCAATAGTACGTTTATGAAGCCTTATCCTGGAGGTTCAAGTCAAAGTGTTAAATTCCAAGTCCCGGGAGATGGTCAAAACTGTGTTTTAGTAGCTTTTGATGGCAAAAGTTTTTCATGGACAACTTATGATCCAAGTGCTCCATCTGTAGCATTTACTAATACTTTCCCTGCTTCTATAGGGGTTGGTGAAGAACTTGAGTTCTTGTCAACTCATGTTTCTGCTCAAAATGTAGATAATCCAACTTACACATTCTATGTAAAGAAGGGAAGTGGCAGTTATGGTTCTGCCGTAAGTTCATACACCTTCAATGAGGGTGGTTCATATACTGTTAAAGTAGAGGTTCGTGAAAATGGGACCGGTGATGCACTAGCTTTTGCCGAAAAGACTATTGGTTGCACATACACTATATATTTTAAAGATAATTTGAATTGGGGTAAGGTCTATGTTCATTTCTATCCAGACAATCAAACCTTCTCACCTACTAATGGTGTTGGTGGAAACGCGGCAGAAATCAATGAAAAGATGAGCCAAATAAGTTCAACTGTTTTCTACCAATATACCTTTATTCCAAGTAAAGATTACACCAAAGTTTGCTTTACTTATTCGAACCAGAATAACTATAATGACTTCTATGACAATCAATGTTCTTGGAGCCCGTCTGGTTTGGATTTTGCAAATGGTCTTGTTCTGTGGATTCCAGATGGAAGTGCTTCAGAATCGTTGAACAATTGCACCTACTACAATACCGGAACTTGGTCCGTATATCCACCTGTTGACCCAGCTGTTTCATTCAGTGGTTTATCATCCACTCTCGTTCAGGGACAAAATGTTGTCTTTGCTGCAACTTCCGAAAATGTAACCAATCCTGCATATACCTTCTATGTAAAACAAGGCGAAGGCGAATATGGTTCTGCGGTAACAAACTATACTTTTAATACTACAGGTTCATACACTGTGAAGGTTGAAGTAAGGGAAGAAGGTGCAAGCGGTGTGGCTCTGGCTTATGCAGAACAAAACGTTACTTGCAAAGCGTATTATCTAATGAAGAATAATCGTGATAATAAGGGTGAGCAAGTTGCAGTATGTTCTTCCACAAACGGTACAGACATTGTCGCTACCTATTATATTGCTTCTGCCGGCAACTATTATTTTTACGTTACCACAGATCCTGCCTCAAATGCTAATAACAACTGCGACTATTTGAATGGAAATCAAACTTTGTCGGACGGAGGAAGTGGAAATACCGCTTATTTATACGGAACATCCAACTATGAACATTCCTATAAATTAGAAGCTCCTCATCCGGGTGAATACACATTTACACTTATTTTAGGAAGTTCCAATAAGTTCAAATGCGACTACCCTGCCAATACTTCTCCAAGTGTGGCCTTCAGCGGGCTGCCTGCAACTGTTTCACAAGGACAGGAAGTAACCTTTGCCGCCACGTCGGAATATGTAACCAACCCCACCTACACCTTCTATGTTAAGAAAGGAAATGGCGAATATGGTTCTGCGGTAAGTTCTTACACCTTCAATGAGGGCGGTACTTACACCATAAAAGTGGAAGTTCGCGAGAATGGCGCGGGCGAGGCTCTGGCTTATGCGGAGCAGAATATCGGTTGCACATCCTCTTATTCCGTTTATTTCCGCAACACAGTTAACTGGTCTAATGTGTGGATTCACCTCTATACCGACGATAAGACATTCGGCGGTAATGGTGTGGGAAGCAAGAAAGCTTCTGTCAATGCGCAAATGACTTTGGTGGCAAACACCACTGAGTACTATGAATATTCCTATGAAGCAGCCGAGCCTTATACCAAGGTTTGCTTCACCAAGGAAGAGCAAAATAACTACGACAACTTCCATAACAACGAATGCTCGTGGAGCGATTCAGGTTATGATGCAGCCAACGGCCTTCTTCTTTGGACACCGGACCAAAACACAACCTCCAGCATCAATAGTTGCACCTACTACAACACAGGTAACTGGACGGCTTTTGCTCCGGGTGAGCCGAACGTATCGTTCGTCAACCTGTCTTCCACGATTGCCAAGGGCAGTCACGTTGCGTTCGAAGCAGAAGCACTCAACGTCTCCAATCCGACCTTCCGTTTCTACGTAAAACAAGGCGAAGGCGAGTACGGTGCTGCCGTAACAGCATTTGACTTCAACGACGAAGGTGCTTATACCGTCAAGGTGGAAGTCCGCTCCAACGACTCCGGCGATGCACTGGCTTATGCGGAGCAGAATGTTACCTGTGCTACCCATTATACCGTTTACTTCAAGAACACTCCGGGCTGGGCAAATGTCTATGTACACTTCTACTCCGACAGCCAGACATTCGGTAACAATGGTGTAGGTGGTCAAGATGCTCTTCTTCAGGCACAGATGGAGCAAATTGGCACCAGCGACATCTATACCTATTCATTCACTTCCAGCGTTGAGTATATTAAGGTTTGCTTCACAAGAGATGAGCAATTCAACTACGGACAATTCCATAACAACCAGTGCTCTTGGAGCGATGCTGGTCTGAACTACGCCACCAATGAGATTCTCTGGATACCGAATGGAATTATTTCCCAGAACATCAATAGTTGCCCCTACTACGACGGTAAATGGTTTGTTTATCCGTACGCTGAGGCAGTAGTTGCATTTATCAGTCTTCCGGCAGAAGTGGAAAACGGACAAGCCATCAATCTTGCCAACTATGTGGTATCTATGAATGTGGCAGATCCTGCATACACCTTCTATGCAAAACAAGGTAGTGACGCATATTCAGAAATTACCAATCCTTACACTTTCCCAGCTACGGGAACCTATTCAGTCAAAGTGGAAGTGCGTGAGAACGGTGAGGCAGGTAGTGCTCTGGCATATGACGAAGCAGAGATAACCGTTCCTTTGATTGGTACTGAGTTCTTCCTCGCAGGTTCGTTCAATAACTGGAGCACATCCGCTAACTGCTTCCGCAAAGCCACCAACGACGCCGAAGAAGCATCTGTTACCATTACTATCAATGAGTACAGCGATATTACATTCAAAGTAATAGAAAGTAATAATTGGATTGGAGCAACCGATTTGACTCTGGATAAGGACCACAACAGCGTAACTTTAGGAAACGAGTCGTTAAACAATATCCATCTCACTCCTTATGCAGCCGGTGACTATATCTTCACCCTCAATCTGAATACCCGATTGCTGACAGTTACTTATCCGGAGGGAGCTCCGATGCCTACTGAATGTAACATATTCGCTGCTGGTGACTTCAACGATTGGGCACAAAGTAGCAGTTCGTATAAGTTCACGGTGGATGGGGACGCTGCTACGCTGACGTTACAGAACCTTGAAGCCGACAATGACTATGAGTTCAAACTCATTTATAACGGTGCTTGGTTAGGTGCGGATTACGTGATCAAGTACCATTATAACTGGGAAATCGCGTTTGCTGAAAGCACTTCCGCCAATGCCGTTCTCAAGACTTTCAAGGCTGGTAACTATATTTTGACATTCACTATCTCGACCGGTCTGCTTACTGTTACCTATCCGACTGATGGTCTGGAAACAAAACAAGTGGAGATTCTTGCTCAAGCAGGAGGCTATGCTACCTTCTACAGCAACAAGGGATGGGATTATCCATCGGAAGTGGAAGCGTATTATGTAAGCGGTGTAACTGAAAGTGGCAATTTGACTATGGTTCCGTTGCAAGGTTATATCCCTGCTTGGGTTCCCGTTATCCTCCATGCGACGCCCGAAACTTACACTTTCTACGAGTGCGACGACGAGACATGGATCGACGGTAACATGCTGAAAGGCACTATTGCGAACGAAACCATCAACAACGACAATGTGCACTATATCATGACGCTCAGCAACGGTGTGCCTGGATTGTACTGGCCGTACGGCACCGACAAAGGTGTTGGCGCGTTTGAGAACAAAGCTGGTAAGGCTTATTTGGAAGTCCCCGTTACCACTCCTATTCCTGCGCCCGTCATCGCACGTCGCGGTTATCTGTTCACCGACCCGAGCAATGTGCCGACTGACATAGACAATGTACAAAGTGACAAGTTACAAAGTACAAAAGTCATCCTCAACGGACAACTGCTCATCATCCGTGATGGCAAAATCTACAACGCACAAGGTGCAGTTGTAAAGTGAACACTGACCGATTAATAATTCCAGAAGAGAAAGGAAAAGATTATGAAAAAGTATATGATTCCTGCCATGGATATTGTGGCAATAGAAACAAAGTTGTGTCAAGGTATAGCGACGCAGAGCGGATATGGTGATGAAAATGGACCGCAGTTCGCTCCCAGTCGTGGGGACAAAATATATTTGTGATCGCTTAAGTTTCTGACGTGTGAAAATTTCCAAAGCACCCGCATCATCGAATATGGGTGCTTTGGAGAATATAAATATACCATGGCAAAAATCCTGTTTTCTTTGAGATATGTACTATTATTGGTTGTCGGATTATTGATATCCATATCCGCTTTGCCGGCAAGTAAGTCCAAGTACAACCCGTTTACCAAGTCGTACAAGAATGTTCGACTGGAACAGGTCTTGAATGATTTACAATCGAAAACGGGTTATAAGATTCAGTATATTGAGGAAGATCTTGACCTCAACAAGCGTGTCACGGGCAAATTCAAGAATCAGTCCGCCCGTGCCGTCCTGCGCAAAGTACTGGACAAAGATTTGCAAGTGACTGTCAAAAAGGGAGTTATCACCATCAGCAAGAAACCTGCGCCTCCCCAAGAGATAAAGATCTCAGCTGTTGCGCCATCCCGTGTGGAGGATGATTCGCTCATGTCCATAACCGTGTATGAGGACACCACCTATACCATTCAATGCAAAACCGTAACGAGAGAATTGCAGGGACAAGAGGTGGAGCAACCCGGTCATAACGCCAAAGGCCATTACCTGCAAGGTTTTGCCGGAATCGGCTATGCGCGGTTGGGTTACAAGCCTTTTCGCGAGCAGGACACTGCTAATGGCGGTGCAGGAGCTACTCTCGGGCTCAACTACGCGTATTATTTCCACGAGAACTGGGGCGTGACGGCCGGTGCCGGATTCGATTATTACGGCGACCGTGCAGTCATCGGCGCCTGCTATGAATGGAGCGGCCAGGGAGACAGTGACGGTGAGTTATACACCCACCGAGTTTACGGTCACGGATGGACGGAGAAGCAAAACGTGGGAATGGTGAACATTCCCGTTGGTGTCCAGATGATGTACCCTTTGAACAAGGAAGAGCAACCGCTCAAACTATATGCCGGAGCGGGATTGCAAGTGGGGTTGCCTGTATGGAAGATATACCGCCTGTCCCATGGTACAATCGAGCACCGCGGCTGGTACCCGCAGTGGAACATGGAGATACACGACCAGACGGATCGCGACTTCTACTACGAGAGTGTGGATAACTTCAGCAAAGAATCCAAGGCGCTGCAACTTAAGTCTGTGGCAGTGGGTGTATTTGCAGAAATAGGAATAGACATTCCTGTAGCGGAGCAATGGGATATCATGGTAGGCGCTTTTGCCAAAGTGACATGCAACAATATGTATAACGGTAACAACCGCGACCTGGGGTGGGCAGGCAGCAGTTTTACCCAGTATGTCCCTGATGCCAGCGGTACGCCGCAACCCGTTTCCCACGATTTTATGAATCCCTATGAGGGCTACACCAACTCCAACGAGGTGAAAGCCGTCCGTCCCTGGATGGTGGGTGTCAAAGCCGGTTTCAACTGGCATCCCCAACCGAAAACCAAACCCGTTGCACCGGAATATGAGCGTTTGCAGATATGCGACACGACGATGAGTCTTTCTGAACGGCGCGACACGGTCATGAAGACGCAGCCCGCGGCCGCACAGAAGATTGCCATATTGATGGAACGTGCCATCATATGGTTTGATCTTGACAGCTGGGTGCCCAAATTGGAACCCGCTGATATCATTGACCGCATCGCTGCTATCTTGATTGAGAACCCCGACCAACACATCCTCGTAAACGGTCACGCTTCCAGCGAAGGTAATGAAACGCATAACCAGATGCTGAGTGACAAACGTGCCGAGGCCGTAGTTAACCTACTGCTCAAAAATGGTGTTCGTCCTGAACAAATAACCAGCAAAGGCTACAGCTCCAGTATCCAATACACAGAGGAAGATACGGAAACTAATCCGCACAACATATCTCTTGACAGACGTGTCGAAATAATTCCTGTTGAAAACTGAAAACGGAAAATCGGATATGAAAAAGATAGTTTGTTTGATATTCATGAGCCTTGCCGCTCTCGGTATATACGCGGAAAGAATACCCTATCAATCCGTCGTTTACCTGGACGTATCCCAAGAGTGGTGTTGCAAGACCACCTATGCCGTATGCACGTCCTCCGGAGGCGATGTCGCCCGTATCATGCAACCCGTTGAGGGGGAAGACGGTGTCTATACCTATACTGTCACCATGCATGACGGAATGCAGGAGAATTTCCGTTTCGGGTATTCCGAACAAGTCGTTACGAAGGACCAAAGTGGTTGGAGCGGTTTCACGACAAAAGACCACGACGGCAAATGGTCGGCAGCAAAACCGTATTATATAGTGACCGGCTCCAACGGTAGCGGTTATTGGGCGGCGGAACCCTCTTCCGGAGGAACGACAACGCTGGACAGTATCGTTGTTACCACACCTATTTCTTGTATTGACAGCACCTATGACGTTGTTGTAAGCATATATTTCACCGGTATGCCGTGCAGTATCAGCATGACCGGAGACCAATGGAACGAGCCCGTTAAGACAACGCGTATCAACAAACCGCTGGTCATCAAAAAGAAAGAAATCAAAGGTACAGCCGGTGAGAACCACAACGTTTCTGTAACCCTCTATTCCTCCAAGACATACACCGGCGAGATTGCCACACTGACGCAATCCTATGTGTCTCCTGATATCGAATGTGAGGCAGAGTATGAGCTGGGTGACATGTGCACCGACGAAGCAGTCACTCTTTCCACGGATGCCATCGGGGATGTGTACCGATGGTCCACCGGTGAATCTGGCACCTCGATCGAATACACGCCTTCCATTGGCAAACAGGACATTACGGTGGAGATATATAAATCGGTGCTGCAACCTGAACAGAATCTGATGGCTAACGGTGACTTTGAATCCAATCCGCCGGAAGGATTTACCAGTGACTACCACTATGTAGGATGGGACAAGAGCGATTATTATTCCAGTCACGGAGGAGAAAGCAACCTCTATGTCATCACCTCCAATGCTAATTACTTTTGGCGGGACTTCGCGCCGATTGAACCGCATGGAGGCAGTTACTACGCACTCTTTGACGCCGGTAAAGACGGCTATGCATGGAAAGCAACTACTACGGACAATCCCGAACTGAAGATACAGAAAGACTCCGTCTATTTGTTTAGTTACTGGGCCGCCTACCCCAATATCGCATCCAATAATAGTCCCGCTATACTGCAATTCGAAATCAAATATCAGGATGGAAACGGATCAATGCAGACACAATTATTAGGCTCGCAATACAAACTCGGTCAAGAAGAAGAAATGAACGGCTGGTATCAGCAGACTGTCAGTTGGAAAGCGCCTTGCGATGCCGATTATGTGGAGATTGGCGTGAAAGACCTTAATGACGCTTCCGGTGGCAACGACTTCTGTCTGGATGATATTATGTTCCAGCAAGCCTCTACGACGAACCGCGTACTTGTGCACAGGGATATTTTCCACATCAACGGTATTGATTGCAGTTCCGTTCCACCCGTGGAGCCGGAATGTAACGACAACTGGTTGCGTACAAAGTGGGCGGATATGATATTTGTGGATAATAGTGCCGGCGATTTTGTTCGTTATCAGTGGTATATCAATGGCCAAGAAATTGAGGGAGCTACTGAACAATACTACCGTGCAGAGCAGAACATTTCTTCTTCAACAGATCTTTACTCTGTCAGAATGTGGAAAGCGGACGGCACTATAGTTGAAAGCTGTGAAAAGATGTTCTCCGAAATCAATCCCAGCCACAACGAATATCCTGCCAATGCACAACTGCAGGAAACTGGTCGACGCATGTATCTCATCGGAAGCCATTTTAGAATAGTTGTAACCTATTACGAAGACGGAAGTGTCAAACCGAGAAAAGAAATATATTAGATAGATGTATGAAAAATCGATGCTCCATTACAATCCTGCTGCTGGCTTGTTGGATTTTCGCTTTTCCGGCAAGCAATAACACTGTTCCTGCGGGAGAAACCCTATATCTGTATGTTTCCTCTTATTGGCCGTGCTATGCGTCATATCTGCTTTATTCGTCCCATTGGCAGAGATATGAAGTGATGACTCCCGTGGACGGTAAGCCGGGGCTGTACCAATACACTTTCACCTCCAGTTTCAGTAAAAAGGTTTACTTCGGAGCAACAACCCAAGTCATTACTACAGGAGCAGACGACTGGATCGGTTTCTGTGATGTCAAGACCAAAGAACTGGAATTCAAATGGACGGCCGAAACCCCATGTTTTATCATTGACGACATCTCTGGTTCCGGTTATTGGGGCGCTGTTCCCGACGATATAGGAAGTTCTCCAAGCGCTGTCATTGAGTCTGTGACCTACGAAATCGTCAGTTCTTGCGTCACGGAGACGTACAACATCACCATCACTGCCAGTTTTTCGGGCGAACCGTGCAGTTATAAGATGACAGGAACAGAATTCAAACGCGATATTATCCGTAGCAGTCCTGTTTCTCCTGTCACTTATACCATCAAGAACCTGCCGGCAAAAACAACCCCTGAGGAAGAGAGTGTGACATTCTCGCTATGTTCGGACGGCAGCGGAACAGCCATCATATCTTCACAAACGGTTACCTATACCTCGCCCACCTTGGATTGTGAAGTATTGCACGACCCGATAGAAGTATGCAACGGTTTTCCTGATATTACGCTGGAAGCTAGTATGGAGGGTGATTCGTACCTGTGGAGCACCGGCGAAACGACCCGCTCCATCTCTGTACCCTCCAATACCTCGGCGACTTACTCTGTGGAAGTCTATGCCATAACGCACAGTGCGATTGACAATCTCATGGCGAATGGTGATTTTGAGACGGTACCGGTAGGTAATAACCCACCGGAAGGATTTACCAGTTCGTACAACTACGTCGGCGCGTTTGATCCGTCCCAGTATTATAACAGTCACGGGGGAGCCTCCAATATATACGCCATTACCCACAATGCCAGTTATTTTTGGAAGGACTTTGCGGATATCGAACCGCAGGAAGGTAATTATTATGCTCTCTTTGATGCTGGTAAGTCCGGTTATGCATGGAAAGCGACAACAATTGACAATACATCTTTGACTGTGGAGAAAGACTCTGTCTATTTGTTCAGTTATTGGGCGGCTTACCCTAATATTGCTCCAGACCGAAGTCCGGCGATGCTGCAATTCCGTATTTCTTATACCGACCCTGACGGAGTAGTGCAGACACAGAACCTAGGGCAAGTATATGAATTGGGGCAAGAGTCCGATTTAAATGCTTGGTATTATCAGGAGATTCAGTGGAAAGCGCCTTCAAATAGCAATTCTGTTACTATTTCTGTAGAAGACTTGAATAGTGCTTCCAGCGGCAACGACTTCTGCTTGGATAATATTCTTTTTCAACGGACAACGGTCGGCCGGTCGGTTCTCGCAAAGAAAGATATCTTCCCTGTCATTTCTGCAGAATGCGATGTGGTGTTGGATACTATTTGTTTGGGAGAAAGATACATTGGGCACGGCTTTGATTTCACTCCAATGGAAGCAGGAATACAAGTCTATCCGATTCCTGAAACTCAATCGACTCTCAGTTTGCTTGTTACTGAACCCGTTCAGGCTGCGTTTGCCTCTTTGGAACCGTTCTGTAATTTCGAGGGAGGGCAGATAGATTTGCCGTTCACAGTACAAAAGGGCGAGCCTTATTCCTATTCGCTTAATAGTAACAATCCGGCAATAGAAACGAAGAATCATGAAGTGCTTGGTAATGTCTCCTATATAACCCTGTCTGTAGAAGGAAGTATCTCCGGACAGGTAGATCTGGATATTACCCTCTTTGACGAATCCGGCAAGTGCGAACCTTTCAACACAAATATGTCATTGGATTTTCAGAGTTGCAACTATCAGACAGATACCGTTTGTACGGGAGAAGCCTATTTGAAAAACGGATATGAACATCCTGCCGACCAGCCGGGATCATATATGCTGAAGCAAGGCACAGACTCATTGCTGCTGACAGTCATTGAGAGTATTGACATAACGATACAACCACCTGCACCTCTCTGCAATGTGGCTGTAGATACCATACTGACAGTCTCTTATACCATCGTTAGCGGTTCTCCAAAGACCTATTCGCTATATTTTGACACTCATTTGATGAAAGATGTGGAGAATGTACCCTTGCAAGGCAACCGGTTCAGTATCCTGCTTCCTGCGGAAGTCGATCAGACTGTGACGGTGACTTTCTATACGGAAGAAGAAACTGGACATTGCGCTTATGAGAAACAGTTCTCTATCGGGCGCAATGCCGGAGCAACTATTTATAGAAAATGGGATGACGTGTTGTTTGTCGATAACGGGGATAACGAATATGTAGCATATCAGTGGTATTGTGATGGTGTGGCTATTAACGGAGCCATCACCCAAGATTATTATATAGGGTCTTCTTTGGATAATGACGGACACTCCTATTACGTAGTGATGACGCGCGCGGACGGAACAACCGCTATCACATGTCCGATGACCTTTGGCGAAGCCGCTCCAAGCACAACACTAAATCCGGGTGACCATCAATCTGTTCCCTATCAAGTTCGCCATTTTATGGTTGGACCGCATATGGATATAATGGAAACTGTCTATGATGACGGCAGTGTTGATGTTCAGAAAAGAATTATACAATGAGAAAATTTGCATTCATATTAGTTATTGCAATATCTTTGCCAATCCTGTCTGCTCCCCGCGCGTATCATAGCCGCGGACACGCTTTTGAAGTCTCCGCAGGAGCAGGATATGCGTCGCTCGGATACGAGGTCAATACTATCGCAGGGCAGCTTGCTTCCAAAACGGCTGGGACCTATAGCGCTCAAGCGCATATCGGATACAACTGGTTCTTTTCCGAGTATGCAGGTTTTGCTATTGGCGTGGATGCACAACACTACGGGCAATCAGCTACCTTGGACGGATTGCTCCATTGGAACGGGGTTACCGATTCTGACGGAGAGTTGTATGAACATATTCTCGAACTGCGGAAATGGTCCGAACGACATGATTACTGGACGGTAGAAGTACCTGTCTCATTTGTTTTCTCTATCCCTGTGCGTAATGTGGTATATATAACCACTCAGATAGGAGGCAAATACGGGTTGCCTCTTTCGGCAAATTATACAGGCAATGGAAGTCTGACACACACTGGATATTACAAACCGTGGAATCTAACCCTTTCGGACAAACCGAACCACGGGTTCTATACCGAAGAAAACTTCAAACCGAAAGGTACTTTGCCGAGTAAAAGCTATTGGACGGTTTTCGCCAAAGCAGGTGTTGCTGTGCCGCTGATAGAACATCTGGATTTATTGGTTCAGGCATATTTCAACTATGCCCTTACAAATATTGCCGATAAAGGACAAGATGAACCCATCGGTTTCCGCAACGACCGTGCGGGACAGGAGCAAAACCACTATTTCATGAGTAACTATACGGATTTACACAATACGGCCGTTATTACCGAACCTTTCAAGCCCTGGGCGGTTGGATTGGAAATCGGTATTCGTTATACGATTGCGCATAGAAGTAAATCAAAATATCCTTGCCGTTGTTTGAAGAACCAATAAATGTCTCTTATAAAACGTTAAAAACTAAGTGTTATCCGAGTGCAAGTGCCTTTTAAACTATGTTTGCGCCGGATTTGAAAGTGAAAAGGTGAATGCATTGTTAGATATACGCAAGCCCATAGAGGCTGAGTGGAAACAGTATGAGCGTTTGATGGAAACGTCTCTGCGCGCGGACAATAAGTTGCAACAGGAGGTGCTTCGTTATGTCGGCGCCCGTCGCGGCAAGCAGTTACGCCCGTTATTGGTGATGCTGGCTGCGCAGTTATGCAACCCGATTACGGATAAGACGCTTCGTTCTGCCGTGGCGCTGGAACTGCTTCACACGGCGAGTCTCATCCATGACGATGTGGTCGATAGTTCGGACACCCGTCGCGGGATGCCGGCTGTTCATACCAAATGGAACAACAAAGTGGCGGTTCTGATCGGCGACTATATGTTGGCGAAAGTAATCGGGCTGATTGCGGAAGTGCGGAATATCCGCATTCTGGAAATCGTGTCCAACTTAGGCAAGAG
The DNA here is from genome assembly GCA_017448985.1 of Paludibacteraceae bacterium. Taxonomy (GTDB): domain Bacteria; phylum Bacteroidota; class Bacteroidia; order Bacteroidales; family Paludibacteraceae; genus Colicola. The sequence goes on from JAFSKL010000013.1 coordinate 95,398, forward strand.
CCTCAGTAGCGGTGAGATGGTACAACTGCATGTGGGACAGAGTATGTGGATTGACGAGGAACGCTATTATCAGGTGATTGAACAAAAGACGGCGCAACTATTCCAGGCCTGTGCCGAAGCGGGAGCGGAGAGTTCAGGATGTACACCCAAACAGCGGGCGGCCTTGCGCGAGTACGGTAAGAACTTAGGTCTCTGTTTCCAAATCAAGGACGACATCTTCGATTACAGCGATCTGGAGGAGATAGGCAAACCGACCATGAGTGACCTGCGTGACGGCAAAGTGACGCTACCGCTTATCGAGGCCTTGCGTCGGGCACCGCAGGACGAGGCGGAAGAGATTCGCGTTAAAGGCGAATGGCTGATTGTGAATGGCGAGGATCGCAAGGATGAAGCGGCTCGGGTACTGGAGGAAATCAAGTCGTTTGTGCTGCGGTTCAATGGAGACGAATATGCCGTTCAGCAGATGTTAGGGCATAAGAAAAAGGCCGTAGAGGCCTTAAGTGTGTTCCGCGACAGTCCCGAAAAAAAGAGTCTGCTCGGCTTATTGGACTACGCCATCAATCGAGTCCAGTAAAGGAGTTAGTGAATCAGGGATTAGAGAGTCAGGGATCTTATCCAACACCTCTTTCATAAACGCGTTGACGAGCAGTTGACGCGCTTTTTGTTTGCCGATGCCCCGCTGCTGCATGTAGAAAAGTGCTGCTTCGTCCAGTTGGCCCGTAGAAGCACCGTGCGTGGCTTGCACATCGTCGGCATAAATCTCCAGTTGCGGCTGTGTGCGCATTTCTGCATCTTCCGAGAGCAGCAGATTGCGGTTGGTCTGATGCGCTTCGGTCTTTTGGGCATCCTGAGCAATCTTCAATTCGCCAAGAAAACGGCCTTGTGACTTATCGTCCAGCACGAACTTGATCAGTTGATTCGAACTACCGCCTCCTACCGCGTGTGTCACATGCGTCTCGGTCGTCACTTTCTCGTCACCCTTCAGATACGCTAAGGCATAGATCTCCGTTTCGCAGCCTTCACCCGCCTGGTCGATGGCGATTCGATTAAAAACCTCGAGGTCTCTAGATCTCGAACTATCGAAGTTGATCACATAAATGCGCACACACGAACCCGCCTCTTGAACAAGATGCAAGTCTAAAGAAGGCTCGTTGAGGAACACCTTTTCCAACCGTTCGCCCTTATGCAAAACGCTCGTATCCATGTTTTTCGAGTTCGAGAGCAAGCGATTTGTCACCCGTCTTGACGATCCGTCCGTCGGCAAGCACATGTACAAAATCCGGCACGATATAATCCAACAGGCGCTGGTAATGGGTGATGACGATGGCAGCGTTTTGTGGTGTCTTGAGACGATTGACGCCTTCGGCTACAATGCGCAGCGCATCGATATCCAGACCTGAATCGGTCTCGTCGAGAATAGCGAGACAGGGTTCGAGCATCGCCATCTGGAAGATCTCGTTTTTCTTTTTCTCACCGCCGGAGAAACCTTCATTGACCGAACGGTTATTCAGTTTGTCCGGCAGTTCAAGCAGTTTCTTTTTCTCCCGCATCAGTAGGAGGAACTCTTTGGCCGAAAGCGGTTCTTTGCCTTCATACGCCCGTTTCTCGTTGATGGCCGTGCGCATAAAATTGGTCATGCTGACACCGGGAATCTCGACGGGGTATTGAAAACTGAGGAACACGCCCGCGCGTGCGCGAATCTCCGGTTCCATGGCCAGCAGGTTCTCTCCGCGTAGCCGCACTTCGCCGGCGGTCACTTCGTAGGCAGGATTGCCGGTTAGGACCGCAGAGAGGGTCGATTTGCCCGCGCCGTTAGGTCCCATGATGGCGTGCGTCTCGCCTTCGTTGATGACGAGATTGAGGCCTTTCAGTATCTCTTTGCCGCCGATAGAGGCGTGGAGGTTAATTATTTCCAGTAACTTAGCCATTTCTTAAAAATCGTACATTTTTTGACACTGTTTTGCGCAGATTTTTACCACGGTTTAACCACGGTTTAACCACGGTATAACCAGCTCTTGCTCTCGGCAAGCCAAAATCTTAAAAATAGTAAACTTTTACAGTTGACTCATCACCACTTCACCCACGGCTTGAAGCGTCGGTTTGGCGATGTTGGTCATGTCATCCTGGCGTGTGTGCCACCATGACGGGAAACCGGTAGCGTTGCGGATGTCATAATGGATAACATCGACGCAAGGAATACCTGCTATGCGGTTGATGTAATAATGGTCGTCGGTGATGGGGTAGGATTGCTGGTTGATGAAGAGCGATCCGTAGCCGAGTTTCTGTGCGGCACGCCATATCTGCTGCTGGTAGTTGGCGGCATAATTGGTGGAGTACATCTCCCGCGGGAACGAAGCGTCCGGTGCGCCGACCATATCCAAAACGATGCCGAACTGATATTGCACTTTAGCTGTTGGCTCTTGGCTGTTGGCTCTCTGCACATAGTTAGTCGCCCATAACTGGGAACCGAGACACCAGGTGTCTTCCCGTTCCGGGCCTGTATAGACATTGGGCGAACCCATGTCTTCCACATCGAAGAAGATGATATCGACGGGCGTCGTAAATGGAGTCTTGGAGACGGAAGTGTCCATCCGCAAGCCGAGTTGGCGGGCCACTTCCAGCAGTACACCCACGCCGGACGCGCCATCATTGGCACCCGGCACATTGTAGAACCGATCGGCATATTCGGGTTCTTCGTCACACCACGGCCGTGTGTCATAGTGCGCGCCGAGCAGGATGCGCTTGCGGTCTGCCGTTTCGGGCGTGTAGAAATGACCGATGATATTGTATATCTGCTGATTGTTGCCGCGGTAGTCCGGCATCTCACCTTTCTGCAGTTCCACTTCCGCGCCGAACGCACGGAGTTGCTCAATGAGCCACACGGCACATTGCATGTGTGCGGCGCCGTTAGGTACACGCGGACCGAACGCCATCTGACGCTCGATATATACATAAGCGCTGTCGGCGCAGAAAGACGGACGCTCTATAACGGCTTGCTTTTTGGTGCAAGCTGTGAAAAGTACCAAGGACAAAAGTACGATGTACGATTTGGTTACGAAGGATTTCATTAGCGTATATTGGTTTCGCTGACAGATGTGTGGTTTTGGATAGCCCGAATCGTTTGTGCGATGGACAGGGCGAGACTCTCTATGTGCAACTTGGAGCAGCACTTGGGGTCAATGGGCAGCGAGTCGGTACAAACGATCTCTTCGAGCGCCGATTCTTCGATACGCTGGCAGGCATTGCCGCTGAGCACACCGTGTGTGACAACTGCTCTGACGGATTTGGCACCGCCTTCTCGCATCACCTCGGCAGCCTTGCAGAGCGTTCCTGCCGTGTCGGCGATGTCGTCAAAGAGTACGACATCCTTGCCATATACATCACCCAAGACGCGTATCTCCGACACTTTGTTGAAGTCCGGCCGGTTCTTATAGCAAATGACCATCGGCACTTCGCGGTCGGTCATTGTGTGCAGTTTCTTGGCGAAATTGGACGCCCGTTTGGAACCTCCGACATCGGGCGAAGCGACTATCAGTTTCTTGAGATTGAGGTTCGCTATATACGGCGCGAGCACATTGGAACCGTAGATATGGTCCACGGGAATATCGAAGAATCCCTGAATCTGGTCGGCGTGCAGGTCCACGGTGATGACACGGTCCGCACCGGCTGTCTGCAGCATATTCGCCACCAGTTTGGCACCGATAGAGACACGCGGTTTGTCCTTGCGGTCCTGCCTTGCCCAGCCGAAATAAGGGATGACGGCAATGACCTTGGCAGCACTGGCCCGCTTGGCGGCATCAATCATCAGGAGCAGTTCCATTAGGTTGTCGCTGGACGGACAGGTGGGTTGCACGAGATAGACCGATTGCCCGCGAACGGACTCCTCGAAATAGGTGCAGAACTCGCCGTCGGAGAAGCGGTCGATACGCAGGTTGCCTATCTGGCAGCCCAGTTCTTCACAGATGCGTTGCGCAAGCGCTTCGCCTTTGGATCCTGCGAAAATCTTGTATTGCTGGGATTCTTCCATATCCATAGTGGCTGTTAGCCGTTAACTATTTCTTCTTCTTTTTTTGCACCAAGGGTGCGTTGGGCTGCGCCATCATCCGTTCGAAAGCCGGCGAGTCGCAACGGAGCTGGCCGTCGGACAGTTTGCGTATATCCTCGCGTACACGGGCCAAACCTGCTTCCTGGTCACGATTCCAGACCAGATTGCGCTGGCGCATACATTGGGCGATATACAGTTCGAGCGAATCGCGTTCCTGCCCTTCGGGCAGTTGCGAGGCATAGCCGATCATGTCCTGCACGATACGGCCGTAATTGCGCATTCGTATCGGCGAGGTGTTTCTGTTGAGTTGCGATGTCATATCATTTACCATTTGGTCATTTACCATTTACTTTTTGCGGATGAGATAAATCATCGTGGGATAGTGGTCTCCGTAGCCGTTCTGCCAAACACCACCTTTGGTGGTACGCAGCGGTGTGCCTTTGTCCTTGCCTTCCTGAACGGTCAGGAACGGTTTGTTGAAGATCTGCGCTTTCCAATAGGTCCATTTGCCGGACTCGAGCGTGGCGTTCATGAGCGGTTCGGAGATGATGATCTGGTCAAAGAGGTTCCAGCTGCCGTTATACGCCAGCGAGCCGATACCACGGTCGAGCATCTGCCACATGGTGTTGAAATAGCCCTGCGGCTCCACTTCCTCGCGGTACTTGCGCGCTTGCAGCACGTCTTTGCAGCTATGATTGTACGGGTCATCGTTCAGGTCACCCATGATGATGATTTTGGCCTTGGGCTCTTTGAGATAGATGGAGTCGCAAATCGACTTGACGAGCATAGCTGCGGTGTCACGCCCCGGACGCGAAGAGAGTTCGCCTCCGTAACGGCTGGGCCAGTGATTGACGATGATGTGAATCTTCTCCGGCGAACCGTCCCCCATCAAGTATCCCGATACGCAGAGCTGCAGACGTGTCTTGATCTCGCCTCCGTCGGCATAGTGCGCTTTCAGTTCAAATCCGTTCACTTTGGAGGGCTTGAACATGACTGTGTCATAGAGAAAACCTACGTCCACGCCACGGCGGTCAGGACCCTCAAGCAGTATAGGTTTGAGACGACGGCTGTACTTGCTGTTGGCTTCTGCACACAGATCATAGAGGCAACCTATATTCTCCACTTCCGCAACGCCGACGCAAGCTGCACCGCGCGGGTCATAATCCGTTCCGAGCTGCGAAACGGCGTAGGCCATGTTCTTGATCTTGTTCTCGTACTTATACGACGTCCATTTCATACCTCCGTCCGGCAAGTACTCATAGTCGTTCTTACCCTCGTCATGGATGGTATCGAAGAGGTTCTCAAGGTTATAGAAAGCGATACAACGGATGTATTGGAGATTCTGCTCCTCGGCAGAAACGACCTGTCCGTCAGACAACTGAGCACTCGCTTTTTGCTCCTGTGCGCTTGCGGCACTTACGACGGTCAGCAATAGGGTTGCAACCCAGAATAATGTGTGTTTCATACTATATTTTTTCAAATTTGGTGCAAAGGTACAACAAAAATCGGACATATGCAAATAATTTCGCTAAAAAAATGTCAGCTTTCTTGCATATGTCAAAAAAAAGCAGTAATTTTGCACCGCAAAATCGCTTAAACAAACCATTTAAATTATTTTTTAGTATGTCAAGTGTAAACAAAGTTATTCTTATCGGCAACGTCGGCGCAGATCCTGAAGTACGTTATTTAGACCGCGGCGTTGCTATCGCAACATTCAATCTCGCGACTACCGAGCGCGGTTACATGATGCAAAATGGTACGCAGGTTCCCGACGTGACCGAATGGCACAGTGTGGTGCTTTGGCGCAACCTTGCCGAATGGGCACAGCAGAACTTGCGGAAGAGTATGAAAGTGTATGTAGAGGGCAAACTCAAAACTCGTTCGTGGGAGAAAGACGGGCAGATCCGTCGTAAGACAGAAGTGATTGCTGAGAATATTCAGATTCTCTATCGTCCGGAGATTTATCGTAACGGCTTGGACAGCCTGAAACCGAAAGCTGAAAACGAAGAACCCGAGGCACTCAATGATGATGCCGTACTGAGCGAGGCACCGGAGACACCGGAGGCACAAGAGGGTCAGCAAAGCGGAATCTTCAGCGGATTATTCAGATAATCATTGGTCGTTAGTCGTTAGATAGGATATGACGAACAAAGAACGCTATATAGAATGGGTAGGGCAGCAAGACTATGTGCCTATTTCCATGATGCCGTGGTGGTTGGATGCCGTGTGTGCAGGCAAGGAATGGGACGCACTGCTGGCTGAAGACGAGGACGGAAAGATAGCGGGTGCGATGCCGTATCTTCTGCGCAAACGCGCGTGGTTCAAGTATATCGTCATGCCGCAGTTGTCGCAGGTGGGCGGTATATGGGTTACTTCCGAAGTGACGGCAGATAAATGGAAAACGGCAGAGGTGTGTCGGCAGTTGAAGGAGCAGATGGACACAATGGGCCTCGCCTACTACTACCAGCAGTACTTGCCCGGCAGCCTGTGCGTCGATGCTATGCGGGCCTTGGGATTCAAGACCAAAGAGCGCGTGACGTACCGCGTGGAGGACCTCAGCAATCTCGATGCCGTCATCAATTCGTTCAGCAAGAACAAAAAACGGCAGTTGCAGAAAGCGCTGAGCCTGCATGTGGAGCGCAAGATGGAGGTGGAGGATTTCTACCGGTTCATGGCCAAATGTCTGCACACCCGCAAGCGTCAATGCAGTTTCAGCCGTGAGTTCCTGTTAGTGCTCGAGCGTAAGGCGCGGCGCCTCGGACAATGCGAGATCATCAGTATCTGTAATGCCGACGGCCAGCCGTACGCAGCTGCTTTCCTGGTGTGGGATGCGCACTATCTGTACTTCCTTATCCCCACCTACGATCCCATTTATCGCGAGTCCGGCGCCAGTGCCTTGCTGGTGCTTGAGGCGATGAAACTGGCGCGGGAAAAGCACGTGCTGTTTGATTTCGAAGGCTCGATGGAACGCGGTATAGCCAACCACTACAAGCAGTTTGGGTCCTCACCCGTCAGGTATTTCTCGGTTGAGCGCTACTACAAACCGCTATTCCGCCTCGCTATATGGTTCCAGAAACTGCGCGAGTTACGATTTAGATAATTGAAAACGGAAGGCTGACAACTGAAAGCTCTGTTTCTCACACCGTGGTACCCGTCAGAGCGTGACGCAATGGCGGGACTTTTTGTACAAAAGCACGCGGAGGCAGTCCGCGCGCAGGGTGTGGATGTGCGCGTACTCAGTACCTACAGTTGGCGCGAGTTATGGCGTGAATGGAGAGATTTCCGGCGTTCCGGTTGGATGCCCGATATTGTCCAACTGAATGTAATCCAGAAGCAGGGACTGTTGGCCTTGTGGCTCAAGCGGCGGTACCATATCCCGTATATCATCGTAGAGCACTGGAGCGGATATTTGCCCGAGAACGGACAGTTTATGCGTCTGCCTGCTTTCAAGCGCCGGCTCTATGCACGCATCGCCCGTGAGGCAAGCGTACTTCTCGGTGTTAGCAACCGGCTGATCGAAGCCATGAGAGCTTGCGGAGTGACCAACAGTGATACCCGCAAAATCAATAATGTGGTGGATGACTTCTTCTTCGAGGCGTCAGGAGTCAAGAGTCAAGAGTCAGGACGCAAGACCATCCTTCATGTCTCCTGTTTCGACGAGCGCGCAAAGAATGTAAAAGGTCTCTTGCGAGCAGCAAAGCGGTTGAGCGAGAAACGGCAGGACTGGCAATTGGTTTTAGTGGGTGACGGTATAGATTATAAGGAAACGCGCGCGTACGCGCAGGAGTTACAAATCCCGGAGCAGCTCTTACGTTGGACCGGCGAACTCACTCCGCGCGAAGTCTCGAACGAATTCGACAATGCCGATATCTTTGTGCTTCCTTCCCGTTACGAAAATGCACCGGTGGTCATATCCGAGAGTCTCGCCAAAGGTGTGCCTGTGTTGTCCACTCGTGCGGGTGGCATACCCGAGATGGTGAACGACAGCAACGGTCTCCTCATCGAGCCGAACGACGATGCGGCGTTGGTGCAAGCTCTGCAAACCATGCTGGACCATTATCAGGAATACGATACCAAGGCCATCCGTCAAGCCGGCGAACCCTATTCGTTTGCGAAAGTAGGCCGGCAGTTAAAAGACATCTATGAGCAAGTTCAAGCCCGTTAAATACGAAGCGGACGGCTGCCTCTTGGAGGTGTTTGGCGTGTTGTTCGAAGCGGATAGTCCGAGTGAGGCCATTCATCGTTACCGCCAAGGCGAGAAGGTGTTCTGGGATGGCTGGCGCGGCTCTTTCTGCGGCGTGTTGCGGGACGAAAAGAACGACACAACGCTCCTTTTCAATGACCATATAGGCAGCAAGATGCTCTTCTACGCACAAACAGAGCACGGTTTCTTCTACGGACGTGACTTGCGCGAACTGAGTCAATTGACAGGTTTGCGTACGCCAGACGAGATCTTCATCCGAGCTATCTTGGAGAAAGGCTGTACGGACGACGACCGCACCTTCATTAGCGGTATACGCCGCCTGACCGCCGGACAGTACCTGTGCGTCAAGGGTCAAGAGGTGCAACTGGCTGTCTATCATCGTTTTGACAACACGCCGTGGCCCTATGACGAACCCATGATGCTGGCCGAGACGGACCGTCTTTTTCGCCAAGCGGTGACCCGCGTCATACGCAAGAACGAAGCCGAGGGACTGGAGCATTTCTTTCCGTTGAGTGGTGGCTTGGACAGCCGTATGTGTCAGTGGATAGCCCATCAGATAGCCACGCAACCGATACGCAACTTCACCTATTCGCAGACGGGCCATTTCGACCACCTGCTTCCCAAAGAGATCAGTCGCACGTTGGGTAACGACTGGCTGTTTATGCCGCTGGACGGAGGGGCTTACCTGACGGATATAGACGCTGTGTGTGCCGAGTCTCAGTGGCTGATCAACTATATGGGGCCCATCGAGATAGCTACTTTCGCACGGCAGCAGGACTGGTCGCGTACGGGTGTGGTGTTGACCGGCGTGAACGGGGATAATATTTTTGCTACCGAGACCGACAATGCCCATGAGATGGCGCGTATCTACACCCAGGGTTTTAACGGCAACAGTCTCGGTTCGCCGCTCATTTTGCAGCAATATACCGAGAGCTATTCGCCATTCTGCGACGTCGATGTGCTGGACTTCGTGCTGCATGTACCTACCGCCAAGCGCCGCAACTACTATTTCTACGACCGATGGATACTCACCTGTTATCCTCAGGCGGCCCAATGGCATCACAAGCACGCCCGGATAGGCCACCGCGCAGCCATGGTGACTATCGCCGGACGGAATATACCGCTTAGTGACGTACCCAAACGCATCGTGATGTCGCTGCTCCGACGGCTGCATATCTACGATGCTTACCGTGAAGACGGCGAGTCGATGCACCCGTACGAGATCTGGCTCAAGCAGAACCCCCAAATTGCAGAAACCATCACGCGTTACTACACGACGCACAAGCATCTATTGGACAATACGCCTTTCCGCACGGAGTGCGAACGGATGATGCGGATAGGTTCGATGATGGAGAAGGGAAAAGTGCTGACTGTTCTCAGTGCACTCAAAGCGTTTTCTGATACCGGCTCACCAACGAAATGAACCACGCCAGCTGGGCAGCCAAATAGGCGAAACCGACCCAGGCGTAGGCGCTCACGGAATGGAGGAAATCCCCGAAATGGATGCCGCAAACTAACGCGACAGCCGTGGCTGCCACATACGATGTCTCCATCCACATGGCTATTTTCTGTTTTGCAAACACATCGGACAGGAAACTGAGCGAACCGCAGACAGGCATCAGAATAAGGTAGGGGAACAGCCGACGGATGATGGTGGCCGATTCGATCCATTCGGCACCGAAAAGAATAGTTACCAACTGTGGCACGATGATATACACGATCGCCATCCCAACCGCGAGACATATACCGGTCCAGAGACCGAAACGCCTCAGTTCCGGGCGTATCGATGCACGTTGCTGCACATTTTCCGACACTTTCTGATAGAGCACCTGGTAGCAGGCTCGCGCCACGATATTCAGCGGCACAAACGACGCCATCAGTGCGAGGGATAGATGCCCCACCGATTCGAGTCCATAGACCGGCGTCAACAGCCAGATCGGCAAAGACTGTCCGACCGAATTGACCAATGCCCGTGGCAGATTGAATTTCGGGAAATTGGCATATTCGACGGCCGCACTCCTCACTTCCTCGCGCCGAAAAGCAATCAGTTCGTTTAGGTGCTTGCGCCACGCTAATCCTATACTCAACAGAAGCGACAAGAGCGGAGCCAGGGCGGTAGCTACAATCAGTCCGCCGGGCAGCCATCCGAGGGCACCGAGACCGATCTTACCGGAGGCGGCAAACACGCTTTGGCTGATCTGATACCCGCTGATGCGGGAGAAAGCCTTGCGGCGGATATACCAATAGTTCAGTATGTTCCACAACGCCAGTGACGCCACGCAGACGGGCAACAGCCACAGCCATCGGGCAAGGTCCGGTGCTTTGAACAAACCGGCAATAAAATGCGAGAAGGGTAGGGCCAGGCATAGGACAAGCACCGTCATACCGACCAGCAGCAAGCACACATGCACCAGTGCGCGCGCCTTGCTGTCCTCTTGGGGCAATACGATGGCATAGTGATATTCGGAGGTGGCGAACAGAACAAAAACACCCGCAAGGGTAGTGAACAGGCTCAGCAGCGCAAAATCCTCCGGTGCGTACATACGCGTCAAGACGGGATATACCACGATACCCAGACCTTGCGCGATGATGTTGGCCACAAGGAGTTTGCTTACATTTCTGACGCTACCCATTGAAGGTCTTTTTATACCACACCGCTAAAGCCCATGAAAGCCATGGCTAACAAACCGGCGGTGAGGAGGGCGATAGGCGTTCCTTGCATCGCTTTGGGCACTTTGGCCAATGCCAACTGCTCACGGATACCGGCGAACAGGATGAGTGCCAGACCGAAGCCGAGAGCGGTAGCAAAAGCGAACAAGGTACCTGTCAGCATCCCGTGCTCTGCACCCATCGGCAGTTTCTCCGTACCGTTAGCCACCAGAATAGCCACACCGAGGATGCAGCAGTTGGTGGTGATCAGCGGAAGGAACACACCCAACGCCTGATAGAGAGCCGGACTCACTTTCTTCAGCATGATCTCAATCATCTGCACCAACGCAGCGATGATGAGGATGAAGAGGATGGTCTGCAGGAACTCGAGGCCCCACTTGACCAGCAACATCTGCAACAGATAGGTCACCACCGTAGCTAGCGTGAGCACGAACACCACGGCTGCACTCATTCCGAGCGCGGTGTCGATTTTCTTGCTGACACCCAAGAACGGGCAGATACCCAAGAATTGGCTCAATACGATATTATTAACAAATATCGCAGAGATAAATATCAAGAAGTAAACCATAGTTTCAATGAATAATGATTAATGAATAATGAACATCTTATTTCTTCTGCAGTTTGTTGATGATGACCATCAAGTACGCGAGAGCGATGAAGGCACCCGGGGCAAGAACGAACACCAATGCTCCGTAGTTGTCCGGGAACAGATGGAAACCGAAGCAAGCACCCGTACCGAGCAACTCACGTACGGCACCGAGCAGCGTCAGCGCCAAGGTGAAACCAAGGCCCATGCCTATACCGTCAAGAGCGCTGAGGCCTACGCTGTTCTTGGCAGCAAACGCTTCGGCACGGCCGAGCACGATGCAGTTCACCACGATCAGCGGGATAAACAGACCGAGCACATCGTAGATAGCGGGCAAGTACGCCTGCATCAGCAGTTGAACCAGCGTCACGAAGGTAGCGATTACCACGATGAACGCAGGGATACGCACCTTGTCCGGGATCAGGTTCTTGAGCAGCGAGATCACGATGTTCGAGCACACTAACACGAACAGTGTTGCCAGACCCATCGACATACCGTTGATGGCACTCGTGGTCGTGGCCAGCGTCGGGCACATACCAAGCACCAGCACAAATGTCGGATTCTCCTTGAGCAATCCGTTGGTCAATGTTTTCAATGCGTTACTCATCTTGAGCCTCCTTTTCTTCAATAATGATTATTTCTTTCACTTCGTCCGCAGCTTCCTCTATGTCCTCTTCTGCCACTTCAATTACCACTTCCTCTGTACCTTGTACCTCGTCACTTTGTACATTGAGTTGGCTGGCACCGGTGGTGGCTTCAACGCCGTGGAAATCAGCGTAAGCCTGATTGATAGCTTTGAGGAACGCGCGGGACGATATCGTAGCAGCCGTGATGGCATCCACATCACCGCCGTCTTTCGAAACCATCAGACTGCCGGCCTTGCGACCGATGATGTTCTGACCGGGCTTGTCGGCATTCTTGAACCAATGCACCATGTGCGAACCGAGGCCTGGAGTCTCCTGGTGCTCGAGGATCTCATAACCGAGGATGTTACCTTCGGCATCGAATCCGACCATCACGCGGAACTGACCTCCGAAGCCGTCCACCGCCGTCTCAATAGCCACACCGTCTTCGTGTCCCGCCAAAACGGCTTTCCGGGCTGCCTCTTGCTTGGCGGCTTTCTGGGCGTTGATCGAATCCAAGGTCAGCAGATACACACCCGCCAACAAACCGGCCGCTACCGTCGAGATGATAACGAGGCTCAGCACCATATTCTTAAATGAACTTTGTAACTTTTCCATAACAATAACCTTTCACCTATAACCGTTAACCTTTACGCGGTTCGCCGAAACGTGTCGGACGGAACTTGTTCAACAATGGAACGCACGCGTTCATGATCAGAATGGCAAACGACATACCTTCGGGATAAGCGCCCCAGCGACGGATGACCATCATGATGAATCCGATACCGACGCCGAAGATGATCTTGCCCCACGCCGTCATCGGGCTTGTCACATAGTCCGTAGCCATGAAGAACGCACCGAGCATCAGACCGCCGGTGAGCAGTTCGTAAGCCACATACTGTCCGGCCTCCATGCCTTCCGGTGTGCCTATCCATGCGAACAGGGCCACCGTAGCAATGATGCTGACGGGTATATGCCATGTGATGACACGCAGGCAGATGAGCAACAGACCGCCGGCAATGAGTGCCAACGCGCAGACCTCACCGAGACTACCGCCCATTGCACCCAACAGCGCATCACGCAAGGCCGGTAACTGATCCACGAAACTCGTGTCGCCTGTCTTGGCAATGTGTTTGAGGAAATACAGTGGCGTGGCACCTGTCTCTGCGTCCAGGTAACTCGTCTCGAAACCTTTCGCCAACGGCCATGTGGTCATCTGCACAGGGAACGAGATCAACAGGAACACACGTCCCACCAAAGCGGGGTTAAAGGGGTTCTGACCCAAACCGCCAAAACTCATCTTACCTACTCCGATAGCCACCACCGCACCGATGAGCACGATCCACCAGTCGATGTTCGACGGCAGGTTAAAGGCTAACAGCAGACCGGTCAGTACGGCCGACAGGTCACCGATCGTCTGCTTGTGCTCTTTGAGCAGATAACGGCTGATGGCCCACTCTGTCAGCACACACGCTGCCACCGAGATAGCTGCCGTGATCAAGGCGCCCCAGCCAAACTCAATCACCGACACCACATAAGCGGGCATCAGTGCCAGAATGACCCAAAGCATATTCCGGCGGACACTGTCGCTACTATGCACATGAGGCGCCGGAGCTACAATCAATTGTTTCATATCCAATAATTTTCAATTTTCAATTTTCAATTTTCAATTATTTCTTCGCCGCGGCGCGCTCGCGAAGAATACCTCCTACTTTGGCTTTACCGGGACGGATGCCGTCGAGCAGGCGACGATGTGCAGGACAGGTATAGACGCAGCAACCGCAGTCGATGCAGTCCATGATATCGTGTTTCTCGCACTCGTCCCACATCTCGAGTTCCGACAGACGGCTCAGCAGGTAGGGTTCGAGACCCATCGGACAGGCCTGCACGCACTTACCGCAACGGATGCAGTTCTCTTCCTCGGGACGGATCGACTCCGCTTCGGGCAGGAACAGCAGACCGCTCAGGCGCTTGTTAGCCGGCATCTCTTCGATATGGTCCATCGCACGACCCATCATCGGACCGCCGCCTATGATCTTGCCCGTATCCACAGGTACACCGCCTGCCAACGCTATCACTTCCTCTATCGGCGTACCGAAACGAACGAGGTAGTTTCCCGGTTTGGCCACGTTCTTACCTGTGACGGTCATCACACGGCTGATGAGCGGTTTGTTCTTCTGCACGGCCTCATACACGGCAAAGATAGTAGCCACGTTATCCACCACGGCACCCACCTCGATGGGCAGTGCTCCGCTCGGAACCTGACGACCGATACAAGCGTCGATCAACTGCTTCTCACCGCCTTGCGGATAGCGCAGCTTGAGCGGCATCACCTCGATACCCAGTTTCGTCTGTGCCAGTTTGGTCATATGCTCAATGGCATCGGGTTTGTTGTTCTCGATACCTATGATGGCGCGGTCCACACCGAGCGCTTTTTTCAGGAGCTCGATACCGATGATGATCTCCTCGCCGTGCTCGAGCATCAGCTGATGGTCGCAGGTCAGGTACGGTTCGCACTCCACGCCGTTAACAATCAGCACTTCGGCTTTCTTGCCCGGAGGCGGTAACAGCTTCACATGGGTGGGGAAACAAGCACCACCGAGGCCTACTATACCCGCCGCTGCTATCTTGTCGATGATGGCTTTGGAGTCCAGGCTGCACTGGGTGATCAATGCCGGTGAACGGTCGATCTCCGGTAACCACTCGTCACCCTCCACATCAATGAAGATAGCTTGTCCGGGTGCGCCCCAGGCATCTTTCCAGTCACCAATCTTGGTGACAGTACCACTAACCGGCGAACAGATGTTCGCACTCACGAAACCGCCTGCTTTCGCCAGCAGTTCGCCTACTTTCACTTTGGCTCCCACAGCCACCACAGCCTGCGTCGGTGCACCGATGTGCTGCACTAACGGGATAATAGCCTGCTTGGGCAGCGGGCACTCCACGATCGGCTGATGTGCGGAGAAGCTTTTGTTGTCTTGCGGATGAACTCCGCCTATCTTGAATGTTCTCATAATGCCATTTACGATTTGGTCATTTA
The DNA here is from genome assembly GCA_017448985.1 of Paludibacteraceae bacterium. Taxonomy (GTDB): domain Bacteria; phylum Bacteroidota; class Bacteroidia; order Bacteroidales; family Paludibacteraceae; genus Colicola. Next base: position 110,566 of record JAFSKL010000013.1, read on the forward strand.
CCATTTACCATTTATTTGGTCATTTGGTCATTTACCTTGCACTCTTGCGGTTACATTTGGGAATACGGCTCTCGGTGTGGCCAAGGCTTTGATCTTGGCAGCAATAACCGGGTCGAAGCCCTTCTTTCCTCCGTCTGACGGCTGATCGCTGACGGCTGACTGCTCCTCTGCCGGAACCAAAATCAGTTTCACTTGCTCCATCGTCGGTTCACCGCCCACGGGACAGGACAAACCGTCAATGCCGCCGGCCTTGACACAAGCTTCCGCAAAATTACGGCACCCTGCAAAACCGCAGCCACCGCAATTGGCACCGGGCAAGACACCCACTACCAGGTCAATGCGTGGGTCTTCTTCCACTTTGAAGAACAGGCTGACCACATACAGCAGCACCGCGGCCACCAATGCCGTCACACCTAACACGCCCATTGAAATCAGAATTAAGTAATAATTCATATCTGTTTAAATTTTAAATTTTCCATTGTCCATTTTCCATTGTCCATTTTCAATTTTCCATTCTTCTCGCCGTGAACGAGAATTGTTTCTGCAGCCGGTGCTTGAACACGCTCAGTCCGATGTAGTAGAGCGCAATCCCGCAGAGGGACAGGGTGCCGACCACGGCCTCGCTCCAGTCTGTCCAGAAATCCAACGCCACAATCACGGCCATCATCACGACGAACGGCATGATATACGCCAACAGCACCGCTTTCCACGCCAGCCGTTCCCGAACCTCCACTTCCACACGGTCTCCCACCTTGACGGGACCGTCGATCACCACACAATCCATCTCCTTCTGCTGACTCTCCGCGGACATACACATACTCCTCGCCTTGCACGCCGAACAGGCACTCGTCTGTACAATCTCCACATGGGCCATCCGTCCGTCCGTGCCAAGCACCACTCCTTCGTGTCGAATCAATTCGTCCATACTACGGCATAGTACACAATGCGACTGCAAAGATACAACAATTTTTTCATATACACAAGCGCGCGCGTTCAATTTTTATTAAAAAAGTGTCTTTTTCTACAAAAAACGATAATTTTTCAACTTTCAACTTTCAACTTTCAATTTTTTTTAGTACCTTTGCACGCTATTTTGGAGTAGAATGTCTAAATCGTAAATGGTAAATGACGAAATGACTAAATAAATCGTAAATGGTAAATGACGAAATCGTAAATTACTTTATGCCCAGAACTTCATCTAAATCGCAAAGTATAGCGGACGAGCGTCCGGCCGAAAGAGCCATCCGCGTGGAGAAAACGAACTCGTGGGAAGCCGTTCAGCGCTTCTTTCAGGCCCGTGAGACGCGTATGGTCATCGGTATCCTGTTGCTCACTTTTGCCCTCATCGCCACATTGGCGTATGTCAGTTTTCTTTTCACCGGCACCTCCGATCAGTCGATCCTGTCCTTGGACCGTCCTGACCGCTTGGCCAACCGCGAGAGTATCCGCAACCTCTTGGGTCTGCCCGGAGCACGGCTGGCGCAGTTCATGATCGACGGCAGTTTCGGCTTCGTGTCCATCCTGTTGGCGTTCATGGTAGGTATCTATGCCTTGCGTCTGATGCATGTCATCAAAGAGCTCAAAGCCGTCAAGCTGTTCTGCTGCACCGTCTTCTGGGTGCTGTGGGGATCGGTCGTTTTGGGTTTTGCGCAGCAGATGGTGCACCTCGGTCTGTTCCGTTGGGGTGGGGCATTCGGTGCTTGGGCAGCCAAGGAGTTGTCCAGTTATGTGAACACCACGGGTACGACGCTCATCCTTGTTGCCGCACTCGTCATCTTCCTCATCGTCACCGACCCGCGGTTCATCGACCGCTGCCGTGCTTTCGGCCAATGGGTGGCAGGCCTCTTCAAACGGAAGCCCAAACCCGACCAACCCGACCAACCCGAAGATCCGAATGTGCCTACGGATGTAGTCATTGACCTGCCCGTAGATACGGAAACTACGCAAACTACGCCAACGACCAACGACCATCGACCAACGACCGACGATGATATCACCCTAACGATAGAGCCCGGAGCGTCTCCCCAAAGTAATGGGGAGAGCGGCCTCCGCCTAGAGGGGCAAGATGATGATGTTACGTTGCAAATTGAGCCTGTGCTCGACGAACCTCTCGGCGATGAACCCTTGCCGCCGGATGACCTGCCGCCCGTCAAGGACGAACCCAAAGAGGATAGCCCGGATCTCGCCATCGAGGATGTGATACCCGACGAGCTCTACACCAAAGACCCGGATGCCATCCTCGCCAAACTGGGTCCGTACGACCCCCGCAAGGACCTCGAGTTCTATAAGTTCCCCAGCCTCAACCTGCTCAAGGTGTATGACAACGAGGCAGCGCCGGTGATCGACGAAGAGGAACAGCGCGCCAACGGAGCACGAATCGTCACCACCCTGCGTAACTACGGCATCGAGATCGACTCCATCAAAGCTACCGTCGGACCGACCGTCACGCTCTACGAGATAGTGCCCAAAGCAGGTATTCGCGTGGCGCAGATACAACGCCTCGAGAACGATATCATGTTGTCGCTTTCGGCCACGGGTATCCGTATCATCGCGCCGATGCCGGGCAAGGGAACGATCGGTATTGAGGTGCCGAACGAAAAACCGCAAGTGGTCTCGATGCACTCGGTCATAGCCTCCAAACGGTTCCAGGACGAACAGAAAATGCGTCTGCCGGTGGCCTACGGCCGTACCATCACCAATGAGGTCTTTATGTTCGACCTCGCCAAGACGCCGCACCTGCTCGTAGCCGGTGCCACGGGTACCGGTAAGTCCGTCGCTATCAATGCCATCATCACTTCCCTGCTCTACAAGAAGCACCCTGCCGAGTTGAAACTCGTGATGGTGGACCCGAAGATGGTGGAGTTTGCGCCGTACAAGCCGCTCTTGAAGCACTTCCTGGCAGCCCAACCGGACACGGACCCCGACCAGATCGTCATCACCGACTGCGACCGCGTGATCAACACCCTCAACTCGCTTGTCATCGAGATGGAGAACCGCTACAAACTGCTCATGGACGCCGGTGTGCGTAACCTCGAGGACTATAACGACAAGTTCGTCCGCCGTCGCCTCAACCCCAACAAGCTCGTGGCGGACAGCCTCCATCACCAGTTCCTGCCTTATATCGTCATCATCATCGACGAGTACGGCGATTTCATTATGCAGGCGGGCAAGCAGGTGGAGACGCCTATAGCGCGTATCACCCAGAAAGCGCGGGCCGTCGGGATGCACATGATATTGGCCACGCAGCGTCCGTCGGTCAACATCGTCACGGGTGTCATCAAAGCGAATATACCTACGCGTATCGCCTTGCGTACCCAGTCGGTCATCGACAGCCGCACCGTGCTGGATGCCAAGGGAGCCGAACAGCTCATCGGTCGCGGTGACTCGCTCTATGCCGGCAACGCGTCCATCACGCGTGTCCAGTGTGCCTTCGTCGATACGCCCGAGGTGGACGAGATAGTCAAGCATATCTCCAAACAGCAGCGTTATACCGAACCGTACCAACTGCCTGAGTACGTAGGTGAAGGCGGTGAAAGCGATGCTCTCGCGCCGGGTTCGGTCGATATGAAGCGTCTCGATCCGATGTTCGCCGATGTGGCTCGTTACGTAGTAACGAAACAAGAAGGCTCCACCTCGCGTCTGCAACGGGCGTTCGAGATAGGCTATAACCGCGCCGGCAAACTCTCCGACCAACTCGAAGCCGCCGGTGTCGTAGGTCCGAACAAAGGTCCCAAGGGACGCGATGTGCTCATCACCGACCTCGACCAACTCGACAAACTGCTCGAGGAACTCGGCGTCAAGTAATGGCATAGAATTTGTTGAACAAATCTAGCAGACTAGTTGACTATCAAAAATGACCAGATTATTGCTCATATTGTCCGTTTTGAGTTCGTTCCTCGCGAACCTCGAGACCAAGACCCTGCAGTCGGAGTTCACCGTCTCGGTGGCGGAGGATGCCGTCTCGCCCCTCAATTATCCGGGTGAGATCACGATGCGCGGGGACCGTTTCCTGCTGGATATGTTCGGCATCGAAGCCGCCTACGATGGCAAGACGCTGTATATGTACAACGCCGATATGGACGAACTGACGCTCTCCAACCCCACCGAACAGGAACTGATTGAGGCCAATCCGTTCCTCTATGCCAAAGCCCTGGTCGAGGTCTGCAACATCACAGAGAGAACCATAACCGATAACCCGTCACCCGTAACCCTTATCACCCTCACACCCAAGGATCAGTCGATCGGTATCAACCGCTTTGTGCTCAAAGTGCGCAACAGTGACCTTGTGCCGCTGTCCGTCGAGATCAAAGAGGGAAAGAAGACCTCCACGCTCCGGATGACGGCGCCTAAGTTCACCGACATCCAACCCCAATACACCATCGTCCCCAACAAGGACACCTACGTCAACGACCTCCGCTTCTAATAATTTTCAATTTTCAATTTTCA
>JAFSKL010000002.1 GCA_017448985.1 Paludibacteraceae bacterium
GCTGCACCACAGCCCCGTTGGAGCCAAGTACATTGAAGCGGCGGGTGCCGACCTCTTTTTGGCCGGACACACCCACGGCGGGCAGTTCTTCCCTGTCACGCTCATCAACGACCGCCTGTTCGAGTACAACCGCGGCCTCTACCATCGCGACCGAATGGCTGTGTATGTCTCCTGCGGAAGCGGCACCTTCGGCCTGCCCCTCCGCATAGGCTCCGACAGCGAAGTCACCCTTTTGCATCTGAAACCCAAGAAAAAATGAAAATGCTACGTCAGGTGGACGAACTGGAATCCATCGGCGACAGCTGTTTCCATCTGGCGCGGACGCTCAGTCGCAAACGGGAGAACTGCACGGAGGCTTTCACGGACGAACAGATGCAGCACATTACGCAAATGATGACGCTCACAGACACCTCCCTCAGCAATATGGAGAACCTATTGGAGCAAGACCATCCTGTTACAGGCGACCAAGCCTCTTACAGCCACAACTTGGAGAATGAAATCAATAACTACCGCAACGAACTCAAATCGCGCAACCTGCAGGACATTGACGCCGGACGGTATAGTTACCAGTTAGGTGTCTTCTATGTGGATTTTATCTGCGAGTGCGAGAGACTTGCTGATTATGTCATTAATATCGTAGAAACCAACGAATAATTAACAAAAAACTTGTATAATTCAAAAAATTGTCGTACCTTTGCACTCACTTTTAACTTGCTATCTCCAACACAGGATTAACATAGCATTAACACAACATATGCGGTACGTCTATATGCGACCTCCGCAAAAATAACAGCTTAACAATTTAACAGTTTAACCATTTAACGTCGCGCAAGCGACCAAGAAACTATGTCCCGAACCAAGTATCAAGACCCTATTCAAACCGTTAGCGGCAAGATCTTTGGCAAGCAGTCCAACATCTCCCAACGCCGTCTTTTCGGCATCTACGATTCCACCTATTGTTACCAGAACAAACCAGACCACTGGTCCGATGCCCAGACTGCCCATCGCCAAAAGATGGGAGCGGCTTCACTTTATGCCAAACTCCTGTTGCAAGACCCTGAATTTGCCGCACAAGCCACCGCTTACCGCCTTGATCTCCTTCACCGCCTCACTAACCCTCGCTCCGCAGCCGACAAGCACCTCAAACCCTACCTCCGCAATCAGCAGATGCTCACGTCCCTCATTTACAACCGCCTTTCCGCTAACACCACACCCACAGCCGTCACCTCCGCCACGCCCGCCACACTCACAGCCGACGCTACATCATCTGTCGCTCCATCTGCGTTCCCTGCCGCCCTCATCCTCAACGGCTATGCCCGCTATCGCACCTGCCGTGACTTTGACCGTCCCGCTGTCCTCGCTCAACTCGCCACCGAACTGACCGAAGCTCTCTCCACCAACCCAGACCTCTCCGCATCCATCAATTCACTCATCCACCAATAACCTACAGCCTTTAGTATCATAAAGTAACCTTTTTAACGCAAAAAGGCAGATTTCTGATGCTTTTTATCAGAATTATTTGCACATGTGCAAAAAAAGCAGTAACTTTGCAGCCGAAAGTTGCAAAGACTAAAAGAAACGCATAATACCAACGATGGATGACAATAACTCTTTGTTGCAAATTTCGCAAGCGGTAGAAGTGATTAAAACCGCTATCTTGCAAAGTCAAGAACGAACGCTTAAGAATGCCAATGCAGACGTGCTGGCACTCAACTATGCAGTGGGTGGTTTTATCTCCCAACAATCCAAGCAGCATCAATGGGGAAGCGGCATCATTCGGGCTATTAGTGAGAAACTACAACGCGACATGCCGGGATTGCGTGGCTTTGGCTATGAGAGTCTCAAGAAAATGCGACAATTCTATGAAACATGGCTCCCCTATATAATAGGGTCGCCGTCGGCTACCCAAACGGAACCATCCGAAAAAGGGTCGCCCGCGGCTACCCAATTGCCGGTGTTGAAAACGAAGTCCTTGGCACATACCTTTGATGTGGAAACGGCACATGATTTTCTGTCTATCAGTTTTACGCATCACATGGAAATCCTGAATAAGACGGATACGCTTGAAGAAAGGTTGTTTTATATCAAGCAAACTGCTGCATTTCCGCTGACTAAACCTGAAAAAGGTTGACTCGATAACTGAGATGGAATCTTAAAAATCGTAAACTTTTGACTCGATTCCTGAAAAGGTTGACCGGAGTACGAAAAAGGTTTACTGATCAAAAGACGCTGCAAAGGTACTACATTTTTTCAATTATACAATTTTTTTTGTGGTTTTAACTCAAAAATGGATGAATTTATAGGGATTTACGCGTACATGAACCGTTTAATCGAGCGTTTGGGCGTTTTGGCGAAAGGGGTTGGTTGGATCTCGAAGTCGGCTATCTGGCTGTAAGCCGGCAAGTGGGTGTTCACTTCGGCAACCGCCGCGTGGATGGCATCTGCGAGGGCGGCAGGAGAAGCAGAAACGGCAGTGGACGCAGCAGGCTCATCGGGTTGCTCTTCTTTATAGACAAGGGCGATGAGTTTGCCGTTACGACTGACGATAAGGGACTCGTCGATGGCGGGTTGGCAGTTGAGGAGCGATTCGATTTCTTCGGGGTAGATGTTCTGACCGGAAGGACCGAGAATCATCGTTTTGCAGCGTCCGCGGAGGAAGATAAAACCATCCTCGTCCACCGTTCCGAGGTCACCCGTCCGCATCCAGCCATCGGGCGTAAAAGCGGCAGCTGTAGCTTCTGGGTTCTTGTAGTAACCGACCATGCAGTTGTCGCCCTTCAGCAGGATCTCGCCGGCCACATGCAGCGGGTCTGGCGAGTCGATTCGTATCTGCATTCTGTCCACGAGTCGTCCGCAGCTGTGCGCTTTGAACTCCTGCCACGACGCATAGCCGACCAACGGCGCGCACTCGGTCATGCCGTAGCCAGACAAGTACGGAAAACGGATGTCCATGAGGCATTTCTCCACCTCGGGATTGATAGCCGCTCCGCCGGAGATGAGGCTGTGTAGCTTGCCGCCAAACGCTTTCATCAGTCCTTTGCGGATAGTTCGTTTGATGAGCGTTCCGAAAACAGGTTTGTCCCACAGTTTCTGTACAATAGGCTTGGTGACCACCGGGCGGATTCTCTTTTCGTAGATCTTCTCCAACACCATCGGCACGACGAGGATGATATGCGGTTGGCACTCCTTGAAAGCCTGCATGAGGACGGGTGTGGTGAGGCGTGTGACGAAATAGACGTGCGACCCGCCGGCGAACTGGTAGATGAGTTCAATCATCATTCCGAACATGTGCGCGAGCGGCAGCAGCGAGACGAGGTTGATACCCGGGTGGCACTCCATGTTCTCCATCGAATACTGCACGTTAGACGACAGCGCGCGGTAGGTGAGCATGACGCCCTTGGGATTGCTGGTCGTGCCGGAGGTGTAGTTGATAAGTGCGAGGTCGTCGAGGTTGTCCTCGCGATAGTGCACATCGGCGGCGCAGAAGCCTTTCGGGTAACGGTCGCCGAACGAGACATTGAGGTACTCGTAGTCCTTTTTGTACTCGCGTTGGCTGGCATAGACGAGGTGAAAATCAACCGTGGAGATGACCGCTTTGAGGGCCGGCATGTGGCTGATGTCGATCTTCTTCTCCACCACCGGCCCGACGAAAAGCACCTGCGCATCGGAGTGGTTGACGAGTTTCTCGATGTCCTCGCCTGTGAAGTCCGGCAGGATACTCACAGCCACGGCGCCGAAGGTGAACGACGACAGAAAACTGATCGCCCAGCAGGACGAGTTGGCGCCGCAGTAAGCAATCTTGTCGCCCGGCTTCAGACCCAGTTGCTCGTAATAAAGGTTCAGTTTGGCCATCTGCGTCGCCACCATGCCGTAGGTGTAAGTGAAGATGCTGCCGTAGTCGGTAAAAGCGGGATTGTTCCATCCCTCACGCACACTGCGATTGATGTACGTGAACATGTGTTTGAGTTCGCTCATATTGTGTGTTTTTTTATTGTTGGCACGTGTTTGCGACTGCAAAATTACAACAAAAACAGCACTTGTCCAAGTGCCGCTAAAATAGAGAATATATTTGTTGCGATTTGGATAATAGAATTGCCAATGGAGCGACTATCCGGCGCATGCATTTCTCACCTTTTGCTTGCAAAATCCATAAATTCAGCAGATTCTTGCCCAAAAACTTGTGTATATCAGAAAAAAGTTGTACCTTTGCAGCCAAAAGTTGCAAAGATGTTAGCACGCAAGGAAAATAATATGGTCTCTGACCCTGCTTTTCAAGAGATATTGCAAGGTGTCATAGATATTATCGAGCAATCCCGCCAACGTGTCGCTGTGTACGTCAATCAGGAGTTGACGATGATGCATTGGCACGTGGGTAAGTTTGTCTTGCAGAAGATCAATTATCAAGAGAAAGCCGAGTATGGTCAAAAGATTGTGGCGACGCTGTCGCAACAATTGACGGAACGCTACGGCAAAGGATTCACTGTTTCTGCTCTTTTCCGCATGTTAAAGGCGGCGCGCGTCTATCCTGACGAGCAAATAATGGCGACACTGTCGCAACAATTGACATGGAGCCATTTTGTGGAACTTATCACCATTGAGCAAGAAACCAAACGCCTGTTCTACCAAAAGATGTCCATACAACAACGTTGGAGTTCGCGGCAGATGCATAAGTACGAAGACGCTATGTTGTATGAACGTTCGCTGATTGCTGCCAAACCGGAAGACAAACAGCTTGCCACAATGGAGGAACTGGAGCCGGGAGAATTGACACCGGACATGGTGTTGCGCAGCACGTATGTGATGGATTATTTGGGGTTGCATGGTTATTATTCCGAGAAAGATTTGGAGAATGCCATTCTGCAACAGATGGAGCGTTTCATTCTTGAATTAGGACAAGGATTTGCTTTCATGGAACGCCAGAAACGCATATCGGTGGACGGAACGGATTATTATATTGATTTATTGTTTTACCATCGTACGCTAAATCGGCTTGTGGCTATAGACCTTAAATTGGGAAAATTCAAACCCGAGTACAAGGGGCAAATGGAGTTATATCTCAAGTACTTGCAACGCTATGAGCAACGTCCGTACGAGCAATCGCCTATTGGGTTACTTTTGTGCAGTGAAGGTAACAATGAACATGTGGAACTGATGATGCTGGATGAGGACAATATCCATGTAGCGCAATATTTAACTGAATTGCCGGACAAGCAGTGGTTTATAGACCGTCTCAATCGTTCTATCGCCATCGCTGCCGAACATAAGAACGAAGAAAAATAACCCTCGTCCCTGCTCCGCGACGTTAAATTAGGAGCCTCGCGCAAAGCGTTGCGCGATAACATATTGAATAAAAGAAGCGTTTGCTTTACTCTTAGTTAGGAAAAATTAGGAACTTTTCAAAGACAAGAGTTTTGCAAATAGGCTTCACGTACCAGCGTGAAGTTACTATGTGCATACTTGTCTTAAGGTTTTCCTAATTACCTCCTAACTGAGTGTGTGGCATAGCAGCCTCACGCTTTTGTTTATTATTTCTTAATCCGCTTTGTCTATGGTTGCTGCAAAGCCTACAAAAAATTAAAATCATGAAAAAAATATTTTCTCTAATGCTTATTGCTTGTTGCTTCATTTCATGTGATAGCACTTCAAAGATTGAAAAAGAAGCAAAACAAAAGTGTAATGACTTGTTTACGGAATTAGCAAAAGACCCCTCAAGTGTCAAATTAACTGATTTTAGGACAGTTTACAAAACAGATTCTTTATGTATTTTGCATTTGGTTTTTACAGCGAAAAACGGATTAGGTGTTGAAACATCTGATGATATGGAGTATATTTATTTCATAGGTAGTGATAATAAGGCATATGAATCTTATGTTGATTTAAGTAGCAACGATTCAATTTTCCTGAATGAAACAACTCTTAATCTTTTAAAGAAAGGAACTTTTTACGAAGAATTAGGTTACGCAAGTGCTATAAAACATCGTGTTATCACACAATTAAACGATGAAGGTCGTGTTGTCGGAAATCCTAATGAAAGTGTTAGTATTGAACCTCTAGTTAAAACTGGGAAATGGGAGTTGAAATACTATAAAGATGAATTTGGAGAGTATGGTAATAGTTCCTATCTGGTACTTACGGGGAATGGCGTTTTTTCTAATTCTGCCACTACGAATAGCGAAATGTCAGCCATATTATTTGTGGATAAAGGAAGTATCTCTTTGAGACTTGTTGAATATAGAAGTTCTGTCGTAAAAGATGATGATTTCTTTAACTTGAAAGTAAAAGATGCCAGTGAAAGTATAACCAAATTCAAATTGTATAACACAAAATCTGGTTATATGTATTTTACTGATGATAGTTATTTTGGACAGCAATATACTGATATGCTAAATATCCTTAAAAAAGAGGGAACAATTCGGTGTAGTGGAGAAATGTATAATAGTTATAGTTCCAGTTCTTATACCTTTTCATTTAATTTAGATGGATTTAATGAAGCAATTTCTTATGTAAAATAGGTCTATATCTAATAGTTCTATGTTAATTTGCGATTAGCGGGCAACCATTTGGCTGCCCGCTAATTCTTAATAATCGTTTTCTTTTGTACTTACCTGCCGCTTACGAGCGACGTACGGGACGGATACGAGAGGATGGAGACGCAATATTGATGCCAACAAAGCATCAAATCTTAATAATCGGCAATTTTTCGGAGGTGTCGCAGGAGTGGCTCGGGAGTAGCTTGAGATACGCTGATCGACCGCTGTTATTTGGTCATGTAAGGAACAACTGAAATCTTAATAATCGTACATCCTGCGAAATTGTTTTTTAGGTTTATTTCTTTGAAAGGCTTTATCTATGTTTTTTTCTATTCTACATTTCCTTCTCTCGGAACTGAGAAGGTGTCAGGCCGGTTTGTTTGCGGAAGTACTTGCAGAAAGCGGCTTCGGTGGAAAATCCCATCTGATGCGCGATCTGCTTGATATTCAGTTCGGTCGTGCGGAGCAACTGCTTGCTCTCTTTGAGCAAGGTGTTCTGAATCATCGTCTGAGGCGACTTGCCAAGCATAGTGCGGCAGACTTGGTTGAGGTACGCAGGTGAGATACGTAACTGCTCCGCGTACCAACTGACATGCCTTTGCGTGGCATGTTGCGCCTCCAAGAGTTGCAAGAACGCCACGTAGATCTCATTCTTGCGCGACGTCGTCTGGCCATATACCTCTCTCCCGTCTCTCCCAAGGGGAGAAGCTCCCTCTCCTTGGGAGAGGGTTGGGGTGAGGTGTTCACCATTCATTTCCGCTTCCACCAACGAAAGCAGTTCATAGATGATGGATTGCCCTTGCAAGAACGCCACTTTGCGGTTGTATCGCCCGGTCTCATCGGCATACAGAGGCACGAGTTGACGATACGCATCAATCAACTTGACTTGCCGCGGTGAGAGATGTATCATCGGATGGCGAAGCACGAAATGCAGTTTGTCAATCCAGTCCGGCTCCTCGCGCAGACAGGCGTAGAGGATGTCCTCCGTCTTCTTGCCGTCGAGCGCAAAGATGATACCACGGTAGCCACGCGACTGCTTGAGAATTTTCGGCAGGCGGTTAGCAGGACTGAACAGCAGGTCTTCACGACGCATCGTATATACGACGCCCGCATATTCAAACCGTATCTGCCCGCGCGTGCACTGCCACATATACGCCCGTCCGTGCGCCTTGCCCTGCTCGTCCAGCAAATCCGCAAGGTCGTTCGTTACCACAATATCCTTGAAACGCTTAATCTCCATCCTACTGCCAATTTGCCTGCAAAGGTACAACTTTTTTCTGACATACGCAAGTTTTTGGGCATCTTTTTATGGTTCGTTATTGTCCAAATCGAAACAAATGTTATCCGCATCGCAATATTGAGTGGACAACATCTGCTCTTGGTGTGATTAGGCATAGTTTTTGTTGTAAACAAAACAGATAAATCGTAAACAATATGACACTTCAAGAAGCAATTAAAGCCCGCCATAGTGTGCGGCAGTATTTGGACAAGCCCATCGAGGCAGAGAAAATAACGCAGTTGCAGTCGCTCATCGACGAGAGTAACCGCAAAGCCGGTCTGCACATGCAGTTGGTGACAGACGAACCCAAAGCGTTTGCGGAAGGCATGGCGAAGTACGGCAAGTTCAGCGGTATTAGCAACTACGTTGCGATGGTGTGCAAGAAAGGCGACGATACTACGCTGGGGTATTATGGCGAGCAAGTAGTGCTGCTGGCGCAATCGCTCGGACTAAATAGTTGTTGGGTTGGTCTGACATTCAGTAAGCAGCCGGACAGTTACGAGGTGTGCAATGACGAACACTTAGTGTGCTTGGTGCCGGTTGGCTATGGAGTAAACCAAGGCATCCAACATCCGCAGAAAAAGACTATTGATGATGTTTGTGAGGATGAAAGAACAAAGAACAAGGAGCAAGGACTTCCCGAGTGGTTTAAAAAAGGCGTAGAAGCAGCACTATTGGCTCCGACGGCTGTCAATCAGCAGTTGTTCCGCTTCATTCTTCGCGACGGCAACAAAGTAGAGGCAAAGAAAGCCTTCTCTCTGACCAACGGTCTCGGCTACGCCCCTATTGACCTCGGCATCGTCAAATGTCATTTCGAGATCGGTGCCGGCAAAGAGAATTTCGAGTGGGTATGATGCACATTCAGACCATACAAACAGGTAGCACATTGGTTTCCAGCGCGGTTCCTAACAGAGCAACACATCGTTTCTCTTTTGCTTACACCGGCTTGTTCCAACGCCGCAAGAACCGCATCGAAGTGCCGGTAAAGTGCTTCTATGTGACGGTCGGAAATCATCATCTACTGGTCGATACCGGCTGGAGTAACCTGAATCGTACCAAACCGTTCAAGCATCTTGGTTTCGGCCTATGGTTCGCCTCTGAACCGGTGTTGCCGGAAGGCGAAGCAGCCTGTGAGCAATTAGCAGGCAAGCCCATTGATGCCATCCTCATGACGCACCTCGATTGCGACCATATATCGGGACTGTTTGACTTCCACGACATCGACACCTACACCTCGGCAGAGGAAATCGCTTTCGCCAAACGCAATCGGCTTCGTTATGGCGGTTTGGACAAAGGGCACACCGTCCGTACGATTCCTTTTGTGGCAGACGAGGCAGCGCCTTTCGGCAAGAGTTGCGACCTATTTGGAGATGGCACAGTAATAGCCTATCTGACGCCGACGCACTCCGCAGGAAGTGTGATCTACAAGATCCAAGACGGAGACCGATTCGCGCTTATTGTGGGCGATAACGGCTATAATCACGCCTCGTGGCAACAAGGCTTATTGCCCGGTCCGCTCTATGATGCCGACAATATGCGCAAGTGCCTGGCATGGTTGAAAGAGCAAGAGCAGCAACCTGCGTGCCTTGGAATCTTCTGTGCTCACGATCCGCAAGAAATGGATGTGATATGATAGTGTATTATTCGGGGTATGGCAACAGTCGCTGGGTGGCGCAAACGCTGGCGGACAGATTGCAGGAGCGGTTGGCGTTCTTGCCGGACACATCTGCGGAAATAGCGTTGCAAGACGGTGAGGCGATAGGCTTCGTGTTCCCTGTCTATGCGTGGGCTCCGCCTCGGTTAGTATTGGATTTTGTACGCAGGATGCAGCTAAACCGTCGTCCGTCCCATGTGTGGTTTGCCTGCACATGCGGCGACGAAGGTGCGTTCACACGGCAAGTCTTCAGCCGTGCTTTGCGAAAAGCAGGACTGAATCTGGATGCTTGTTTCTGCCTGCAAATGCCGGAGACCTATATCGCCTTTCCCGGATTTGCGTTGGACACGCCTGCTAACGCGCAGCGCAAAATAGACGATGTCCGTAACGATTTGCCGCGTATAGTCGAACTCATCAGCCGTCGCGAGCGGCAACATTTTGAGATGATTTGGGGTCTGTTCCCGCTGACCAAGACCTACGTGCTGCAACCGTTGTTTTATCGCTTTATTATCACCGACCGGCATTTCCGGGTGACGGATGAGTGCATCGGCTGCGGGCGGTGTGCCAAGGAGTGTCCGCTGCATAATATCCGAATAGAGGATCAACATCCTGTGTGGCAAGGTAACTGCACGCATTGTATGAGTTGTTACCATCATTGCCCGAAGAACGCCATCCACTATGCCCGCATCACTCAAGGCAAGGGACAGTATTATTTTAAGGAAGAATAAGACAATATCCTCAAAACACAATCAACAACAACGACCGCCTTTGTCGGGCGGTCGTTGTGTATCAATAGAGCAATTACTATTTCTGAACGCGGCTCTTCTTGCCCACGAGCCACCAGAAATAGAACAAGCAGACAGCATCAAGCACCATGATTGTGCCTTGCAGCCACGATGGTAAACCCAGTTTGGTAGCCCCCATGATGCCTGCCATCAGCACAATGTGATAAAAGAACGCACCAAGGAAAAGCCACAGAATATCCATCTTCGGGAACGGCAGATGATAGATACTATTCGCTGTGCTTTCATCTTTGAGCGTAACGGTCTTTTTGTTTCCTTCTTTCCTGAAATACAGCACATAAAGCGTCCAACAGCAAAGCGGCAGAAAGATAACACCTGAGGTGAGCAGTCCAGGGTTGTAGCAGCCCAGATTTATGGCTTGCATAACATGCATTAGGGCGTTAATTAGTTCAAACAAAGCCATCCCTGCCGCCATGCGCCAATAGCCTTTGCGCACAAATACAGCGGTCAGAGGTCCCACTATCCAGACGAAGCACAGGTTGCATGCCAGGAATGCCAGCTCGCTGATGCGCACACCCATCAGTTGATACATCAAAGTGGTGAATGCCTGCTGGTTGCCGTACATGTCCACACCATATTCCTCCACATTGTGCAGCATATACGCCACCGCACCGAGCCATGCGAGAATGGCTGGGTCAAACCAGCGCGAGCGCGATTTGTCAGAGCGCAGAAAATCAGTGCAGAACACGAGTAGCAGAATAACCACTGCCGCTCCTAAACCTATCCATGGCCATACATGGAAAAACATACTGTAAGGCTCACCTGTGAAGCCTTTGGCAATCAATTCGTGGTACATCATAATCTTTTGAATTTTATTGTTTATTATATGTCCTATTTACCGAAACGTTCTTTCAAAAACCGTAGTGCGGAGGAGCGGACGCGTTCGATAGATGAACCTAACAATTTCTGCACAGCCACCTCCAGACAGATGAATCCGCCGATGAAATACAGCACACCCCAGAGCCACAGGATGCCGTCGTAGTCAATGTGACGGTTGATGACCACGATCGCCCAGATAGCGTAAGCGCACATCAGTACAGCCGTCCACCAACCCGGACTAACGCCCTTCAACCGGAACATGACAATACCCCAGTTGTGTACAAAGCCCTCGAAGAGGCCGAGAATCAGCGCGCCGAAAGTCAGCCATAGTTGGTCAGGGAAAATCAACGCCAGCGAGAAAAGAACCGTGATATATACCGCCTGCGCGATATGTGTCACGCCGGGTGTCAGAGCACGATGGTCAATACCCAACAAACGTCCTGCCATGAGGTCAAGGAACCGCCCCTTGTAACCTTCTTCGTACTCATGCACAATCAACCATGCGTACATGCCCATGACGAGTTTCTGCACCAGCACCAACTCCTGCCAGTCGCATGCTGCCCATACTGCCCATCCGACGAAAATCAATGTCATCAGATGGATGTTGTTCTTCAACAAAAATAAACCAAACTTTTTCATATCAATAACGTGTTTTATGATTCACGGTGCAAAATTACTGCATTTATTGTATATTTACATAGCATTATTCGCCGAAATATATTCTTTTTCTATTGTTTTGGTGTTTTTTTCTTGCACAATTCAAAAAAATGTAGTACCTTTGCACTCAAAATAGAAATGAGATGAAAAAGAACAGCCCATACGTAACGCTCTCTGTTCCTGCCGACCCTCGGACAATAAATTCCGACAGCGTTGGGAATTATCTATCATCCGAACTGATTCTTATTCGCAACTTTGCAGCATTGGACGCAGGTCATATTCCGTTCAACCAACCCATTTTGTCAAAAGAATATCGCATTGTGAGCGTACAGAATGGCGAGGTTTCTTTCTCCATAAATCTTCGTCCTTATCACGTTGGAAAGGGACAAATTTTAATCACTATCCCGGGAACGATATTGGAACTAAGGCAACGGAGCAGTGACTTTGATATGCACATGGTTGTTTTCTGTGACCTGCCGCCGTCAGAAACATACGACCAACCGGTTCTTTTGGAAACGAGCGAACAAACGTTGTCGCACATTGAGCATTATTTTGACCTCATCGGAGATGTGGTGCAGAATCCGAACTGGCAGCCGAAGACTGTGCGCTATCTGCTTATGTCCCTGCTTTCTGATTTGCGTTCGGATAAACAGACCTCTCCCCTAAACTCTACTTTTGGCAGTACAACGCACGCTGAAGATATATTCAATCGCTTCCTCGATTTGTTGAATCAGCATGGAGCTACCGAACGCCGCGTACCATTCTATGCCAAGCGGCTTTGCCTTTCGCCCAATCGACTTTCGGCGGTTATCAAAGAATACACGGGACAGACGGTCATGGAGTGGATAAACCGTCACACCATACAGCAGGCTAAAGTAATGTTGCGCTTTACGGATGAACCTATATATAAAATCGGATGGGACTTGGGATTTGAAAATGCAGCCTTTTTCGCCAAGTTCTTCCGTCGCGAAACCGGCCAGACCCCGAAAGAATACAGAGATAATAAATGATTAACCCGAAAAAATAAAATACAATACGATTATGACCAATGCAGAAAAAGTAAATGCGTTCTTGGATGACGCAAAGATGTTCTATTTCTTGACTACCGATGGCAATCAGCCCAAAGGTCGTCCATTTACGTTCCACATGCTGGTGGAGGACAAGATTTATTTCGGTACCGGCACGTTCAAGAAGTGCTATGCACAACTGACGGCAAATCCGAACGTCGAAGTGCTGGCAGTCAAGGCCGGTTCGTTCATGCGCTATGACGGTCAGGTGCATTTTGTGAAAGACGATGCACTGATGACGAAAGTGCGTGAGATCATGCCGCAAATCATGGCGATGTACGACAAAAACGGCTGGGAGTTAGGTTTATTTTACCTTGACCACGGTCACGCCGAGATCCGCGGTATGATGGACTTGAAAGAGGAATTTGATGTTTGATGACCATCCGTGGATTTTGATTGATGAATATGAAAGTAACCGTTTTATTTGGTGCCGGTTCGATAGGGCTGGCTATCGTACGGAGAGTAGCCGCAGGCGGACATATCGTGCTGGCGGATTACAACGAGCAGAACGCACGCGCAGCCGCACAAACGCTGGAGAACGCAGGCTTCACATGCTCGACCATCCAAGCCGACCTCGGTTCGCGTGAAAGCATACAACAAGTCATTGCCCACGCACAGCAGTTTGGCGACATCTACCATCTGGTCAACGCCGCAGGCGTCAGTCCGTCGCAAGCACCCGTGAGTGAGATCCTACGCGTGGATATGTACGGCACAGCGGTCTTGTTAGAGGAGTTTGGTAAGGTCATCGCCAACGGAGGTAGCGGCATCGTCATCTCCTCGCAGAGCGGTCATCGTCTGGGTGCATTGCCCCAAGAGCAGTCGGACGCGCTGGCTATCACGCCGACCGAAGAACTGCTGTCGCTGGACTTCGTGCAAGCCATCTCCGACACGCTCAAAGCATACCAATACAGCAAGCGTTGCAACGTGCTACGCGTCATGATGGAAGCCACACGTTGGGGCAAACGAGGTGCAACCATCAACAGCATCTCGCCATATATCCACGCTGTCTTTATCAAGTAGCGTATATATGACAAGCTCTCCTTCGGAATTCTCCACAACTTGTGAGCCATAGCGCTGCGGTCTGCCTTCGTGCATGGCAATACGGTCTTCCAGAAGTGCTATGTTGTCCCAGCTCAATTCTCCCTCCTCGGCGGCTTGCCGTAACATTGGATAATAAGCCTTTTGAAACTCGACATCGCTATGCTGGATGACTAACCATATAACACTATTATTGGTCCCGACTATAGTTTCAGACGGGAATCCGTATGTCTGTAGGATATCTTGGATTTCTATAAGATTGACAGAATCAGCTATCTGCATTTCACGAACGAGTGAATCTATCAAATCAACCGCCTTCGTTTGGTATGCAAACAGAAAATCGTGCCGTGGTTTCTGATCACGTTCGTGTATCGCTTGCAAACGGGCTATTAGTGCTTTATCGTAATTCCGCTCGGACCGTTCCTGCCGTGCCTCTACCGTGTCTTTCAGCACTTGCCATTCGGGGTATTGATGTAATGGCAGAAAGTCCGGATTCTCCGCAAAGTTGGACGTGTACCACTCTTTGTCGTTGCTAATCAATTGGTTGAGGCGCATGAATGCCGTTTGCTCATCACCTGCCATAGCTGCGATAGCGGCTGCATTGGAATAATGGTAACTTTGCGGCTTGGCATCGGAGGCATGAAAAGCCTGTTTGTAATAGTTGTTGGCCTGTTCGTAATCCTGTGCCATATAGCACGAATCTGCTTTTTGTACCGCCTCGTGGAATGCCAGCGGCTTTTGACATCCGTATAATGCAAGTACCAATATGTAAAAAACAGTTCTTTTCATTCTGCCTCTTTTAATTGGTCTAGTAATAATGTACGTTCAATTAGTTTCATTTCCAAAACTTTAATTATTTTCATTTTTCAGAAATCCTCAACAAAGGTACTCTTTTTTTGTTAATTATGCAAGAGTTTGTACGCTTTTTCTGTATTATCATTCTAATATATACCTCTTTTTACATATAATTTACCACTCCGAATACTACGTGGCACAGCATAAAGCCGGAGGCAAAGAGTATGGCTGGGAGATTCTTTCGGTCTGTGGCATACAGCACAAAGGCTATGCACGGAGGCAGGGTCAAAAGCCCGATAACAAGCTTCCCAACAATACCCGAATAGAACAGACACCAGCCTGTATAGTACGCCGCCAGACACGCTATCACGCCAATAATCAGAGGCGAGAGCTGCATTTTACCGGCATTCTTGTTTTTAACCATACACAGACTTGCAATCATCAGTACTTGCAGCACAGCCCCGATGGTGTCTGTTACCGGTGTGACGGATACCGTTCGCAAGATGTCGTTTGGAGCCGGCACACCGAACCAGAAGAGATTAGGTATCATCACTAACACGAACACCCCCAATGCCCATGCGTCAAAGCCAAATTTATATTTCCCGGTTATTTTCATTCTTTTTCAGTTTTTGTTTGTTGTTTTCCCGACTGGCAGTCGGGGCAATGGAAGAATTTTTCTTTGTTTGGCAGCCAGGCCGGATTCAATCCGGCTCAATGGAAGAATTTTTCTTTGTTTGGTAGTCGGGGCCGGATTCAATCCGGCTCAATGGAAGAAAGGGCAATGCTGTTGGGTGGAGCGGAAGAAAGGGAACAATGGTTGCAAATCTCTTCCGCCATTTGATTCATGGCTACGCAATCGGCGCGGGTGACATGGTGTTTGTCGGCATCGTACTCCCACGGGGAGAGGATGAGTACGCGGCCGGCGGCTACGGCATCGAAGAGCCCGTCGTGCGGTTTGTAGTAATCGCGGAAGCCGTTGTCCGCGATACAGATGAACGGCCTTTCCTCTTTCAGCAGCACCTCCATCACCTGTTTCTCCTGCGGCGAGATGAAAGGCGAGACCATCACGGTACCCTTGCGGGCAGCCAGCACACAGCCGTTCATGTAATCGCGCATCTGCTGCGGCTCGCCGTGTTCCGCCGCCTCGACCATCATCCGCCGCACATGGACAGGCGCATACCGCTCTGCTTGCAGCAGGGCGATGTTCCCCACACCGCTATACGTGCGCCCGGCGAGCTCTATCCCTTCCTGCACGCGGAAGAAACCCGGCATGAGACGCTTGGTAGCCAGCCGCTGCGGGTTCATGTCGATATAACGGAGCGTGGCAGGCAGCTGCCGCCGCTGCCCCATTGGGCGGACGAAGGGCATCTCGGTGAAAATTGGAGAGAGGGCATCGTATCGCTCTGCGCCTATCTCTTCCCGTAATGTTTTAGCTCTTTCTTGGTAGTTCTCCCGAATTAAATTCGGGGCAAAAGAAGAAAGACGCCCGACCTTCTTGACCTCCTGCCAAAAGCCGCGGACGGCAGCTCTTATGCCACGCGGCATTGCTTGCCGTACATACCAGATGGCATGTAAATGATCCGGCATGAGGCAGTAGTGCAATATCTGTATCTCAGGATAAAATGAGGATAACTGCCGCTGGATATTTAATACGGCCTTGCCTAAGGGAAGTATCTCCACCCTCGCTTGGGTGGCATCGCCGTCGGGGATGACGAGGGAGCCGAGAAGCGGCTCGCGAGAGGGGATGGTCAGCGTGACATGGTACAGCCCGGCACCTTTCCATACCGTATCCGGCTCCTGCCATTGCCATTTGTCGTGATTGTTGGTCATTCTGTTGTTTTTCGCAGTTGGGCGATGATGAAGCCACGGAGGGTGGAATAGAACTTGTCTTTTGCGGCGGCGGTGGAGTTCTCGCCGAAGAAACGCCGGTTGGCGCGGCTCAAACTTTTACCTGCTAACTTCTTGTACTCCCCATACAGCCCTTCCCAATACGCCTGCCGCTCCGCATCTCCCATCTCGACCTTGCATTGCTTGACTGCCTCTGCAAAAGCGCTGATGGCTTTCTTTCTGCTCTCCGCCAACGGTCCTTCATACGGATGCTGGATAGCGTAAGCATGCATCCGCCCGTTCCGCGTACGCATAACAATCCGTTCATTTCTACTTAGTTTGCCGCTGATACTCTCAAACGGCGATGCCGGTGTTACTGATGCCATAATTCAATGTTTATTTGGGTATAGTGTTGTTATACTTTGGTTATACTAATGTATCGTATATCTAACGTGTATCTATCGTATATCTATCGTATATGTATCGTGCCTTACAGCGGATTAATAGCGGATTTTATGCGGGATTATATGGAGGGGGTGATGATTACACGCCAGGAACTATCTTTTTCGTTCTTCTCGACGTAGTTTTTTTCTATCAGTTGGTTGACTAATTTCCGTACGGCGGTCATACTGATGCCCAGTTCCTCCGTCATGTCTTCCAGTGTCAATACAGGCTGCGTCCGCATCAACCGTAGCAGTTTGGCATAATTCGGCGTACGGAACTCAATCATCTCTCCGTCATACCACCAGACGTTTTCCTCTTTGCGGGTCACAAAAAGATAGTCATTGTAAATCTCGTTGGCTACCAATTTATGGAAATATTGCACAAAAGGCTCTATGTCTTCAAGGGCAGCGTGCGCTCCTTGACTTGGAACAACACCTACAATCAAATCCGCTTGGTGAAGCGCTTCCAGATATTCCTGTTTCTTGCGGCTGCGCACAACAATCATCGGCAGACCGTGACGCGAAAGAATATAATTGACCAACAGCCGCGCAATACGTCCGTTGCCGTCCTCAAAGGGGTGAATGCGTATATAGCGATAGTGGAAGAGCGCCGCCAACTCAACAGGCGACAATCGTCCCAGTTCCTCCTCGGAATTGTACCAGTTTATGAGATCGGTCATCAGGGCAGGCGTTTCTTCCGGCGAAGCGTATTCAAAGCGGTCTCCGTAGCGCGTAATCACGCTATTCGGGCGGGTCTTGTATTGTCCGGCATGGATGGTGTAACTGGTCTGCATGCCTCCGGGGAGGTTGCGATAGACGGTGTAATCCTCGCGTAATAAGGTCTTGTGCAGTGTGCGGATGAAGTTCTGGGTGAGGGGCATGTTTGGCAGGTTCGCTTCTTCGCTCATCATCTTCAAGCCGACATTGCTGGCGGTCATTTCCTGCACATCGCGAACTGTGGCTTCGCCGACAATCTTACCGAACAGCAATAATATCTCCGTCTGACCATAGGTCAGGGTATTGCCCTCAATATGATTGCTGTTGTAGTTGTAGTCGATCGTAAAACGGCGGCTCAGCCTCTCGCGGTCTCTGTCAGAGACAGGTTGAATCCCCTGCCACGCTTTGATTGCTTTCTTAAAACTGACTTGCTTCATAATTCAATTTTTGATTAAAAGGTTACAGTAGTATAACCATTTCGGGTGCAAAAGTACTGCTTTTTTTTGAATTATGCAAGAGAAATCGTTCAAAAATGACAGAAATCTGCGATTTTTGCGGAAGAATCACTCTACATACGTCACATAACTGCCGCGGATGCATTTCCATGTGCCGTTGTTGAGGAGGAAGATATCGTCGCCATAGACGCCGGAGATCTTGTCGCCGTCCTGGTCCACGGCGTACCACCATGTGCCTTGCTTGACGCAGAAAAAGCCGTTTCCGAACATTGCCGGAAGCTCGTATGAGTAGGTTTCTACTTTGCGCCCCGAGCAATGATAGATGTCCTAGTAGCCGGAAGAGCGCTGCACGGTCACATAGCCAAACGGATAGTACCTGATTTCTTTGCCGTAGATGCCGCTGACAAGGTCGCCGTCTTCGTCCGCGAGGTACCATGTGTTGCCCCGGCGAACGCGGTAATAGCCGTTGTAGAGCACGTTGATTTCATCGCCGTAGAGGATAGAATAGCCACCTCGGTAGATATAGACCTTCTTACCGGACAGCCGTACCTGACAGCCGTTGCGCAGGTCCTGGTAGTGTTCGGTGCAATACTCCGGTTTGCGGGTAGTCATCTCGTTGTTCGTGTCCTCGAACCAGAGGTCGTACTTGTCCGACACGACATACTGCGCGGACATCGTCAGGCTTGCCATCAGGGCGAAGCAAAGAGTAAGCAGTCTTGTTTTCATAAGGCGATGATTTTGAGGGTTAGACATGTTTGTCTATATGTGCTACAAATCATGTGCCAAAGCCGCTACTGCCCTTATTTTGTTATCTCCTCAAAATGCTCCATAGCCCAGCCGATAAGGGCGGAGACATGGGGCATGAGTGACTGACCGCGGGCAGTGAGGCTGTACTCAACTCTCGGCGGCACTTCGGGATAAACCTGCCGGCTAATGAGACCAATCTGCTCCAGACGTTTGAGCGTCTGGGAGAGCATTTTCTGGGAGCAATCCGCCATCTCACGGTGCAACTCGTTGAAACGAAGTGTGCCTTTGTCGTGCAGTTGGTACAACACAAGCAGCGACCATTTGTCGCCGAATTTGTCAATCACGTTCCGAATCGGACAGTTCAAGTATTGAGGATCCACCTCCTTATTTATTTTACGCATAAAGACATTTACAATTTAGTCATTTACAATTTACCATTTATTGGATCATTGGGACATTTTGTCAAATGCGCTGCAAAGGTACAAAAATTTCCGAAAGTAACCAAATTTCTTTGAGAAATTCGCTCTAAAAAGTTACTTTGTCATCATTTTTTGCTTTTTGGGGGCTAAAAAATAAATGGGGGCTTTCTATCGCGGACACTACCCTCGTACATGTGTCAAAACCTCGTTTTGGCAGTAAGTACTCGGGTGTGCTCCGCTCTCCCCACAAATTGAAATTTGCGGGGTCCCCCATTGGAAGCGAAGCGAGAGATAAATAAAACAAAAACATCGCCAAGTGGGCACCCCGCGTGTGGTTTGGAGCGGTGTCAACTAGACACCTGTAATACGAAGAAGAAGGATGCAGGATACTATCTCTGCAAATGGACAAAGGTGGGATGTCGGTAATCAAATAGCCGAATGGAAGAACGACGAATACGGGTGTGGAGCGGTGTCAACTAGACACCTGTAATACAAAGAAGAACTAAGCAGAACCGATTGTCGGAATAGGATTCCGACGCAACATACAAAGAATTGGGCGGCATGATATGCCGCACAATGAACGCTGCAGAAAGCCCGATAGTATCGGGGATAAACGAAGAAAGAAAAATCCTGCCTGCTCGGTGGTGGAGCAGGCAGGAGTCCGATAGATCGAGTTTTCGGGTTATCGATAGAGCGAGTGTTGATCGCCCAAGCTTGGTCGATGCTATTTTATTTCTTGACCTTGGAGTGTATAGGTCTTATCTCCACGGAGGATGAAGATCTGGCCGTTGCGGAGGAGTTTGTTGGGAGTGTCTGCTATTTCCGCTTGTTCAAAATCAGTCGGCGTGTTTTGCGGCTGCGTAGTGAAGGAGATAGTATTATTGTATACTTCCTCGTTCGAACTATCCGTTGCAATCACCGTATAGGAGTATGCAGTGTTGGCTTCTAAGCCGGCAATCGTATAACTCCAGCCGGTAGTCGTTTCTGCCGCTCTTTGGGGAGAATTAGCTCTATTGCGCGCAGGCATAGCAAACTGCACATTTGTCAGTTGCCCGTTCGCGTTGAATGATAGCGTGCAAATCAGTACTCCGTTTTTACGAATTTCGATAGTATAAATAACGGCATTCACAACAGAAGGCCATTCAATAACTACACTATTATCCGTTGGCTCTGCTTGTATTTCCTCGACATCTACCGTTTGTGCTTTGTCTATGGGCTTGATATAAGAAAAACTATTCCATTGCGCTGCTGCACGATACATTTCCTCAGAACCGGCTGGAACATAAAGAGTATTCTTGAAATTTATAACGACTCTATCAAATGTGTACTGCCCTGTAAGAGCAGGAGGTGTAGTCGCAAGGCACGTTAGAGATTCCATGTTGAGACAATAATAGAACGCCTGATGCGCTATAGAATCTACTTTTTCTGGAAGTGTAATTGTTTTTAAAGATGCGCAATAATAGAAAGCACTTTGCTCAATCTTGGTCACGTTCTTACCGATAACGACATTATTTAGTTGGTAGCATTGTCTAAATGTATTTGACTTAATCGTAGTAACATTATCCGGTATTCGGATGGATTTTATAGAACTAAAGGCAAATGCGAATCTACCGATATAATGTACATTTGAAGGAACTTGTATTGTAGTTAAATTCTCACAATTATCGAAGGCGTTATCTCTAATACTGGTAACAGTTTCGTCCATCACTACAGTCTTTATGTCCTTTTTATAGGTACTCCATGGCACTGAGCTGGTATTATCCATGTCGCCTTCCCCATGGATAGACAATACTCCTGTCTGTTGGTTTAGACTCCATGTTAAATTCTCGCCACAAACACCATTTATGATTATTTCCCATTCCGATATGTCCACCCATTCGCCGACAGCACGAGCTCCTGTATTATTGTCAGTTATATAGAATGGACGATAGCGGTATGATTGATATATCTCCGACGATTTCTGCAGCACGGCTTCCATGTGACCATTTACTATAGCGCAAGGCTCCACTCCTCCACCGCCACCATTGCCGTCTGCACTAGTGTATTCATACTCAAAGCCATACTCATAATTAGTAGGCATCGGCATGTCAGGTAATGAGGTAGTTGCTTGTACACGCACAGAATCACCGTAATGAATGTACGGGAGATTTGTAAACTGAATAGCATTCGTTCCCATCCATTCTGATACTTCAATCCATTCACCAGTAGCACGTTCTCCAGTCCAACTATTCAGCACATAATATGGGCGGTAGCGGTATGATGAATAGATGTCGGATTTTCTTAGCACAGCTTCCATGTGACCATTTACTATAGCGCAAGGCTCCACTCCTCCACCGCCACCATTGCCGTCTGCACTAGTGTATTCATACTCAAAGCCATACTCATAATTGGTAGGCATCGGCATGTCAGGTAATGAGGTAGTTGCTTGTACACGCACAGAATCACCGTAATGAATGTACGGGAGATTAGTAAACTGAATGTCATCAGCCCAAAGGCTTGTGATACTTGCTGCTACGGCAAGGACGATAGTAAATAATTTTTTCATGATTATTGAATGTTTGTTATTTCCAATTAAAAGCGTGGGCTTTCGCTCGCTTCATTTGATTTGTTGAGGTTCTCGACTACCTTATTGATTCAAATTTACGCACGGAAACTCACGCTGATACGCGAGCGTGCATAAACCGCGCTTGAATCAATAATTGTTTGTTTGAAAGTGTCGAGTTTTCAACAAATCAAGTTGTCGGCTTATTACGCTTTATTTATATATGTTGTTTTTCTGTTGTTTTATGCCATAGGCGGTAATATTGTTTTTGTTTAGTTTTGTTTTAATCGGTCAAGATTGGCCGATAGATTGCTCCGGGTTTAACGTCTCGGAGAGGGGACGCTCGCTTATAAACTAAGACTACGTGCGACTCACGGCTGTGCCGTTCAATGGCACTATGTCTTGTTCTACGCTCTCCCCACTGCAACTTTACAAGTTACATCGGGGACCCTATAATATTGCCACGAGGGCATGATTTACTCTTTCTTTATGAACTTAACGATACAATCGATACAGATTGGTTTGCCGGATTGCGGATCAATGAAGACGTTTGCAGGGTGCATATCTTCGAGATACAAACGTTCGCCGATATAGTTCACACCATTTCCGTCACGGTTGTCATGAAAACCTTTTGACGCGGCTAACTCATCTATCTCTGCTTTGGTAGCAAGCCGTTCACACGGTACATAAGGCTGCGTAAGAACTACTCTAAACAAACCATCTGAGTCGCGAGTGAAACCAATCACTTTCATTTGCGTTTCCGGGAATAGCGTGTTATGCAGCACGATGGCTTCCAATGCTTTGCCCAAAGTGGCGTAGATAGATGTACGCTCCTTGATGACGGATAGATCTCCGGCGCGGTAATACACTTTCGCTTCGGCTTGTTGCGCTATCTTGGGACCAAAAGTAGAAGTTATCCATTTCTCGGAGTCCGGAATCCATAACTTCTTGGCTTCAGCCCATTGTTGTAGCACTTCTTCTTGCTTAGCGTCTATTTCCCAATTTGTTGGCTTTGCCTCTTGGCATCTAAGAGAAAAGCGACCTGGTTCAAAGCTTGCTCGCGCGTAGCTGCAGATGGCATACGCCCCAATGAGCGGCGCACCTCCTGTGCAGAGTCCTGCATGCTCTTGCAAATCAAATCGATGAATGTTTGCTCGTCCATATAGTATATCGTTTATATAGTTGTCTATCAGTTGGAGCGTGTACTCCGAAAATCCGTTGTATTTAATAGAGGTGTTGATTTGTTCTTGACGTGTAGGCCACATGTCTTCGGTTAGGTCTAATCGATCTGTCGAATCCCATTCTGCCTTTCCGTGGAGCACCTGATTAACAACCTCAACTATCTCCTCATCTGTCCAGCCGAGACCAGAACGACGGAACTCCTCCAGTAATTCCGGAGCCCAGCGCGGATCAATCAGCTCTGTCCAGCCTCTGTCCTCCAGATAATTGAGGGCTACGCATATTGATGTCGGGTATTGTTCGTTCATGTCTTTGCAACTTTCGGCTGCAAAGTTACTGCTTTTTTCTGACATGTGCAAATTTTGTAGCAAGAAAATACAAAATATTTACATTTTATATGTAAAAGGGATATAACCCCGGATAATATCTCGGGAAATAAACGAAACTTATTCTGCGGACTTTAGCTGGGCGGAGAGGGAGGCGATGATGAAGCCACGGAGAGTGCTATAGAACTTATCGGAGGTAGTGCCGAGAAATTTGGAATTGGCGCGGGCGACATGTTTGTTCGCGGCTTTGCGGTAGTGGATGTAACGGTCTTGCCAAAAGGCGAGACGATCTGGATCGGACATCTCCGTTTTGCAGAGGCGCACAGCTTCGGAGAATGTGCTGATGGCGCGTTTGCGGCTTTCGGCAAGAGGTCCGGTGTACGGGTTTTGGATAGCATAAGCGTGCGTGCGACCGTTACGGGTGCGCATGACGATGCGTTCGTTACGTGAGAGTTTGCCACTGAAATGGTCAAACGGAAGGGCGGGTTGTACTGATGCCATGGTGGGTGTATTTGGGTGTTTGGGATCCGCCAAACTTGGCGGATACATTTATTTAATTAGCGCGTTGCTACGGGTTGATTAGCATAATATATCGTGTATCTAACGTATATGTATCGTATATCTATCGTATATGTATCGTGATATATAGCGGATTAACGGCTGCAAAGGTACAGCTTTTTTGCGAAATATACAAGAGAAAAGGGCATTTTTTAAGCAAAAAGGGCAAAAAAAACGCCAAAAATGAGTGGATACATGAATAAAAAGCATAGCAGATACCCACTAATAGCAAAAATAGGTGCAGCACTGCAGGTAACAGAAAAATGCTACACCGGGACAGAGCCATGGGCTACACCCGCATTGAGACCTCGCGGGCAGGGCGATATTTTCTATCCGCCAAGCTTGAGCGGATGCAAGAGAAAATCATCGGACGCGAGGGGCGAACCGTCCTCTTAGAGAGAGAGGACAGCGCTGCGGTAATCTGCCTACACCGCAAGCCTGACAACAGGAAACGGAGAGAAAACAAACACGGCCTGCTGCCGTGACAACAAGCCGTGAGTGAAACGAAATAATCGACAAAGCAAAGCGGCGGAGAACACCATAGACGAAAAAGAAAGCCCCAAAAAGCAAAAAATGATGACAATCCGGAAGGGGTAGCAAAAAAAATAAAAATAATTGCATTTTTTTGTAAGGGCGTTTGAGCCGTATTTACGCAATTCCTACTTTTTGGTAAGTAAGCCACTTTCTTGTGCCTTCTTGTGGGAATGAAAAAAAAGCAGTAATTTTGCACTCGCTTTCGGCAAATGGATCGCAAGAACGATACCGCTCTGCTTCGTCGGAAACGACAATCCATGATTAAGTTGCCCTGCAACAAATGTAATGGTTGTGTTTCCTCCTCTTCCCACAGATTAACAATCTGCGGGAACCTTATAAAGAAAAGTGCGACCATTGCCTCCGCTCTCCCCACCGGACACACTCCGTTAGCGCCCGTCGGGGACCCCCATAAATGATTTGTAACCAACTAAATTATAGACATTATGAAGAAAATTATGATTATTGCAGCGGCTGCGCTGAGTATGGCAGCCTGCACGAAGAAAGAAGTGAAGTTGCCCGAGATGACCGTTGGTCAGATGACGGCGTATGAACTGGACGGTTTCCGTCTGCATGTGTACAACAGCAACGATGTGATGGGCGATGCGTCTTATATCGTTGAGGGCAAAGATGGGCTGGTTGTCATGGAGTATCCGCTCTTCAAAGAGAATGCTGCGGAGTTTGCAGAGTACATCGCTGCGCTTCAGAAACCCGTGGTAACCGATGTGACGGACTACCATCTGGGCGGTTCGGACAAGTTGCCGTTGACTATGCCCGAAGGTATGCCGGCGTTCATTGAGGGACCTGTTTATTCGGGTATGATGAGCGGTTTCGCACAGGCTTTCGGTGAGACGATGGTGGATCTGCCGACGCAGAAAGCAGCCGAAGTGCCGTTTGACGAGACCCAGAATTGGGCAGGTGTGACTTTCCGTTTCGAGCACGGAGCCGCCAGCGATTTTCCGGGCGCAAGTATCATCATCGGCAATCAGGTGTATTACACCCACTGGACACCGGCAGAGGCACATGTCAGCCCGTTGCAGGTAGGTTCGGCTGCCGCGGTTGAGGCTGAGCTGGCAGAAGCCAAAGAGGCACTCGCTTCCGGTTGCAAATACTATATCGGCGGTCACGGAGGCTTGGCTGAGAAGAAACAAGTGGAGTTCAAGATTGCGTACTTGGAGACCGTTCAGCGTCTCTTGGCAGAGAATGCCGATGCAGAGAGTTTCCTCGCTGCCCTGAATGCCGCTTATCCGGAGTTGCCGGGCGATGCAGCCGCTCTGGCTAACGCGCTCTACGCAGAAAAATAATGGACAGACAGGCGAACATAGAAAAGAGCATTGCGTATCTGGCGGCGGACGAGCAAGTCCGTTGCCGGATACCGTCTTCGCCGGGTGAACGTCAACGGCTGCTGCGGGCGTTGATGAATGTGTGGGAGCCGAAAGAACTGCCTGAGGAGTTCCTCGCCATGCAGGACGCGGAACTGCAAGCGCAGGCAGCGGACAAAGGAGTGGTGACAATAGAAAGTCTAAAATCCGACGCCGAGAGCAGTCCTTTTCTGCTGTGGCAGGGCGACATCACCCGTTTGCAGGCGGACGCCATCGTGAATGCAGCCAACGCGCAGGCCTTAGGTTGCTGGTCGCCGCTGCACAACTGCATTGACAACTGCATCCATTCGGCGGCAGGTCTGCAACTGCGCAAGGCGTGCCACGACCACATGCAAGGACGGCTGTTAGCGACAGGCGATGCGTTCATCACACGTGGCTACAACCTGCCTGCCAAGTACGTGCTACACACCGTCGGGCCGATTGTAACGGACGACCGGCCGACCAAGCAGCAGGAGGAGCAGTTGGCATCGTGTTACCGCCGGTGTATGGAACTGGCGGAGGAGAACGGTTTGGAGAGCATCGCTTTCTGCTGCATCTCCACGGGTGTGTTCCGTTTTCCCAACCAACGGGCGGCAGAGATAGCCGTCAGCACGGTGAAACAGTTTCCAAGAAAGAACCTCAAAACGATTGTATTCAATGTTTTTCTCGACAAAGATTACGCCATCTATCGCGCCCTTCTCTGAACGCGTGGAGCAGTTGCGGCGGCTCGTCCGAGAGGCGGACTACGTGCTTATCGGAGCCGGAGCAGGTCTGACTACCGCTGCCGGATTAGACTACGCGGGAGAGGATTTCCGGCGTGAGTTCAGCGAGTGGATTGCCCGCTACCGGTTCACCGACCTCTATACCGCCGGGTTCTACCCGTTTGAGACGGAGGAAGAGAGGTGGGCTTACTGGGCAAAACATATATGGTTCGCACGGTATCGCACAGGTGCGCTGCCGCTGTACAAAGAGCTGTTGGAGGTCGTGCGGGAGAAGGATTATTTCGTGCTGACGACCAATGTGGACGCGCAGTTTGAGATGGCGGGTTTTGCGGCGGAGCGGATCTTCGCCACGCAAGGAGACTACGCCTTTTTCCAGCCGGCTTCGGGTGAGCCGAAAGAGCTTTATAATAACCGCGAATGGGTTGAGCGCGTGCTGCCTAAGATACGCGATTGCCGTATTCCGTCGGAAATGGTTCCGCACACGCCGGACGGCGAGCCGGTGGCAATGAACCTGCGGTGCGACAACACGTTCGTAGAGGATGCCCACTGGCACGAACAGGAGGCGCGGTATAGCGCGTTTGTGCAACAGGCTGCTGACAAACGGCTGCTACTGTTGGAGTTCGGCGTGGGGTTCAATACGCCGGTGATCATCCGAATGCCGTTTGAGAGGATGGCAGCGCAGCTCCCCGACACCACGCTCGTCCGTTTCAACCGCGACTACCCGCAGCCGTACCAAGCAGGTATTGAGCATTTTATCCCCTTCACCGAAGACATCAATCGTATCGTTTCACAACTAAATCACCACTAATCATGCAAAGAGCATTGGATTTTCTGCAAGCACACAATGAGGTGGCTTTGGCTACTGTTTGTAACAACAAACCCGAGCTCCGTGTGTTCCAAATAATGAAACAAGAGGGCGTGCGGCTGTATTTCGCCACTTCTCCCAAGAAAGCTGTCTGGCAGCAACTGCAAGACAACCCGAATATAGAACTGTTGGCGAGTGCCGACCGTATCTCTGTCCGCTGCAAAGGGGCAGTCAGTTTTGAGGTTGAGGAGGATGTGAAACGCTGGATTTTTGAGAATAACCCGGTCTTGCCGCGCCTGTATGAGCGTTACGACCAACTCGTATATTTCGTGCTGCCGATAGCAGAAATGGATTATTATGACTTGAATCCGACTCCGCCTGTTTTCAAACATTTCGACCTGATAAGCGGTGAGGTCAGCAACGGCTTCGTCGGCGAAAGGTTTTCGAAATAGGTTCTTCTTTCTTTTTGCTTTTCCCCCGAAAGTAGAAGAAAAAAGCGACTCACATTGCTGTGAGCCGCTCATGCGGGATTATTCATGGTTATGCTCGCATAAGAAATCCGCGTTTACCACGCTTTCTTTTCGGAGGCGGGATGGTGACCCTGTTTCTTGCGCTCCTCGACCATCTGACCGAACCACTCCACGATAGCCGGATCCTGGTGAGAGAAGAACGCCGAACGGCCTTTGTCCAGCGCAGCTATCTGAGCCATCTCCTCGTCCGTCAGTTCAAAATCAAAGAGGTGGAGATTGTCCGCCATGTGCGCTTTGTTGCGGCTCATGGGGAAGATGGCGATACCTCGATGAATATGCCACCGGAGCACAATCTGATGCAGGCTCTTGCCGTGGTTGGCGGCTATGGTTTTTAGGGTCTCGTCCTCAAACAAGCCCTCTCGTCCCTCGCCCAGCGGCGCCCATGCCTCGGGCTGGATGTCGTACTTGCGCATCCATTCCAGCAAGGTGTTCTGCTGGTGATACGGGTGTATCTCCACTTGGTTGACCATCGGGCGCACGCCTTGGATCAAGTCGCCGTCGGCGTTGACAAAATCGTTGCAAGCGAACCGGCAGAACTCCACCATCCGGTCGGCATAGAAATTAGAGATACCGATGGCTTTGACTTTTCCCTCCTGATACAGTTCCTCCAGCGCACGCCATGCGCCGTAGGCATCGCCGAAAGGCTGATGAAGCAGCATGAGGTCGATGTAGTCCGTTTGCAGTTTGTCGAGCGACTCCAGCACGCTTTCGATGGTCTGCTCATAGCCGAAATGCTCAATCCAGACCTTGGAGGTGATAAAGAGTTCATTGCGTGGGATACCGCTCTTGCGGATGGCGTTACCCACCTCTCGTTCATTGAAATACGACTGCGCCGTGTCGATATGGCGGAAGCCGGTAGCGAGTGCGTCCAGCACGCATTGTTCGGTTTCTTCGGGGCTCACGCGGTACACACCGTAGCCCAAAATCGGCATCTGAATGCCGTTGCGTAATTTTAGTGTTTGCATATTATTCGTTTTTATAGATTATGCTGTTCAAGCCACTCAGCGATGAGGTCGGTCACACTGCCGCCGGAAGCAAAAACACCTTGCTCAAATAAGCGCTGCGAGTACTAAAAAATTTAAATGTTTCATCTTTACAGTTTTTTATGAAAAAACGGGATTATAATCTCAAATGCTTCGCTCACGAAGGGAGCAAGATCATATAAGTCAAAATGACCTGCTTCGGGTATAATGTGCATCTGTTTATCGCTGTGCGGGACTGCGTTGAATAACTCTGTAGAAGCCTCACGGCTCCATGCGTTCTCGCCCGTGATAACCAAGTACGGCTTGCGCATTTCGCGCATGATATTCACCACGTTGTATTTGACCAGTTCCAACTGACTCCATGCCACCACTTGGTTCGACCAGCGCGGATGGGTACCGCGAGAGGTGTAGTAATAGGCTGCGCCCTCGTCGAATGCACGCGGCATGAAATTGAGGAACATCAGTCCGCCCTCACCGCGTTCATACGCCTCCTTGGCGGCTTGCACCTCGTCCGCAGGACGGAAGAAACCCGCCATCGCCGAAGTGGAGATGTCCGCTATAGCCGGTACGATAGCGGTGACGGCTTTCAACCGCGGTTCCTTGACACCCGCTACGGACATGTATGAACCCGAACCGCAGATGCCCAGTCCGCCGATACGGTCGGTATCTACATACGGCAGGCTCACTAAGTAATCCACTGCGGCTTCGATGTCCGACTCTTTCACGTCGGGCAGTTCCTGCTGACGTGGCATACCTTCGCTCTCGCCGAAATAAGTGCCGTCAAAGACCAAGGTCACGAACCCTGCCATGGTCAGCCGCTCGGCATAAACCGATTGTGCCTGCTCTTTGACAGAGAGCATCGGTCCCGTGACCACAACGGCAGGATAGTTATTACTGAGATTAAAACCGGCAGGCAGACGTAATAATCCTGCTAAACGGGTGTTCAACTGTTTGTTGACAAATATTACTTTTTGTGTTTCCATAATTATATTCCTTTCCCCATTTCGTAGGCTTGGCGCATGACGGGAGATTGAAGTATCTCGCCTTTCTCATAGACGCCTTTGCCGTAAATCACACCACGCTCCACAGAATGCTTGAAGCACTCCGCCATGCCTCGGAAACAGGCAAGCGTAGTATCCATCACACAATCGGTATTTTCGGCGGAGGACATGATATAGTAGAACTCCTTGCCGTCGAACTCCAGCCATCGTGCCACCGTGCGGTCGATGAGCGCCTTCATCTGCGCATCCACTGAATAGAAATACACCGGCGACGCCATCACTATCACATCGGCGGCGAGCATCTTCTGCAGAACCTCCGTCATGTCATCCTTTTGGGCACACACACCACCATGATCCCGGCAGTAATAGCATGCCGAACAGAAACCAATTTTCTTGGCTGCTACACGTATTTTCTCCACCTCATGCCCAGCCTCTACGGCTCCGCGCATGAACTCGTCGCACAGCATGTCGCTGTTACCTTTCGCCCTCGGACTGCCCGAGAGAATCAATACTTTTTTCATTGGTTCTATTGTTTATAGGATTAATTGTTTTTGTCCATTCTGTATGATAATTCCGCTGTAGCCGGAGGAAACTCTCTGACCGAGGATGTTATAGGTATTAGCGACCTCGGGAGCGGAGACGGATTCTAATGCCGTGTCGGTTGAGGGCGGAAAGAAGAACGGCAAGGCATTGTAGAGATATTCGACACAAGGGCGGTAGTCATGACGGGCACCGTCTTTCTCGTGGAAAGAGAGATTGCTGCCGCTGAACGTATCGGACAACTCTGCCATGCTTTCTATCTGGTTCAGCGTCTCACGGTATGCGCTGTCGCCGGTACCGCTTGCCGCCCATATATAAAAGCCCGTCCCGGTATAGGATGTGGCGTTGATGATGTCGGCAAGATACTGAGCCGTAGCAGCAGGGCGGTTCATACCGGCAAATGCGCCGAGAGACCAGCAGTCGCCGCTTATCGGCAGGAAATACTTGAACTGCGGAAGCAGATGTTCCAAGGCATACCATGTAGTGACACCACCCATAGAAAAACCACCGATGGCACGGTGTGTACGCGAAGCTTCCAGCCCTTCGGCATCGGCAGTCAGCGCATAGCTATTATAGCGGCTCTCCACCAAAGGCATGATATCATTGATTAGTTCACTGCATAGGGCTTCACAGTAAGGGTCTGCATCTACGTAGTCGCTTGTGGGTGCACCATAGTTATAAGTGGGCGTAACGACAATCAGCGGGTCAATGTCGCCTGCGGCAATCATGTTGTCGAGTACGTGAACAAGCAGGCTGTCAGAGAAAGTGAGGAATGTGGAAAGGTTGCCATAATGCCCGTGAACGAGATAGAGGATGTTGTATGGCTTTGAATCAGAGTAGCCGTATGGCAGATAGACCGAAAGTCTGTTCTGCCGCGCAACACCGTTTGCCGATACGTAGTCGCGCGTGTCGTAGGTGACTTCCGTCACAGTGCCCTGTTGTATGGCAGGCTGTTCATACGAGGCAGGATAAGGAGTCGTCTTCTCCGGCTGTACAGCGACAGCCGTTACCGGCTCGCTGCACGCCGTGAGTGCACATAACAGACTTACCCATACTTGTTTGCCAATTCTCATCGGTTCAGCGTCTTTTGTCCGTTACGGATAACAACGCCTTTCGTGGCATTGCTTACTCTCTGACCGAGGAGATTGTAGGACGGAGCATTAGCAGGTGTTTGCTCCGTGATATTCTCTACAGCCGATGTCTGCTCTTTGTAAAGCCCTAAGCGTTGCAGCCATCCGGTCAGCGTGGAGGCGTTCTGCTGCACTTGTCCGCCGCGCGAAGCCCATCCGTCGGACGACACCAATGCGTCCGGCTCTACGTCCTGCACACGTCCGGGCGTACCGTTCAGACCGCTACCTTCGTGCGTGGTGAACACATACACGTTCTTGCCGCTCAGATCCACCATGTCAAGGAACGAATACACCGGCATCGGCATCGTGTACCACCATACCGGCATACCGAGGATGATGTTGTCATAGCCGTTCAGGTCGTGCGTGGAGGTCAAATCCGGGTGCTCGTTATTGTCGCGTTCGGCTTTCGCTACATCGGCGAGTGCATTGTATTGAACAGGATAGTGGTCATCCGCCACGGTGATACGCTGTATGTCTGCGCCCGTCTGTTCAGCTACCAGCGTTGCCACATACTGGGTGGCACCCATCTGCTTGCCGTTGTAGTTCACTACCGGTGTAGCACCTGTCGTGGCATCCACACCGTCCGGAACGGTCTTGGAGAAATACACCACTACGGTCTTGCCGCTCTGCGGCGCAGCCGGGTCATTGGTCTTCGCTGTGCACGATGTGGCCATTACCGCCATCAGTGCTCCAAAGAGATACTTTGTTTTCATTTTCTTATGGTTTTTATTTGTTTAGATATTTGTGTCCGTTCTGGATGATAATACCTTTGTAGCCGCTACTGACGGGACGGCCTTGCAGGTCAAAGGCTGTAGCACCTTGTGCGGCGGCGGAAACATGCTCTGTCGCCGTGCTGCTCTGCGGCATCTGTGCTTCCCAGAAACGGACGGCGTCGTCTATCCATCCCTCCGCCACGGTGCCTGTACCGAGACCGAAGCCGTGCGGAAGACCCTGATACGCGTGAAACTCCGTCGGGATACCCAATGCCGTCATGCCGTTAAGCCGGTTCTGCATGGTCTGCCATGAGGCAATCCCGTCGCCGGTGCCGCAGTTGGCATAGGTGGGTGCGTCGTGAGCGGAGTAGTCGCTCACGCCCGTGTATTGCATGACTACCGTACCGGCTTTCTGCGTCGTTACGCCTCCGAAATATGGCACTCCGTAACCGCCCACCCATGCCGCCATGCGTGCGCCGGCGGAACCGCCCCAAAGGGAGTAACAGGAGGTGTCAATCCCCATTTCGTCCGCCATCGAGCAGATGACATCTACCGCGCGCGCAAGATCCTCGCAGGCGGTCTGCGCGCCCGGACGATAGATAAGCGCAAAAGCATGGTAACCGCGTTTGCTCAACTCTAATGCGTGCGGATAACTGTCGTGCATCGCACCCACATACGAGAAACCGCCTCCGGCGTTGCATACGGCGAAACGCTTGTCCTCGCCGCCACGGAAATAGAACAGCCCCGTGTTGCGTTTGGCGGGGTCGGCTTGTTTCTCCGCCTCGGTGTAGATGTCAAAGAAGATCTGTTCGCCTGCCGAGGCGTGTTGCTTCATGTAATTGACTATCTCCACGGTCTTGTCGGGGTCGATATAGTTGTACCATGTGAGTTGCAGCTGCTCCAGAGTCGTGCCGCTCCAGTAGCCCGTATTGACAGGAAAAATCAGCCGTCCGTACTCCCCGAAAGCCGGGTCCGCCGCCACATCAGCGATAAGCGATGTGCGGGTGTACGGTTGTGTGTAGTCTTGTCTCGGGTTCATAGGCACATTCTGGCTGCATGCCGTCACGGGCAGCAATACAAGGAATAAATGAAGTAGAATTTTCATCGGGATATATATTTTTGTCCGTTTTGTATAACCACGCCTTTGTAGCCCTCGCCGACCGGCTGGCCGAGTACGTTGTAAGGGACACCCGACACACGGTTGCCGGAGATATGCTCTACGCCGTTGGTCATGCCAGCAGGGAAGAAGAACTGCAACGCATGGTAGCAGAACTCATACACGGCGTTGAAATCATGCCGGCCGCCATCTTTCATGTGATAACTGAAATTGGAGGGGTTGAAGGTGTCGGTCAGCTCTGCCATCGCCAACGCTTGGTTGTGGGTCTGCGGCAGCCGCACATCCTCCGTGCCGACCGCGTACCATACATAGAAATCCTTCCCGTACGGCGAGGCGTTCACAAGGTCGGCAAGAAACTGCGCCGTCTCTCTCGGATGATACTCGCCGCCGTACATGCCCTGACTCCAGTTGTCGCCGCTCATGGGAAGGTACATGCGCGTGAACGCAAAAACCTGCTCGAAAACATACCACGTAGTGATGCTGCCGAGCGAGAAACCTCCTAATGCACGGTGGGCACGCGAAGCGAGGATGCCTGCCGTGTCCGGCGTGGTCAGATAGGTGCTGTAGTGCGTCTCAAGGGCCGGAATAAGGTCACGCACATACTCCTGAGCGAACACCGCCGCTTCGTCCGTACTCTCGCCCCAGCCTTTCGATTGGTTGTCCTTGTCCCATGTGGGCGAAACGGCGATGAACGGACGGCAGTTGCCGTTCACTATCAGGTTGTCGAAGATATTCACCAACCCCGTGCGGTCCGTACCGCTGCGCCCGAGGAAATACTCCTGCGCCACGCCCGTCCAGCCATGCAGCAGATAGATGACGTCATACTGTTTGGCAGGGTCGTACCCGTATGGCAGATAGACATATGCAGGCTTGCGCGTGGCAGGGAGCGATGCGGATGTGTAGTCGTGTGAGTCGTACCAGAACTCCTCTATGGTGCCTTGCTCGGTAGCGGCGGAGAGGTAACTGCCCGGAACAGGGGTTGTCATGTGAATGGGGTTCGTCTCGTTCTCTTCAAGGTCCTGCGCCTGCATCTCGCAGGCACTCAGCAGCAATGTTGCTACAGGAATCAAACAGGTTGCTCGCATAAGGATCGGTTATTGAATAATGGCTATTTTCTCTCTGTTGCTGATATAGACTCCCGGAGTCAGAACTGTGCGGTCATTGCCGACAGGCTTGCCGTCAAGCGTGTAGATGACGCCATCGCGGATAGCTTCCACCACCTCGATATTCTCGGTCGTAGCAGGCGTATATTCGTGGTCATAGGTGTAGTCTTGGAAGTTACCGAAGCTGTAATTACCGTAGCCTATATTGAATGACCGTCCGGCATTGCCCCGGTCGATACCGCGGATAGCAGCCATCTCCTCGTCAGACAGCGCAAAATCAAAGATACTGATGTTCTCCAGAATATGTGCGGGGTTGGTCGAACCCGGTACAGGGCACAAACCCTCTTGCATATGCCAGCGGAGAATAATCTGATAGACACTCTTCCCGTGCGCAGCGGCTATCTGCTGGATGGTGGAGTTGGTGGGATCATTGCGGTTGTGGTTCAGCGGATACCAGCACTCTACGTGAATGTCGTAATTCTCTGCATACAGTTGCCGGGCGTCTGTCCGCTGGGCAAGCGGATGGCACTCTATCTGCGCCACCTGCGGCTTGATCTCTGCGCTGTCCATGATATAGTTGAACGCCTCCATGCGGTTGTCGAAATTGCTGATACCGAGCGCACGGATCCTGCCTGCTTTGTACTCTTTCTCCATCACCCGCCAGCACGACAGTATGTCTGCCAGCGTACCTGCCGGATGGTGGATATAAACGAGATCCACGTAATCCACCTGCAACCGCTCCAATATGCCGTTGAACGCGTTCTGAGCGTCGGCAAGGTTGCCGGAAATCTTGCTCGTTACCCAAATCTCCTCACGCGGCACACCGCTCTCTCTGATGCCCCAACCGGTGCCGCGCTCGTTGTAATAGAACATCGCATCGTCCAAGTGGCGGTAACCTGATTGCAAGGCGGCAATGACCATTCCGCGCACCGTCTCGTTGAGTTGCTGACGCTGGCTCGCACCTTCCATGCTCTGCACTTGGGTTCCCAAACCGAAACGCGGCATCATCACTCCGTTGTTGAGGCGTACCAACGGCACACCTGCCACTGATCGGATGTCGGACACCGCCTGCGGACCGCCGTCGGTGGTGTCTCCTCCCGGAGCGGGCTGGCTCACTACATGGTCGAAGTTTCCGAGCGCGTATGGCTCACTCTGTGCAAAAACGTATATACTCAGCAGCGCCGCCGCCAGCATCACCGAAAGTCTTGTCTTCATACGAAGGTTGTTTTGAATTCGAGTGCAAAGGTACAACAAAAGCCGCAAACTGCTGTTACACAATTCGCGGCAAAAGTTGCACTAATCCAAGAAAACGGGGATTTACCTCTCTCCGCCCCTTATCTCCGAGGCGGAAACGCCGAGGTTCTGACGGATGTAACGGCTCAGATAAGCCACAGAAGAAAAATCAAACCGATACGCAATATCAGCAAGCGTCAGTGTGCGGTCACGCAGCAAACGGGAAACCTCCAACGCCGTGTACCTGTTTATCCAATAAGCCGCGCCATAACCGCTGATACTCTTGCATGTCTCCGACAGATAAGCAGGGGTAACACAAAGCCTGTCGGCGAAATAGGCTATATCCCGGTGTGTGCGGTACTCGCCTTGTTCCAACAGTTCCATAAACCGGCTCATCAGTTGTGCGCCTTGGTGCGAGAGGTCATTCTTCGTTTCGTAAATCTCGGCATGAAAATCAAAGAAATCGATGATCATGCACTCCACCGCGTTGCGGGTCAAATCCAGATAGAAATGATGGCTTTTTTCTTCGTACCGCGTGCGCACGTATTCCATGTTTTTATAGCACCGTTCCTGTTGGCAGGCATTGAGGTGCATCACCGGATTATTGAAAAGCATCATCTGACCGCGCATACCGTAATTGCTGAGCGGTGTAGCCATCTGTGTAAATTCGGGCGTTACGTAGATGGTTATGGTACGGAAATCGGGACTGGTGCTTATTATTTGTGCCAACTCGCTACGACGGATGATCAGGCAATCACCAGCCTGCAATGGGAACTCCGCGCCGTTGAAAAGCAGCATCGCCGTCCCTTGCAAACACAGCGCATGGGTGAGATAACCCGTGTGCGCGAGTTGTAACTCCGTCGATAATATGTCCGCAAAATCAATCGGTTGCATTCTTATTGTGCTTTAGCTTTCTCTACGAGGCGTTTGCCGAGGTCGTGGGCGTTCTGCAGGTCGATCGCAAAATGCTCGTCGCGGTAATGGCGTTTGTCCTCCTCCGAGAAGAGGTTGAAATCGTAACGGCTGTAGTCGTTGAATTGGTACGTGTTGCAGGCATAGAGCGTCTCGGCATAGCCGTAGATGTCCTCCATGCACTTGGTGTTCTCTTCCAGAATAGCCGGATAACCGATTACTTTCATGTAGTCCTCCGGGCAGTTCATGGTGAAAATCATACCGGTATAGATGGTCTTGTCACGAAGTACCACATGCTTGCCGCCTTCGTGACCGGAACCGTTCTCTGTGGGCTCATAGAGATATGTACCGATGGGGAACATAGCGCGCTCCATGAACGAACGGAGCATACCTGTCGGATAACTGTAATAAACGGGTGAACCGAAGACCAGCACATCCGCTTCGCGGCAGCGTTCGAGTATCGGACGCAAGTCATCCTTAATGGCACAAAGACCATTACATTTGGAGTTCTTCAACTTGCAGGCGAAACAACTCTTACACCCTTGGAATTGGATGTCATAGAGATGGATGAGTTCGGTTTCTGCTCCTGCTTCTTGTGCGCCCTTCATGGCGGCTTCCAGCATCTGTGCTGTGTTTTTGTTCTTGCGCGGAGAACCATTGATAAAGATTGCTCTCATGATTTTAGAAATATTTGCGAGTGCAAAATTACAAAAAAAATCCAACATACGCAAATATTTCTTTCTTTTTTATTCGTTTTTCATGATTCTTTTTTTTGCGTACACATGGAAATAGGATTTTCTTATTGGCTTAAAATGAGGCGAATAGGAGACACTTTGCTGTTGCATGGCAAAAAAATAGGCTGTAGAAATAGGGAAATAGGTAAGGGATTTTCCCTAAATATAGAAAAGGTTCTTTTCGGAATAGAAAAAAAACAAACAAAACCCTTTTGAATGATTAAAAACTTAGTTTTTTGTGTCAATTGCTGCTAAAAAGTCCTCGAAAATAAATTTTCAGACCTTTTTACCACCAATTACCACAACTCTTCGAGTACAAATCATTTAAAAGAGATAAACACAAATAAACCTTGTAACAATTTAACGTTATGAAAGAATTTCAAAACCTAAATCAGGAGGAGCAGGTGGTCCTCCGCATTGTGGAACATCTCGACATGCAAAATCTGCCTGAGAGTTTACAAACCATGCTGAGCCTGGCGAAGACCGAAGAGGAGAAGGACATGCTGCTGATGGCGACTTTGGCGGCCGCGAGCGCGTGCGTTCCTAATCTCTATTTCCGGTATGGTCCGACGGGCAAGAAGTACTATGCGAACCTGCAATGTTTCATTTTGGCGTCTTCGGCATCAGGCAAGGGTATCGCCAACCAAGCGCTGGAGATGATGCGCGTAGTGGATGAGCAGTACCCCATGCTTATTGCCGGCGACAGTACGCTTGCGGCATGGTACAAGGCGCTGGAAGAGCAAGGCGGTATCGGTTATATGCACGAGTCCGAAGGTAGTGTGATCACCGACATCTGGCGCAACGCGGCGGCGAATTATAATACTGCTCTTCGCAAAGCGGCAGAGCACGAGGCGATTAGTCGGAACCGCGTGAAGGGCGCATCGGAGATCGCTTGTCCGAGGCTCAGTATGCTGTTAACCGGTACGTTCAGTCAGTACAAAGCCCTTGTGCCGAGCGTGGAGAATGGTTATTTCTCGCGATTGCTGACGCTGGTAGAGCGCGGAAGTCATCCGTTTGAGAAGAGTTATGTGACCGCCAAGAGCGAGAATAGCGCGCTTCCTAAGATTGTAGGAAGGGAATTATCGCGCATATATTCGCGATTGATGGAAGAGGGTGAACGCGAATGGAGTTTGACGGATTCGCAGAAAGAGCGCCTGGGAGAGAAGTTAGAAACCGAATACCGTACACTCATCGACATGCTCGGCGAGAACTTTCACTCGACGGTAATACGAATGGCGGTACAGATTGAGCGGATTGCGATGGTACTAAGCGCGATGCGGGGGACCTCCGCGCTATCACGCGGAGCAGGAAACGAACTAATACCGGCATCAAATGTCGAGATAATAGACAAAGGTGATAATCGCCCAAGCTTGGTCGATACTATTTATTGTAGCGACCAGGATTATGAGACGGCGGAGATGATCGGAAGTAAGATGCTGATGCACATGGCGATGGCATACCGGATGATTAAAGGCGACGAGCAAGAGACCATGCCGGAAGTGAAGGGATTGGACCAGCGGAAAGTGGTATTTGAACTGCTGAAGCCGGTGTATGACAACCATGAATTAGAATCTGAAGGCAAACGGCAAGGAGTTTCGAGGGCAACTATTTTCAGATGGAATGAAAAATGGTTGGCAGAAGGTCTGATTATCCGTAGTCATAGAGGAAAATATCAAAAAGTAGCATGAGACTACTGAGACTAATGAGATTTTGGGACGATCGCAAACAACTGATAATATGTGTTTTATATATTTAGTCTCATTAGTCTCACTAATCTCACAAATCTCACTCAATATGTCGGATGACATCCGACCTAATAGACATAGAATAAACTCGCGGGGACATCCGCGAGCACAGAACCGACGACGCTGACTCGTCGTCAAGGGGACGTACTATGAATAATTAGGTAATATATAGGTAATAACAAGGTAATATCCAGGTGGAAACCGCTATGCGGTAGTGTAAAGTGTAATGTGTAAAGTGTAAAAATCTATATTAATATGTCACAATTTGAAACAAGTGCCGGGATTGATTCGTTGACCGGCAAATTAAACAGTAGAGAGCGCATCGTTATGCGTCAGAAGAAGTACCGTTTGCCTTCGGGTCGCATTATTAAATTAGGTCCGAAGGAAGCGTACGTGAAGGAGCGGAGGGACTACAAACGGTCTCCGTTAACCGAAAAAGAGAAAGCGCAGAAAGCGTTATGGACCGAAGTCTGTCGGGAAGGTTCGCGTATCGTTCACGACGAGAACCATCCGCGGTACAGCGAGTTATACGACCGCTGGATCGCTCAAGCGACCGGTACGTCCGATCCGGTAACCGGCAGAAGGTATATCGCGCGATTTATCAATTTCGTTTGTGCTGTTCTTCTTCGGGAGAAGCAAAGTGGTTGATGCCGTAGTTCGCGAGGAGAAGGATATGGTCTTGCACGAAGCGCGCGTATCGGCTATTCTCGCGCCATGCCCGCATGTATTGCGAAGAAGTGTTGCGAAGGGTATAGTCGATATTGAGGTACTCGGAGAGCCACTGACGCATGTCTTTGTCGGTTATTTTGCGACGGACGTATCCTAAGTAACGAAGCGCATATACGGCCGAGGCGAGGCGTTTATAATGGTACTCGCTCTGTTCCTGAAGACGCAGATACTCGATGAGTTGTGTCTGCGTCTTTTGCGGAACGCCTTCGACCCAGAAGCGCACTTCGCGTTGCGGTTTGAGCCGGCGCGTGACGAAGGTATTCCACTTCTCGATCCATTGACCAAAGCATTTTTGGTCTTCGGGGCTGAGAGCATCCATCTCGTTTTGGAGGAAGGCGATGTCGGTTTCCTGACCAAGCACGAGTTTGGAGTACCGCGCGAGTGCTGCTTTGGAATTGGGTTCCTGAGAGGCGAGTTGTTGGACTTGCTGCCACAGCCACGACCAGTAACGGTCCATGACATCGTCCGCACTATGACCGGAGAAGATGAAGGTGGGGGATGAGTCGTTGGTCGTTAGTCGTTGGTCGTTAGAGATTTCATGCACCAAAGCATATACGATAGCGGGGTCTGTCCAGTCGATAGCGAGAAATCGTTGGCGACGAGTCTCGATACGCGCC
Organism: Paludibacteraceae bacterium; assembly: GCA_017448985.1. GTDB lineage: Bacteria > Bacteroidota > Bacteroidia > Bacteroidales > Paludibacteraceae > Colicola. The sequence continues at coordinate 40,362 of JAFSKL010000002.1, forward strand.
GCTTCGAGGAGCCATGCCGCAAAGGGTTCTCGGAACGGAACCGCCTCGAAGATCGTAGGTCTGAAGGTCTCGAAAACGAGGTAACGCATGTAGAAGGTCAGCAAGTCAAAAGCGAGTTGAGAGAGAAGAATATTGGGGCATATCGCCGGCAGGATGGTCTCATCTGCTGAAAGCGCCAGATACGCATCACAGAGCATATCGACCTCCACCGGCAGTAGTCCCCACTCATCGCGTCGCACCTCCCGTTCATAGCGCTTGATCCATACCAGTTTGTCCTCATCCGAGTCGATGGCAATCGCGCGGCGGTTACCTTCTTCGGAATCAACGAGCAGGGCACACAACAATGCCGCTCCAAAAGCGCCTTTTATACGAATGGGTTCTGCCGACGGCATATCCGCAATAAGCGTATGCGCCTCATAGCGGATGGAATCTGAAAGGATGATATCTTCTAACATGATACTTTCTTTACCAGCGTGAGGATATTCTTGCCCTCCACGCGTTCGTAGCGGATTTCGTCCATGAGTTGGCGCACAAGGTGTATGCCCAAGCCGCCTATCTCCCGGTCCTCCGCCGCGAGCGATGTGTCCGCCTCTTTCTGCTTCGTCGGGTCGAAAGGTATGCCGGAGTCGGAGACGGTGAAGATCAGTTGCTTGCCGTGTTCGTCTTCAGTCTCGGTATATTCGACAAACACTTTGCCGTCCTTGCGTCCCGGGTAGGCATAGAGCATGACATTGCAGACCACCTCCTCCAAGGCGAGGTTGATAGGCATGTTCAGTTCCTCGGGCACATGCAATCCGTCCACCCATTCGGAGAGGGTTGGAATCTGCTGTATGTCGTTGCGCATGACGATCGCCGATATCTGGTAACGGATGGCAAGCATGGTGAGGTCGTCGCTCTGCGGCGCTCCGTTGACGAAGGCATCGACATCTTTCTGGAAAGTCTCTACGAGGTCTCTCGGCGGCATGCCGTCGGTGGTGGCGAGCAGGTTCAGCATCCGCTCCTCGCCGTATTGGGCATGCACTTTGTTCTCCGCCTCGGTGAGTCCGTCGGTGTAGAGGAAGAGCGTGTCGCCGCGTTGTATCTGCGTAGTCTGGCCGACATACTCGAAGCCGCCCATGATACCTATCGGCAGGTTCGGCAGCACCTCCAACTGACGGCTCTCCCGCTTGTGTACCAATACAGGGGCATTGTGTCCGCCGTTGCAGTAATCGAGCACGCCGGTCTCCATGTCGAGCACGCCGATAAAGAGGGTGGCGAACATGTCCTGTTCGTTCTGCTCGGTGAGCGGGTCGTTCATCTGGCGCATGATTTGGTCGGCATGTTCCTCATGCGCTGTGACGCTGCGGAAGAGCGAACGGATCATCGCCATCACCAGCGACGCAGGCACTCCCTTGCCGCTCACGTCGCCTACGCAGAAGAAGAGTTTGTCGTGGCGGACATAGAAATCATACAGGTCGCCGCCAACCTCTTTGGCGGGATGCACCACTCCGTATATATTCAGGTCCGGACGGTCCACGAAGGGCGGGAACACCTTGGGCAGCATGGCGCTCTGGATGGTCTGCGCGATCTCCAGTTCGCCTTCCATACGCTCTTTCTGATTGTTGATCTCAATCATCTTGTAGGCGTTCTTGGTGCTGCGGTACATGATGAATACTAACAGAGCAAGGCTGAGCAGCATCAGGATGTTCACAATCAGTCCGACGCGCTTTAGGTCGGCATACAGGATATCCTCGGGGATGATGATGGACAGTTTCCATCCCGTAGCGTCAATCTCTTCGTCGAAGACGAGGTATTTGCGTCCGGGTATGGTGTCCGGCGTGACGATATCTTTGCCGGAAGCCGTGTAGATGGAGTAATAACTGTCCGGATAGACCTGCAGGTAATCGAAGATGAACTTCAGTTTGCTGAGCGAAATGTCGATACAAACGACTCCCACGATACGTTTGTCGGCATCATAGACGGGATAGGAACAGGTGACGACGATAGCATGCGCGCCCTCGTTGTCCGCGTACGGGTTCGACCAATAGGCATGGTCTTTTGTCAGACCGTTGTTGAACCACTCCGACCGGGTGTAGTCGTGGTCAGCTCCGCCTATCTGACGGATGGCAAAGCCCTTCCCGGTCCGTTCGTTGCGGGTGCCATAGACCTCGTACCAGTGTCCCTTCTGCGGGTAATAATCCGGCACGAAAGCTATTCCGGCTCCCTCTACGTTCTCCAGCGTCTCGAACAGCATGTTCACGCATCCCGGCATGGCGTCGGGGTTGTTCAGGCAGAACTCCGCCATCTTGGCAAGCATCTTGGCAGCGGCTTCGAGCTCCACGGCGGCGGTGTTGATCTCCTGTTCCGCCGACCGCAACTCGGATTGTGCACGATAGACGGCATCCGCTTTGATGGTGGCACGCGTGTAGAAATACTGTACGCAGGCAATCGACTCCATCGCCAGTATGGCGACGAGCATCAGCCACAGTCCTGCATGTGACCGCAAGGAGTGCTTGTTAAACTTTTCTTTC
>JAFSKL010000014.1 GCA_017448985.1 Paludibacteraceae bacterium
ACACCCGAATGAGTTCACCCAGATCGGCGCACAGATCGAAGTTGTCGTGCTCGACATCGACGTAGCTAACCGCCGTCTCTCCCTCGGTCACAAACAACTCGAGGAGAACCCGTGGGAAGAGCTCGAGGCTAAGTTCGGCGTAGATACCATCGTTGATGGTAAGGTGGTTGAACTGACCGACAAGGGCGCTGTCGTATCCCTTGAGGACGGCGTAGAGGGCTTCTGCACTACCCGCCACCTCCAGAAGGAAGACAAGAGCCCGGTAGCTGTGGGTGACACTCTGCCGTTCAAGGTGATTGAGTTCAACCGTGACGCTAAGCGTATCCTCGTTTCGCACCTCCGCACATGGGAGGAGCGCAAGGAGGCAGCTCCGAAGGCAGCTAAGAAAGCCGCTAAGGCTGAAGAACCCGCTCTCGACCTGCCGAAGGTAGAGAAGACCACCCTCGGTGATCTCTCTGCGCTCGCAGAACTGAAGGCTTCCCTCGAAGCAGAGGCTAAGCCTGCTAAGGCCGCTAAGGCTGCTAAGGCAGAAGCCCCCGCAGAGGAGCCCGCAGAAGAGAAGCCGGCTAAGAAAGCCCCGGCAAAGAAAGCCGCTAAGAAAGAGGAGGAGTAATCATTCTTTTGGAATTTAATGTGAGGAGTAGTTCTTCGGAACTGCTCCTCTTCTTTAGTAGTCTCAGTTGGCGTAGGAGTGGAGACCTCCGAGGAGGTAAGAGACGCCGAAATAGGTAAAGAGGACGAGGGCGAAGTTTATCACGCAGAGGGCATGATAAACAATTGAAAATTGAAAATTGATACTTGAAAATTTCTTTTGTAATTTGCTTTTCAACCATGGGAAGTGGAGAAGGGCGGCATAGACGATCATGGTGATGAGTGCCCAGGTCTCTTTAGGATCCCAACCCCAATAACGTCCCCACGACATGTTCGCCCACACGGCGCCGATGAAGATACCGGCGGTCAAGCAGAACAAAGCGGGGTAAAGCAGTACCTGTGATAAAGTTGAAAGTTGAAAGTTGAAAGTTGAAAGTTTTTCTTTTCGTGCACCTGTCGCTTTTTTCTCCGCGATAGCCGCATAAAGCCCGATGATGCCGTTGATCATGATGGCGAAAAACAGTGTGTAGGCCAACATGATGACGGAGACATGGATGCCGAGCAGGGGCGTTTGCAGGACAGGCTGCAAGGGCGGTTTAGGAGTGACAACGCGAGTCATTATAATCGCCAGAATGACGATTAGGACCGCTAACGCTGAGAGACCGGCGATAACTCGCCTGCGAGACCGTTCCACTGTTAGGCCGCTAACGCTGTTAGATGTGAGACTCTTTAGGAGTGCGCGGAAGCGGGTATGAGGCCGGAAGAAGAAGGCGATCATGGCGATGAGCAGAAGTGCATAGCCGGTGTAGGTGATGCCGATGCCCCACGGGTCGTAGTTATACGCGAGGACGACACCCATTTCGTCGCTGTCGTAATCCGACTGGCAGAAACGGAAGTGGTGATACTTGAGTGGCCGATTCATCCTTATAACGGCTTCGTCAACGGCTGTTAGCTGTTGGCCGTTAGCTGTTGGCCTTTTTGTTCCCCTATCCAACAGACGGAGTTCGGTGATGAAATCGGCGGGATTGCCTTCGGCATCATTGACGACGCGGAAGTCCCACAAGAAAAGGCTAATGGACGAATGGTGAATGGTTAAAGTTTGGGCTTGGTCGGCGCGGAGATGGATCTCACCTTGTTCGCCGAAGAAATGGGTCACGCAGGCCCCGAGGACAATAATCCCCAGGGCCAGGTGAATCCAAAAGCCGTTTGTCCATTTATGATTTATCATTGATTAGATGGCATTGATGAAAGCGACCACGGCATCACGGTCTTCCTTATTCAACTTGTAGAATTGCTGCGTGGGCCAGTAAGCATCGGACTCCGAGCTGTAACCATGCCACATGATGGCCTCGATGACATTGCGGGCACGGGTATCATGCATACGCGCCTCATAGGCATCACCGGTAGCTTTGCGGTGGAGTCCGCGTCCCCACAACGGCGTGGTACGGCACCAGCCCGTGCGGATATCGTTTTCCATATGCAGCTTATGCTGCACCATGTCGGTATACGGCCAGATCTTCTGGTTCGGGTACTTGGGCATAGCTGCCGTGAAGCCCTGGAAGTTATTCGGGTCACGGATCTCGTCCGGGCCTGTGGTCCAGGAAGGACGATGGCAATAGTCGCAACCGATCTGCGTGAACAGTTCCTTGCCTTTGAGTACTTGCTTGTCATCCACGTTACGCGCAGCAGGCACAGCCAGACCACGATGCCAGATCATGACCTGGGTGAACTCGTCATCGGACATCTCTGCAGGCAGTTCCTTGGAAAGGAGGTAGTTGTACAGCTCTTCCTCGGACTTGCCGGAAGCCTTCTGTACCTCCGGATCTTTGGATGCATACTCGGCATAGATAGTGCCGTTGAGGTCGAGGTAGTGATAGCGACGGTCGGAACGGGTGACATTGGTGATATTCCAGATAGCATTGGCACCGGCCGCATCCATGATAGGACCGCGTGTGAGGGCATAGGTGAAGCGCTTGGGTCCCCACTGCGGGTCGTTCTTGTAGTAACCCGAAGTCTGGAAGCCTCCATCCCAGAAAGCAGGATTGAGTCCGTTCTTGAGCTTGCCGTCAGCAGCCTCTTTGGCGTACTGGTCGATGATGTCCTGATCGGGAATGGCATCGAGCAGACCCGAGCCATAGACACCGATCGTGTTCTCCAACTTGACCTCATAGCCCTGGCTCTCGAGCAAGCCGTCGGGGTCACGGTAACCTTGGTTATAGACATAGACCGCCGTGTTGGGCATCGTCACCTCGGGATAACGCAGCTCATAGGTCTCGCCGTCGGCGAACTTATTGCCATGCTCATCGGTAGCGTTCTTCCACGAAACGGTTATCTGATCGGGGTCGAGCGGAGCCTTGAAGGGCGCAGCACCAAACAGTTGCGGCATACCCGCCAGCCAAGGCACATAGCCCTGCGTAGCTGGATTGATGACCACAAGCAGTGTACCGTTACCCACATTAGCGGCATCGTAGCGTCCTTCAGGCACAGATGTACCGTGCGAGTAGTTGGGGTGACAATGCTGGCAGGACGCGCGTACATAGACGGGTCCGAGACCATGCAGACGGCCTTCGTCATTGGTGACGAAAGGTTTCTCGGCGATCTGGTCACCTTGTGCGAACATCGTTCCGAGACCGGCATTCTCAGTAGCCGGTGTCGGCTGACGGAAAGTCATGGAAGTGAGGTTGGTAGTAGTACCCAACTTACCTCCGGTGTAGTACCATTCAGGCTTATCATCGACATCCGTGTTGGGGTTACAAGCAACCAGCGCAACAGCAGCCAGAGACAAGATAAAGAGTTCTTTTTTCATAACAGTATTAATTAGTCGTTTGTCGTTAGTCGTTGGACATTATTTGGAGAGGATCGGGAGGACTTCTTTATCCAGGATCTCAGCCAATTCGGACACTTGGTCGATAGCAGCTTTCACTTGCGGGTTGCCCTTGGCCGTGTTCTCAAAGTCCTGAATAGCCTCGATAGCCGCAATAGACTCCTCTATAGCTTTGCGCACGTTGGCATCGATTTCGGCATCTTGTTTCTTGATATAATCCGAAACGGCAGCGTCACCGGCTACGGCACCACAATACGCGTGCTGGATAGAACGGATATTGTCCGCAAAGTCGATGGTAGAAGTGCAACTGTAGGGACTCTCAATGTAATCGCGCTCGGTTTCGTTGCTGCTCAGGTAGGGGTTACCCAATTTGAGGTCCGCTACTTCACCGGCTATGTCCGAACAACCTGCGACGATATCTTCCGCTACTTCCTGGAACGTGACGTAGATAGAACCGGCTTTGCCTGCATTGATCATCTGCCAGCCGTACTTGTCTTCCCATGTCTCCACTTCGTCTTCTTCCAGAATCTGCATCTTGGCCTCACTCACTTCACCTGCCCAGCAGTGCTCAAGCAGGATAGCCTGTTGCGCGAGGTCCTCTACTATACCGAGCAGATAAACCGCTTCGGCACGGGTGAGGTTGGTAGCATGGGGTTGGCCGGTACCAACGGCACGACCGTCCTTGATGACCGATTCGAAGAGCAGGTACTCGCAAGCGTGGAAGCCCTTGAGTGCATAACCGAGCTTGTCGCCCACGTACGCACCGCCTTCTTCTTCGATGGCTGCCATACGCACAGAGTCATGCAGCAAGGCGTTCATCGCATTGAAGTCGAGCGGCCAACTGTCGATGTGCGGATCGATGCTGTGTGCCGAAGCAGGTCCGTAGAGGAAAGCCTCACTCTGCTCCCAGTGTTTACGCATCAACCGCCACGAAGCGTCCGCGTCCTTCATCAGGGCTGTGTAGTCTTCGCCTTTCTCCACTTTGTCCAGGATCTGCTCACACTGGTCGAGCAGGACGAGACCGGCATCGGCCATCGAGCGATAGGTAGCCACGACCGTGTTGTTCACATACGGTGCTGCCACTTTCTGCAGCGCCGCTTCTTTGTCCGAGGTGACACCTCCGCCACCTCCTTGGCATGCAGTCAAACCGATGACTGCCAATGCAACAAACAAGATTTGCTTTTTCATAATTCGTATAATTTAGAGTTGATAGAATCCTGCATAGACGATGCCTACCGCTATCTGCGGCTCATCGTTGTAGATTTTCCCGCGCGTTCCGTCCGCACGCGTACCTTGTTTAAGTATACCGTAGGAGAACTCGGCTTTGACGCCTATCTGCGGAATGGGGAAATAGTTGATTCCTACCGCTGCGCGATGGCGTCCGCACCAAGCGTACATGTCCGTCGGCTGATTGTCGTAGCGGAACATGGAGTCGTAGTAGTCGTACCGGCCGAAGAGGTAGAATGACTGTTTCTTATCAGCCAATTTTTGGCTCAGACTAAAGAAGTCATACCCTGCTTCGAGTCCTGCCGCAAGGGCATCGGAAGCGACCCATTGCTTGCTGGATACAGACCCTTTGCGCATGGAGATGTTGTACTGGGTGATAGCCGCCGCATCGCTCAGGTGGCCATAGGTGAAAGCTCCTCTGAGCACCACGCCGTGGTCCTTGTACGCGAAGTCGAACGAGCCGATCGAGACCGTACCTTTGACATCCTTGTAGGCACTCGCGTCGAGTTCGGCATTGGACTTGCTGAGCGTGTTTCGGAACGAGTTGCCGCAGTATCCGCTAAGTGAGAGCCGCAGTCCCGGCACGCCGGTATAATCGACCCGTGCCGCTCCGGCAAAGACATTGGCGAGCTTGAACTCATACGGGCTGCCGGCACCTGGTTTGACCCAGTTCTTGCGGTTGAAACGGTCGCTGTCGAGACCCGGCAGGAACATCGCCTGGTAGTGCCATCCGTTTTCGGTTGAGCCCATGAAAGTGAGGGCCACCTCATGCCATGTGCTGGGTATAATGGTGAACTCTCCTTCGTTACGATAGACGCCGAAGTACTCGGTCGATTCATGGTGCGCGTTCAGGCCTCCGACAGGAATAACCTGCATACCCGCACGGAGGATAGCAAAGCGGTTGAACTCTTTCTGCAACCAGAATTGCTCGAGGCACACTTCACCGCCACGCTCTATCTCGCCTTCGTACTCACCGCCTTCTTCCTCCTCTATCTCGACCGCCGACTCGGTACCGCCGTGCTCGAACTCAATCTCCGTGCCCACGCTCCAGCCTTTGCCGAAGTCGTAGCCCAGATAGATGACCACATGCGGCAGGTCGAACTCACCGTAATGGTCGTTGGCGTACTTCTCGGGATTCTTGCCGTAACGGAGGTAGTTGTTGGAGTAGAAACAATGCTTGGCTGTCACCTCGCCGTAGCCGCCGATGCGGAAGCGGCCTTTGGGTCCATGCGAGGGCGTGTCTTTGGTCGTTGGTCGTTCGATTTTGGCTGTGTCGCTGGAAATGGTATCCGCAGGCACACGTTTGCTCGCACCCGTGGTCGCGTCAACATATCCCAATTCATTGGGATGCTCCGCTTTCTGCTCCAGCCGCTCCACACGCTCGATGAGCGCCTGAAAGTCGGCACTGCTCACTTTGATGCTATCGTCTGCACGAACGCATAACGCACTGAAAATCAATGCGATAAAGAAGATTAGCCGTTGGTCGATGGTCGTTAGTCGCTTGTTCATTATATGTCCTTTCTTCTGTTCCAAATATGATACAAAATTACTGCTTTTTCTCGATTTGCGCAATCCCAAAATGTGGTTAATTTTTGTCAAAAGCAAGAAAAAATTCCTCAAAACCTTGCACATGTCAAAAAAAAAGTGTAATTTTGCGCGGAATTTTGAAAATAATAATCAATTAACCCTATTGTATAACTTAAAATTTTTACTTTATGAAGAAATTAGCTTTGGTAATGGTCGCACTGCTGACCATGGTCTTCACGGGTTGCAAGACCGAGATTTCTAAAGTAACGGTTCACGTTGAGGACACGCAAGGTGCTCCTGTAGCCAACCGCGCCGTGTTCTACGCAGACTGGGCTTCGCTCATCATTGGTGAGGTGCTGCCTTCTCCGGAAGAACTCGTTACCGACATCAATGACAGTTGGGAGTATGCCGAGACCAACGCGGCAGGTAACGTTGAAATCCAGATTCCGTTGTCTGTAGCTAAACTGAAATATCAGTTTATGGTATATGATCTTGGTAGCTTTGGATGGAAAGACAAAACCGTTGATTTGCACCGCGGTCAGAACGAAGAAATCAAATTCGTTGTGAACAAGTAAATTGTTCCAATTAGGTTCGGCGGGATTGGTTTTCCGCCGAATTACTATTTTATTATTTTTGTTATGGTACACGATTTATACATCTTGATGATCACGGCAGGCATCGTGAGCCTGCTGTTCAAACTGTTGAAGCAACCGGTGGTGTTGGGTTACATCGTAGCCGGTATTTTAGTAGGCCCTCACTTGTTCGGTGAGAACTTGGTTAACCACGAGAACGTAGAGGCATGGGGCAACATCGGTGTGCTCTTCGTGCTCTTCTGCATCGGTCTCGAGTTCCGGCTGAAGAACCTCGTTTCGAGCGGCAAGGTGGCCATCGTAGGCGCTGCCACCATCATCATCGGTATGATGGTGTTGGGTTACGGCGTGGGCCGATGGGCGGAGTTGGACAACATGAACTCGCTCTTCCTGGCAGCTATGCTCTGTATGTCCAGTACCACCATCGTGATGAAAGCCATCGACGAGGCAGGACTGAGCAAGGCGCGGTTTGTGAAGGGCGCCACGAGTATCCTCATCTTTGAGGACATCGTGGCCGTGGTGCTGTTGGTGTTGCTGTCCAGTATTGCTGTCAAGAACAGTTTCGAGGGCGTTGAGCTATTGAAGAAAGTAGGTGTATTGGCCATCACCCTGGTCGTATGGTTCGTGGTCGGCATCCTCGTTATCCCTACCCTGATCCGCAAAGTGCGTCCGTACCTCAACGACGAGACGCTCATCATCCTTTCGCTGGGTCTGTGCCTTGGTATGGTGCTGACCGCAGAGGAAGCCGGATTCAGTAGCGCTCTGGGTGCGTTCGTCATGGGTATGGTGCTGGCAGAGACGCTGGAATCGCACCGCATCGAGCACTTGATGGCGCCGCTCAAGAACGTGTTTGCTGCTATCTTCTTCGTCTCCGTGGGTATGATGATCAATCCCTCGTCGCTGCTGGAGTACTGGCCGTCGATCCTCTTCGTTTCCTTCGTCATCATCATTGGCATGATCGTGTTCGGTACCCTCGGTTGCTGGTGGGGCGGCGAGACCTTCAAGGACGCTATGTCCACGGGCTTCTCGTTCGTGCAGATAGGTGAGTTCTCGTTCATCATCGCTGCCTTGGGAAGCAAGCTCGGCGTGACCGATCCCGCTATCTATCCCATCATCGTGGCTGCATCCGTGTTGACCACTTTCCTCACGCCGTATATCATGAAGGCTACCGTGCCGTGCTATAACTTCCTGTACAAGCACGCTTCGGGTCGTTTCCGCAGCAAGATCGACCAGCGTGAGAAGGATGTGGAATTGGCGGAACAGGCCGCAACGGGTTCTGACGAAGATAAGTTCCTGTCCCATGCCGACCAAGTGCAACACGCGCTGCGTCATACAATCGTCACCAAGCGTGTCGTCAAGCTCTTCTACACGAACATGAGTGAGAACGACAAGAAGGAACAAAGTGACGAGGTGCTTCCGAGCACTCCGAAAAATGCCGAAAGCGATAAGAAAGACGAAACCAAAGATGCATAGGATTAATGTGCTAATAATAGCGGTGGCATTGGCTGTCACGGCGTGGGCGCAGGAGACGGATCCTCTGGCGGCCGGTTTGGGTGGCGTAGCTACGGTCATCGGTGAGACGCGCACCGTGGCTGACACCATTGTAGAAGTAGCGCCGGTAAAAGAGAAGGTGCCTGTGTGGAAAAAGAAACTCTACTACGGGTACACCTTCGATATCTATTTCCACCATGACTCGCGTTCGGAACGCAAAGAGAATGGTTGGTCGATAGCTTTGGAGCCCGAGATAGGCTGGAAACTGAAGGAGCGCCTGTACCTGGGTATGCGCTTCGGCGGCAGTTATGCCAATATGGCTACCTCTTACAACGTCAATCTTCAAGACACGACCTATTCCTCCAATCTCCGTGTGCATCAAGGTTCATGGCAAGTGACGCCCTATCTGCGCTATCGGATGAAAAGCATGTTTAACGATAAACTGGGCATATGGCTGGAGGCGCACTTGTACACCGGCATGGAGTTTCCCACTGTGGCCAGCGGAGAGGTCAAAGGCACGGACTACGACGGCTTGCGCTACAGCGTGACCTATGGCGTGCAGGTTTCGCCCGTCATCACCTACCGCTTCAACCGCAAGAGTACTTTCCAGATCTTCTTCTCGATACTCAGTCTCGGCTACAGCGGTACGACTTTCTTCTATCAGGACCCGATTGAAGGCAACCGATACAACGAGTACACCAACGATGTCATTATTTTCTCCGGCAAACTGCGCAACCTGATAGCGAACCAGTTCACGCCCGGTCTCTACGGTCTGAAATTCGGTGTGCAGAAAAACTTCTGAAAGGTGAAAGGTGAAAGGGGATAGGAAGAGTTTATGGTGGAAGATTCCGCTTACGCTGGCAGGTATCGTAACGGGAATTGTATTGCTGCTATTGGCAGTAGCGGTGTGCGTGCTGTATGTGCCTTCGGTGCGTGAGTCTGCGTTGGAGCAGGGTCTGATCCTCGCCAACGAGCAGACCGATTGGGACATCGACCTCGGACGCATCTATCTCTCGCCCGTTCATCATTCGCCCATGCTCTTCTACCGTGCCTACAAAGGGCAGGAAGACCTGCCGCTACGCATCGAGATAGACAGTATCTTCGTCGGTCACCGCGGTCAGGACACTCTTTTATACGCGCGCACCTTACGCCTGCAGGCGAAAGCCCTCACTTCTCACAGTGAAAACGGTCCCACAGGCGGAGCCGGTCTCACTTCTATTCCGATCGAAGTGGAAGAGCTTCGATTGGAAACGACCACTTTCCACTCCGGCGACATGATCGAGGCCGTCGGCATCGATGCCATCGTCGGGCTGCTGGATGTGATGAGTCCCGGCTTGGTGTTGGCCCAAGGCCGTTTTCCGCTGCATGGTCTGCAGCTGGACGATGCGTTCGTCGGCATCGACCTTAGGGACACGCCTCCGGACACCACGGCCCACGACACGACACCGACGCTCATGGCCTTCGAGGTGCCGGACGCGCAGATTCGCAATATCCATTTCCGTCTCACGCCGCTGGACATGAACATCAAAGCCGCGTCATTGGAGACCAATGTGCTGGCCGATGTAGGCGGCTCCGTCTATGATGCGCGGCGCCTGGACATAGGCAACACGTCGTTCGGCCTGGGCAGCCTCTTCATCCCCTTTGACACGCTCTACGGAGATGCCAGAGTGGACCTGGAGCGCAGCCTCATCACGAGCCGAGGCCTCCACGCGCGGTCGAGCGAGATAGGTGCCGAAGCAGACCTGCAGGCCACGGCTTTGGACCTGGAGACGATGCGCGTGGATGTGGTCGGTGACGCGGTGTACCAAGGCAGTCAGGCACGACTCCGCGGGTTCTACGACATCGACGACGAGTCGTACGACATGCACGTGGACGTCGAGCGCGTGGACATCAGCGCGTTCATGAAAGACAGCACCCATGTGGTGGTAGCCGGTGCACTCGATGCCCAAGGTAAGGGTATCGACCTGTCGTCACGGGCGATGACGAGCAAGGTGCACCTGCAACTCACCGATGCCATCTATGATAACATCAACGTGTCCGGTCTGAACCTCGACGCCGAGTTGGCGGACAAGACCGTGGACGGAACGCTCCACCTGCCCGTTGCGATGACAGATGACGGGTTACGGGTTACGGGAAGCACCGAGCATCAGTTCAGCGTGTCCGACTTCATGAAGCCCGAAAAGATAAGCGTGGACTACCATTCCCAAGTGCACCAACTGCGCGCTCATGTGGCAGGCGAGGACATAAGAGCCGACCTGCTGAGCCTTGATTTTGCAACAGACAGCACCACGGCTCTGAACATGAACACCGAGGGGCTCAACCTGAGTGCCAACAGCCCGATGCATGTACTCAAACTGGTGGACAAGCTGCAGCCTCTCCTGAACGCGGTAGGCGATTCGACCATCATGCAGCCCCTCACCTCGCTGCAGGACCTGACGATGCTCGACACGCTACGTCGGCTCATTCCGGCTCTCGACATAGCCCTCCAACTGACACACGGCAGCCCTGCTCAGCCGTTCATCGACCGTATGGGGCTGGACATCAACCGGCTCAACATGGCCTTGGCTTCCGATGGGCAGCAGACGGGCCTCGCCATATCCGCCTCCACACCTGAACTTCCCAACGACCAACGACAAACGACCAATGACAATTTCCTTCGCCTTCCGCCTGCGCAGGCCAACCTGGACATAGCCATGACAGAGGGTCAGACCGATGCCTCGCTCACGGCCGAATCCCATCTGACCGACGGGGCATCCTCTTTCCACGGCCTGCAGACCGATGCTGCGCTGCGTCTCAACCTGCAGCGCAAAGGACGGGAACTGCACGGCGAAGGACGACTCACGCTCGACAGCGTCGTCTATGACAGCACCGCCTTGGGCAGCCACGCCGTCGACATGCACCTGGCGCCGTCCAAGCTCTATGCCAACGCCCTCCGCGCAGATGTGCATACGGAAGCCATCCCCTTGGAACTGGTCAACAGCTTCGTCTCGCTCCCTGACATAGCGCTACGCGGTGCGGTGCGGGCGACGGCGTCCGTGGACGGGCTGCCTAATGAGACGGACATCTCCGCCGAAGTGCTCCCGTTGGGTTTGAGTGCCGAGTACACGCCCTACCAAGTGAGCCTCGGACTCGGCGAGACACCCATCACCATGATCCATAACCACGTGGACCTGAACGGCCTGCCCATCTACGGCGCCGACAGCACCTACCTGGCCCTCACCGGAGGGCTCGACCTAAACAGTATGCGCGTGGATGTGACGCTCGAGGCTGACAGTTTTGCACCGGCCAAACTGCCGCAAGGAGGTCCCATACCCGTCTATGGCGAACTGGCCACGGATATACGCGGTCGTGTCACCGGGCCCTTGGACAGCATCGTCGCCGATGTGGATGTCACCATCCTGCAGACGACCGACATCACCTACCCCATCGACAAGAAGAACCTCGCCCAAGTCAAGCCCTACGGCAAGGTTAATGTCAAGTATCAGTTGGCGGAAGAAGACCCGCTCTCACTCGGCGGACGCATCAATGTGGACGACGGTTTCATACGCTATTCGCCCAAGCTCTACCCCGTGATGCCGTTCCATGTCGATTCGGGCAGTCATGTCACCTTCAACGGACCTCTCGGGCAGACGATGCTCAATGTCTCCGCCTCGCAGCAAGTGAAAGCGGACGTTGAGTCCGAAGATGAGGAGACGCGTCGTGTCGATTTCCTCACCGGTGTGCGCGTGAACGGTGTGTTGGACTCGATCGGCCTGGAGAGCATCGGTTTCTTCCTCGAAGCGCCTAACGACGAGACCATCACGCAGGAACTCGAATCGGTGGACGAAGAGACGCGCGAAGGCTTGGCTGCCACGCTCTTGGCCACAGGCATGTACGTAGGCGAGAGCAATGTGGCGGCGCAACGCGGAGGATATGCCCTCTCGTCTATCATCAACAGCCGTATCAATGCCGCCATGTCCAATTCCAAACTGGGCAAGATAGTGGACATCGACATCAGCAGCGGTAAGACCCAGCACGCCACCGGCGAGACCAACGACATGAATATATCCATCAGCAAGTCGTTCTTCAAAGAGCGGCTGCGCCTTACGCTGGGCTCCACCATCACCGACAACCCCGAGGTAAACGAGTCGAGCGGGTTGTTCAACAGCTTTACCGCGGATTTCAAGCTGGTCAAAGACAAAGATGTCTTCCTGCGCCTGTACTCGCAGCGCGACTACAACAATATCCTCGAAGGCGAGTTGTACAAGTCCGGTCTGGCCGTGCGCGCCACGAAGGACTGGACCAAGACCTCCTTCGTCCGGTCGCCTCTCATCCGCTCGTCCATCGAGGGAGACTCCATCACCCGCACCTACAACCTCTCAGCCGATGCGGGTGTGGCCTACCGCTCGAACAACAGTCTGGGTCCGGACCTGACGCTCAAAACATCGGTTAAGAACCTGTTAGGCCGCGGCGAGACCTTCACCATCAAGGGCAACGGAGCTTATTACTGGGCCTTGCGGGACCGCCACCCTGGCGATCCGAAGAAGACCGACACCTATAAGTTAGGCGCCAACGCGTCGCTCGTCTTCCCCTACCTCCATTGGACAGGCGACAACAACCCGAAGGGCAGCACACGGTACATGCTCGGCTATCAGTACGAGAACATAGCCGGCGGCTACGGCGTACACAAGCTCTCCGGATCGTTCACCTATTTCATCCACTCGCCCAATAGCAAGTTCATCACCCATGCTTTCACGCCCTTCTCGCTCTCCGTGGTTAGGATGAAAGCCGAGTCGGACAGCCTCTATGACAAAGCGGCGGAGTACCCGCAGCTGATCAAGGTCATTGCCGGAGACGAGTTCGTGCCCTCCATCGCCTATACCTTCATGTACAATGACTACCGCTCCAAACGGGGTGTCAACACGGCCATTAACCTCGGCGTCAAGGAGTCGGGCAACCTCATCAACGCCGTCTATTGCATTTTCGGACATAAGTGGAACGATCAGGACAAACCGCTGGGCAGCATCACCTTCAACCAGTTCGTCAAGCTGTCGGCGGAGCTGCGCAACCGGTTCAACTTCACTGATAAGATCTCGGTCGCCACGCGCCTCTTTGCGGGAGCCAATGTCCCGCTCGGCAACTCGGCCTTCACGCCGCTCTCCGAGGCCTTCTACACCGGCGGTCCCAACAGCCTCCGCGCCGCAGCTCCCTATGCCTATGGACCCGGTAACTTCTATTCGACCAAGTATAATCAGAACTTCTTCCATTCGGGCGATGTCAAGCTCGAGGCCAATTTCGAGTTCCGTTTCCCCATCGTGTGGAAGCTCTACGGAGCCGCCTTCGTCGATGCGGGTAATGTGTGGAACTGGTACTCGGCCGTCAGCCTGTTCAAAGCCGCAGGAATGGAGGACTATATCGAGCGCTTGGGGCTGTCCGAGACGCTGTATGACGGCATCCTCGACAACCCCGAATGGGCCAAACAGATAGCGCTTGGCACCGGTGCCGGTCTCCGTCTCGACATCGACGGACTCGTCATCCGTCTCGACCTGGGCGTCGGCATCCACGCACCCTACCAGACTTACCGCTACGATAAAGAGGGGCACACCGACTACTCGCAACCCATCAACACCTATTTCAATATGCCCTCCGCACTCGACGCCCTCCGACTCAACTTCGGTATCGGCTACCCGTTCTAAATACTGAATACTGAAATAATCGTTCGAACGAACGCGAGATAAGAATACTGAATACTAAATACTAAAACTCAAAACTATTATGAAAAAACTATTTACTCTGCTTACAGCCTTGATGGCAACAGCAATGATGAGTTCCGCGTTTGGTGCTACTTACACCGTGACCAAAAGCATCAACGATGAGGACATGTACAAACACTACGCCGACGGCCAGCAGATAGAGACCATCTACGACAACGAGTTCTCCATCTCCGTCAACAAAGTGGGCAACAACGGCAAGATCTACGGCGGCGACACCTGGCGTCTGTACGAGAAGGACGAAGCGGTGGTGACCGTCAAGGCCAAGAATGGCAATTTCCTGGGACTTGTCTCCTTCAACTTCACCGCCACCAACAATGCCATCCTCACCTACGGAGGCAAAGAAGTCAAGAGCGGTATCCCTGTGTTAGCCGGTGATGACAAGACGATGATCTTCCGCGTCAAGGGCAACGGCGAAAACGGACAGATCCGCATCACCAAGTTTAGCGTCTCCTATAACGACGAAGCCGCGCCGCTGCGCGTGTTTGGCCAGCCGAGCGACAACGGCGACACACTCCATGTCCGTTGGGATTTCTATAATGCCGCCTCGATAAGCGACGGGAAGATACCCTTCCCGGAATGGAGAACGAACGCATATGATACATGGCGCGACGGGTTCAAGGTCATCCAAATCGAGCCATCGATGAAGAACGCTGCGCGCGTGGACTTTGAATTCTTCTTCAACGACTTCGCGAGCGTGGAGAAGATTATCGGCATGGAGAACCTCAACACCTCCGAGGGGGTACACATGAGGTCTATGTTCTCCAATTGCGCCAAGCTGGAATCGATCGATCTGAGCCATCTGGACGTGAGCAGAGCTAAGGATATATACGGCATGTTTGAAAATAGCATCAGGCTTCAAACACTGGATCTGTCGAACTTCAACACCGCCAATGTGACCTCGATGAGCTCGATGTTCCACAACTGCTTTATACTGCGGTATATCATGTTCGGCGACAAGTTCACGACCGAAAACGCGACCTCCATGTATGCTATGTTTTCGAACTGCTCGGAGTTGCAAGCGATCGACCTCTCGCAGTTCAACACCAAGAAAGTGACGACCATGGAGTATATGTTCAATGGTTGCAAGAAACTCACGACGCTCGACCTGCGGAGTATATTCACAACGGCAGTGACCAATAGCTCCAAAATGTTCCAAGACTGCAACAACTTGCAGGAGATACTCTTCAAGGGCAACATGGCCAAGCAGGACAACATCGTCGAGTCGGAAGACATGTTCAAGAACTGTCCCCGTCTGACGGGCGAGATGGGCACCACCATCGAGGGCAACCCGCTGGATAAGTCCTATGCCCGTCCCGACCAAGGTCCGGACAGCGAGCAACCGGGCTATTTCTCCAAGAACCCGCGCGAGATATACGGCAAGTACATAGGCGATGAACAAGGCCATGTGCTCACCCTCTATTTCGACCGCAACCGCACCGAATACGACTACACCATCGACGAATGGAAGGCATCGTCCGACGTCAAGAGCGGCACAAACATGGTCATCTTTGATGAGACAATGAAGGATGCGCGTCCGACAAGCACGTCAGGCTGGTTCAGCGGGTTTGAAGAGCTCACCGAGTTCTCACACCTCGACTACCTGAACACGACCGCTGTGATGGACATGAGCGATATGTTCTTCGGCTGCGAGAAAATTGAGGAACTGGACCTGCGGACGTTCGATTTCATCGGTCTGGTGAAAGCGGACAATATGTTCGGCCTCTGCAGCGCACTCACCACCATCTATTGCGCGACGGACTTCCGCGAGCTGCCCTACCTGTTGGCGGCGAACAATATGTTCAACGGCTGCACCAGCCTCGAAGGCGGCAGAGGGACGAAAGTGGAAGACGGTAAGTACTATGAGGACTTTGCGCATGTGGATGCTTCCGATGACCCGGGCTATTTCACCGCCAAGCCTCTACCCGTCCTCTACGCCGCCCTCTCCGAGGACGGCAAGACCATGACCCTCCATTACGACATCAACATCAAGAAGAACAAAGGCAACTCATCGTGGATCCTGGCCGAGGAACACGGCGGTTTCTCCGAGGCGCAACGCGAGGCCGTGGAGAGCATCGTGATCGACGAGGCACTCAAGGACCTCAAACCGACCGATATGAGCTTCTGGTTCGCCAATTTCCCCAACGCCGAGAAGATAGAGCACCTCGACTATATCAACACCGACAATGTAGTGAGCATGCTCTCGCTCTTCGCCGGCTGTACCCGCCTCGTCCAACTCGACCTCAGCTCGTTCAAGACCGACAAGGTGACCGACATGAGCTATATGTTCAGCGGTTGTGCGGAACTGCGGCTTATTGAGTTCGGCTCGGACTTCAAGACCGATAATGTCACCGACATGAGAGATATGTTCGCCGGATGCCGCTCCCTCAAACGGCTCGACCTCGACTATTTCAATACCGAAAATGTCACCAACCATGAGCTATATGTTCTCCGATTGCGGAGAACTGAACAGGCTGGACCTCAATCATTTCGACGTGAGCAATGTGGAGCATATGGACTATATGTTCTATGACTGCATCAACCTCGCCTTCATCTATTGCTACAGCAACGACTGGGCAACGATGGCCACCAACCTCGCTACTTCCTCCTATATGTTTGAGAACTGCAACAGTGTGGTGGGCGACATGGGAACGGCCTACAGCGAGGACAAAGCTAAAGATGTGACCATGGCGCATTTTGATGAGGAGGGCAACCCGGGCTATTTCCGTATATCGCCCATGACCCAGATCTACGGCGCATTGGACGAGGGCACGCTCACCATTCATTATGACCCCTACATAGAAACCAACAGCGGTATCACGCCCAACGACTGGTATGAAATCACCTCGGACGAGGAATCGATGGCCGCCAAGGTCACCAAAGTGGTGTTTGACGAGACCGTCAAGAACGCCAAACCCGTTACCATCAAAGAGTGGTTCTACGGTTTCTCCAAACTCACCGAGATAGAGCACCTCGACTACCTCAATACGGTCAATGCTACCAACACGGCCCTTATGTTCGGCGCTTGCACCGGCATCAAAGAGCTGAACCTCAGCATGTGGGACATGAGCTCGGCGTGGAATATGCAAGGCATGTTCGCAGGTTGCATCTCCTTGGAGAGTATCGACCTGCCCGAATACATGCTTCTCAACGCCGAAGATATGAGTTTCCTATTCCTCAACTGCTCAGCCCTCAAAACCATCTATAGCAATATCGACTTTGCCGAAAACGCCGACGAGATCAGTCACAAAAACGATATCTTCTACGGCTGTACCTCGCTCGTCGGAGGTGCCGGCACCAAGTACGACATGTTGCATTGCGACATCGAGTACGCACGTCCGGACGGCGGTACCGAGGCACCGGGATATTTCACGCGCCGCTACACCGTCATTTTCTATCAGTACGATCTCGCTACCAATGGCTATCTGGCCAATAACGTCGCTTATGTGCATCCGGATGAGTACGCCACTCCGCCCTCCACATCGCCCCTCACCGGCTATAGTTTCAAGGGTTGGAAGACCTGGAGCAACGGTGCTATGGGTGAGGACCTCTATAGCGACGAGGATATCCGCACCAATGTGCCCATCACGCAAGATACGGCGTTCTGCACCATCTACGAGCCCAACCAGTACACCGTCACATTCAAGTACCTCGACTCCGACGGCGTGACCGAACTGACCAAAGAGATCACCGTTACCTATGACCAGCCCATTGACTTTGGCGACTTCACCGAGGAGTCACTGCCCGTCATCGAAGGCAAACATTTCGTTACCTGGAAATGGGTGTTCATAGTCGAAGGAACGATGACCTTCGAAGAGCTCTCCACTCAGCCTTGGAAGACCAACATCGACTGGCTCTTCACGGCCGTCTATGAGACCAATCAGTACACCGTCACCTTCCGGTACCTGCTCGCTGACGGCGAGACCTGGAAGAACGACGAGCAGACCGTGGAGCACGGCAAGACCTCTTCCGTGCCAGAGATACCGACCGTTGAGGGCAACGCCTTCCTCGGATGGGACTACAACGGCACCACCCTTGCCTCCGATATCGTCAAGATCCTCGCCATCACCCAACCCTCCACCTTCACCGCCCAATACAAGAACGACACCGGCACCGGCATCGACAATATTGACCAATCAAGCTTGGTTGGTCAAAAGATCCTCCATGAGGGCACGCTGTATATCCTCATCGGCGATAGGATCTACGACGCTACCGGTAAACTGGTCAAATAACCAAATGTGAAAATGTGAAAATGCGAAAATAAATAATTGGTTTTATGAAAAAGATCTCTATTCTCTTCGCCGCGCTGCTGTGCGCAGGCACCATGATGGCTATCGAAGGCGCCCTGCCGGGCAAGTTCATTGTCGATTGTGAAGGAAGCAACTGCACAATGGTTGTTCAGTTCTCGAGTGGCAACCTCCAATATAACGCCATGGCCGGCACCCATGCCACGGTGCTGGAAGACGCCGCGATAGGTGTATGGCGCTTTGCGCCGCATCAGTGGGACACCATCGGCAGCGCCAACCTCAACGCCTCCGAGACCTATGACGGATGGATCAGTCTGTTCAACTTCGGCGCCAGCGGATACGGAAGCATGGCTCCTTATGCCCCTGCGAACATATTGTACAATGTCGATCCCACCTTTTGGGAAGAAGGCGCGCACAGCTATTACAAATTTGGTGATTACAACGCCATTTCCAATGGAGGCAACGAGCCCGGCAAATGGCGCAATCTGGACAGCTACAACTGGTACTACCTCTTTCGTAGATACCCCCACGCGTTCGGTAACATCGACGGTACCAACGGGCTCATCATCCTGCCGGAGAAATGGCAACTGCCGGAAGGCCTCTCGTTCACAGAAGGCTATGCTGCCGGCTATGCCACCAACGCCTATACCGTTGACGATTGGGCTGCCATGGAAGCTGCCGGTGCTGTCTTCCTCCCCGCTGAAGGCGAACGCTCGAAGATTGACAACCTGAGAGGTTGCTATTGGTCGGATTATATGGAAGACAAATATCAAGCGAGTTATCTCGGTTTCTGGGCCAATGAATACGGCATCGGAATCAAAGATCCCGAAGAGTCAATCGCCTATCAAAGCAAAGGCTATAGCGTCCGTCTGGTGACACTGATGGAACCCGCTGACATGACGGACTTGCAAGCCGCCATCGATTCGGCCTATACGCTCTATAACGAGATACGCAATGACTATCCCGAGATAGCCACGCAACTGCTGGACGCCATTCTTCAGGCGGAGAGTGTCATGAAGGATAAATTGTCGGACCAGCAGGATGCCAACCAAGCCATCACCGCCTTGCAAACAGCAGTCCAAACGGCGCAAGATGAGGTGACAATCCAGGGTATCGAAAATCTGTGCGTGGACCAAGACGAAACCCGTAAGATAATCATGGACGGCGCTGTCTATATCATTTCCAACGGCACCATCTACGACACCCGCGGAACAACAGTACAGTAAGAAAAAAGCGCTCAAAGCGCTTTTTTCGTTAAATCGTTAAATTGTTAAGCTGTTAAATTGTTAGTTCCGCATGGTTAACGGTTTAACGTTTTAACCGTTTAACAGTTTAACGCGTCTTACGACGCTTAGTGGTTCGCGTCGCAGAGCGACAAGGAACTCCTCACGGGGTTCCTTTTTTTTGTGTATTATCGTATTTGTTGGCCCTGCGGGGTATAGAGATGTCCGTTGGCTTCGATGAGCAACTGGCCGTTGACAAGCCGCTTCAACCCCTCCCCGTCCCTCCCCTCAAGGGAGGGCGATGGATCAAGGGCGAGGCGGAAGGCGTCGAAACCCAGTTTGCGGTCGAGCCACTGGATGCGGTTGGTGAGGAACCGGCGCACATTATCCACCTCCGCCTTGTACGAGCCCCAGATCTTGGGATTCTGATGGACGCGTTTGTTCATGATCGGCCAACGGATGAAGTTGAGCCGTTGTGACTGCTCCAGCAGCGCCGCCTGTTCGTCCACATAAGCGGTCATGGCTTCTTCGGTCAGGCCACCCATACGAACCGATGCCCATAGTTCGGCGAGCTGCTTTTTGGCACCGGCATCATTGACCACTATCTTGTCCACGAGCGTCCGGAGATAGCCCGTCGTACTGCCTCCGGAGCGGTAGATATAGTCGTTTTTGTTGTTGACAGGATAAGTGCGGTCGTCATTGTCGAACGCGAGATCGTAGTCCCACACGGGTCCGACGAAGAGCGTGTCGTTGCTGCGCCGCTTGTAGAGGAACAGGCTCCAATAGGTGTCCGTGTTACCGGACAGTTCGCCCACCAGAAAATGGCGAAGGAAGGTATTGAGGTCGAGGTTGTTTTTCCAGTTGCTCTCGAGGCGATTGTACTGCTTGCGGATATAGTCAGTCTGTTGTGAGGTGATGCTGTCCTCGTCGGGCGATTTGATGGTGACGCCGGTGCCTTTGTCGGACCAGAACATCGATTTCTCTTCGTAGGCATAGGCGTCGGCTTCGATGAAATAGCCGCCTGTGAGCGCCTCACCGGCATTGTCGCGCGGCGTCATCTCGGTCACATCGACCCTGTTCTTGCGCACCTCTATCTGGTCGCAGAGCTGGTAACAGCCCTTATAGTCGCCGTTGAGCAGCACATCCACATAGGCGCAGAAAGGGGTGTAGGGCAGGCCCATGCGACGACTGAGTTCGAACGCCAACTGGTTGCGCATGAGCGTCTTGTCGCCATAATTATTGATGAGCGTCCACTTGCGGGCATTGGCCGGCGCATTGAGCACCTGATGCTTGTGGGCGAACTTGATGCGGTAGGGTTTCTTGGGGAACGAGCGGGAGGCGTTACCCCGTTCGCGGATGGTGGCGGAGTCGGTGAGCAGTGTGCGTCCGTCGTTGGAGATGACGGAGATGAAGCAGTCGATCTCGTGCTCTTTGTCGTACGGCACCTTATTATCGCGCGTGTGTATAGAGACAGTCGGGAGGTTGGTCAGCTGACACAGCTGGCCGTCGTCACCCGCACCGGCGTCGCCGTAGAACTCGAGCTCGGGCAGCCGGTCTTCCTTTCCTTCCGGTGCCACGAAACGGACATACTGAAACCCGCGGGAACAGTTGATGCGGGCGTAGTTCATCTGTCCGGTGGCAGAGGCTTCGGTGATGATATGGAGCGGCACCGCGTCCATGAAATCCGGTCGGTTAGCACCCTCGAAAACGCCCAGCAGCAGGTCGGTCGTTGGTCCTTGCGGGACAGAGCCTGTCGTTGGAGCGGGTTGCCAGCCTACGATGGTGATGACATAACGCTGTCCGAAGGCTCTGCCGGTCCAGCCCGGAGCACCCGTCACTCCACCCTGCAGCAACGAATCCGCGAAGCTGTAGAGCGAGAGTAAAAGCAGTCCTATGGTCAGCAGAGTCCTGCGCATAGATCACATGCGGTCAGGCATTTCGATACCGAGGAGCGACATGGAGGAGCGCAGCACTTTGGCTACGTTCTTGGCCAGCAACAGCCTCAGCGCCCGTTTGGACGCGTCGGGCTCGTTGAGGATGCTCAGGTCGTGGTAGAACGAGTTGAAGTCGCACGCGAGGGCATAGGCGTAATTGCAGATGACCGCGGGCGAGAACTCGTCTCCGGCCGTGCGAACGATGGAGGGATACTCGCAAAGCCGTTGGATGAGCGCGAGTTCTTTCTCTTCGAGATCTCGAAATATCGAGATCTCGAGATCACGAGCTTCCGCTTTTCTCAAAACCGACTGGATGCGGGCATAGGTGTATTGGATGAACGGGCCCGTGTTACCGTTGAAGTCGATGGACTCGGCGGGATTGAAGAGCATATTCTTACGCGGATCGACTTTCAGTATGAAGTACTTCAACGCGCCAAGTCCGACCATTCGTGCGACTTGGTCGCATTGGTCATTGGTCATTGGTGATTGGTCATTTTTCTGGAGATAGATCTCCTTGGCGTCTTCGACCATCTTGTCCATCAAGTCATCGGCATCGACCACGGTACCTTCACGGCTCTTCATCTTGCCGTTGGGCAGTTCAACCATGCCGTAGGAGAAATGGACGAGCTCCTTGCCGAACGGGAAGCCGAGACGGTCCAGCAGGATGGACAGCACTTTGAAATGGTACTCCTGTTCGTTACCCACCACATAGACCATCTTGTCGATGGGATAGTCCTGGAAACGGAGCTTGGCGGTACCGATGTCCTGGGTCATATAGACGGAGGTGCCGTCGGAGCGGAGCAGCAGTTTCTCGTCGAGTCCGTCCTTGGTCAGGTCAGCCCACACAGAACCGTCCTCGCGGCGGTAGAAAGCACCGGAAGCGAGACCTTTCTCCACTTCCGACTTGCCCTCGAGGTAGGTCTCGGACTCGTAGTAGATCTTATCGAAGGAGACGCCCATGCGACGGTAGGTCTCGTCAAAACCGGCATAGACCCAACTGTTCATCTTGGCCCACAAGGCGCGCACTTCAGGGTCATTGGCCTCCCACTTACGGAGCATGTCCTGTGCCTCGAGCATCAGCGGCGCCTCGCGTTTGGCGGTCTCTTCGTCCATACCCTTCGCCATCAGTTCCGCTATCTGTTTCTTGTATTCCTTGTCGAACCGGACATAGTAGTCGCCGATGAGGTGGTCACCTTTCTTGCCGGACGACTCGGGCGTCTCGCCGTTACCGAACTTGAGCCACGCGAGCATCGACTTGCATATATGGATGCCTCGGTCGTTGACGATGTTCGTCTTGACCACTTTCCATCCGTTCGCCTCCTGAATCTTGGCTATCGAATAGCCCAAGAGGTTATTGCGGACATGACCGAGGTGCAGGGGTTTGTTCGTGTTGGGGGAACTATATTCTACCATCATGAGAGGTCGTTGGTCGTTCGTCGTTGGTCGTTGGAGTTGACCATAGTTGTCGTCGGCATCGATGGCCTCGAGCTGTTTTACCCAGAAGGCATCGTCGATGACGAGGTTGAGGAAGCCCTGAACGGCGTTGAATTTGGCGATCAGCTTTTCACCATTGACCAATAACCAATTACCAATGTCGTCTCCGACGACCTGCGGGGCTTTACGGGCGAGTTTGACGAAAGGAAAGACCACAAGCGTGATGTGGCCTTCGAATTCCGGACGGGTCTTTTGCAACTGAATCTGGCTGTCTTCGGCGTCGATGTTATAGAGAGCTTTGACAGCGGATTTGACTAATACCGATAAGTGTTGTTCTAAAGTCATAGTTTGGGGTATTTTCTGAACCATGAGGACATTTTGAGACGGATGACGCCAAGCAGTGCTTCGGAGAAGATACCTCCGGACATCTTGGAGGTGCCGAGCACGCGGTTGACGAAGACGATAGGCACTTCGATGATCTTGGCTCCGCACTTGGCAGCAGTGAACTTCATCTCTATCTGGAAGGCATAGCCTTTGAAGCGAATCTTATCCAGTTCGATAGTCTCGAGCAGGTGGCGGCGGTAGCAGACGAATCCTGCCGTGGTGTCGTGGATATCGACGCCCAGCACCGTACGCACATACTTGGACGCGAAATAGCTCATCAGCACACGTCCCATCGGCCAATTGACGACATTCACGCCGGTCACATAACGACTTCCGATGGCGAGATCGGCACCTCTGTTGGCGCACGCGTCGTACAGTTTGAGCAGGTCCTGCGGGTTATGGCTGAAATCGGCGTCCATCTCGAAGATATAGTCGGCCTTATGCTCGATAGCCCAACGGAATCCGGCAATGTACGCCGTTCCGAGACCCAGTTTGCCTTCACGCTCGATGAGGTGTACACGGCCTTTGAACTTACCCGCCATCAGGCTCTTGACGATAGCTGCCGTACCGTCCGGCGAACCGTCGTCGATCACCAGCACATTGAACTCCAGAGGCAGTGCCATCACCGCGGTAATGATGGCTTCAATGTTCTCTTTCTCGTTATAAGTAGGAATAATAACAAGTCGTTCCATTGGTCATTGGTTATTGGTTATTGGTCATTTCTATCATTTGGTCGTTGAGGACATAGACCGGACTGGGCGTGGTGCGGTCGAGGGCTTTGAGGAAGATCTCCTCACCCGGGATAATATCTATCTCTGCGAGGTACTCACGCACCGTCTCATACGCTATCTCGGGGTCGTTGTTCTCCAGCGAGAGGTGGCAGAGCCATACATTACGCAGTCCGGGGTGCCAGTTGCGCTCGATCAGTTCACCCGCCACCTCGTTCGACTGGTGTCCCAGCGGACTGAGGATGCGCTCTTTGAGGTAGGTGGGATAAGGGCCGTTGAGCAACATATGTTCGTCGTGGTTCGCCTCGATGACGAGGTGGTTAGCCGAACGGATATACTCCTCCATATCCTCGTTGACGGATCCGCAGTCGGTCATGAGCACGAAACGCTGGTCCTGATAGTCGATGCAGTAACCGAGACAGTCGGTCGAGTCATGGTTAATACCAAAGGTATTGATCTTCATGCCGCACAGTTCCCACTCTTCGCCTTTGCGGAAGAAACGACGGCTGCTGCGCAGTTTCTCGCGGACACCGTAGTTACGGTCGATACCTTCATGTATCTCCGCCGTGGTGTAGATAGGCAGTTTGACCCGCTCGCCGAGTGTGCCTACGGCACGTATATGGTCAGCATGGTCGTGGGTGATGAGCACGCCCGCTATGTTCTGGAAGTCGAGACCCATCTCACGCAAACACTTCTGAATAGACCGCGCCGAGATACCCGCGTCAATAAGTATTCCCCGTTGACGCGTGCCTAAGTAATAGCAGTTACCGCTACTGCCGCTGGCAAAACTTCTAAATATGAGCGCGTTGTCGTCCATTCAAAAGCACATTTTACTGCATTTTACAAAATCGGCTGCAAAGGTAGTAAAAAAAGTTGAAAGTTGAAAGAGGGTACTTTTTTTCAGTAAAAATGCACTTTTTATGAAAAAAGTGTGTGCGCGCTTGCACATATCAAAAAAAAGTTGTATCTTTGCACGCAATTTGTGCGCGTTTTGCTCTAACGGAGCGTTAAACTGTTAAATTGTTAAGCTGTTAAAACGTTAAATTGTTAAACTGTTATAATAATGAAAAAAAGTATTCTTTTTTTAGGCGCAGTGGCAGCAATGAGTGTAGCTGCAATGCAGGCCCAAGGCGAGACCTTGATGACCATCAATGGTAAGCCGGTGAGTGCGGAGGAGTTCCTCTACATCTATGAGAAAAACAACCAGGCGGGTGCTGTCGATCCCAAGACGATGGACGAGTATCTGGACATGTTCATTAATTTCAAGCTCAAAGTAGCGGAAGCGGAGAGTCAGGGCATTGACACGACAGAGTCGTTTGCCAAGGAGTTGAAGGGCTACCGCGCGCAGGCTACGCCGAAGTACCTGCAGGACGAAGCAGCGATGGACAGCCTCATCGAGATGAGTTACCGTCACATGTCCAAGGACCGTCGTGCCGCACATATAGCTATTCAGTGCCCGGCGAGTGCCGACAGTGCTGCCGAAGCAGAAGCATTGGCGAAGATCAACGATGCACACATCCGTGTGACGCTCGGCAAGCTCAAAGTGGAGCGCAAGAAAGTGAAAGGCAAATGGCAGGAGATAGAGAGCCGTGAGCCCGTGGAGGCTTTTGCCGATGTGGCGCGTGAAGTGAGCACCGACCCGAGTGTACAGCAGACAGGTGGCGAGTTGGGTTGGATCACGCCGTTCCGTTATGTCTATCCCCTCGAAGAGGCGGTGTACAACACGCCCGTGGGTGCCATCAGCGAGGTCTTCCGTACACAGTACGGTTTCCATATCGTGCTCGTGGAAGAGGAGCGTGATCACCGCGAGGTGAAAGCGGCGCATATCATGAAGATGGTACCGGCAGACACGCTGAATGAGGTCAAGAAAGCGCTTATCGACAGCATAGCCAAGGTGGTGACGGCTGAGAACTTTGCGGAAGTAGCCAAAGTGGAGTCCGAAGACCGCGGCAGCAGCGGCAGAGGCGGTGAGTTAGGCTGGTTCGGCAAGGGCATGATGGTCAAAGACTTCGAAGACCGCGCTTTCAGTCTCCAACCCGGACAGATCAGCGAACCATTCCGCACCCAGTACGGATGGCATATCCTCTTCAAAGAGGACGAACGCGGCATTCAGCCGTTGGACTCAATCCGTCCTCAAGTGCAGCGTCAGGTGCTGCGTGACGAGCGTGCCAACGAAGCCGACAAGAGCTTCATCCGTAAGGCACGCGCCGAGTACAAGCTGCCGGAGACGATGAGTGACGAGGAGGTGAAAGCGTACGCCGATGCCCATCTCGAAGAGAAATATCCGGAACTGAAGAACTTAGTGCAGGAGTACCACGACGGTATTCTGCTGTTCGAGGTGTCGCTGCGTGAGGTATGGGACAAAGCCGCCAAGGACACGGCCGGACTCGAAGCGTTCTTCAAAGCCAACAAGAAGAAATATCAGAAAGCATGGGATGCACCCCATTGGAAAGGCTATATCGTTCAGGCCAAGGACAAGAGCAGTCTGCGGGCGACCAAGTCGATCTTGCGCAGTGCAGATCGTGACTCCGTACAGAGTTATGTGGCGCGTCGTGTGAACTGCGACAGCGTGACCTATGTGAAGCTGCAACACGGCCTCTGGACCAAGGGTCAGAACAGCGCCGTGGATGCCTACGGACTCAAAGTGAATGGTGCCACGCACGAACCCAATCCCGAGTTCCCCATCGTGGAGTGCATCGGTCAGAAACTGAAACAACCCAAGGAATGGAGCGATATCAAGGGTGAGGTTGTGACCGACTATCAAGACTACTTGGAGGCCGAGTGGATCAAGAAACTGCGTGCCAAATATCCCGTAGTGATCAACGAGGAGGTTTGGCAGAAGATTAAAAAGTGAAGACTCGCGGTGTGATCATAGTGCTGGTGTGCGTGGCGGCGGCGATTGGGCTGTCGCATGTGTGGCGTGTCCGTTGGGATATGACCGACGACAAGCACTATAGTCTGAGCGAGGCATCGAAGAACCTGCTCCGGCAGACGGACGCACCGATAGGGGTGACGCTGCTGCTGGACGGCGACCTCAATGCGGGCTTTAGGCGCTTGAAGAAAGCGACCGAAGAGACCGTTGAGGAGATGAATGTGTATGCCAAAATCACCAATCACCAATTACCAATCACCAATGGAATCGCAGATTCCTTAGGCCTCAGTCCTATCATCATTCACGAGCGGGAGCAGAACGGCAAGACAGCGCAGACGACCGTCTATCCCTATGCGCTGATGCAGTACAAAGGGCGGAAGGCCGTGGTGACGCTGCTCAAGAACACGCGCGGCCTCAGCGGCGAAGAGAACCTGAACGCCAGCATCGAGCAGTTGGAGTTCGCTTTCATGGAAGCCCTGCACCTGTTGCAACAGACCGAGACACCACGGGTGGCCATTCTCGAAGGACACGGCGAACCCGACGAGGCACACACCTACGACCTGATGACGGCGCTGAGCAAGTATTTTCAGGTGGATAGGGGAAGCCTCACCCCGCCCATCGACGCACATATCCTCGACGGCTACAAGGCCGTGCTGGTGGTTAGTCCGCAGACGGCTTTCAGCGAAGAGGAGCGGTTTGTGATCGACCAATATATCATGCGAGGCGGCGCTGTGCTGTGGGCCTTGAACGGTGTCCAGTTCAGCGAAAAAGTGCTGCAGAGCGAAGGTTTCACGCCTATCCTGCCCTTGGAATTGGGCCTGACGGACATGCTGTTCCGTTACGGCGTTCGGGTTAATCCGGCTCTGGTGCAAGACATCCAGTGCCTGCCGATACCCGTGAACGTGAGCAGTGACCCTTCGCAACCGAACCTGCAACCTATGCCCTGGACGTTTGCACCGCTGTTGCTGACCAGCCAAGGCAGTGCCATCACCCGGAACATGGGGCAAGTGATGAGCACTTTCGTCAGTCCGATTGATGCCGTGGGTGGTGATGACGGGATAGAGAAACGGGTGCTGCTGGCTACCAGTACGGCGAGCCGTGTGACCGCGACACCGGGTGAAGTGAACCTGAATGACATGAATCCCGAGATGGCGGATTTCAAGTACCAGTATGTGCCGGTGGCGGTGTCGATGGAAGGCGCTTTCAGTAGTGCTTTTGCGCATCGGATGGTGCCCGAAGGTATCGAGACGGACGTACCTATCCGCAAGACGGGTGTCCGGACACGGCAGGTGGTGATAGGCAGCGGCAGTGTGCTGCTGAACGAGCTACAGAAGAACCGGCCTTTACCGATGGGCTACGACCGCTACAGCGGTATGCAGTTCAGCAACCGCGATTTTGTGGCGAACGCCGTTCTTTGGCTGACCGACAGCGAAGGACTGATCTCGTTACGAGAGAAAGAAGTGGTGCTCCGTCTGCTCAATGACCAACGCGCACACGAACAACGGCTCAATGTGCAGCTGGTGAGCACCATCAGTCCGATTGCCATCTTAGCTCTCATCGGCGGCACGGTTTTTGCCGTAAGAAAACGCAAATATGAAAAATAAAGCATGTATAATCATTGCTCTTTGCGCTTTGTTCTTTGTTCCGACAAGCGCGCAAGAGTTATTGAACTACCCGTTGGACACCATCAACGGCGAGGAAGTGTATCGCTATGAGGTGGAGCGCGGTGTGGGTCTCTACCGCATAGGCGTCAATTTCAATGTGACGCAAGACGAGATTATTCGCCTGAACCCGCAGTTACGCGAACGGGGTCTGCACTATGGCGAGACTATTTATCTGCCGACGGGTCGTCCGGTGATCAAAGAGACACCTGCCGTCGTTATTCAGACATCCGTCAAACAAATGCGAGAGGATGTGCCGAAACCGGTGCGGGAATCGGAGATAGTGTCGGTGCAGGAACCCATCAAACAGCCTGACAGCATCGACAAGCCCAAAGAGATAGATTTGGGCAAAGACAGTGTGCCGGCGGACACGATAGCCGTTGGTGACACCACCCTGGTGCTTGATTCCTTGGCCATTCTCGATACCCTGGCATTGGACGCAAGGCCTGTGATGGAACTGGCGCTGATGCTGCCGTTCGAGAGCCGTCAGTCCAAGCGCAGCGGCAACGCCGAACGGATGATGGAGTTCTATCAGGGTGCACTTTTGGCCTTGCATGAGCTGCAGCACGACAGCGTTCGTTACCGCTTGCGCGTGTATGACACCGAACGCAGCGAACGACGCATCAACGAGCTGTGCGACAGTACCGAACTGGACAGTATTCGCGGCGTGTTAGGTCTCGTCTATCCGATTCAGATAGATCGGATGTCTGCTTGGTGCGACAGTCATGATGTGCCGTTGTTGCTGCCTTTCAGTGACGACATGGACCTGCCGACGAACCCGCACTTGCTGCAGTTCAATTCGACCGACCAGCAGGAAGCAGACAGCCTCTGCCAATGGATAGCGAAGCACGATGTCCATTGTGTGGCCGTGGAAGTGCGTGAGGCGGACTTGACGATGCCGATACGGACCCTGCGCAAGGAGATGAGACGGCGCGGACTCACTTATACGGGTCTGCCCTTCCGTGACCTGCTGAACGATTCGGCGTATTATGCGTTCCGCATGGACCAGGAGAATCTCGTCATCCTGCATAGTGACCGTCTGCAGCAGGTTCGTATGCTGTTGCCGCACCTGATGAAATTGCAACAAGAGGGCTATCCTATCCGTCTGGTGAGTCAGTACAGCTGGCAGAAAGAGACCATCGACCTGCCGCAAGTCTATACCTCCGTGTTCACCTCCGATGCCGATCGGGACGCGTATGACCGTTTGTGGCATACTTTCTTCGGCAGCACACATGTGAGCGAAGCACCCCGTTACGACCTTTTGGGCTATGACCTGATGAGGGCACTCATCGCCTGGCTCAACGGCGAGAAAGAGCACCACGGTCTGCAATCGGACATCCGTTGGCGGCAAGTGGAGGACGGAGGTCACCAAAACGCACAAGTGAAAGTGATTGAAAGGTGAAAGGCGAAAGGTACATAGCGGTTCTGGCGTTGTGCGTGCTGTGCTGGATGCAGGCAGAGGCGCAACCCCGTTTGCATACACCTGAGTACTGGTTGGGCGTACACGGAGGCGTGAGTGCGAGTACCGTATTGTTCAATCCTGCCGTTTCGGGTATGAGTCCCATCACAAAGGCGTGTGTGTTGGGCGGTAACGGAGGTCTCGTCTTTCGCTACGCCGGACATAAGTTCTGCGCGTTTCAGATGGAGCTGGACTACCTCCATCGGGGTTGGACCGAAAATGGCGAGGCGCATAGCCTGCACTATGTGGAACTGCCGATCCTGATGCACCTCAACTTCGGCAGCGATGTATGCCGGTGGATCTTCAACCTCGGTCCGCAGATCGGCTATTGCGTCAAGGACGAGAGTACGACCATTGACCATCCGTTCGATTGGGGAATGGCCGCCGGAACAGGGTTCAATGTGCGGACGAAGAAAGCCGGTGTGTTTGAGTTGGAGGTGCGGTTCGATTTCTCCTTCGGCGGCGTATTCGGAACGAGTATCACCGACCGTTTCAACATGGCAAGCCCGATGGACCTGAGCGTGAACCTGGGATGGATGATGCCCGTTCGTCATAAGACGAAAATGGAAAATTGAAAATGGACAATGGAAAATGGAAAATTGAAAATGGAAAATTGAAAGATATGAAAACGAATTACGAAGTACGTTATGCGTCCAATCCGACGGACGCGAAGAGTTATGACACAGCCCGTCTGCGCAAGGACTTCCTTATTGAGCGCGTGTTTGCGGCCAACGAAGTGAACATGGTCTATTCGATGTACGACCGTATGGTGGTAGGCGGAGCCATGCCTGTAGGCGAGACGCTGCTGCTCGAAGCTATCGACCCGCTGAAAGCGCCGTTCTTCCTCACGCGGCGTGAGTTGGGTATCTTCAATGTGGGCGGTAAGGGTCGTGTGATTGCAGGAGACCAAGTGTATGAACTGGATTACAAAGAGGCGCTGTACCTCGGTCGCGGTGAAAGAGAGGTCAAGTTCGAGAGCGTGGATGCCCAGCAACCGGCCTTGTTCTACTTCAATTCGACCACAGCACATTGTAGCTATCCCGACAAGAAAGTGACCAAAGCGGATGCCGTGGTGGCACATATGGGCAGTCTGGAGATGAGCAACGAGCGCAACATCAACAAGATGTTAGTGAACCAGGTGCTGCCGACCTGCCAACTGCAGATGGGTATGACCGAATTGGCCACCGGCAGCGTTTGGAACACCATGCCGGCACATGTGCACAGCCGTCGTATGGAGGCGTATTTCTATTTCGAAGTGCCCGAAGAGCAGGCCGTTTGCCATTTCATGGGCGAAGTGGAAGAGACACGCCACATCTGGATGAAAGGCAACCAGGCCGTGTTGTCGCCGGAGTGGTCGATTCACTCTGCCGCAGCGACGCATAACTACACCTTCATATGGGGCATGGGAGGTGAGAACCTCGACTATGGTGACCAAGACTTCAGTCGGATTACCGACTTGAAGTAATGGAAAATTGAAAATAGAAAATGGAAAATTAGTATGAACAATATCTTTTCTTTGGAAGGCAAAAACGCGTGGGTGACGGGTGCGTGTTACGGCATCGGTTTTGCTATTGCGAAGGCATTTGTGCAAGCCGGCGCCAACGCCATCATCTATAACGCGCGGAGTCAGGAGGCTATCGACAAAGCGGCCGAAGCCTACCGTGCGGAAGGAATCACCAACGCGTACGGTTATGTATGCGACGTGACCGACGAGGTGGCGGTGAAAGCACTCGTGGAGCGGATTCACAAGGAAGTGGGTCAGATCGATATCCTGGTCAACAACGCCGGTATCATCAAGCGTATCCCGATGCACGAGATGAAGCGGGAAGAGTTCCAGCAAGTGATAGACATCGACCTGGTGGCGCCGTATATCGTCAGTGCAGCGGTACTGCCGGAGATGATGGAGCGTCGTGAAGGCAAGATCATCAATATCTGCTCGATGATGTCGGAACTGGGTCGCGAGACCGTCAGTGCCTATGCCGCAGCCAAGGGCGGTTTGAAGATGCTGACGCGGAATATCTGCTCCGAATATGGCGAGTACAACATCCAGTGCAACGGTATCGGTCCGGGTTACATAGCTACCCCTCAGACAGCTCCGTTGCGCGAGCCGCAGCCTGACGGCAGTAAGCATCCGTTTGATGCATTCATCTGCGCCAAGACACCGGCAGGACGCTGGCTTGATCCTGACGAGTTGGGCGGTCCCGCCGTGTTCCTCGCCAGCCACGCCTCCGATGCCGTGAACGGACATATCCTGTATGTCGATGGCGGCATATTGGCCTACATAGGCAAACAACCGAAGTAAGAAGGTTACAAATAAGACATTTTTTTAGTACGGTTTAACCACGGTTTTACCACGGTTTAACCACGAGACTATCCCTACAATGAAAAAAGTTCAATTTTTCCTTTTGGTACTACTGAGTCTGACGGCTTGTCATAAAGAGTCTGTTCAGCCGAAAGTGTACGGCCGGTTTGTGCCGGAGCGCAAGGATGACTTTGCGTGGGAGAACGAGTATGCGGCTTTCCGTATGTACGGTCCGGCCTTGAAACCCGAAAATCCGTCGAACGGTGTGGACCTTTGGCTGAAAGCGAGTCCGGAACTGATAGTGGACAGCTTTTACTATCGGGAAAACACGCTTGGACTACCCTATCACATCAACTACGGCAAAGGTCTCGACTGCTACAAAGTGGGTCATACCTGCGGTGCCGGCGGTTTGGTGGTACTTGCCAACGGCCGGACATGGATAGGCGGGCCGTATGACCGATGGGAGATAGTAGAACAGACACCGGAGAAGTTCGTCTTCCGTCTGGAATACGACAGCCTCCAGGTGGACGGACATATCTTGCAAGAAGCCATCACCATCACCACCGAAGCCGGACAGTTGCAGAACAAGGCGGAAGTGGTGCTTACCGGAGACTATTCCGGCGAGATGCTTGTCGGCGGAGGAATCTACCTGCATGACACGGTGGACTACTACCTGACAATACCGGAGGTTGGATACGTGTTCTACGAGGAAGACGCCTTGAGCGACAAGACGGCTTCGCAGATGAACTACGAATACAACGGCAGCACGAGTCAGGGTCGAATCCAGATGAGTGTCAAGACCCCGGGAGCCACACTGACGGACATCGTGGACGGAAACCTGATTGCAGTCAAACCCTACTCGCTAGGCGACACGCTGACCTATTGGTTCGGTGCCACCTGGAGTGAATGGAAAAACTAAAATGACATGACCTACTTGATCATCCGTTTGGCGACTTTAGGCAATGTGGCAATGACGGTCCCCGTTGTGGCCTCGCTGAGCCGGCGCTATCCGGATAGCAAGTTCATCGTGGCGAGCAAGAAGAAACTCGGGGCTATGTTCACAGCGCTGCCGAATGTGGAGTTTCGCGAAGTGGACAACCACCTCGGATGGAAAGGCGTGATCGCTCTTTGGAAATGCTGGCGTGACGAAGTGGATGCCGTCATTGACCTGCAGGATGTGCTGCGTACACGGGTCTTTGACCTGCTGATGAGGCTGAGCGGCAAGCATGTGACTCGCGTTCATTACGGACGAATCCGCAAGCACCTCATCACCGTTTGGGGCATCGGCAAGAAGCCATTACCGACGGAGTTCGAACGCTACAAGGATGCTTGTGCAAGGGCAGGTCTGGTCACGGACGATGCTTTCACGAGTCTGGCCGTCAAAGTGGAAGCCGCGAAAAGCATCAAAGCCAAGTACGGGGAGAAAGAGGGACGATGGATTGGGTTGGCACCTTTTGCCAAAAGCCGATCGAACATGTTGCCGTACCGCGTGACCAAGGATATCATCGAGCAGCTGACGCTGAATGAGAATACGCGTATGTTCCTCTTCGGAGCCGGTGAAGTGGAGAGCGAGATGTTACGGCAGTGGGCGAGCGTCTTTCCGCGTACTGAGAGCGTGGCCGGTTGCCTCAAGCTGGACGAAGAACTGGAACTGATGCGTATGTTAGATGTGATGATCTGTATGGACAGCGCCAACCAGCACCTGTCGAGTCTGGTGGGCTTGCGGGCCATCAGCATTTGGTGCGCCACCCATCCGATGATAGGCTTTGCAGGGTGGAAACAGCGGCCGGAAGACATCGTCCAACGGCACGACTTGCAGTGCAGGCCTTGCACCTGTCACGGTACGAACCATTGTCGGTACGGCAATTATGCCTGCCGGCAAATAGAAGCAGAAACAATTATACAACAGATATGAGTAAGATAATTTCATTAGCGAACCAAAAAGGCGGCGTGGGCAAGACGACCTCCGCCATCAACCTGGCAGCAGCGTTGGCCAAAGAGGGCAAGCGTGTGCTGCTGATCGATGCCGATCCGCAGGCCAACACCTCATCGGGCTTGGGCGTCGAGATCCGCGAGCTGGACAACACCATCTATGAGTGTCTGATCAACGGCGTGGATCCCCATACGGCCATTATGCCGACCAACACACAAAACCTGAGTCTTATCCCGAGCCACATTGACCTGGTGGGAGCAGAGATAGAGATGCTGAACCTCGAGCACCGTGAGCTGTTGCTCAAAAACATACTGGCACAAGTGCGTGACGAGTACGACTTCATCCTCATCGATTGCAGCCCGTCGTTAGGTCTGATCACGGTCAATGCGCTTACGGCGAGCGACAGCGTCATCATACCCGTACAATGCGAGTTCTTCGCGCTCGAAGGAATTGCCAAACTGCTCAATACGATCAAGATCATCAAGTCCAAACTGAATCCGGCATTGAAAATAGAGGGCTTCCTACTGACGATGTTCGACAACCGTCTGCGCCTGAGCAACCAGGTTTATGAGGAAGTGAAACGCCATTTCGGCGATCTGGTCTTCAACACAGTCATCGCCCGCAATGTGCGCCTGAGCGAGGCTCCTTCGCACGGCGTTTCGGTGCTTGAATATGATCCGAGCTCGAAGGGCGCCAAGAACTATCGGGATTTGGCGAAAGAAGTAATTGCAAGAAACAGATTTTAGTTATGAAGAAAACAGGACTCGGGCGAGGTTTGGATGCGTTGATCGACACCTCGCATGTAGATACCAACGGAGGCAGCTCCATTTCGGAGATTGAACTGCGGTCCATAGTAGCCAACCCGGACCAGCCTCGGCGCACTTTTGATGAAGAGGCCTTGCAGGAGTTGGCGGATTCGATTCGTGAGCACGGCGTCATCTCGCCTATCACCTTGCGTGACAATGGTGACGGGACATACATGATCATTGCCGGTGAGCGTCGTTTCCGGGCCAGCAAGTTAGCAGGTCTCGAGCGTATTCCCGCGTATATACGCACCGCGGAGGACGAGCAGGTGATGGAATGGGCCCTCATCGAGAACATACAACGTGAGGACCTCGATGCAATCGAAATAGCGCTGGCTTATCAGCGGCTGATGGACGACTACAACCTGACGCAAGAGCGGATGGCAGAGCGTGTGGGCAAGAAACGCGCTACGGTGGCCAACTACCTCCGTCTGCTCAAACTTCCGGCAGAGATACAAGTGGGTATCAAGGAGAAAAAGATAGACATGGGTCACGCTCGTGCTATTCTGGCCACGCCTTTCGCAGAACGGCAGTTGGCGCTGTACCAACGCATCCTGCGCGAAGGACTGTCCGTCCGCAAAGTGGAAGAGCTGGCGCAGGAAGCCAAACAGGAGGACAAAAAGCCCAAAGGCAGGAAAGAGAATCCGTACACCAAGATGGAGCAGGACCTGTGTGCCAAGTCGGGACTCCGCGTCAAGATACAAAACGGCAAAGTGATTATCGCTTTTGCCGATGAGAACGAGTTGAGCCGCATAGCGAACAAACTGAGTTGAAACATTGGCTGACCATAGTGCTTGTGATGCTGGCGCTGGTGCTTAAGGCCCAGGACCAGATCTATTACCACCCGGACACGACATCGACTTCGGACGATGAGCCCAAGTATTACATCGACCTCACGAAGAAACCCGATGCCATCAAAGCGGTGTGGCTGGGCGCTATTTTTCCTGGAGCCGGACAGATTTACAACAAGTCCTATTGGAAACTTCCTATTGTCTATGGAGCGTTCATGGGATGCGGATATGCCATCAGCTGGACGCAGAACCGGTACAGCAATTACAAACAAGCCTACCTCGACCTGTACAACGACAGCCAGGCAGGAACGGTAAGCGAAGATGCGAGCAAGAGCTATATAGCGGTTCTACCCAACGGCTACACGCTCAGTAGCGTCGGAGGCACCAGCACATGGATGAACACGCTCAATAACCGGCAGAGTATCTACCGGCGTTATCGTGACTACTGCATTCTGGCCACCATCGTCGCCTATGCGCTGAGCCTCATTGATGCCTATGTCGATGCGCAACTGTTCGATTTCGATATCTCGCCGGATCTCACATTGAATGTAGAACCGCAGATTTATTACGATTTGCAGCAGCAACGAAGTGCTGAACTTAAATTAGCCCTACAGTTTTGAAAAAAATTCTTATCATATGCATATGTCTCTGCGCCACGGTGCTCGTTCGTGCGCAAGTAGCGGATAGTACCGCCGTTTTGGACACCGTCGGGATAGCGGAGATCATCGACAACGCCGACAGTCTGGAACTGGCCGAAGATACCATTGTGCCCATCCGGCCGTTCTACGAACTATGGAACGACAGCAACCTGACGGACATCGAGATGCGGACACTGGATTGGTCGCTTCGTTGGTTAGACACCACCGATTGTGTCGCCACGCACGACACCACCACGCTGCCCGACTCAGTCTATAAAGCACGTCTGCAGGCCTTGCCTTGTGTCATCGAGTTGCCTTATAACGAGCGCGTGCGCGCATTTATATTAAGGTACGTGAAACGCAGCCCCAAACAGGTGGCGCGAATGATGCGGATGAGCGAGTATTACTTCCCGATGTTTGAAGAAGCGCTTTGCCGTTACGACCTGCCGTACGAACTCAAATACCTGCCGATCATTGAGTCGGCACTCAACCCTATTGCCCGTTCACCCGTAGGAGCAGCCGGCTTGTGGCAGTTCATGCCCGGTACCGCCAAACTGTTCGGACTCGAAGTGAACTCGCTGGTGGACGAGCGTATGGACCCTGTCCGCTCCACGGAAGCGGCGTGTCAGTTCCTGAGCAGTATGTACAATGTGTTCCACGACTGGAACCTCGTCATTGCGGCGTATAACTGCGGTAGCGGCAATGTGAACAAAGCTATCCGACGGGCCAATGGCAAGCGTGATTTCTGGTCGATCTACCCATACCTGCCTCGTGAGACGCGCAACTATGTGCCCATCTTCATCGCGGCCAATTACGCCATGAACTACGGCGAGGATCATGGTATCTGCAAGGCGCCTGT
The DNA here is from genome assembly GCA_017448985.1 of Paludibacteraceae bacterium. Lineage (GTDB taxonomy): Bacteria > Bacteroidota > Bacteroidia > Bacteroidales > Paludibacteraceae > Colicola. The sequence goes on from JAFSKL010000014.1 coordinate 37,269, forward strand.
CGAGAAGATCATGGTGACCGATACGATTCGTACCACGCAGCGCTTGCACTTGCAGCAGGTGAGTGAGAATCTGGACATCACGATGGAGGAATTACGCCGTCTGAACCCGCAGTACTCACGCGACATACTCCCCGGAGGAACGCCTTACGCGCTGTGCCTGCCATCGGACAAAGTGGGCCTGTTCATTGACCAGCAGGACTCCATCCTTGCCTACAAGGCGGACAGTCTGATCAATAACCGCCGCGCCGAGATCGACATGGCCAAAGTGACCTCCATCAGCGGAGGTTACCGCGTCAACGGAGTCACCTATTATACCATCAAAAACGGCGACACCTTAGGCGGGATAGCCAAGAAATTCCATTGTACGGTCAAACAGCTCAAACAATGGAACGGCCTCAAAAGTGACAATATTCGTGCCGGACACAAACTGAAAATTTGCAAGTGATGGAAGTGACCAAGACTTTTTATTCGATACGCGAGACGGAGAAAGCGACCGGCGTTCCGGCGTCCACTTTACGCTATTGGGAAAAACAGTTTGAACAGCTCAGCCCGCGCAAGGACGGACACGGAAACCGCTATTATACGCGTGAAGACCAGGAGATCATCAAGCGCATCAAATATATCCGTGACGAGCTGAAGATAACGCGCATCGAGGCCATCCGCAAGGAGCTTTCGTCCAACGCTAAACGCTCCGACGAACGGCAGTCGGCACTCGACATCCTCCTCCGCGTCAGAGAGGAACTGTGTGAAATACGAAAAATGATAAAACAATGAAGATAGATTGGAAGAAAATTGTCCCCTACTTGGTGGCATTGGTAGTGTTTATCGGCTTTGCCCTCGCATACTGCAGTCCCATCTTGGAAGGAAAAGTGCTGCAAGCCGGCGACGTGAACAACTGGAAGGGCGCCGCGCAAGAGGCGCGTGAATTTTATAAGATGCATGGGGAATCTACTGGTTGGACCAACTCCATGTTCTCCGGGATGCCTTCATTCCAAGTTTCATTCCACACTAAGTCTGGAGATGCGACCTCATTTATTAAAACATTTTGGGTAAATATCGGAGGAGAACCATTTGCTGCAATTCTACTTTATTTCATCGGATTTTACCTATTATTATTATGCTTTGGTGTTAATGCATGGATTGCCTTAATCGGAGCATTCGCAATCGGACTATCTTCGTATTTTTTTCTTATCATCCCTGCGGGACACATGTCCAAAGCCTTCGCTTTAGGAGGGTTAGCTCCTATCATTGGAGGAACATATGCTATTTTTAGAAAGAGATATTGGTTAGGTATTCCATTAATGCTTGTTTTCGGAACATATTCGTGCGTTCTACACCCACAGATGACATATTATATATTCCTTTTGATAGGAGTGCTATGTATTGCAGAATTATATATTCATATACGCAATAAAGAATGGAAAGCATTGGGGATAAATATAGGCATCATTGCATTGTGCTTAAGCTTGATTTTTCTCACAAAGTTAACTTGGTGGGAATTGAACCAGTCCTACCTCAAAGAGACCATGCGTGGCGGGCATAGCGAACTCACCAAGCAAGCACAAGATAAATCGGCCGAAGGTTTGAATCTCAAATATGCAACCGATTGGAGTTATGGCAAAGGAGAGACCATGACCCTTCTTATCCCGAATTGGGAAGGAGGTGCCAGCGGATATGACTTGGGCAAGGATTCACAGCTCAGCCAAGCCATGCGCAAACAAGGCGTACCTAAACGCGATGCAGAACAATTCTGCCAACACGCACCTACTTACCGCGGAGAGAAAATGTTCACCAGTGGTGCAGTATATGTAGGCGCCGTAGTGTGCTTCCTCTTTGTGTTAGGCTTGCTCATTGTGCCCGGTCCCTATAAATGGGCGCTACTTGTGGCGACACTCTTCTCCATTGCATTGGCTTGGGGACGCAATATGATGTGGCTCACGGAGTTCTTCTTTAATTACTTCCCAATGTACAATAAGTTCCGTGCTGTAGAGTCAATTCTAGTAGTCGCAGAAATAACGATGCCTTTGCTTGGATTCTTGGGCTTGCAGAAAATTGTCAACGGCGAAGTAGAATGGCCGAAACTCCGCAATAGTCTCTTTATCGCAGGAGGAGTGACGGCGGGTATATGTCTGCTTGCCGTAGTCCTTGCCGGCAATATCAACATGACCAGTTCGTTCGATGCGCAGTGGAAAGGTCAAGTACCCCAATGGCTTTATGATGCTATCTTAGACCAGCGTGTAGCGATGGCAAAAGCCGACGCATGGCGCTCGCTGCTCTTTGTGGTACTCGGTTTCACCCTCACCTTCTGGTATGCTTGGCAAAAAAACAATAGCCAAAAGCCAATAACTAATAGCCTGTTTTATTGCGGATTAGCCGCAATCATATTAGCGGATCTCGTTCCCGTGGACAAACGTTTCTTCAATAACAACAATTTCGTGAAGCAGAAAGATAGTGAGGCCTATTTCAAAATCCAACCTTGGGAAGAACAAATCCTGCAAGACAAGAGTCTTGACTATCGTGTATTGAATCTAAATACAAGTACGTTCAATGATGCCCGCACCAGCTATCGCCTCAAATCCATCGGCGGCTACAGTGCAGTCAAACTGCGTCGCTACCAAGATTTGATTGACGAGCATATCAGCAAGATGAACTGGAGCGTCATCAATATGCTCAACACCAAGTATATCGTCACACAACGGGGTGTCATACCGAATCCGGAAGCGATGGGCAACGCATGGTTTGTCAACGATGTGCAGTTTGTACCGACGCCTGACGACGAATGTGCGGCGCTCAACTCCATCGATCTGCGCCACACAGCCGTAGCGGATGAGAAATTCCGCGATGTGCTGACCTGCAAGCCGCAGCCCGATGAGTCTGACCAAATTGTGTTAACGGAATACGCGCCCAATAAACTCACCTACTCCACGCAGAACGCCAACGACCGTGTTGCAGTCTTCTCGGAGATCTATTATCCCGAAGGCTGGCATCTCACCATTGACGGTAAAGAGGCGCCGCTTGGCCGTGCAAACTATGTCCTCCGTTCTGCCATTATTCCGGCAGGAGAGCACATCGTCAAAATGGAGTTCATCCCGGACGCCATGCGTTGGGACAAAGCGTGTGCCGCTTTGGCAATACTCCTGTTCATTGCCAGTATTGCCCTTCTTATCGGCTGGCCCGTCTACGAGAAAAAGAGAGTTGCTTAACGGAGCAACTCTCTATATTTTTTCTCTACTGCCTTACTGGAATATTCTGTAAGGAACAACTCCCGCGCAAAGACATTAAAACGCGGTTTCGGATGTTGCGCAAAATTTTGGATACAAGCAATAAACTCCTCCGCCGTATTGCAGCGCCATGCACTCTCGCCCTCTTTGATGGAATAGCCTTCCAGCGCTTCGTCCGTGCCAATAATATTCTTACCGTACATCAGACTCTCACAGGTTTTCACTTTCATACCGCTTCCTGCAAAAATAGGCAATACCATCATATCTGCTTCTTCGAAAAAAGGCGTCAAATCCGGTGCATCGTTTACCACTTCTATATCGCGCAGCAGTTCCGGCTGTTCCTCTTTCAGTTTGCCCATTCCGCGCCCTACAATCTTCACCTCCACATCCACATGCGGATACACTTCGCGCATAAACCAGAGTATGCCCTCGTTGTTCGCCAAGAAATACGCGCCTAAAAACAGGCACAACGGGCGTTGTTGTGTTGGTATTGTCTTGTCAAAACGCATTTGTGCGCACCTGTCCGCCAACGAAACGGGTATCAATATGTCGGCCGTTCTGTTATAGCGTTTCTGCAACTCCGTTTTGTCACGCTCGTTGAGTACGATGACGGAATCCGAATAAGTACAACTCCATCGGTCATTTTTGTCCGCACAACGGATCAGCACTTGGCGGAAAGGCAGATGTTTGGGCATCTTCGCGTCCATATACAACGCCTCTATATTCTGAAACGAGGTTATAATCTTGCCTTCATACCCGGCTGCTTTCAGTGCTTTAGCCAACACGCCGAAGATACTCCGGTCGATGAAGATATAGTCGTAATTATGCGCCTTGTGCACCAACTCTTTCACTTTCGCAGGCGTCAATCCCAAGAAATAGCCAAATGGCAGTAACACCGCACCTTTTATATACTCAAACAGCGAACTCTTGCCGGCCTTATCGTGCAGATAAAAGACATCCACATTCTTCTGTCCCCCATCCACATTCTTTTCTCCCAAAACGCTGCGTAGCATATCCAGGTTCTTCTTCGTCCCCTGATCTCCGCCATTCATCACCACTCCAAACGGTCTGTATTGTATAAAGAGTAGTTTCATAGTATCTTATAACGCATGAATATTTATTTTTTCTTGTGGATTTATTGGCTCACATTTATTTTCCACAACAGGCACAATTACATCGCAATACTGGCGCATTAACGGAGCAAATGTATAGCATTTTACGCCCATTGCTTTCGCGTAAATTGCCACAGAAGAAAAAGCTGTATAGAAATCACAATCCTTGTGTGCCATCAATGTATTTTCTATACTAACTTGGCTTCCTAGTTCTTCTAATTCTGCTTGTATGTATCGATGAAAGAATTGCTTGTACTTTTCATACTTATCATGCTTCTCGTTTGTTAACAAATACGGGTGCGGTTTATATGCAATCCGCTGATAATGCTTATTATTTATATATTCGCCTAATTGCTGAATCACGCATTCCAACTGTTCATCCGTTACCCATTTATAATAAGGATCTAATGAAATCACTGCTTGAGGTTCCACATCCAAAGGCTCTGGATGGAATGGTAAGCCGATAACCTTAAGCTTATCTTGATGCAGAGGGAAACACATTTCGTTTGTTGCAATACACCCTCTAAATTTGGGATGGTTGGTTTCTATCATCTTTCCCTTTAACGTGTAAATCCTTGGGAAAAATGGCTTAAGAACCAATCGATACAATAATGCTCTAAAACCTTGAAAAGTGATTATTTCATCCGTTCTATATGACCCTGAACCATCCTCAAGAATATAGTATCCTTTGCAATGCGGATTTGTGACACACACACTGCACAAATCATTATAGCAGACTTGCGTATAAAACAAATAATCTTCTCCGCGTGTGCATTCGTTAATCAACTGATCAAATTGACGAATGTTCTGCTGTGTCTTCCATATTCGCCATCCGGCAAACAAACGACCGGATATTTCCGACGTATTAAGGTCAGTTTCAATGACATGATAGGAAGGAATATTTTCCGGCAAACGATAATTACGCGTTGTCATGAACACGCAATTCTTCTCAACCAAACCGTCCATCTGTATAAGACGTTCACATATGTAATAGGCAAGGTTACTTGATATACAAAAAAAATATTTCAAAGGCTTTCTTGCTATATTTCGGCTGCAAAGTTACTTCTTTTTTATTGTTTATGCAAATAAAATTGACTTTTTTAAGTTTTTTTTTGCTAGTTTCAAAAAAAATACGTAACTTTGCAGCCAATTTATGTGCATTTTGAACGATTGTTACGTTATGCTGAACAACAAAGTTGTATTAATTACCGGAGGAACCGGTTCATTTGGAAAGAAGTTTGTGGAGGTGATTCTCAGGGATTATCCACAGGTAAAAAAGATAATCATCTATAGCCGAGATGAACTAAAACAGTACGAGTTAAAACTCAAGTACCCGCATGAGAAATACCCTCAGTTACGTTTCTTTATCGGCGATGTTCGTGATTTAGAGCGCCTCACTCGTGCGTGCGAGGGAGTAGATGTTATCATACATGCTGCGGCTATCAAACAGGTAGATACTGCAGAATATAATCCGGAGGAATGCATTAAAACAAATGTGCATGGAGCGCAAAATGTTATTAAAGCCGCTTTGGCTTGCGGAGTACACGATGTCGTAGCGCTGAGTACAGATAAAGCTTGTGCTCCAATAAATCTCTATGGTGCAACCAAGCTGACAAGCGATAAACTCTTTACCGCAGCCAATAACATCCGCGGCAGCAAAAATATTCGTTTCTCTGTCGTTCGTTACGGCAATGTAATGGGTAGCCGAGGGAGCGTCATCCCTTTCTTCATACGCAAACGTGATGAGGGGGCCGAATTCCTCCCTATTACTGATATGCGCATGACGCGATTTAACATCTCCTTGGAGGAAGGTGTGGCAATGGTAATGTACGCAATTGGGCATCATCTGGGTGGAGAAATTTTCATTCCTAAGATTCCAAGTTATAAAATTACGGATGTTGCGAAGGCAATTGCTCCCAATATTCCACAGAAAGAAGTTGGCATCCGGCCTGGGGAGAAATTACATGAGGAAATGATTACCGTTACAGACGCTTTGGATACTATAGATTTGGGCAAATATTACGTGATAATGCCTTCGGTTAGTTTCAATGTGACTCGCGAACAATATATGGAGCACCATCATGGTAAACTTGTTCCGGATGGTTTCCACTATAGTTCAGATAATAATGAGTTCTGGGAGACTCCGGAATCAATGAGAGAAAAAATACGCAAATTCGCTGATCCTAATTTCGAAGTAAAATGAACCCTATTTCATATGGGCATCAGTTAATTACTGATGAGGACATATTGGCGGTAGTTGAGACATTAAAGTCCGACTATTTGACACAAGGTCCACGGATTCCGGAGTTCGAGCAGAAGTTCGCAGACTATCTGGGAGTGAAACATGCATGCATGGTAAGCAATGGTACCGCTGCGCTTCATCTCTGTGCAATGGCATTGGGTATCCAACCCGGAGATAAAGTTATTACTACTCCGATTACGTTCGTAGCATCTGCCAACGGTTTTCGTTACCTCGGAGCAGACATCGTGTTCTGCGATATCGACAGCAAGACCTTCCTAATGGACTTAGACAAACTCGAGGAGATTCTCAAAGCGAGTCCAAAGGGTACGTACAAAGCCGTTGTTCCAGTGGACTTTGCCGGGTACCCGATAGATGAAGAGCGGTTGCATCAATTGGCACTGGAATATGGCTTTAAGACAGTAATTGATGCATGTCATGCACCTGGTGGTAGTTGGACCGATAGCAAGGGAGAGAAACAGATGATAGGTAACTGCAAGTATGCCGATTTGAGTGTATTCTCGTTCCACCCCGTGAAGCATATTGCAGCCGGAGAGGGAGGCGCGATAACAACCAATAACGCGGAACTATACCGCAAAGTGGCGCTCTATCGCACTCATGGTATCACGAAAGATCCAGAACTGTTAACGCAGAACGACGGTGGATGGTACTATGAGATGCAGGAATTGGGGTACAACTACCGCATTACCGAGTTCCAGGCTGCATTAGCCACGAGTCAACTCTCTCGTCTCGATTGGAGTATCAAGCGCAGAAACGAAATAGCAAAACGCTATGACGATGCACTGCGGAACTTACCCATCCTCACTCCGTTTAGAGCAGAAGGTATCACGCATGCTTTCCATCTCTATGTGATTGAAGTTCATCCGATTCGGAGAAAAGCGCTATATGATTATCTACACGAGAACAATATCTTCTCACAAGTACTATACATCCCGGCACACACAATGCCGTACTATAAGAGTCTTGGACACAAAGAAGGCGAATGTCCTGTAGCTGAAGATTACTACAAGCGTTGCCTTGCATTGCCAATGTACCCTTCATTGACTGACGAAGATTTGCAGTACATAATAGATACGATTTGGGAATTCTATGCAGAAGTAGGTAAAAATGGAAAATGAAAAACCTCTGTATCATACCAGCACGCGGTGGGAGTAAACGCATCCCTCGTAAGAACATCAAGGATTTCCTTGGAAAGCCGATTATTGCCTATTCGATAGAGGCTGCGCTTAGAAGTGGATTATTTGAAGAAGTAATGGTCTCCACGGATGACCAGGAAATAGCTGATGTCGCTATGCAATATGGAGCATCCGTTCCTTTTATGCGAAGTGCTGAAACAGCTAATGATTTTGCTACTACCAAAAACGTATTAGACGAAGTGCTTGCCAGATACCAACAACTCGGCAAATCGTTTGATGCCATGTGCTGCATTTATGCGACTGCACCACTTATTGCCACCCAAGATGTAATCGATGCATATAACCGTTTAATGCAATCTGACTTCTCATGTGTTTATCCGATTGTTTTGTTCTCATATCCAATATGGAGATGTTTAGATGTGGTAGAAGATGGTTCTATGATGCGTCATTGGCCTGAATATGAAAACAGCCGCAGCCAAGACCTGCCTAAAACATATCACGACACGGGGACATTCTATTGGTACAAATTGAGTCAGAATGCCATCATGCCTGGTAAGTTAGGGGCTATTATAGTCCCCGAAGAACGAGTACAAGATATAGACACAGAAACCGACTGGAAACTGGCTGAGATAAAATATCAGTTACAGAATGCCAAACAAGCGTAAAATAGTTTTCCGTGCAGACGCCGGATCGGAAATCGGATACGGACATTTTATTAGGACTCTGGCTTTGGCAGATATGCTAAAGGAAGATTTTGAATGCGTTTTCTTCTCTCAAACTCCTACGGAATATCAACAACGAGAAGCAGAAAATATATGTCCATTAGTCGAGCTCCCTTCTGACGAGTCAAAGTATGAGCTTTTTCTAAACCAACTCCAAGGAAACGAAATTGTTGTATTGGATAACTATTACTACACAACGAACTACCAGCAAGCCATCAAAGCAAAAGGATGTAACCTTGTATGCATCGATGACATGCATGACAAACATTACGTTGCAGACATGGTTATCAATCATGGAGTGGACGATGCGAATCTCTTTGATGTAGAAGACTATACACGCCTTTGTTTAGGATATTCTTATGCATTACTCCGAAAACCATTTACAGACACTCTTGCTATTGCGAAACATAAAAAAAGTACCGTTGTTGTGTGTTTTGGCGGCACTGACATACATAACTTAACCAAGTACTATGTAGAACAACTGATTAAGTGTCCGTGGTTTGAACAAATTATCGCTGTAGTTGGAGACGGTTATCAATATAAGGACGAGTTGAGCCATTTTCCAAAAACTGAAGTGCACTCCCGCTTGTCGGCACAACAAATGGCGGATTTATTCCGTAATGCAGAATCCGTTGTTTGCGCAGCTAGTACCACAGCCTACGAAGCTTTGGCTTGCGGAGCAAGGGTATATGCTGGATGGTATGTAGATAACCAGCAGGACTTCTACAAGCACCTTTGCTATTCGAAAGCCATTGTTCCCTTGGGTTATCTCTTGGAAAACAAGAAGCCATCATTTGACACACAAGTTGAAACTGTATCGGTTAATCTCAAAGAATCAAAGTATAACTTGCGCAAAGCCTTTTGGCAATTAGCGTGGAGAGAGGTAAACTATACAGAACTGACGGAAGAGGAGAGCAGACAAGTGTGGCAAACACGCAATTTACCTCAGATACGACAATGGATGTTCAATCACAATTCGTTTTCTTGGGAAGAACACTCTCGCTACGTATCAAGCCTTGTCAACCGAACGGACAAACTGTATATGGCTTTCTTCGATGGAGAACAACTGATAGCATCGTATGACTTGATAGACATCCATGCCGGACAAGCTGAATGTGGAATATATCTCCATCCAGATTATAAAGGTAAAGGTATTGCTTCGATGGTAGAGGCACGTATGGAAGAGATTGCAACAGAGAAAGGCATTCACTGCCTCTCTTCATTGGTGTTGAACACCAATGCCGCATCACTTGCTTTCTTCACACAGAATGGCTTTATAAAAACCAATACAGTCGAACAGGTGACATATTTAGAGAAACGAATATGAGTAACAAAACATACATAGTAGCAGAACTTTCTGCTAATCACGGCCATAAGTTGGAGAATGCTTTAGCCTCCGTGCACGCAGCAAAAGCCGCTGGCGCGGATGCCATTAAGATTCAGACCTATACAGCAGATACGATTACTTTGGATTGTGACGCAGAAGATTTTCAAGTCAAATCCGGCACAATGTGGGATGGAGTGACGCTTTTTCAACTCTATCAGCAAGCATATACTCCTTGGGAATGGCATAAAGCGATTTTTCAAGAGGCAAAACGCGTAGGTATTGATTGCTTCTCCACTCCGTTTGATAAAACAGCGGTAGATTTTCTTGAAGAACTGGGTAATCCCATTTACAAGATCGCCTCATTCGAGATAACAGATATTCCGCTTATAAAGTACGCTGCCTCTAAGCATAAACCAATAGTTATCTCAACAGGTATTGCCACAATGCAAGATATCGAAGAAGCCTTAGAAGCTTGCTATCGCGTGGGAAACAAAGATGTAACAGTACTCAAATGTACTTCGGCATATCCTGCTCCTATTGAGGCGGCCAACCTACGTACGATGATAGATATGCGAGAACGTTTTAACGTCAAAGTGGGGCTTTCTGACCATACTATGGGAAGCGACGTAAGCCTTGCTGCTGTAGCATTGGGAGCAACAATGGTGGAGAAACATTTCATCCTTAATAGATCTATTGGAGGACCGGATGCTGCGTTCTCTATGCAACAGGATGAATTTGCAGCAATGGTACAATCCATACGCAATATCGAGAAAGCATTAGGAGAGGTGGTTTACCCTATTGCCCCAAACACCATTAAGGGGCGAGAATTTTCTCGTTCGCTTTACGTATCAGAAGACATGAAAGCTGGAGACACTATCACGGAGCAAAACGTCCGTTCTGTCCGTCCGGGATATAGTCTCGCGCCAAAATACTTGCCTACTATTTTGGGAAAACAAATTAAATCTGACAAAAAGAAAGGAGAACGTCTTACGCTCTCCGATATAGAATAATTTACTACTTTTCGACCTTTTTGGATCATTCCTTAAAAATTTGCTTTGCACTTTCTGCACTTTTGCACTTCCAACCGTTGGTTGTTCATTGGTTGTTCGTTCGTTTTTCGTTGGTTTTTTCCCATCTATCTACCTAAGGTCATTTACCTGGCCATTACCTGCTATTACCGTGGTAATCCTAGACCATTACCCTGATAACTACCTAATCTCACCCTAATCTCAATGGTAGAATCGCGTGCCCGGTAAGCAGGAGAACGAATCGATTACACCGCAAACCCGAGAAGCATCGTCGAGCACGATCAGGGTATGGATTGAATGATGATTCATCTTCTCACCGGCTTCTACGATCTTCGCATGACAGGAAATGGTCTTCGGGTTCTTGCTCATGATAGCACTCACTTTGGTCGCAAAGAAATCTTGCCCCAAACGCATCATCGCCCGACGGATATCGCCGTCCGTAATGATACCGACAAGCGCCTCATTCTCCACTACGATGCCGATACCTAATGTACCCTTTGTCACTATCTCTATTGCTTCGCTCAACGGCATCTCCGGTCCCACAAACGGCAAATTCTCCGTAAACATCACATCTTCCACCTTCGCCAGCAACTTCCGTCCCAAATCGCCTCCGGGATGCAGTTTTGCAAAGTCCGTCGGTTGAAAATGTTTGGCCTCCACCAAAGCGCACGCAAGGGCATCGCCCAACGCCAGCGTTGCCGTTGTCGAAGCCGTAGGAATGAGATTCAGCGGATCCGCCTCATGTGCCACCGCCACATTCAGATGGATATCCGAGCACCGCGCCAGCAACGACTCGTCATTACCGGAAATACCGATAATCCGGATCTTCTTGGCCTGAATCAGCGGCAAGAAACGCAACAGCTCTTCCGTTGCACCCGAATACGAAATGGCCAACACGATGTCATCCTCAGACAGCATTCCCAAATCGCCATGATAAGCGTCCAGCGGATTCAGGAAGAACGCCGGTGTTCCTGTACTGGCCAGAGTCGCCGCAATCTTCGAACCTATATGACCCGACTTACCGACTCCCGTCACGATCACTTTGCCTTTGCAGTTGCATATCAAATCAACCGCTTTCTCAAAATGCTCATCCACATGGTCCAGCATGGCCAATATAGCCTCTGCTTCGTCTCGAAGGCATTGCTTTCCTATTTCAACAACAGAACTTTTTTCCATTATCTTTGCTAATTAGTTTCTAATTCGTATCTGCTTCGTGCTTGTCCCGTCACTTTTGCGAATGATCACAAACCCGGACGCAGTTGTTTCCGGTATCGGCCGGCCCAATATATCAAAGGCTCTCGACTCGTAAGTTTCGGCATCAATTACCATCGGTACGGCCTCATACACATAATTCGCCCGCAAGTCGTCCATCAACGATGCCACCTCCGTTTTACGGTTCAAAAGGTAGTTTCGCAGCGTCTGCAACTGATAGCTTGCCGACTTGTTTTTTTCCGACCATCGTTGATTTTCCATCACATAAGCGCTATCCAAAGCAGCCACAAGAGGTGTCTCCATCAACGAATCGATTGAATAGACCAGCTTATCAAACAGATTCACCACTTGGGTGTCATACAAACGGATATACTCGTTCACAAACAACTTCTGCGGTATGTTAAAGAACCACCAGAACCACCACAGGTCATGGACAGCACTCCATTGTCCCTTCTTGGCATAACTGCCGTCAAAGTCCCATGCACAGATCATAGCCTGCTTGCTTTCCGGCGATTCATCCTTCTTCACGAGATACATATTCGATCCTCCGCCGTCCCGTGTTCCGATTATATCATGCACCCATAACCATCGCGCATAGGAGTGAATATCTATCACGGAATCCAAGCCTTCAGGTTCATGGAACACAGACTCCACCGTTTGAAGATGCGCCGTTAGATAGTCCAGTTGCGCGGCAGATATCTCATCCGATGCCGGATATTTGAGGGTGTAGTTGTAGTAATAACGCGACTCAATATGAAAATCCTCATTCCACCAATACGCATCGTATTCGAACAAATATCCGTCCTTATCAATATCCACTCTGCATTTGCTGCGTTTGACATTCTCAGTAAGCATATACACGCCCCAATAACTGTCGTTAAGGAACACAAAAACGGGTTGCTCGGCAGGCGTCCATTCCATACCTATGGCCCGATTGACCATATTGCCGACCAGCGTCTCGCACAAGGCATGTCGCAGCAACACCCAGTCTTTGTCCGCATAGAGATTCTCATTGCCCCTAAAAAGCAAATCGCACTTCTTCTCCAGTTTGATCTTATACGGTTTCTTGTCCGTGTAAGTATAATACGCCGAACTGTTGCCCCGCACTCTGATCGTCATTCCGGCCGTGTCTTTCTTGTATTCGCCGCTATCATAAACGGTATCGTTTTTCAGTACGATCACCATTCTTCCGGGCACTTTCTCGTTGTTGGTGATACCTATTCCGTCACAGCCTTCCGGTGCTTCCACGCGTGTAAAAGTCGGTAATACGCTATCCCGGGTAACGATGTACAATATCGGCCAATCGAGGTGCTTGCAGCGCTCATTAAAGATGCTATCCTCCTTGCTCATACCGTTTACCGGCAAAGCATATACCGCCATCACACAAAGCAAGCATCTTATATATCTGCGCCAAATGGTCATTTATAGCAAAAGTCCTCTTTGTAGGTTATTTTCTTGTTGGCTTCTTCACCTTCCACAAAATAGACTTCCACATCGGGATTATACTGCATCAGAATCCCCACATCATCGGTTGCCTTGATTTTGCCTTTCTCAATTGCCCGCATATACGCCGGACTGATGGCCAAGTAATGAAAAGCCTGCGGTGTCTGGGCACGCATAAACTCTTTGCGATTGCGGATGTCGGTCACCTCATGGCCTTTGATCTGATACAGGGTGTCCGTCACGGGCACAGCAACCGTCACCGCCAAGTGACTCTTCAGCGCCTCTGCCACACGACTGATGATATCCTGCGAAACGAACGGACGCGCTGCGTCATGGAACCAATAGAACGTGTCCGGATCTTTTTTGTCCTCTTTGAGATAAAGAGCAATGCCGTTCCACGAACTCTCCCAACGCTCGATGCCGCCGCTGATGAGATGTTTCACCTTGCGCCACGCGTTCTTGCGAATCAGTTCTTCCGCCTCTTTGAGCCAATCCGAATGCATGACGACGACGATCTCATGAATATAATGGGATTGCTCAAACGCATCCACTGAATGCTCCAAGACGGAACGCCCGTCCGCTAAGGGTAAGAACTGTTTCGGCATATCTCCGCCTACTCGGCTGCCCGTTCCTCCTGCTAATATGAAAGCTATATGTTTCATCGTTGTCACTTTATGAACACGGTTTAACCACGGTTTTACCACGGTTTAACCACTACCCGATTCCGTGTCGAATCCGTGTCGAGTCCGTGTTTTGAATCACCGTGTAAGTATCTCGTCCGCTATTTCGCGTATCGCTCCTTTACCGGCGGGAGTGTGTAAAATGCGAATATTGGGCAGATTTTTCACTTCCGGTCTGGCGTTTGGCGGGCAACACGGATATCCTACAGCCTTCAACAACTCCACATCGTTGATGTCATCGCCCACATAGCACACTTCGTCAAGCCCGATGCCCAACTGCCCGCAGATCTCTTTCGCAGCCTCCAGTTTGGTCTTGCAATTCGGATTGACTCGGCTTCCCACGCCCAAATATAAAAACTGCAGTTTGAGCTTCTCCGCGCGTGCTTTCACTATGGCCGAATTCTCCGAAGTCAGTATGCCGCAAGGGATACCCGCCTGCTGCAAACAGACCATTCCCATACCGTCATAGACGCAGAAGCGCTTCATCGCCTCACCCGCCTCCGAATAGTACATTCCTCCGTCGGTCAGACACCCGTCCACATCCGTCAAAAAGAGCTTTATCATCATTTTCATACAAAATAGCGTGCAAAAGTAGTAAAAAATTTTGATATATGCAAATTTTTTTGTAATTTTGCAGCCTGAATCGTAAAAACAGTACATTGTGCGCATAGGAATCGTAGGAACAACATGGCCATACCGGGGCGGATTGACGGCTTTTAACGAGCGTCTGGCAAGGCAGTTTGCGGCCGAAGGACACGAGGTGGAAATCTTCACTTTCACCTTGCAATATCCCGACTTTCTGTTCCCCGGTACGACGCAATATTCAGACACGCCGAAGCCGGAAGACCTGTCCATTCATCGCACGATGAACAGCATCAATCCGTTTTCGTGGTTCAAAACGGCGCGCGCCATCCGCAAAGCCGGCATCGAGTTACTCGTTATCAAGTTCTGGATCCCGCTGATGGCGCCTTGTCTGGGCACTATCGCGCGTCTCGCGCGTAGAAAAGGAATACGCGTAGTGTCTATCCTCGACAATGTTATTCCGCATGAACCGCATTTCTGGGACAAATGGCTCATTCGCTATTTCGTTCGAAGCGTCGATCGTTTCGTGGCGATGTCGGCGAGCGTCAGGGACGATTGCCTCTCGTTCCTTCCTGCGTCCCGCAAAGATTGTGTGGCTCTTACCGTTCATCCTTTGTATGACAATTTCGGGCAGGCTGTTCCCAAAGACGAAGCACGAAAGTCCTTAGTCCTGCCGCAAGATGCGACCATACTCCTTTTCTTCGGATTTATCCGGGACTACAAAGGTCTTGACCTGCTGATGAAGGCCTATGCGAAAGTGCAAAAGGCGAAGGACGATGTACAAAGGGATCTTCTGCTTGTGGTGGCCGGTGAATTCTACAACAACGGCGAGCAGTACAAGACTTTGGAGCGCGAGTTGCAACTCGAAGGCAAGATAGCGTGGCACACGGATTTTATTCCGGACGAGCGAGTTCGATACTATTTTTCAGCGGCGGATCTCATTGTGCAACCTTACAAATCCGCTACACAAAGCGGTGTGACGCAGATAGCTTACCATTTCGAGCGACCGATGCTGGTGACAAATGTCGGCGGCTTGGCAGAGATTGTGCCTGACGGCAAAGTGGGTTATGTGTGCCAAGTGAACGAGGACGATGTGGCTAAAGCCATCGGGCATTTCGCCGGTATGGGCAAGGCTCAACGGGAAGAACGTTTTCAGGCAAACATCCGCCATGAGAAACAGAAATACGCATGGTCAAACATGACCAAACTGATAATTGACAACTGATTACAGAAACTTATGATAATTCGAAGTAAAGCGCCGTTGAGGCTTGGATTAGCCGGTGGAGGAACGGATGTGTCCCCTTACTCGGACTTGTACGGCGGAGCCATTTTGAACGCAACCATTTCGCTCTACGCGTACACGACCATTGAGCCGCTCAATAACGGCAGGATTGTTTTCTCCTCGCCGGACGCTGGGCTGGAAGAAGTCTATGACGCCGCGGAGGCATTGGATACCAACGGCTATTTTGTGCTGGCAAAAGGTGTCTATAACCGCGTAGTGAAAGACTTTACGCACAAACCCTTGTCATTCAAAATCACGAGCCATGTCGATTCGCCTGCCGGAAGCGGCTTAGGAACATCGAGCACGCTGGTAGTCAGCATCTTAGGTGCTTTTTCCGAATGGTTAAAACTGCCTCTCGGCGAGTACGATTTGGCGCGTCTGGCTTACGAGATTGAACGCAAAGACTTGGCTATGGCCGGTGGCAAGCAAGACCAGTACGCCGCCACCTTCGGAGGATTCAACTACATGCAATTCCTTCAGGACGACAAAGTGATCGTCAATCCTTTGCGTATCCGCCAGCGTTACCAGGACGAACTGGCACACAACCTGTTGCTGTACTACACCGAGACAAGTCATGTCAGCGCAGAGATCATACAAGGCCAGATTGACAACGTGAAGGCCAAGAATGAGCGTTCCATCGAGGCCATGCACCAGCTCAAAGAGCAAGCCGTGTGGATGAAAGAGAGCCTGCTCAAAGGCGACATAGATGCCATCGGAGATATTCTCAATTTTGGTTGGGAACACAAGAAAAAAACCGCTTCGGGCATCACCAATCCGTTGTTAGATGACATCTACCAAACGGCATTGGCTGCAGGCGCTACAGGTGGCAAAGTGAGTGGAGCCGGAGGAGGAGGATTCATGTTCTTCTACTGCCCCGGAACCAGCCGATATGCCGTTGAGAAAGCACTCACAACACGCTTCTCGGGCCAAGTCAAACGATATGAATTTACACAGGAAGGATTAAAAACATGGACACTATAATTCGTTCTATTGAAGACAGCATCGCCACCAAACAGCAGATTCTAAACAACAGCCGTTTGTTGGAAACGATTCAGGCGGTGGCAGCAGTGATGGTCAAAGCGCTGCGTGAAGGCAAGCGTATTCTTTGGTGTGGCAACGGAGGAAGTGCAGCCGACGCGCAACATCTGGCAGCCGAATTGTCCGGGCGCTTCTATTACGATCGTCCGCCCTTGAACTCCGAGGCGCTGCATTGCAACACTTCGTATCTCACAGCCGTCGCCAATGACTACGGCTACGACCTCATCTATTCGCGAATGATCGACGGCGCTTGTCATCCGGGTGATGTACTTGTCGGCATCTCCACTTCCGGTAACTCGAAGAATATCTGCAATGCCTTTCGCAAAGCGAAACAACTGGGTGTCATCACCGTGGCGCTGACAGGCTCTACCGGCGGCGAGATGAAAGATCTTTCGGACTTCCTGCTCAATGTGCCTTCCGATGACACACCGCGTATCCAGGAAAGCCACATTATGCTCGGACATATCATCTGTGAACTCGTCGAAGCCGAGATGTTTCCACGGGAATAACTGAAATAATCGTTCGAAAGAATGTGAGATAAGAAAACTGAATGTTTCAAGAGGCCGTCATATTAGCGGGAGGATTCGGGACTCGTTTGAGTCATGTGGTAAGCGATGTGCCCAAGCCGATGGCGCCTGTTTATGGCAAGCCGTTTCTATGCTATGTGCTCGACCTTCTCGTCAATGCCGGTATCCGACGCATCGTGCTGGCTACGGGCTACAAGCATGAAGTGATCGAGTCCTGGTTCGGGCCTGAATATCGTGGCGCAGAAATCGTTTATTCGCACGAAGACACACCGCTTTTCACCGGTGGAGCTATACGGCAAGCGGCCCGATTGCTGACGAGCGAGGATTTTGTAGTGCTGAACGGAGACACACTATTCGACATCGATTTTGGCAAACTTTACGAGTTTCACGCGTCACATAGCGCAAACCTGACCGTGGCCTTGCGCCATGTGGATGACACGAGCCGGTATGGCGCCGTACAATGTGCAGACAATAGAATCGTCGCTTTTCACGAGAAAACGGACAGCCACGGAGCCGGCGACATCAACGGCGGAATTTATGCCATCAATCGTGCTTGGCTGATGAACCAAGACCTGCCGACCAAATTCTCCTTCGAGAAAGAATTGATGCAACCTTTAGCCGGCGCAGAAGGGTTCTACGGACTCAGTTTTAACACCTATTTCATCGATATCGGCGTGCCGGAGGACTATTTCCGTGCACAGGATGAATTCCGCGCCCATTACAACAACGATGCGTTCCTGTTCCTCGACCGTGACGGTATTCTGAACAAGCATCTCTTGGGCGATTATGTGCGCAACTGGAGCATGTGGGAATGGCTTCCCGGAGTATTGGAAACGATGCCCAAACTGGCAAAGCGTTACCAACGCATCTTCATCGTCTCCAACCAACAAGGTGTAGGCAAAGGACTGATGACCTCCGAAGAGTTGGCGGATATACATCGTCGAATGTTAGCCGACATAGAAGCGGCCGGCGGACGCATAGACAAAGTCTATGTATGTACGGAATTGGAGAGTGCTCACAGCCCGAATCGCAAACCAGAACCAGGCATGGCGTTACAAGCACAACGCGATTTTCCCGAAGTCGATTTTCATCGCTCGGTTATGGTAGGAGACAGCTCTTCGGATGAACAGTTTGCGCGCAACTTACGAATGCGCTTTGTCGAAAGCATGCCAGCCTTGGGCCTTTAGTTCCAGTTCCTCCCCGTTTCGACCGATCAGGTTACAGCCGTACTCAGGCTTGGTGATGTGACCGATGATATACAAGTCATCGATAGGTATCAGTTTCTCATAGTCGTCCAACGAACAGGTGAAGAGCAGTTCATAGTCCTCGCCGCCGTTCAGGGCACAGGTGACGATATTCAGATTCATTTCCTCTGCCAGTGATGCCGCCTCAAAGTCAATCGGCAGCTTATCCTCATAGACGCAACATCCCACTTTCGACTGCGTACAGATATGCAGCAATTCGGAGGACAAACCATCACTCACATCCATCATCGCCGTCGGCTTGACATCGGCCTTGCGCAGCGCCTCCAGAATATCCCGCCGTGCTTCGGGTTTCAATTGCCGTTCCAGCAGATACTCTTTGCCCGCAAAATCCGGTTGCTCGGCATTGGCCAAACGCTCGCGTTCAAGGAGCTGCAAGCCCATATACGCCGTGCCTAAGTTACCGCTGACGCAAATCAAGTCGTTTAACTTAGCTCCGTCGCGATAGACGATCTCGTCTGCTTTTGCGGTGCCGAGACAGGTAATAGAGATAGTGAGTCCTGTCATCGAAGCACAGGTGTCGCCGCCTACGAGATCCACATTATAGCGCTCGCAAGCCATGCGGATTCCCGCATACAACGCCTCAATATCCTCCACGGAAAAACGCTTGCTGATACCCAGACTCACTGTCAACTGCGTCGGCGTGCCGTTCATCGCGTAGATATCCGAGAAATTGACCACGGCGGCCTTGTAACCCAGATGCTTCAACGGCACGTACTCCAAGTTGAAATGAATGCCCTCCAACAGCATATCCGTTGTCATCAGCACTCGATTTTCGCTTTTGGCATCACCAAAAGCCATCACCGCACAGTCATCACCCACACCTTTCTTCGTGCTGGGTTGAACGATTTTCAGGTCCTTCGTCAGATGCCGAATAAGCCCGAACTCACCATATTCTGAAATCTCTGTTCTTTCCATAAGCGCACATAATTGGCATGCAAAAGTAGTAAAAATAGTTGAGAAAGTGAAATAGAAAGTGAAAAAATTAAGAAAATGCACACTTTTTTTGATAAATATGCCCGCGCGCTTGCGTATATGAATTTTTTTTTGTACTTTTGTCGGCTTTTTGTATGTTATGATAGAATATATTAAAGGAATATTGACGGAATTGAATCCGACGGAGGCGGTAATAGAAGCTGCCGGCGTGGGGTATGACATTGCCATCACATTGCCCACCTATTCCGCCATGGTGGGACAGGAAGACAAAGAGGCCAAACTGTTTGTGACGGAGGTGATTCGTGAAGATACGCACGAGCTATACGGCTTTGTGGTACGTGCTGAACGGCAGTTGTTCGAGTTGCTGATGACGGTCAGCGGCGTGGGTGCTGCTACGGCTCGGATGATTATGTCCGCTTTTTCGGCGGAAGAGTTACGGATGTTGATTGCTACCGGTAACTCCAAAGGAATGGCAAAAGTGAAAGGTCTCGGTCCCAAAACGGCCCAGCGCATCATCGTGGACCTCAAGGACAAAGCGATCAAACTGGATATGGGCGGCGATCCGACGGAGATTCCTATGCTGGATGTAGAAGCCGACAGCGGCGTAAAAGCCGAAGCCGTAAGCGCATTGACAATGTTAGGTTTTGCAACAAACGCAAGCGCTAAGGCTGTGGACAAGATTTTGAAGGCCGATCCGACACAAAAAGTGGAAGCCGTGATTAGAGAAGCATTGAAAATGCTATAACGATTTGCGAAATAAATTTCTTTACATAGTATTGCTATTGTGGCTGCCATTGGGAATGGCGGCTCAGACGACCAAGCCGAAAACGCTCAAAGAACTGATAGCGGAAGAGAAAGCGCAGAAAGAGGCAGCCAAGAAAGCGAAAGAGGCTGAGCAGTCGAAAGCCGCCAATCAAAAAGCGAAAGCGGACACTCCTGCCGGTACGGACAAGACGCCCGAAGAAGCAGCCGACTATGTGACCCTGACGGATAGCGCCATTTGGGCACCGACGCAGGTGAAACAACTCGGCGCACAGAACTACGGCGAGTTAGTACAACCGCAGAGTTCGTTGGACCTGCAAGACCCGGACAACATAACGACCACAGTCGAGTACCAACCCGAGACAGGCACCTACATACTCCGTACACGCATCGGAGATACGGATGTGACAACACCGTATATGCTGACCCAAGAGGAGTATAACCACTACGCCGAACGGCAGATCATGCACCGGTACTGGCAGCAGAAAATAAGCGAAGTGGAGCATAACAACGAGACTAAGTTCGACATCACGGACATGAAGTTCAACATCGGTCCTGCGGACAAAGTGTTCGGTCCCGGCGGTGTGCAACTCAAGATGCAGGGAAGCGCGGAACTGCTCTTCGGTTTCAAGCATCAGTACATAGCCAATCCGTCTCTTACTTTGCGCGCGCGCAATAATAACATCTTCGACTTTGACGAGAAGATCCAAGCCAGCATCCAGGGAAAAGTAGGTACACGCTTGAACTTCAACATGTCCTACAACACCGAGGCATCGTTCTCGTTCGACCAGCAGAACCTCAAACTGAACTACAAAGGCGAGGAAGACGATATCATCCAATCGATTGAGGCGGGTAATGTGACGTTGGACCTGCCCAGTTCGCTCATCCGAGGCAGCAAAGCACTCTTCGGTATCAAGACGAATCTCAAATTCGGCAAACTGAAGATTCAAGCTTTGATCTCACAACAGAACAGTGAGGCCCAAACGGTCAGCAGCAAAGGCGGTGCGCAGATGACCAAGTTCGACATCAGCGGAGACAATTACGACGAGAACCGCCACTTCTTCCTCAGCCATTTCTTCCGCGACCGTTACGAGGAGTCCATGAACAGCGTGCCGTATATCACCAGCGGCGTGCAGATCAACAAGATCGAAGTATGGATCACGAACAAGCGCAGCAATTATGATCAGGCGCGTAACCTGGTGGCCTTCGTCGATCTGGGTGAGAGTCCCGACCATACCTTCAATGACAACTGGAACGGCAAAGCCGGTGCGCCGGATAACAACACCAACGATTTGTACAAGTATATCCGTGATAATGTTCCGCAGTTCCGTGACTTGCAGCAAACGAGTACCGCATTGGAAGGCCTGAACGGGATGGAAGGCGGTACGGATTTCGAAAAAATAGAGTCGGCTCGTCTCTTGACGAGCAGCGAATATACGCTCAATAGTTCGTTGGGTTACATATCGCTCAAGAGTGCGCTGAATCAGGACGAGGTACTGGCAGTCGCTTACGAATTTACTTATAACGGGCAGGTCTATCAGGTGGGTGAGTTCTCTACGGACGGTAGTCCGGAACTGCAGGCGCCCAATGCCCTGGCTCTGAAGATGATCAAGTCCAGCGCCAATGCGCCGCTCAGAAAGAACCGCGGTACATGGGACCTGATGATGAAAAACATCTACGCCCTCGGCGCTACCAGTATTCAGTCGGATAAGTTCGAGTTCTACGTCACTTACCGTAATGACTCGGTCGGAACGGATGTGCAGTACCTGAACGAAGGCCCGATCAGCGGTAAGCAGCTCATACGGGTGATGAAACTGGATCGTTTGGACCAGAAGAACAACGCCGCTCCTGATGGACGTTTTGACTTCTTGGAAGGCCTAACCGTTTATTCGAGCGGAGGAAAGATCATATTCCCGGTGCTCGAACCTTTCGGCGAGTACCTCGCGCGCGCACTGGGCAATGATGAGAAACTGTCGGCCAAATACTGTTTCCCCGAGTTGTACGACTCGACCTTGGTGGTAGCGCAGGAGTTGAGCGAAAAGAACAAGTTCCACCTGACGGGTAAATACAAAGGCACGAACGGTAGCGAGATCCGCCTGGGTGCGATGAATGTGCCGCGTGGTTCGGTCACGGTTACGGCAGGCGGAGCCACACTCATCGAGAACGTCGATTATACCGTCGATTACACCATGGGAACGGTGACGATCCTCAATACCTCCATCCTCGAATCGGGCACGAATGTGGATGTCAAGCTTGAGAACCAAAGTACCTTCTCCATGCAGCGCAAATCGCTCTTCGGCGCCCATTTGGAGTACGAGTTCTCCAAAGACCTGGTACTTGGAGGAACGATCATGCACTTACGTGAACGCCCGTTGACGACCAAGGTGAACACGGGTTCCGAACCTTTAGCGAACACCATCTGGGGTGTGAACGGCAGTTGGAAGACAGAGATGCAATGGCTGACCAATGCCATCGATAAGATTCCTTGGATAAACGCCACAGCACCTTCCACGTTCTCACTCAACGCCGAGTTTGCACACATGATTCCGGGGCACACCAACGATGTGGGCGCTATAGGGACGGCGTACATAGACGATTTCGAGAGTACGACCACCAACATCGATGTGCACTATCCCAGTTATTGGTTCCTGGCTTCGACGCCTACCGTCTTTGACGAGTCGAAGGATATCAACCGCCCGAGTTACAACAAGAACCGTTCCTTACTGGCATGGTATGCTGTCGATCCTATCTTCGGCTATCCGCAGACCAACACGCCTGCGCACATACGCGATGACTTGGAGGCACTGAGCGACCACCGTACGCGTATCGTCTATCAGGATGAGATCTATCCGAATCGCCAGGAAGCCAGCAACATCGATACGAAAATGTCGGTACTCAACCTGTCGTTCTATCCCAAGGAGCGCGGACAGTACAACATCAGCGCCGACGAGGTGGGCACGGACGGACGCATGACCAATCCAAAGAAGCGTTGGGGAGGTATGATGCGGCGTCTGGACAACACAGACTTTGAGAAAGCGAACATCGAGTATATCCAGTTCTGGCTCATGGATCCGGCTTTGACCAATCCCGAGCACCCGACCGATTACAACGGCGAGTTGTACATCAACCTCGGTGATGTGAGCGAGGATATATTGCGCGACGGCAAGAAAGCGTTCGAGCACGGTCTGCCGGTGTCGAACGAGGACCTCGGTCGTGTCGATTCGACCTTATGGGGATATGTGCCCAGAACGACGAGCACCGTGGTTGCGTTCAGCAACGAAGCCGGTTCACGGGAGAAACAGGATGTGGGTCTGAACGGTCTGAGCAGCGAAGAAGAACAGACATGGCCTGCGTACAAGCAGTACCTAGACGATCTGCAGAAACGCGTCTCCGCCGATGTATGGTCATCGTGGGCCAACGACCGTTTCTCGCCGCGTAATGACCCTGCCGGCGATAATTTCCATTACTACCGCGGTACGGATTTCGATGAGGCAGAAGTGCCTATCCTCCAGCGCTACAAGCACTACAACGGGACGGAAGGCAACTCGCCTGCTACGGAGCAACAGACCGAGAGTTACGGAACGGCTTCGACGCTGACGCCTGATGTGGAGGACATCAACCTCGACAACACGCTCAACGAGTACGAGAAATACTACCAGTACAAAGTCATCTTGCGTCCGGACATGATGGAGGTAGGACGGCAGCATATCACCGAGAAGAAAGTGCGTCGTGTCACCTTGCGTAACGGTACTACGGCGGATGTGACATGGTATCAGTTCAAGATTCCGTTGAAAGGCGATAGTGCCAGCGTACAGAAAATCGGTTCCATCCGCAATTGGAAATCCATCCGTTTCATGCGTATGTACCTGACGGGCTGCGAACACGAGACGCACTTGCGATTCGCTACGCTCGACCTCGTTCGTGGCGAATGGCGTCAGTACACGCGTGACTTGGCGCCGGTAGGCGTAGCCGTCAACAGCAGCGCTTCCATCGACGTACAGACGGTCAACATCGAGGAGAACAGTACCCGTTCACCTGTCAACTATGTGCTGCCTCCCGGCGTGAGCCGTCAGACCGATCCGGGACAGGCACAACTGATTGCGCAGAACGAGCAGGCGATGGTTCTCCGCGTGGCACACCTTAGTCCGCGTGACGCCAGAGCGATGTACAAGAATACGGGTTACGACATGCGCCAGTACAAGAACCTGCAGATGTTCGTCCATGCAGAGCAGATAGCCATCGATCCCGAACTCAAAGACGGCGACTTGAGCTGTTTCATCCGCCTCGGTACGGACTTGCGCAACAACTACTACGAATACGAGATCCCACTTCATTTGACCGAACCGGGCATGTATAACAACAACAATGTCCTCGACCGCGAAAAAGTATGGCCGGAAGAGAACATGTTCGACTTCCCGCTGGAGGTCCTCACGCGTGCCAAAGTAGCGCGGAACAAAGCCAAACGAGCCGGCAACGAAGGTGTCAGCAACACTATTCCGTATGTCATCTATGACGAGGCTTCGGATAAACCGCAGAACAAGATTACCGTGCTCGGTAACCCGACGCTCGAAGAAGTATCGACCATTATGGTCGGTATCCGCAATACGGGACAGCATGAGGCCAGCGGAGAGATCTGGGTGAACGAACTGCGCCTGAGCCAGTTCAACGAACAAGGCGGTGTGGCTGCCATGGCCAATGCGGCCTTGGCCATCAGCGATATCGCACAAGTGAATGTAGCAGGACGGTTGGAAACGGCAGGATACGGATCCATCGAATCGAATGTGCTCGACCGCAATCTCGACAATTTCTACCAGATAAGCGTGAGTGCAGCGCTTGAAGGAGGACGACTCTTCCCCGAGAAAGCCAAGATACAGATGCCGCTTTATGTGTCGTACAGCAACGAGACCACGAGTCCCGACTATGACCCGCTTGACACGGATATCAAACTGCGTGAGACGCTCGAGACCTACGATACCAAAGAGGAGAAAGACTCCATCAAACAGATGTCCAACACCGTCCACGAATCCACATCGTTCAGCGTCTCCAACCTCAAGGTGAACATCCATTCCAAGAAGAAGGATATGTTCTACGATCCGGCGAACTTCAGCATCTCGGCGGCTTACAACAAGCAAGCGGAGCACTCACCGGACATGGAAACGAACTTCACGACCGACCATAAAGGTTCGTTCCAATATTCCTATAACTTCAATCCGAAGCCGTGGGAACCGTTCGCCAAAGTGGAGAAAGTGCAGAAAGTCAAGTTCCTCAAAGAGATGAACTTCTACTACCTGCCGCAGTCGTGGGCGTTCAATACGAATATGCACCGCACCTTCAGCCATATGAAGATGCGTGATTTGGCCGGTGCGTCGACCGACGCGATGGACCTGACGTTCAGCAAGGACTTCACATGGGATCGCCATGTCGATATCAAATATGACCTGACCAAGAACATGAAGTTCAGCTTCCAATCGGCCATGAACGCCATCATCGACGAAGGTAAGTACACGCCGGAAATACTGAACGGACGCTATTTCGATGCGGAGTTCAACCATGACCAGTACGAAGCGTGGAAAGATACGATCCAGCGTTCGCTGGCCAAGTGGGGTTCGCCCTATACCTACCAACAAGTCTTCACAGCCAGTTGGAATGTGCCGTTCAACCGCATCACGGGACTCGAGCCCATCACAGCCAATGCTTCTTATAACGCCAACTACAACTGGACGCGTACCGCTTCCACTACCACGGGCGTGAACATGGGTAATACCGTCAGCAGCCTGCAGTCATGGCAAGTGGACGGAGGTATCAACTTCGAGACCTGGTACGGTATGTCCAAGTACTGGAAATCGATGACACAGCACTACTCCGGCCGTGGCGGTGGCAGAAGGGCGTTCAAACCCAAGACCTACACACAGACGGCACAACTGAAGAAAGGCGAAGCAGTCGAAATCACTCATCGACTCAATAGCGAAATGCTGACCGTGGCTGTCAAAGACTCAACCGGCAAAGCTGTGCCCGTATCATTCAAGACGGCAGGCAACACCAAGATCAGCATCACCTCCAAAGCCGATTGCGCCAACGCCAGCATCACCATCACCACAAAAGACCCGAACGAACGCAAACCTGCACAGGTGGCTACCGACATGTTCGCATACATAGGTACAATGTTCCGCCGCCTGCAAGTCACCTACCGTGAGACGAACTCCATGACGATTCCGGGATTCATGCCGGAAGCCGGATTCATGGGCCAACGCAAGACGGAAGGTGCTTATGCGCCGGGTTATGACTTCGCCTTCGGTTTCATCCCCAAAGACATGATGGAACGAGCCAAACGCTATAACTGGCTCTCCGGCGACACCTCAGTCGTACAACCCGCCACACGCGCACACACCTCTGATCTGGACATCAAACTGACGCTCGAACCGCTGCCCGGACTCAAGATCCAGATGAACGGCAAGCGCTATGTAGCCCAATCAACGTCCATTATCTATAACTATGGTGACATACAGGAGAACATGACCGGTTCGTTCAATATAACGCAGGTCGCCATAGGCACTCTATTCAGCCGTGTTGGTTCGCAAGAGGAGAACTTCTCCAATTCGGCCTATGATCAGTTCCTCACCAACCGTGAGTTGCTCACCAATCGCGTACAGGATCAGTATGCCGGAACCGTCTATCCCGATGCCGGTTTCCTCCGCGGTACCATCTATGCCGGTCAGCAGTATGACCCGAACAAACACGGACGCATCAGTACCAACTCCGCCGATGTGCTCGTGCCCGCATTCCTCGCCGCTTATACCGGACGGGACGCCAATAAAATTGGCCTCAACCCCATACTGGGTATTCTGAAAATACTGCCTAACTGGTCGGTCACCTATGACGGCTTGGGCAAACTGCCGTGGATGAAAGACCACTTCAAGTCAGTCACCTTGACTCATGCTTACACCTGTAAGTACGCCATCGGCTCGTTCGGTTCCTACTCCACTTGGGTCGGAGCGGAAGGTGACAACAAACTCATCGGTTTCGTGCGTGATGTCACTTCCGATGCCCCGGCTCCTTCGTCACAATACGACATCAGCAATGTGACGTTGACCGAAGCGTTTGCGCCGCTCATTGGAGTGAACCTGACGATGAAGAACTCACTCTCGCTCAAGGCCGAGTACCGCAAACAGCGCAACCTCGCGCTCAATGTGACCAGCGTCCAACTGACTGAAGGACACACCTCCGAGTTCGTCATCGGTGGCGGTTACACCATCAAGGACCTCAGTTTCACCACCAAGAACAAAGATGGCGTGCAGAAGAAAGTGAGCAACGACCTCAAACTGCAAGTGGATGTGTCGTACAAAGATGTGAAGATGTTGCTTCGCAAGATGCCGACTAATACGCGCGATGCGAACGGAGATCTCGACCGAGGTATCACACAAGCCTCCTCGGGCAACCGCGTGCTGGCGATTAAGATCTCAGCAGACTACGTGCTGAGTCAGAAGATTAACCTGCAGCTATTCTACGACCACCAGGGTACCACGCCGCTTATCTCGTCCTCCTACCCCGTCAAAGCAGACAACGTCGGTCTGAACATCAAACTCATGCTCACGCGTTAACCATGTTTAAGGTCGCCATCATCGGTCCTGAATCAACGGGCAAAAGTACCTTGGCCCGTTATCTTGCACGCAGATATAAAGGAACGTGCGTGCCCGAATACGCGCGCACATACGTAGAGCACAAAGGCACCACTGATGTCACATGGGATGAGTTATGCGAGATAGCACATCATCAGATTGAAGAATTAGAAAATCTTTCATGCAAAGCCGGTCTTTCTGTGAAACGGTCTTTCTGTGAAACGGTCATTTTCGATACAGAATTAATTGTAACGAAAGTCTGGTTCGACTACGCTTTCGGACAGGTTCCCGAGTGGCTCAACGATGCAATCAAATGCTATCCGATGGATGTCTATCTGCTCACCTACCCGGACCTGCCGTGGATTCCCGACCTTGCCAGAACGAACGGTTCCGATGCCATACGGCTTGAACTCTTCCAACGTTACGAAGCCGAAATTCAGGCGCTGGACATCCCTTATTATATCATCAAGCACCAAAAATAGCGACACAAAGCCTTTTTCAAAGCGCTTTTTTCAGGAAAATGCATTTTTTTGAAAAAAAGTTGCCCAAAAATTTGGTCATGTCAAAAAAAAGCAGTACCTTTGCACCCGCTTTTGAAAAAAGCAACCACCCGGTGCGGTAGTTCAGTTGGTTAGAATACCGGCCTGTCACGCCGTAGGTCGCGAGTTCGAGTCTCGTCCGCACCGCAAAAACGAATCCTTTTGGGTTCGTTTTTTGTTTTAGTGCAGAGATCGAATCTCGCGAATACCAAATTCACTTGGTCGCGAGAACTCTCACGACGATGTTAGCGAATTGATACACCAAGCAAAGCCACGTGCGAGGCGCAAATGAGGAGTGACGATGACCTCCCTTTTCCCAAACGAGCGTGCAATGGTCGGAACCTATTGCGCGTTGCAGATGGTCATACTCCCAGCGGATATTTGCGCCCACTTATGCGATGGCTTTGTTCTTCGTGATTTCCTCGCGGTCGCCAAGACTGAGATAGACATAACGTGCATACACCTCATGTGCATCAGAAAAGCCTTTCCAAACCACAATCCAAAGCGATGGGGAAGCAGCTGCAACAGCGTCAAAGCACTCCGCTTTACAAACCGCCCAGCGCGCAAATAGACCAGCCAAAGAATATCCGCCTAACACAACCGGTAACTTGCCGTAGCGTTCAAAAAGATGCGGCATCAGTTGCTCTGTAATAAAGCCCAACGTCTCAAAAGCATGGTCACCCACAGATTCACGCGGAGAGATATTCGGGTCATGCCACGGTGTGAGTTCTTCTTCCCAATCGCTTATCGCAAAGCCCGCAAAGACAAACGGCACATGAACCGACTCTTTGATTGCCTCTATCTCCGCATCCAGTGTGGCATCCTCATGCTCACCCACCGGCTGAATGAGCATCACTTGCGGTTGCTCGTCTGCGTAAATGACGCATTTCTTTTCTGCTATTATTTCGCGGATTTGTCGCATTGACCTATAACATGACGCAAATGCGCCCTGCTTCCACTCTCTTTCCATGACCATCCGACATGATGGCATACCTGCGTAAGCAGCTTCTCCGCTGCGCGTCGATTATCGCTTCCTCGATTTTCATCAGTCAATCATCTTTATCACTTTCGCCGGAACACCGCCAACGATAGCATTGGCAGGGACATCTTTGGTGACTACCGCTCCGGCGGCAACAATGGCATTGTCACCGATGGTCACTCCTTGCAGGATGGTTACATTTGCGCCAAGCCACACTTTTTTGCCGATGTGTATCGGTTTAGCAATCATACCTGCCCGTTGCGCCGGGTCAGGAATATGATTGAGCGTGCAAAGCGTAGCGTTATGCCCGATGAGCGCATCGTCGTCGATGAAGATACCGCCTTGGTCTTGGAACTTACAGCCCATGTTGATGAACACCCGTTCGCCGACATGCGTATTCTTGCCGCAATCGGTATAGAACGGCGGAAACATACCAAACGACTCCGGCACGTCTATCGCCCATAACTCACTCAACAACCGTCGCAGTGCTTCGGGTGTGTGGTACGAGCCGTTGATTTCGGCGGTAATACGCAGGGCTTCCTGCGAGAATTTATGGAACTCCATGTGCAAGTCCGAGCCACCCACAATCGGCTCGTCCGATGCCATCCGTTCACGAAACTGGTCTATTGTTATATTCATCCTTTCTTGTAATACTTACTATGCTGGTATTGCCCGTGGGATTGCGTTTTGTTGTTGTAACTGATAGCGAACTTCGGGCAGCGGTGGAGACAACCGAGACAAAGCGCACAACGCTCCGCCGTCCAAACAGGATTCTTGCCGAGTTTGTTGGTCTCAGTTTTTGCCGTTTCCTGCATCTCAATGGCTTGCACAGGACATTTCTTGGCGCACAGCCCGCAACCGATACAAGCATTTTTATCTACTGCAAAGAACTTGGTCTGACGCTCGTATGTCAACAGCGGATCGGTTACCACGCGGAAGAAATACGGCATTCTGTCATGGCTCTTATTGCCTTGTACACCTGCTTTGATCATCGCAATCACCTCTTCTATCTGCGGTTCGGCGGCGTCCACCTGCTGCTGCACTTTCGCGGGATCAGAGAGGTCAAACATCGGCGTCCAGTTGTCCGGCATCTTCACAGAGAAACCGGCGTTCATAACGATGCCCTTGCGTTTCAGTTCTCGACGTGCGTCCTCGCAGACAAAGCCCTGCAGGAAGCCATACGTAGCAACAGCGAACACGTAGTTATCCTTCGCCAGACAAATCTCCGCTTTCCGAATGAACTCGCGCACCAGAACCGGCAGTTCGTTCCAGTTGGTGGGAGTTACGAAACCAAGCGGCTCGTTGTCAGCGAGGGCGATTTTAGAACTTGCGGTCTCGATGGACTGCGCTTGCATGCCGAGGGCTTCGGCTATACGGGTAGCAACATGCTGACTGTTGCCAGTGGCGGAGAAATAGTATACCATAATTTATCTTTCTGATACGTAAATGGTAAAATCACGGCGCAAAGGTACAAAAAAAATCCCACATACGCAAGTTTTTGTGGGATTTTTGGATTACAAAGGATGATTACCTTAGTCTATCATCTTGATTAGTTTGGCAGGATTGCCGCCGACGATGGCATTGGCTGGCACATCTTTGGTCACAACCGCCGCGGCTGCTACGACCGCATTCTCGCCAACCGTCACTCCCGGCAGGATGGTAGCTCCGGCTCCTATCCAGGCGTTCTTACCGATATGCACCGGCTTGCAAATAAGTATCTGACGGTCGTGGAGATCGTGGTTGTTGCTGATAAGCTGCACGTTCGCCGCAATCATCGCGCCGTCCTCAATGGTGATTCCTCCGCGCGACATCATCAGACAATCCGGCATGACCATGACGTTTTTGCCGATGTGTACCATGTCAAAGCACACACCTTTCAACGGCGGTTGCACGATGGCTCCTTCGCCGAGATTGTCACCAAAGAGCGCTTTGGTTGCCTCTATGTTCTCCGGCGTAAAAGGAATCGTTTGATTGAAGGCAAAGAGCTTGCGTCCCTGCTCAATATACATAGCTTGTGCTTCGGGTGTCGTCACCCGCGGGTCAACTCTAAATCCTTCCATATTCATCAGAGATTAAGTCCTTTAATCCATTTTTCTACTTTTGCTTTGTTCGTGCGTACCTCATGTCCGTAGATACTGAAACCGGGCTTCACGTCGGCGTTCGGGTACGCTTTGCGGACGTCACTCATCACATTGCCAAGACCGCTTCCTTCGTGCGTTGTGAACGGATAAATGGTCTTGCCGTTCAGGTCATACGTGTCGAAGAACGTGAACATGACTTGCGGGTAAGTGCCCCACCAGATCGGTCCGCCGATGAAGATGATGTCGTAATTAGAGACCGCTTCGCTCAAAGAAGAAAGCTGTCCTTCAAAAGCCGGACGCTCGTCATTGCGGGCTTCTTCTTGCGCCAGTTCGGTCAACGGCGTATAAGCCATTCCGTCGTATTTGTGCGTCACGATCTCAAACTGGTCGGCTCCGGTCAGTTCGCTGATGTAGTCCGCCACGATTTTGGTGTTACCCACTTGGATGTTTCCCACCGAGTAGTTCTCTCCGGCATGGGAGAAGAATACTACCAAACATTTGTGATTTGTCATTTGTGTTTTGTTGTTTTGTGCGTTGCAGCCTGTTAATGCAAAAGCCGCAAGCAAGGTGAATAAAATATTTTTCATAACCATCATTTTGAATTGCGGTGCAAAGGTACAACAATTTCCGCAATTATCTGTTACACAATTTACGGCATTTTTTACACAATTTGCAGAAAAAGCACTTTTCAGTCCATTTTTCCACCGATACATGAGCGGGAGACGACCGAGAGAAGACCAAGAGACGAAAAATCGTACAAATTGCATAATATATTTGCACAATTCAAAAAAAAGTTGTACCTTTGCAACGGATTTCACTTTCCAAATTGTAAAAAAATATGATTTTGGGAAGTATTGCCCGCACGCGTACCGAAATATGACTACCAAGGTATCCAAATCATCGATCTGGCAGAGTGGCTGCTTAGAAAGGAGTAAACAAAAAGGCGACAACTCCACAGCCGTCCAACGTCATCTGGCGGAACATCGTCATCAACCGCAAGGCGAAGCGTGTCCTCTGTATCGACCGCCTCATCCAAAACGGCAAAACTTTCGGCTATGTCTATGTGCTGCAATCGGAGACGGCGCGGTACAGCGACTCCGGCACGTTCCATTGGGATGTGAGTGACCCCAAACTGCTGCTCAACGTAAGCGACGCCATCGAAGGCATGAGCGAACTCTCCATAACTACCCTGAATACGTTAACAAAATGAACATCGAAGATTATAGAGACTACTGCCTGTCGCTGGGCAGCGATGTAGAGGAGAAACTGCCGTTTACGGCGTTTAGGTATGCGTCGAACGTGCTTGTCTTTTATGTCTGCGGACACATGTTCGCGTTTCTGGACATCGACCATTACGGCATCGTGACGCTCAAATGCCAGCCGGAGCGGATAGACGAACTGAAGGCACGTTACGACTGCATCGGCAAACCGTTCAACCTGCCGTCCAAATACTGGATAGGCGTGGACGCCAACGCCGCCGAAGACACGTTGCTGCGCGACCTGACCCGCAACTCCTACGAGATTGTCAAAGCCAAGTATATCAAAAAGAAATGACCGAATACGAAAAAATGCTTCATAACCTGCCGTACGATTATACGGACAAGGAGGTACAGGCGAATATCCTGCGGGCGTATCATGCCATGCGGGACCTCAATCAATGCGGTGCATGGGACATGGACGAACTGCACCGCTGCATCCGTGCGCTTATCCCCGATGCGCACCATTCGGTGATCATCTGCCCACCTTTCCATTGCGACCACGGCAACCGCATCTCCATCGGCGAAGGCTCGTTTGTCAATTTCAACGGTGTCTTTCTGGACGGCGGAGGTATCACCATCGGTGCCCACACCCTCATCGGGCCGAACTGCCAACTGCTGACGCCCGACCATCCGCATGATTACCTTGAGCGCCGCCAGACGATAGAGACGGGCAAACCGATCCGTATTGGCGATGACTGTTGGCTTGGCGGCGGAGTGATCGTCTGTCCTGGAGTGACCATCGGCAACCGCGTTATTGTAGGAGCCGGTTCAGTTGTCACGCACGACATCCCTGACGATGTGGTCGTTGCCGGCAATCCTGCCAAAATAATAAAAAAAATGAATAGCGTACGGGATTATTTATTGAGCCTCTATCAGCGGAACAGCGGCATCTTCGGGCAGTACGAAATCAGTTCGTGCCCGCAGTTGATTGAGCGCATCCAACAGCTGGGCTTCCTGCCGCTGCTGGACAGCGGCATTGACGGTTACTGCGCAGAGGAGATGATGGCGCCGGACTACCACTATGTGCAGTTTGACGACGGCTCGTGGGAATGGCCGTTGTGGACGTGGAAAGGACCTGCCATCACCGAAGGTAACTGCGTCTATGGCAAGTTCTTCGGCGGCAAAGCAGGCTTCATCAGCCGCGAGTGGTGGCGCGATTTCTATAACTACCGCCGCTCTATCTATCCCCAGCCGGAGATAGGCTCTGTAGAAGAAGCCATCCTCACCACGCTCCGCGAACAGGGAAGCGCCATCGCGCGGGACCTGCGTGCCGCCTGCGGCATGACCGGACCGAAGATGCGCAGCCGATTTGATGCCTATGTCAACAGACTGCAGATGGGCTGTTATATCGTCACCGAAGACTTCGTCTATCCGCGTGACAAGCACGGCAAGGAGTACGGTTTCGGTTGGCAGTTACTCAATACACCGGAGAACCTGTTGGGTCGCGAAGCGTGCCTGCCTTATACCGATGAGACGCATACCGTCCTCCGCACACCGCAGGAATCGTACGAACGCATCCTTGCCCATCTGCAGGAAATCCTGCCGGAAGCCACCGACAAACAACTGAACAAACTGATTAAATGATACTAAAAAATGGTCGTAAATACGACTGAATTTATAGTTGATGATTAGTTACTTTTAGCCCCCTCCACCGACCGATGAGCGACTCACAACCGAGAGATGACCGAGAGAAGAAACCGTATAAAGTAGCTTGAAAAATAGACATTCTTGTGATTATAACCGAAAAAATGCCATAAAATTTGGCGGTTTCAGAAAAAAAGTTGTACCTTTGCAAATCAAAAGGAGGTGTACCCCAAATTCATCATTGCCTTGCACCCTTCTTTTCCGGACTGTCAGCCTCCCTTTCTTTTCGATGACGAGCATCGTAGTATTTTATATGACTGTTTCTGTTTGGGAGTTCCCTCCATAGCCCTGCAGATCCACTCATCTCTAGAGCTACGTCGGTCCGGCTTTGCAGGGGTTCACAAGTTCCGCATTGTTGCACAATACCAAATTTGGGCCCTTCGACCTGCTACCCTTAAAAGGGGACCCTTCGAAAGTGCGTTCGCACGCTTGTGCGAATTACATGGTTTATGGCAGACAAATCAGATACATCTGTTTGCTCTGCGATAATCCATGTGTATTCCAAATTTTTGTAGCACCTTCCAATCCCTAACGCGGGATATATTTTACTGCTATTTCCTTACCTCGTTAGGATTGACCCCTAATTGGTTCTTGACATAGCGGTTGAGATGGCTGACGGACGAGAATCCGAACATATCTGTCAACTCTTGGATCGTCACATTGGGATTACGCAGCAGGCGCGAGATATCCAATGCCGTATAGCGGTTTATCCAGTGGTTCGCCGGATAGCCGCTGTATTTCTTTACAGTCTCGGAAAGGTACTTGCTCGTCACGCAAAGGCGGTCGGCATAATAAGCCAAATCGCGATGCTCA
Organism: Paludibacteraceae bacterium; assembly: GCA_017448985.1. GTDB lineage: Bacteria > Bacteroidota > Bacteroidia > Bacteroidales > Paludibacteraceae > Colicola. The sequence goes on from JAFSKL010000014.1 coordinate 72,730, forward strand.
CGGAACTCGCCTTGCTCCAAAAGCCTTAGAAAACCTTCCATCAATATTGCCGCAGGTGTGGTAACTGTCTCGTTGCCATAAAGCGCAGCATGGAAATCGAAGAAGTCAATAATCATCCGCTGCACGGCATTGAGCAACATATCCCGATAGAAGAGGTGACCGGTCATAGCAAGACATCCCTCGATATACACCATGCTTCGTCTCAACCTTTCGGTCTGCTCTTCGTTCAGCGGCATTACGGGGTTCTGGAAAAGCAACATTCCGCCACGCATGCCATAATTACTCATCGGTGTAGCGAGTTCGATAAACTCGGTCACAGCAAACACATTCAGTATCTCGAAATCTTCTGTTTTGCTAATCAATTCGCCTTGTTCACTCTTGCGCAGGATAAAACTATCGCCTCGATGGAGCCGGTACTTTCTTCCTATCAACTCCACTTCCGCTTCTCCACCCAGACACAAGGCGTGCGTCAGATACCCCAGCATTTGTGCTTGCTGTTCTGTCTCAAAAGTATGACTTACTATGACGTTTTGCATGGTTGTAAATATGTTTCTGCCTGCAAAGTTACAACATTTTTTTGACATATGCAAGTAAAATGTGCAAAAATTGCCGTAGTTATAATTTGTTCACCTCGTAAAAAAGCAGTAATTTTGCACTCGATTTTGAAACGCGACGAATATGAAACATAAATTTTTAACCTTGCTGGCGGCGATGGCGGTATGCATCAGCTGCAGCGCAAAAACCAATCAACCAACAATGAGTAATCACAAATCAATTGTAGTCTTTTTCTCCCATGCCGGAGAGAACTACTCAGTAGGAAACATCAAAGTGGGCAACACCAAGATTGTTGCCGATTACATCTCCGAGCTTATTGGCGCCGACCAAGCCGAGATTGTGACACACAAGTACGACGGTATGGCTTATACGCCGCTGACTAACCTTGCGCAAGACGAGCAGAACAACGACGAGCGTCCGGATTTCGAACTCGTGCCGAATGTCGATTTCAGTCAGTATGACACCGTTTTCATCGGCGGTCCTATATGGTGGGGCACGTATCCGCAGGTGATGTTCACGTTCTTCGACCGCTATGACCTGAACGGCAAAACCATCTATCCTTTCACCACCCACGAAGGAAGCGGTCTCGGCTCATGCGTCAACGATGTCCGCCGCGCGTATCCGAACGCCTCTGTGCAGAAAGGCTTCTCCATATATGGTCACGAGGTGCGTACCAACAAAGCAAAAGTAGAGAACTGGCTCAAAAACGCAGGATTCTAAGTATGGAAACAATCAAACTATCTAACGGCGTCGAGATGCCCTTGCTGGGTTACGGCGTGTTTATGGTGCCGCCCGAGGAAGCGGAGCGGTGCGTGAGTGATGCCCTGTCGGTCGGCTATCGACTGATTGACACCGCGCAGGCGTATTATAATGAAGAAGGTGTAGGAGCGGCAGTTGCCAAGTCCGGCATTGACCGCAAGGACCTTTTCCTCGTCACCAAAGTGTGGGTGTCCAACAACGGTGAAGAACGTGCAGCAAAGAGTATCGATGAGAGCCTGCGCAAACTACAAACGGACTACATTGACCTACTGCTTATTCACCAAGCGTACGGCGATGTGTTCGGCACATGGCGTGCGATGGAGCAAGCCTACAAAGCAGGTAAGGTGCGTGCTGTCGGTGTCAGCAATTTCCAAGCAGCGCGATTCTTTGATTTTGCGCATTACGTGGACATCAAACCGATGGTGAACCAGCTTCAATGCAACACGATGGCGCAACAGAACGACATCCAACCCGTCCTTGCTCAAACCGACACACGGATGATGGCTTGGGGACCGCTTGGCGGACAAGGAGCCGAGGGCGTAATCAAGAGCCCGGTATTGGCAGAGATAGGTGCGCAATACAACAAATCCGCTGCGCAGGTGGCGCTCCGTTGGCTCACCCAACGCGGCATCGTGGCGATACCCAAATCAACGCACAAAGAGCGAATGGCGCAGAACCTCGATATCTTCGATTTCCGTCTCTCGGACGCTGATATGCAGGCTATCGCCGCCCTCAACCAACAGGACGCAGGTTTCATCAATTTCAACGACCCGCAATTTGTCAAATACCTCATCGAGACATACGGATAACAACAATATCTAAGGCGACTCACAGCGATGTGGGCCGCTTACTTTCTCCTTTCGGGGGAAAAGCCCCGCGGTTTACCGCGCCAACAAGCCCGCGAACGTAGAGAGATAATCGACAGAGCAAAGCGGCGGAGGATAAACCAGCCGTGAGCGAAGTGTAATAATCGACAGAGCGTAGCGGCGGAGAACACCTTATTAAAAGGGGGAAAAGCAAAAAAGATTAAGAGAAAAAGCAGCGCAAAATAACCAAATCTCAGAAAAGACATCACTTTTGGTCAAAAAGACCCTCAAAAACTTGCATATGTCAAAAAAAAGTAGTACCTTTGCACGCAAATCTGAGGCGGATGGGAAGGGAAAGCATAATACATACAGGTTTAAAACAATGAGAAAATCAATTCTTTTAGCAGCGATTACGCTGCAAGGTACGGTGGCACAGACGGGACACAAGGGAATTGTGATTCAAAACGGCAAAAAAATCATTAAGTAATATGAAGATTATTTTGACAGGAGCCACAGGATTCGTGGGCGAAGGAATCTTGATGGAATGCCTCAGAGACGAAAGAGTAGAGCGGGTGCTGAGCATCAGCCGACGACCATGCGGACACAAACACCTGAAGCTGGA
>JAFSKL010000015.1 GCA_017448985.1 Paludibacteraceae bacterium
AAGGACGGCGGCCATGGTACCGGGATTGGCTTCGCATGCCGCTTGCATGGCTTGTGCGCGCGCGGATACTAATAATAAGGCGTCCTCGAAACGTAGAGCTCCGCAAGCGACGAGTGCACTGAACTCACCGAGGCTATGTCCAGCCACCATGTCGGGACGCTCGATAGTCATCAGCCGTTGCGCTACCACCGAATGGAGGAAGACTGCCGGCTGCGTCACTTTGGTCTGCTTGAGGTCCTCTTCCGAGCCTTCGAACATGACATCGGTCAGCGAGAAACCAAGCAGCCTGTCGGCTGCCTGACACATCTCACGGGCCTCTTTGTGCGCATCGTAGAGATCTTTGCACATACCAGGGAACTGGCTACCCTGCCCCGGGAAAACAAATGCTTTTAACATAAATTAGAAATTTATGTAGTTTTCGTAGTTACATTTAATACGTAAACTACGTTTACTTTTACAGCATCAACGAACCGATAAGGGCCAGGATGGCATAGAACTCAGGAAGCGCGGCGTAGATCATCGTATTGGCCAACACATCGTGTCCGGCGCCGATTCCGTTAATACCGTTGGCACACACCATACCTTGACGAATGGCGGAGAGGAGGAATACCAGGCCTGCACCGAGACCGATACCGAAAAGCATCAAGCCACCCTCGCCCGTCTCAGCAACCAGTCTGTTGCGCAAGATGAAGAAAGCTACGAAGCCGTACAGACCTTGCGTAGCCGGCATGGAGGACAGAATCATGTACTGACTCGATTTCTCCTTCAGTTTTTTGAGTGCACCTTCCGCTGCATTGGCAGCGATTGTGGTTCCATAGGCAGAGCCTATACCTGCGAGACCGAGCATCAAGCCCAGACCGAGATAACCTAACATTGTTTCTACTAACATAGTGATAAAAATTTTATTGTTGTTTATATATTTCTATAGTTTACTAGTCCACTAGTCTTCTAGTTTGCTAGATTTTGAATGGCGTGTATTTCTTGCCGGAGCCTTCGTAGCCGACATTCTTGAAGTACTCGACGAAGGTCAGACGCAAAGGGTGAACGAACGCGCCCAGACACGCCATAAGCAGGTTCAAGACGTGACCGAAAGTGACAATCAGCACAAAGCCGACAGCTGTACCCACATTCGGGTTCTCACCCAAGACCGTCATTCCCAAGTCATTGAACGCAGCTCCCAACATGGCACCGGCCATTCCGAGCGCATAGAGACGCAAGTACGAGAGCACATCACCCAAGATGCCGGTGGCCATCTGGTAAGTATCCCACAGTCCGGAACCGATATTGATAAGGGGATTGCGTCCGGGCGTATTGAAGATGAAGATACCCAAGGCCGAGATGGCGGCAATAACGATGAGGATGATCTGCGTCGTTTGCGGTCCCAGCACGGAAGTGGCAGCCAAGACCCCCGTGGCAATACCGCCGACGATGAGCAGGAGCCAACCCCAAGTGGAAGCCGTGGCGTGGAAGCCGTTTTGCTTGGTGTAACAGATGGCTTTGACAGTCATGGCCAGGCAGATATGGAAGATACCGATGATCAACGCGAGCACCATCATGATATCATAGCCCATCCACATGCCGGAGCCATCTCCGAACCACGATTTGAGCATAGGTGCTTTGGCCCATGCAGGGAACCAATCGGCCTGGTAGATATCGATGCCGAAGAAGGTTCCCGACAGATAGCCGACGACGGTACAACCGACACCAAGCGCCATGATGATGGGTCCAAGGCCTTCGAACATCTCGATACGCAGTTTCTCTTTGGCGATGAGCCATCCGATGAGGATGAGCGCGAGTCCGTAGCCTGCATCTCCTACGCAGAGAGCGAAGAAGAGGAGGTAGAACGGCGCCAATATCGGTGTTGGGTCAAACTCGTTGTAGTTAGGCCAGCCGTACATGCCGGTAAGCGGTTCGAAGAGTTTGGTGAACCAGTTATTGCGCAGTTTGATGGGTGTGGCGTCCTCTTTGTCCGGGTCCGTTTCCTCGTAATAGACTTGCGCTTCCGCCAGCATGGCGTTCAGTTCGGATTCTTTGTCTATCGGACAGAATCCTTCGAACAGGCACAAAGCGCCTTCCGCCAGTTTGTCGGTCGAAAGGGTCACTCGTTGCCAGTCAATCTTCTGACGCGCTTCTTCAAGCTGACGCTTGAGGTCATCGATATTGGCGAGTTGCCAGGCCTCTATGCGCGCGTTGGCAGCAGTTAACAGGCCGTTGAGGTGCTCTACTTCCTGCAACCATTGTGCCTCGGATTTATCGGGGAGAGGCAACGGGGTTGCGTTGTTGTTGTTGTTTTCGTAGTTTTCGTTGTTTGCGTCGTTTATGACAACGAAATAGGTCTTGCCGTCTTTTTCGTTGACGGGAATTCCCCACTCTTCCCGGAAGGCCTTAGTCGAGCAGACGAAGCAATGCAGGGTGTAACCGGCGTCTTGCAGGGCCAGGATGCGTTGGGAATCAAAATCTCCCCAGACAGAAGCCTGCTGTGCTGCCGCTTTGGCATCGGCGATGCGTTGCTCGATGTTGGCGCGTTCCGCGATCAGCTGGTCCGGCGCACCTTGTTTGAGCAAACGGCGCAACTCGTCCTCGTGCTGCAAGGCCGCTTGGAGTGCTTCATCGTTCTCGATGAGTCCCGCCGCTTTTTGCGTGACATGTACCACACCTATTTCACGGAGCTGCTCCAGGAAAGGCTCGTAGTCACGATGGAAGACCAAGAAGGTGTATTTTTTCATTTGGGTAATCATACCGTTACCTCCTTTCTTCTAAGCTCTTCCGCTTCGCGGGCTTCTTTCTCGCGTTTGCCTTTCACTATTTTCTGGCTGGACTTACTTAGGTTCTCCTCATCTTCCATGAATCGTTTGATTTTACGGATCGCGTCCTGATATCCGGGTATCTGCACTTTCTCAAAGAGGTTCACTTTCTGCGTCGTTTTCTTGCGCGCATACTCGAGCAGTTCCACTTTGCGCTGCACGAACTCCTGCCGGATGCCCACATCTGCAATCGCTTTGAGTTGCTCAAAGCCGTCGGCAAACCATTTGGGACTGGAGAAAAGCGAGAACTCTTTGGTCGAATAGACCACTTCGTCCAGCACAGGCACTCGTACGCCGGCGATCTTCTTAACCGACATGCGCACATCGTCCACATGAATGAGCGAGGTGTCGAATTCTCCCCAAAGCGCAATCATCTGATCGTAGTCCCTGATGCGGCGCTCGACTTCCTGATTCAAGTCGTCGAGTTCTTTCTTTGCCTTCTTCACCTCGATACGCAAGGCTGTTTCCTTGCTCTGCAAAGTAGGCAAAGTTCGTTGCCGCATCTTCAGGTCCTTCTCCAGACCTTGGAGCGATGTCTTGTTAAACTGATAAGTTATTGCCATAATTTACCATTTGGTCATTTACCATTTACCATTTATTTGGTCATTTGGCCATTTAGGTATTTAATTTTTTGGCCAATATTGTTCAACGAGGGCTTGTTTGATGTTCACTTCTTCTGGCTTGAAGTACTTGCCGAAGAGCTGCCATGCGATGTCGAGCATCTGCACGGTATTGATGTTAACATCAATAGCCAGTATCTCGCGGCTGTACTCGCGTGCAAAGTCGAGACAGCGCAAGTCGTAGTCGGTCAGATCGAAACCGTTCTCTTTCTTGGTCTTGGCATTGGCGGCGTCGGCGTAGAGACGAACAGCTGCGTTCATCACTTGCGGATGGTCTTCGCGCGTCTTCTTGCCCGCTACCAATTGTTTCAGACGAGACAGCGAACGGAACGGATCGACGATCACTTTGCCGATATCGGAGTCACGGCGGAGGTACAACTGCCCCTCTGTGATATAACCCGTGTTATCCGGAATGGCGTGCGTGATGTCACCTCCGGAGAGTGTGGTCACGGCGATGATGGTGATGGAACCGCCACCTATCTCGGGCGGGAACTGAACGGCTTTCTCGTAGATCTTGGCGAGGTCCGAATAGAGCGAACCCGGCATGGAGTCTTTGGAAGGAATCTGGTCCATACGGTTCGAGACGATAGCCAAAGCGTCGGCGTAAAGCGTCATGTCCGTCAATAGCACCAGCACTTTTTCGTGCTTCTCCACAGCGAAATATTCCGCAGCGGTCAGAGCCATATCCGGAATGAGCAGTCGTTCTACCGGCGGGTTCTCGGTCGTGTTGACAAACGAGACGATATGGTCGAGCACGCCTGCATTGGAGAAGACATTCTTGAAATAGAGGTAGTCGTCGTTGGTCAGACCCATACCTCCGAGGATGATCTTGTCCGCTTCGGCACGCAGGGCCACATTGGCCATGACCTGGTTGTATGGCTGGTCCGGATCGGCAAAGAACGGAATCTTCTGTCCGGACACGAGCGTGTTGTTCAAGTCGATGCCGGCGATACCGGTAGCAATGAGCTCCGATGGCTGTTTACGACGAACGGGATTGACCGAAGGGCCACCGATCTCGATCTCTTTGCCTTCGATAGCAGGTCCGCCATCGATAGGATCGCCATAGGCGTTGAAGAATCGTCCTGCCAGCTGGTCCGAAACCTTAAGACTCGGCGCTTTGCCCAGGAAAACAACTTCGGCGTTGGTAGGGATACCTTCGGTTCCCTGGAACACCTGCAGCGTCACCTCGTCACCGATGATCTTCACTACCTGCGCCAACTTGCCGTTGACCAATGCCAACTCGTCGTTACCTACTCCTTCGGCCTTCAAAGAACAGGTCGCTTTGGTAATCGCAGTTATCTGCGTATATATTTTCTGAAATGCCTTAGTAGCCATTTTAATGAATAATTAATAATGAATAATGAATATCTCCATTTACGCCGCGATTTGCTTTTCTGCCAGGAGGGCATCGAGTTTGTTGCGGTAGTCTTCAAATTCCGGAGAATGGAACTCGCAGTAGTTCATCTGCTTGCAGAAGTTGATGACGCGCTTGAAATAGTCGATTACATCGAGGAAATTATCAAAGTCGTAGTCGTGCTTGCAGATGTCCATCACCATGCGCAACATGTATTGCTGGCGCTCCAACGGACACACGGCATCGATCTTGTCGAACGCGTCCTGCTGCAAGATGACGAAGTCAATCACTTCGGATTTCCAGAACTCCTCGTGGTAGTCCACGGGCACACCGTCGTCACCGAGGATGTTGATCTGCTCCTGGATCTCTTTTCCGCGCTGCAGATAGGTTTTCATGTCATTGACCATCGGCAGCCAGTCTTTGTCGATGAGTTCGGAGATATAAGCCTCAAACTCCGGATATTCCACATACTTGGAGTACGAATCGATGGGATTCACGGCCGGGTAACGCTTACGGTCGGCACGCGCCTGCTCGAGCGCATAGAAACAGCGTGCCACTTTCTTCGTACCCTCGGTGACGGGCTCTTTCAAGTTACCGCCGGCAGGCGAAACCGTTCCGAGGAAGGTGACCGATCCCGTGGCACCATTATTAAGGTACACATAACCCGCGCGTGAATAGAAAGCGCCGATGATGGCAGACAAGTCCATCGGGAAAGCATCCTGTCCCGGCAGCTCCTCCAGACGGTTCGACATCTCACGCAGCGCCTGTGCCCAACGGCTCGTCGAATCAGCCATCAGCAATACACGCAGACCCATCGAACGATAGTATTCGGCAATCGTCATCGAGGTATAGACGGAGGCTTCACGGGAAGCGACCGGCATGTTTGAGGTGTTGGCGATGATGATAGTACGCTCCATCAGCTTGCGTCCCGTGTGCGGGTCATCCAGTTCGGGGAACTCGGTGAAGGTCTCCACCACCTCGTTGGCACGCTCACCGCAGGCAGCGATGATGACGATGTCCGCTTCTGCTTGCTTGGAGATAGCGTGCTGGAGCACGGTCTTACCCGTTCCGAACGGACCCGGGATGAAGCCTGTACCACCCTCGCAAAGCGGATTGGCCGTATCGATGGTACGCACACCCGTTTCCAACAGTTTGAAAGGACGCGGTTTCTCGCGATACGCCAGAATGGCTTTCTTCACCGGCCATTTCTGAATCATGGTCACTTCATGGTCCTGTCCTTCCGCATCGGTCAGTACGGCTATCACCTCATTGATGGTGTACTCGCCAGCGGATTTGATTGATTTCACCGTATAAATTCCATCGAAAGCGAACGGAACCATGATCTTATGCGGCTGATGATTCTCGTCCACTTCACCGAGCCAAGCGGCAGCTTCTACCTTATCGCCCACTTTGGCGAGAGGCTTGAAGGCCCATTTCTTCTCGGTGTCAAGCGGGAAGTTGTACTCTCCTCGTTTGAGGAACACGCCAGTCAGTTTGTCGAGGTCGTTCTGCAAGCCGTCGTAGTTACGGCTCAGCAGGCCCGGGCCAAGCGTCACCTCCAACATATGTCCGGTGAATTCGACCTTATTGCCCACTTTCAGGCCACGAGTGGACTCAAAAACCTGCACATAGACATTGGCGCCGATGACCTTGATGACTTCCGCCATCAGCCTGGTCTCGTTGACATAGATGTAACAGATTTCATTTTGCGCAACCGGACCATCGACGGCGACGGTCACCAAGTTGGCAATAATTCCTTTAACTTTTCCAGTTGTCATATTGTTGAATGAATAATTAACAATGAATAATGAATATATCGCTAAGCGTCAAGTTTGATGCCTTTTTCTTAGCCTCAAGGGCACGTTAAAGGCGTATTCCTTTCTTCATATCGGCGACGAGTTCGCGGAAGATTTTTTCGCCTTCTTCGACGGTCAGGATGGCCCAACGATGGAGCATGACTGCCTTGAGATAGTACGCAAAGACCATCTCCGGCGAGAAGAAATCGAACTCCGTGCGCGATTGCAACCATTCGAAACGGATGGCATCCTGCGCTTTCTCGCGTTGCATCAGATCCTCGATAGCGGCCAATGCCAACATCTCCGCCCAATCGCCGGTCAGTTCGTTCAGTCCGAAATCCTTCTGCGTGGTGTGCGTGCGTAGCTGTTCCGCCACCTCTCCTTCCCCTACTATCTGCTGTCTGGCATCAAAGCCATGCTTGCGACAGATCTGCGCTACCAGCACATTATTCATGTTCTGGTTGAACGCGAACCATTCCCGCACGAACTTGTTCTTGGCTTTCAGTCCTTCTGCCAAAACCTCCGAATCCATCGGCTTTCGAAGCAAGTCCAGCAGCTGTTTGTCCGATGGCGACAGCAGTTCATCGAGCAACTCATCGAGTTTCTCGAGCGATATCGGAGCATCTGAACCCGCTTTCAGTTCCGGAAGGCCTGATAATAGATATTCGTAAGTCATTTCAATTTACGATTTACGATGTACGATTTAGAATAAATCTTCGACTAACTGCGGACGGAGCATTTCTTTGAAATATGCGATGAATTCGGCATCTCCGAAGGCCAGTTTGTATCCGCCCTTGGCAGGCTGGATGGTGAAATCGGTCTTGATTCCCTTCACCTCGCTGATCTTGACGCCTTTCTCCAAAAGGCCCTTTGCGTTGGCGGCAAAGTACTTCTTCAAAGCCTCGGCATCTTTGGTTTCGATTACCACCTCGCCGTCTTTAGCCATCTGTTCAGCCAGTTTGGCTATCAATCCCTGCATGAACTTGGCGTCCGTAGTGGCCGCTTTCACACTGTCACCGGCAATCTTGTCGGTCAGCAGATTGGCGATCTCGGTCTTCACGGCGTTGACGCTCTGCTCGGCATACAGTTTGAGTTCTGCGCGTGTCTTCTTGTCCAGATCGGCCGACTTGCGTTCCGCTTCTGCGATCAAAGCAGCCGCTTTCTTCTCAGCCTGCGCGATGATGTCAGCAGCCTTGGCGTTGGCTTTCTCCACGATTTGCTGCGCCTCCGCATTGCCTTTCTCTACGCCCTCCGCGTAGATTTTGTCCGTTAATTCTGAAAGATTCATAATAGTATTTACGATTTACAAATTTGCTATTTACGATTGTTTGTTGAAAATCGCGGCAAAGGTACTAAAAAAAATTCAAATATGCAAGAAAATTGCATAAAAAATTCAAAATTATTTGCATAATTGAAAAAAAAGTCGTACCTTTGCGGCGATTTTGGTATAGCGCACACTATGCGTTGCATCGAAAATAACCCTAAAACAGTTATAATATGAGAAAAATCTTCTTTTTAGCATTAGCAGCTCTGATGCTACCGATGATGAGCTTTGCTCAAGAACGAATCATGGTCATTTCTGACCCGCATGTCATTCCGCAAACGGAGATTGACAAAAGGGCCGATTTTGACACGTACATGAAGACCCAACGTAAGATGTTGGAGCACAGCGAGCCGATTTGGCACGCTTTGCTGGACACCGCGTTGAAGTACAAACCGGATCTGGTGCTCATCCCGGGCGACCTGACCAAGGATGGTGAGGCAGCATCGCACGACACCGTTGCAGCCGGTATTCATCGTCTGGAAGCAGCCGGTATCCCCGTTTTAGTTATCCCCGGAAACCATGACATCCCCGCCACGAACGATTGGGAGGGCCATTATTCTGGAACTTTCCAGGATGCAGTAAAAGATGCCGATTCGTATTCGTTTGCCAAGGAGGTTCTCCCCGGCGTAACGGTTCTCGGTATTGACGGTTCGGACGGAAATGCCTCTATCGGTAAGTTATCCGCTTCTACGCTTGCCTGGGTTGAAGCGCAAGCCGATGCAGCCAAGGCCAAAGGCAACACGGTCATCGCCATGACCCACTGGCAGATCTTGGAGCATTTTGACGGCTTAGCTTCTCTCGAGCCTGCAAGCCGTTTTGAGAAACCGGACGAGTTGCGAGACCTGCTCATGCATCACGGTGTACATCTTGTACTCACCGGTCACTTCCATGTTAGCGGTATCACTACCTTCCGCGACACCACCGGCCTGACGCAAGACAGCCTCGTAGAGATCACTACCGGTTCGCCGATTACTTATCCGTGCCCCTATCGCTGGATGACGCTGGCTAAAGACCGCAAATCGATTGAAGTGACGACCGAGTATATCAATTCGTTACCCGGTATCGCTGACGATGTCAATACCTACAGCCGCGAATGGATGAGAACGCATACTGAGAATCTGGTTCCTTCTCTCGCTCGCCGATTCTGGGGAAAAATCTTTGATAAATGGGATGAAAAGATCGTTCCTGAATTGAATGCAGCCGGACTTGGTTATGCGGCCGCCACTATAAAAGGTTATTTACCGCAGACCGAAGAACAACAGGTAGCGATTACCAAAACATATATGAGCGAACCTGCCATCAACATGTATCTCTTCTATTCCGAAGCCAGCGAGGCTAACCACCCGGTGGAAGGTGAAGCAGCCGCTCAAGCAATATATAATGCCTTTAAGGATATGTTGAATGCCTTGCTTGCGGATATGTTCTTTGGAGATGAAGCTGCTGCGATATTGTTTGAAAAGCTAAAACCGGAATTGGAAAACCCCGTTCAATCCCTCGTGGAAGACAAGACCTTGCGCGCAACAAAATTTGCCGATGTGACCGATGACTTGGAGTTGGTATTAGGTACGCAAGAGACCTCTGTCGTCTATGTAGTCAACGAGCTCGAATGGGAAAGCGTGTACGCGTATGTATGGTGCAAAGTTGGTGATAAGGAATACGAGTACAAGCCTTGGCCCGGCATAGAGATGAAGAGTCCGAAGAGTGCTCCTGCTTTCGCAAGAATCAAGGCTGAGAGCAATGACAAGATCTTTGCTGTCGAGTTCCCGAAAGGCTACGACCAGATCCTCTTCAACAACGGTAAATCAGGTGGAGAAGAACAAAAGACAGGCGACCTGACATGGAAAGAGTCCGAGCCCTACTTCGTGCTGAGCGGAGAGAAAGACGGTGAAGGACACTATAAAGGTGATTGGAAGACGGAGAATGATGTTTTAGCCAAGGCTGTTGACGATTTGATCGATGCTATCGGTACCGTTGAATACACCGATGCCTCGAAGGCTCTCATCGATTACGCCCGCGCTGCCTACAACGACCTGACGGATGCGCAGAAAGCACTGGTGGCCAATCTCGCTACCCTCGAGGCAGCAGAGAAAGCATACGATGACCTCAAGAAGGCTGCAGAGAAAGCTGCTGCAGACCAAGCAGCTGCCAAGGACGTGGACGACAAGATAACTGCCATCGGTACCGTTGCATATACCGATGCCTCGAAGGCTCTCATCGATGACGCCCGCGCTGCATACAACGGCCTGACAGACGACCAGAAGGCACTTGTTACCAAGCTGGCAACGCTTGAAGCCGCAGAGAAAGCATACGAGGATCTGAAGAAGGCTGCAGAGAAAGCTGCTGCTGACAAAGCTGCCGCCAAGGATGTAGACGACAAGATAGCTGCCATCGGTACCGTTGAATACACCGATGCCTCGAAGGCTCTCATCGATGACGCTCGCGCTGCCTACAACGGCCTGACGGATGACCAGAAGGCACTTGTTACCAAGCTGGCGACGCTCGAAGACGCTGAGAAGACATACGAGGATCTCAAGAAGGCTGCCGAGAAAGCTGCTGCTGACAAAGCTGCTGCCAAGGATGTGGACGATTTGATCGATGCCATCGGTACCGTTGAATACACCGATGCCTCGAAGGCTCTCATCGATGACGCCCGTGCTGCCTACAACGCCCTGACTGACGACCAGAAGGCACTCGTTACCAAACTGACGACGCTCGAAGACGCAGAGAAGACATATGAGGACCTCAAGAAGGCTGCAGAATCACCGACTGCAATTGATAATACTCAGTCCGCTATCAGCAGTCAGAAAGTGCTCCGCGACGGAAAGATGTATATCCTCATCGGAGAGAAGATGTATGATGCGACAGGTAGATTGGTTGAATAAGTCAACCGTTCTGCATACGAAAAAGTGGCATACGCGTGTATGCCACTTTTTTTTGTCTCATTCCATTATTGCCGAATTCAACGGATAATTTTCTTGCCGTTCTGAATATAAACGCCGTGCTGCGTAGGCTGTTCCATCGGTCGGCCCAATACATCATATAGCGTATCGTCATCCGTGGCGTAAATATGGGAAATAGCGTCTTTGCGTGCCTCGTTGATACGCAAGGTCAGGTGCAAGTCGTCCGTCCGGTCCGCGAACGAAGCCGAAGACCAATTGGTGACATCTTCTACCAGAGACTGCATAGGTTCTTCTGCTACCGTCAGCGCCGTTTTGATGAGGAGCTCCTGCATCGGCTGCAAGTATTTGTTGCCCATCGTGGCGTCCGTCATCTCATGAATCATCGCCACTAAACCATTGTACATTTCTTGCGCCAGGGAGTCTGCTTCGAGATGCTCCGGTTCATTGGCATCGCTATAGAGCAAGTACAGTTCCACAACGGTGTTACCAATGTTCCGTTCTACCAGCGCTATGCGCTCTTCATCGGTTGTCGGCATACTCTGCTGTAACAACAAAGCCAAGACCTCACCGCCATATTGCGGGTTATTGCGGATGTAATCGAGTGCTTCGTCCGCTTTGCGCCATCCGCGCAGAGACATCTCGGGAATCTTGTTCAACGCATGCTCGCGCATCCATTCACGGCTGTACGCCTGCAAGTCGGCTTGGCCCTCTACTGATGCCAAATAGTCGGTTTCAACGGATATTTCTTCCCTGTTTTGGTCGATGGTCAGCCAACGGTACGGACATGGATAAGTGATGAGCGAACCCGTGGAAATCTCCACGATGCTGTCCAAGTCTGCACTCAAGGTGTCCCGGTATGTGGTGATGGCGTTCACATGGAAATGGCCTGTCAACAGCAGATGCACATGGTGTTGGATGAGGCAGTCACGAATCGAATCGGCTTTCAGCAAACGGCAGGAGCCTTCGACCATACCTTTCTTGTCAAAATCCTCCAACAACTGCCAATGGCACATGGCGATGATCATGTTCCCTTTGGCCTTGGCGGCATCAGCTTGCGCCAAGAGCCAAGAGACGGTTTCATCGGATAAATATCCCGTACCGGCCGATCCGTGTGAACCGTCGATACCCAAAACCGTCACGCCTTCGAAGGGTTCTGCCGCAAAACTGTGTGAATGGGCATCTTTGGCCGCGTCCTTGTAGATCCAGTCGTAGGTCGTCTCCCATTCGGTATCCTGCAAACTCTCCACACTCGTCGCTTCCTCGCCTATGTAAGCCGTAGCCTGGCAGGCTATATCGTGATTGCCGGGGATGACGAGCGTCTTGATGCCTGCCTCGTGCAAGCGTTTCAACTGAGCCACGACCACTTCGTGACTCGCTTTCTCGCTGTCTTTGGTCAGATCGCCGGGAATAAGCACCAGGGACGGCTGGTACTTCAATGCGGTATCGATAGCCGCCAGCCAAAGGGTTTCGCTGATGTCTATCATCTTGCGCTGCCCTTTCATCAGGTCCTGAAAAACAACGCCGTCATCGTGTAGCGATGAAGCGAAGACATGCGGGTCTGCAAGGACCATGATGCGCTCCTGGCTCATCGCCATCATCGGCAAAACTGCCAATAAAAACAAATAAATCTTTTTCATATCGTTAATAAATAGTTATTTCCACTCGTCTGTTGAGCTGCCTACCCTCTTCCGTGGCATTGTCTGCTATCGGCTGCAAGTCTCCGTAGCCGAACGCACTTATCTTCTCCTCCGCACAGCCAAAGGCCACCAACTGCCGTTTAACGGCTTCTGCGCGCGCTTGCGAGAGGGCCTTGTTGGCCTCCGCCTGACCGATATTATCCGTGTGTCCCGCCAGCCGCACTTTGTAGCCGTAGGTCTGCACAAAAACGGCTATGCGCTTCAGTTCGGGCAGCGAGGACTCCATGATTACATCGCTTGCTGTCTCAAAAAGCAGGTTGTTGATCGCTACCGGCTCATTGGCGGTCAGCACGGTAACGGTCTCCGGACGCTTGTCTTCCGGTAGCGTCACGGCATAGATATCCTGCTTTTTGCCCGATTTCAACGCATAAAAAGCAGTCTTTCCGTCCGTGGAGATCTTGTACCAGCAGTCCCTACTCGCTGTGTTGATCTGCGGACCGAGGTTCTCCGGTTCTGACCAGCAGTTCCAACAACTGTCGTTCAGCCGTCTCGTGACCCACACATCCAGATCGCCTATCGTGCCTTCCCGATCCGAAGAGAAATAGAGAGTCTTCATGTCGGGATGTAAGAAGGGAGAACGCTCCATTCCATCGGTGTTGATGGCCTTGCCTATGGAGTATGGCTGCCCCCAACGGCCTTGCTGATCCCGTTCACTAACGAAGATGTTCAGACTCGCTTTCTCCTCGCCTTCCACTTTGTAGTTGGCCGCGAACAAAAGCACGGATCCATCGGCACTAATCTGCGCATCAGCCTGCCAGTTACCTAACTGCAAGTACTGTGGTAACGGTCGTGGTTCAGACCATCCATGCGGACCACGCATCGAGAAACAGATTCGTCCTTCGACAAACACCAACATCGTTCGTCCGTCTCCGCTGATAGACATCGGCGCTTCGTTGCGGTACGGCGTACTCAGTTCGGTTACAAGCCGAGCAACCGTCCATTCGCCCGTTTTCTTGTCCTTGCGTGATACATAGATATCCTCGCTGATGTTCGTCTCATCGCGGTTCAAACCGACGAAATAGAGCGTGTTGTCATCAATCGTGAGTACAGGCCCGTATTCCTCGCCCAGCACACTATTGACGGTTTGCGGCAGGCGTTGCGGTACGGAAAGGCTGTCCGGAGAGGTGAAACTGCAGAAGATGAGCACGATCAGTTGTGCCACAACCACCCGCAGGAAAGTGGTGAACGGGCTGACGGTTGCATAGCAAACGGACGCCTGGTTGTTCTCGTTCGACAGGGACTCTGCATACGGCAAAGCCAGCGCCGAAGTCATCGAACCGATCAGCAGACCGACCACATTGAAATAGTTGATATGCAGGCATTTATACGCTATCGAACCAACAATCAGCAGCGGTATCATCGTGATGAGGAATCCGTATCCTATCCACATGTATCCTCCGTTGACGAGCGTCGGTATGAATCCTTCGCCCACACTCAGACCGATAGCAGCCAGGAAAAGCGTCAAACCCACCTGCCGCAACATCATGTTGGCCGAAGTGGTAGAGAAAGTGACCATGTTATAGTACGGTCCGTAACGCCCGATGAGGATAGCCACGATCAGACAGCCGCCTACGAGACCGAGCTTGAAGGTCTGGCCCAAACCGGGAATGGGGATCGGCAGCAAACCGACGCATATACCCAAAACGATGCCGAAGAACACAGGCAGCAGATGCGGAGCGTCCAAGCGTTTGAGCTCGTTGCCGAAGGTGTCGGCTACATGGCTCACATCATCTTTGTCACCTACTACCATCAGCCGGTCGCCTAACAGCAGAATCATATCCGGCGTCGCCAGCAGGTCTATACCTGCCCTATTGACACGCGTGATGGTAGCGTGGTACTGCTGCCGCAGGTTGAACGATCGGATGCGTTTGCCGTTACACTCCGGTCGCGTCACAGCGATACGGCGTGAGATGAGGTGATCGGACTTCTCGCTCTGCACATGCAAGTCATAGTGCTCCATCTTGCCTAACAGACGCAACGAATCGAGATGGTGCTTCGAAGTCATGATACGCAGCGTGTCGCCGTTACGGAACACCGTCTGGTCGTTGGCCAGCTCATCCGAGCCGTCAGGACGAATAACACGGCTGACCACTATCTCCTTGACCGGACAGACACGAATCAGTTCGGCCATCGTCAACTCGCCCAACTGCGGGTTATTGAGCGTCAAGTCCACGCACACAGGCTCTTCCTGTTCCGCCTGAGCCGCTTCACGCAGGCGTTTCTCCTCTTCCGGCAAACTGACGCGGAAGCATTTGCGTATCAGTTCAAAGGCCAGAATCAGACCCACTATGCTTAGCGGATAAGCCACCGCATAACCCGTGGCTATATCCGGATTGGTCGCGCCTGTCAAGTCCGTATAGGCCTGCTGCACAGCCGCTAACGAAGGCGTCGAAGTGACGGCTCCGGACATCACTCCGGCTAATGTGCTCATGTCGATACCGGTGATATAATGAAGTACAATCGTACATACGCATCCCAACAGCACGATAGCTGCCGCCAACATATTCAGCCGCAAACCGCCTTTCTTGAACGGCGAGAACGAAGGTCCCACCTGCAGACCGATGGAATAGACAAAGAGGATGAGACCGAAGTCTTTGGCAAACTGCGCCACGCCGTGGTCTATCTTCACGCCTGCCGAAGCCAAGGCTATACCGACGAACAACACCCATGTCACGCCCAGCGAGAAATGGCGTATCTTCGCCTTCTCGCCCAGCCAGAGACCTATCGTCATCACGATCGTCAGCCATAACAGAGACTGCGTGATGGATGGTTCAAACAGGAATTGTTGTATCGTGTCCATTCTTTAATTCTTTAATTCTTTCACTCTTTCAACTCGCGTAGCAACCCGATGAGTGCTTTTTGACAGGCCCGATCGGTCACTTGTTCGCGCAGCTTGCCCAGATGGAAGCACTCCGCATACACCTTGTCCGGTGTCGCTACGGCTATCCAAACGGTGCCAACGGGTTTGTCAGGCGTGCCGCCGGTAGGTCCTGCCACGCCGGAAGTAGCCAATGCAAAATCGGTATGCAGTATCTTTCGTACGCCACACGCCATCTGCGTCACGACCTGCTCGCTAACAGCGCCGTATTGGTCCAGAGACTCGCGATTAACCTTCAAAACCTGCTTCTTCACCTCATTCGAATACGCTATCACACTGCCTTTATAGAAGGCCGAACTGCCTGAATGTTTATTCAGCAATGCAGCTAATTTTCCTCCGGTACAACTCTCCGCGGTCGCTATCGTCTGTCCTCTCTCAGCCAGAATGCTTCCTACAATCACTTCCAATGGCTCGTCAATATCGGCAATCAGCACGTCGTTCACTAATCCTTTCAGCCGCTCAAACCAAGCGTTCATCTCAGCCTCCGACAGTTCGCCATAACTTGACAAGCGCAGACGTATCACACCATCCTTAGGCAGATACGCCAGATGCAAGCCCTCCGGCATCGACTCCTCAAAATCCTCCAACCGAATAGCCAGGCTCGATTCGGCTATCCCGCTGACCTGCAGCGTCTTATGAATAATTTTTAATTTTGAATTTTGAATTTTTAATTCTATATACGGCAGCACCTGCTCCGTCATCGCTATCTTCATCTCGTACGGCACGCCGGGCATCGAGACTAATAGTTTGTCGTCCTGATGAAAGACCATGATTGGCGCCGAGCCCACTCTATTCTCCAGTATATCAGCACATTCGGGCACCAACCATTGTGTCTCGGTCAGCCTGTTGAGCACATCCGGACGGTCGTGGTACAGCGCCTTTATATGCGCACGCACGCACGCATTTTCAATAAGGTGTGAATCGAAATAGTCACACAACACATGCTTGGTGATGTCATCCTTGGTCGGTCCTAGACCACCGGTCGTCAGCACGAGGTCGGCTCGCGAGAACGCCTCATTCAAGGCATTGACGATATGCGTCCGGTCATCATGAACGGATGTGATCTGGTATAACTCTATACCCTGTTCATTGAGTCGTTCGGCCATCCATGCGGAATTGGTGTCCACTACCTGCCCGATCAACAACTCGTCACCTATGGTAATTATCTCTGCGCGCATTGTTTATTCCATTCAGTTGCCGTTAAATTCAATTCATCGTACCATGCTTGCCCGAAACGCCGTATCAGCGGCTCTTTAAGAAACTGATACAAAGGCATATGCATCTTTTTGCCCTTGACCCGGGCACAATGACAGATATCCCATCGATGGTACTCCACGCCTGTCATCTCGCCCACTCGGGTCAGTCTGATCGGGTATAACGAGCAGGAGATAGGCTTGGCAAAGCCCATTTTCTCTATCAGGCAGTAGGTCCAGCCCTGATGATCCGTTCGCGCAAAGACACAATCTTTGCCGTTGACGATCGAGAGCACCTGTTCGCCGGACGGATCGAGATAACTCAGTCCCTGCTTGGCCACTATCTCCCTTGCTTCGGGTGTCATCTGCGGCATCAGTTGGGGCATGAGTTGCCCGATAGCCTTCACTTCCTCGTCCGACACGGGACAGCCCGCATCGCCTTCGATGCAGCAACAGCCGTGACAGGTGTCGAGGTCGCAACAGAACTCTTTTTCCAATACATCCAAAGACACTAATGTATTCTGTATCAGGAACATTGTAATTCTTAATTTTTAATTTTTAATTCTTAATTACAATAAACATCCTTCAATCCAAATCTTGATACCTATTAACACCAATATGATTCCTCCTATCAATTCGACATTCACGTTAAAGCGTTTGCCCATGTATTTGCCGATATGGTAGCCGCCTATGGAGAACAGGAAACTAACCAGACCGATGATGCCAATTCCTATCCACAATCTCTCAGGAACGGGAATAAAAATGACGCCCGTCGCCAACGCATCAATCGAGGTGGCTACAGCCAGGAGCAGCAAAT
Organism: Paludibacteraceae bacterium; assembly: GCA_017448985.1. Classification (GTDB taxonomy): domain Bacteria; phylum Bacteroidota; class Bacteroidia; order Bacteroidales; family Paludibacteraceae; genus Colicola. The sequence goes on from JAFSKL010000015.1 coordinate 17,384, forward strand.
GGAATAATGACCATGGTTGGTGCTCCTTGGTACATGGTACTTCGTCCTTGGTACTTCTCCTCGATTCCCATATCATCTTGCCGCCGATGAAAGCCAGTAGCGTCAGCGCGATCCACGGTGCATAGACCCGAAAGAAGTCCGCAAAGATACATCCTGCCGAATAGCCTATCAACGGCATTCCTCCCTGGAACAGCCCGAACAGCACAGCCATCAACAGCGGTTTGGGACGCTCTACCGTCTTCACCTGCAAGCCTTGCGCGATACTGACTGCCAGACAATCCATCGCCAAGCCTATGGCAATAATGATGATCGTTAGTATATCCATCAGTTACGGCGGTATTTGTACCTCGCGCCTGTTTTGCCTTTGGCAATAGAGAGCAGTTTATTCCGCACAAAAGTCTTGCGAATAGGAGATATACGGTCGGTAAACACATGCCCTTCGAGATGGTCGTACTCATGCTCGATGATACGCGCCTGAAAGTCCGTAAACTCCTCTTCGTGCTCATTGAAATCTTCGTCCAGATACCGCACCACAATGGTCTTGGGACGAACCACATTCTCGCTGATACCCGGCAACGACAGACAGCCTTCCGAATAAGTGCAAGTCTCTTCACTCTCCTCCACTATCTCGGGATTGATGAAGGTCCGTTTGAAGCCCTTGCACTCGGGATAGTCTTCTTCCAACTCTGCCCCGTCCACAATGAACAAGCGCCACGGCTTGCCCACTTGCGGAGCTGCCAGACCACAGCCTTCCGCTTGCGTCAGCGTCTCGTACATATCCGCAACGAACTGCTTCAGTTCCGGCGTTGGCTCTATTTCCTCAGCCTGTTTTCTCAGTACCGGCTGCCCGTACAAGTAAATCGGTAATATCATGGAATAATTTTTAATTCTTAATTTTTAATTCTTAATTTTTAATTCTTAATTTTCTCAAGGTATCCCTCGAGAATGATACACGCTGCTATCTTATCGACCACAGCCTTGTCCTGCCGGTCTTTCTTTTTCATGCCCCCATCTATCATCGCCCTATGCGCCAGAACCGACGTGAAGCGCTCGTCATACATAGTTATCGGTTTGTCGGGGAAAGTCTTTTTTAGTACCCCCACGAACGGCCGTATATAGTTCATCGCCTCCGACTCCTGGCCGTTCATCTGCGTCGGATGGCCTACCACAATTTCATCGACGGGCTCCTTTGCGAAGTATGCTTTGAGCCAATCCAACAAACTCTTCGTATCAATCGTAAGCAGTGGATTAGCCGTTATACGGAGAGCATCCGTAACGGCTAATCCTGTGCGTTTACGACCGTAGTCTATGGCGAGAATGCGACCCATTAGAGGTTATTTAGTTTCTCACTCACTTCTTCGTACTTGTCGTTCATGCCGAAGCGATAGTACAATGCCTTGAGCGTCTGCAGATAACTGCGATCCTCCGGAGCCATCTCGTGTGCTTTCTCGAAGAACGGCAACGACTGACGGAACACGGCGTTCATCTCGTCCAGCGCTTTCTTGTACTCCTTGTTGTCGGAGATCGTGGCAGCTGCCTCGTTCAGCTTGACAGCCTGGTTGTAGTAAACACGGCCCTTACCGGCTTGTGCATCGGCCAAGGTTGGGTCATACTTGAGCGCGTTGTCGAAGTCTTTGAGTGCCTCCTCGTAGTTACCCTGGTTCTCGTCCAGGTTTCCTTTGATCAGGTGGTACTGAGCTACTTCCGGTTCACGCTCGATAGCCTGTGCCAGATAGTCGATAGCTGTCTTTTCCTGACCGGAGAAGATGTAGTAGTTGATCAGGTTCTGCAGGAACCACGGCTCTTGCGGGAAACGAACAACGGCATCTTGCAGCGTAGCCACGAACTTGGCGGTATCCTTCAGCGCCACATACTCCTGATAGAGGAACTGATTGACTGCGATAGGCTCGGTCTCACCGGTCTTCATCTCTTCGAGCAGAGCGATGGCCTCGTCGTGCAGCTCACTCTGAACGGCAAAAATAGCGGTGTAGTACTTGTACTGCAGGTAATTGGTGTCCTTCGGCATCTCGTTCTGCAGCTTCGGATCTTGCATCATCGGCAGGTCAGGCAGGTCGATATGGAGTTTGAATGCCTGGTATGCGCCGGCATAATCCTTCTGCTCGTTCAGATAGATACCGTACTTCACCAATTCCTGGTTCTTGTAGTACTCTAACATCTTCTTGCTGATGTTGTTGCGGGTCTTGGTGTCCACTACCTCACGGCCTTTCTTGTCGAGGGTCGGGATCATCGCCAGTTCGTCAGCCTTCAGCCAGTATTTGTAGCTCTCTTCCACGGCAGCTCCGGCTTTGGCCTGGTTCACGCCCATACCCATCAGCTGGTTGTAGTTCTCCTTGGTCAGTTCCTGATAGCCTATCATTCCTGCCCAGTAGTAGGTCTCTGCCGTCGGTTCGGCTTCCAGGGCCTCGCCCATCAGTCGGCGCGCTTCGCTGAAATCAGCGTTCTCCGACATCATGATACTCTTGGATTTTTTCACCAACGGGTTCTTCTGTGCGTAGCAGCTTGCACTCATGAGCACAATGGCTGCCAAAATCAATGTCTTTTTCATAATTATTCTTGATTTTCGTTAATATTATCATTCTCTCCATTGAGCGGCTCTGCCGCGCTCATTTCATCATTCTCACTCTCTTCTTTCGGAACGATACAACCGCTCATCAGCGTGTCGTTGCGTTTCTGGAGTTCGATCAGTTTGACGCCTTGTGCGGCACGGCCGGTCTGACGGATGGTCGATATATCCATACGGATAGCCGTTCCTGCCTTGGTGATAAGCATCAGGTCGTCGTTGTCGGTCACGGCTTCAATACCAACGAGGTGACCGGTCTTCTCCGTAATCTCGATGGTCTTGACGCCTTTTCCGCCACGATTGGTGACGCGATAGATGGCGTTGCCTTCCTCGTCATCCAGGGCTGTGCGCTTGCCAAAACCGTTCTCCGATATCACAAGGATCGTCTTGTCTGTATTTTTCTCTACACAAACCGTGCCAATCACGCGATCTTGACCGTCATCTTCCAAAGTTATTGCCTTCACACCGGTCGCCGAACGGCCCATCGGACGCACGCCGGACTCGTTGAAACGGCATACTTTACCGTTGTACGAAGCCACTAACATCTCGCTTTGTCCGTCGGTCAGCGTCACGCCTATCAGTTCGTCGCCTTCACGCAGACCGAGCGCGATGATACCGTTGGCGCGAGGACGCGAATACGCCTCGAGCGTCGTCTTCTTCATCAGACCGTTCTTGGTGATAAAGATGAGGAAGTGGTTCTCGATGTACTCCTGGTCGTTCAGACCCTTCACGTTGATGCAGGTACGTACCTTGTCGCCGGTCTGCAGGTTGATCATGTTCTGTATCGCCCTACCCTTCGACTGCTTGTTGCCTTCCGGCAGCTCATATACTTTGAGCCAGTACAGACGCCCCATCTCCGTGAAGAACATCATTGTCGAGTGCATCGATGCCTGGTGTACATACTCGATAAAGTCCTGGTCGCGGGCACTACCGGCTTTCGAACCGATACCGCCACGCGTCTGCTGACGGAAGTCGGCCAACGGCGTACGCTTGATATAACCGAGGTGCGAGATGGTGATCACCATGTCGTCGTCCGCGTACATGTCTTCGGGGTTGAACTCCGTCGCCATCTTCACGATCTTCGTACGGCGCTCGTCGCCGTATTTGTCTTTTATCTCGATCAGCTCGCTCTCGATCAGCTCATAGCGCATCTCTTCGTTGGCAAGCAGTTCGTTCAGGTGGGCAATCAGTTTCTCTATCTCCGCGTATTCGTTCTTCAACTCGTCGATACGCAAGCCGGTCAACGCGCTCAGACGCATATCCACGATCGCTTTCGACTGCAGGTTATCCAGATTGAAACGTGCCTCCAAGTTAGCCTGCGCGTCTGCCGGCGTACGGCTCGCACGGATGATACGAACCACCTCGTCGATGTTGTCCACGGCTATGATCAAGCCTTCTAAGATATGTGCACGCTCTTCCGCTTTCTTCAGCTCGAACTTCGTCCGGCGAACCACTATGTCCATACGGTGCTCGATGAAGTTTCCGATCAGCTGCTTGAGATTCAGCAGCATGGGACGGCCCTTGACGAGAGCGATGTTGTTCACGGCAAAGCTCGACTGCAGGGCGGTGAACTTGTACAGTTTGTTCAGTACCACCTGTGCGTTCGCGTCACGTTTCACCTCCACCACGATGCGGATATCGCGTTTCGAATAGTCGTTGATGTCGGATATGCCTTCTATCTTCTTGTCGCTCACGAGGTCCGCTATGTTCTGTACCAGGTCTTTCTTCACCACGCCGTACGGCAGTTCGGTTATCACGATGTGCTCACGGCCGTTGTCGTCGGTCTCTATGTCGGCGTTCGAACGGATGATCACACGGCCGCGACCGGTCTCGTACGCATCGCGTACGCCCTGATAGCCGTATATCGTACCGCCTGTCGGGAAATCCGGGGCTTTGATATGCTCCATCAGATCTTCTACCGTTATCTCCGGCACGAACTCATCGTGCAGGCGCGCGACGATATTCTTAATGTACGCGCAACAGCCGTCTATCACCTCACTCAGGTTATGCGTCGGCATGTTCGTCGCCATACCTACGGCTATACCGCTCGCGCCGTTCACCAGCAGGTTCGGGAAACGGCAAGGCAGAACGGTCGGCTCTTTGAGGCTGTCGTCGAAGTTGTTCTGCATGTCCACGGTGTCCTTGTCGATGTCGCGAAGCATCTCCTCCGCCAGTTTCGACAGACGCGCCTCCGTGTAACGCATGGCAGCTGCGCCGTCACCGTCGACACTACCGAAGTTTCCTTGACCGTCTACCAGGCAATAACGCATCGCCCAAGGCTGTGCCATACGAACCAGCGTGCCGTAGATCGAACTGTCTCCGTGCGGGTGGTACTTACCCATCACCTCACCCACGATACGCGCACTCTTCTTCGTCGGCTTGTCGGAGGTGTTTCCCAACTCGTTCATTCCGAACAGCACACGCCGGTGAACAGGCTTGAAGCCGTCGCGTACATCCGGCAACGCACGGCTCACTATCACACTCATCGAGTAATCGATGTAAGAGGACTTCATTTCCTCATCAATCTTCACAGGAATAATGTGATCATTCTTGATAATCTCGTTGTTTTCTTCCATTTGTTATAATATTTTAATCGTTTAATATGCTCTCTTTCGGTATTCCGGTATTCCGTGATCCCCTCTCTTCGGTATCCCGTCCTTCGACATCTCGAGGTCTCGAAATAATCGTGCCCTTGCGGCTAAGAAGTCTCGACATCTCAAAAAACCGTGCAAAGATACGAAAAATTCTTGACATGTGCAAATTTTTGCCCAACATTTTTTGCTTTTTCCTCGTTTTTGCCCCTTTTTATGCGTTTTAAGCGCCTTTTCGCTCTCTATCGACACCCCCTCGATTCATCTTCCCAACTCACTTATTTTCGATTTATAACTATTTGCCTTTGACTATTTTTCTTTAGTTTTTTTGGTTAAATTATCGCCTCCTATCGAATTTTTAATTTTTAATTCTTAATTTTTAATTCCCCAAAAAAGGAGCCCGAAGGCCCCTTTCCTATCCACCCGCCAACTGGCGGATCGCTTATTGCTATTCTACCTTTTTAAGCTTCATCATCATCCAACCGCTGTATCCGTAGTATTTGGGATCCTTCAGCTCTTCTGGCACTTCATAGCCTGAGCTGATTGTCGCATGAGCTTCTTCATGAATTCCGATAGAAAATTGCAGATACCCGAATGGCGTTTTAAACGGATCTTCCTCCGAGAGAATATGTATCTCGCAATGCTCCAGTCCGCCGGAAAAGCGGCTTTCGTACGCATATACGGTTTCTGCGCCATCCGCATCCGCAATACGCAGCTTGCCGTCTTCACCGAAATGAAGCACTTTCCCCGCTAAAAGCGTGTTTACATCCACGCGGATTCTCTCTACTTGCGTCTCTCCGCCTTCTCCCTCCGGCTCAATATAACCATCGTAGATAATACTGTCGCTCACCACTTTCCACGGATTGGCTGTCAACTTTTCCAAAGCACTTTTCACCGTCACTTCCGGCAGGCCTTCTACGCGCTGATAAACCTCATAATAGATTACATCTTTCTCTTCACGCTGGCAAGGATGTTTAAATACCAAACGGTCTTTCTCCACCAGATCCACGATGTAATTCTCATCCGCTTCGCCCATCCAATAATTGCTTCCGTTCGCAGAGTTGTACACCTTCTCATGGAATACGATTTTGTCTTTGTTCAACGACCAGCTGCCGTACGATGTCCTCAATGCCGGCGTGCCGTCGTATAGACCCATATACATCGAATAAGCACTCGACATGTCCTCTAACAACTGCAGGAAATACTGTGTGTAGCCGCGACTGATCTCGCTATTCTTAAGCCAGTCCTTATAACGGTTTATATCGCCTTCCGGACTCGTCTCCGTTGTCGCCACCAACTGCCAGTAACCTGTAAAATCCTTTGCGTCATACTCTTTGATGGCATCTTTTTCTTCGCCGGTCGTCAGGTCCTCAAACCATTGCTTGCTGCCCTCTTTATGATCCGTCCACGGGTTCTCTGGCGGATTATAGGTCTTACACCCGCTAAACAGCATACCAACCGTCATGGCCACTAACGCCATTTCTGTAAAAATCTTTTTCATATTCGTGAGTTTTTAGAGTTTGTTGCTTTTTGCCAATGCGGCACGACCTAGGTCGGTCATCAGACCGCGGGCTTCCAGGTCGGCACAGCGTTGTTTGTTCAGTTCGGTCCAATGGCTTTTCTTTTGTCGCGGCGAGAGGCGCTGAGCCAAGCGGCCGTCACCCAGTCGTTTGAGCGTCGAGTCTATCCATCCGAAACAGAGCGATTCTTCCACAACATCCAAGTACGGCAGACACACGCCTTCGGGTTTCTTCTTCCCGCGGTACATGGCAATCCAGCAGTATTTTTTGCTTGCCGCATTGAGCTCGAACCACGCCCTGAGGTGTGCCCGTTCACTATATTCCAACAGATCAACTATTTCCATTATTTACATCAGCTCTGTAGTCTTAATAGCCATAATGGTGTGTTGCGTTAATTGTATTTTTGGATGCCGTGTTGGCTTAAAAACTGCGTGCAAAGGTAGTACTTTTTTTTGAAATATGCAAATAAATGCTAATAAAAATGGTTGAAGGAAGTTTGAAAAATGCATTTCCAGACTATCCTCTATTATTTTATCTCTATGCCGGTGCTATTCGTAGTACTCTATTACACGATCAACAACAATGGTTCCGTCTTCAGGTCTTATCCTTTCAGACTTTAACCAGTTACCGTATTTATCAAAGTCGGAATAAACGGTACGTTCAGAATTTTCCCATTGAACCTCAACCAATAAGCCTTTTTCATTAACAAAATAATGGAATGTCCTCTTTTGCCCTACTACATCAGAGTGGTATTCCGTGAAACTACCGTCGGGCAGATACTCAACAGAACAAATAACCATTCCTCCACCATATAAAAAGTCTCTTTTCTTGCTTAATCTGCCAAGGGAATCGTACTCAAATGTAAATCTTAGTGCAAAAGTGTTCTGTTGACTTGGAATCTCATAATGCTCTATCTTGCGTCCATACTCATCATAAACCGTTGAATCTGCACTAAAGAATTTTCCGTTAATATATGTTTCGGAAGTTATCCGATTTCCAGCAGAATCCATTCTCATCCGGCAATAATTGCCTTTAATAATTCTTTTAGGCCCATATTCGTATTTCATGCAAATGCTATCGGAATATTGATACACATATCGGTGTTGAAATTTGTTATCATTATAGATTACTTCGTCTTTCAGTCTTCCTTTCGAATCGTACATATATATTTGCCGACGGACTTTGGTGTTATGAAGAACATTATTGCAGTTTATGTATCTATTTGCAATAATGATTTGTTTGACAGGACCTTTTGCATAGTTAATAACAGTCTCGTCCGCAGCGTATATGGCTGCGAAGCACAAAGACAATAGCATAACACATATTAAATTTTTCATAATTATTGAATTTTATAACAAGTCAAAACCAAATAAGTAATGGCAAATAGAGCTGATGATTCCCAAGAGCACAAACCACACCACCATTATGATAATAAGTATTACTCGCCCTTCACTCCATGTCTCATAATTATCTTTACAATACCATATTAGAAAATAGGCAGGGACTACATGGATTATTGATAATATCCAAAACTTTGTTGTTAAGACCTGTTCCCATGACAAATGTTGGTTTGTTTTGGTACTAATAGCCCATCCCGAAGCTATAACCGCTGTTAATAAAACTGCCCCAATACTCCTCTTAATATTTAGTTTCATACTCTTGTTTTAATGATTTACTGAAAGAACCCACGGAAGAAATGATGTTAATTTTTTTAAATCCATCAGCGACATCTTGAACAGGAGCCAACTTGCCAGCTCCCAACGTTAATAAACTGCTGATAGCAAAAGCCTTATCCACATCGTCAGCCTGTTGTCCATAGAGATTCTCTCCAATTATTAATACCATAGCATCATTGACCTGACTCAAATATTGGAATACATAATACTGCGTTTAAAGCTATTGGCTCAATTGCTTCAAGGTTCTCTTTCTCATGTTTACCAATACCCTTCCATCGCATCCATTTTGCTACTTTATCTTCCCACTCATCGTATAATCTTATGTACCAACCTCCTTGAATATCAAAATACTTTACATAGCCTCCGATATTTCTTCTAATATAAACTCGTCTGCCTTCGTGATAATCTTCGTTTTCCATCTCAGTTCCTATTTTTTCCCCATCGTAAACAACAGAGTTATCACCGTTATTTATATGTTCTTTTACGGTGCCGTCATTATTGAGTTCAGTATAATGAAGAATGTGATTCCCGTTTAAAGAATTAATGGTTCTGTCCAACTCTGATTGATAACAGTCATAAATATTCTTTATAGATAGTCCCATCCAATCGATGTTATTGATGAAGTTATTTCCTCCATATGAATACGGCGATTGCCAAGGTGTCTGTTCTGTAAGCGGATCGATGGATGTGAAGCGACCGATAGGAGCATAATATCCACGGAAGCCATAGTCGTAGGTGTTCAAGCCATATGCCTCTATAAACTCCTTGCCGTTGTATAAATAAGGTTGTACGTCAAGGTTGGTGCTTGAAGGGACACCACTTGCCGAATAAGAGGTGTTCTGTATCACGCTATCTGTCTCAGAATCAATAACCAGACATATACTGCCAAGATGATTTTTTACATAATGATAATACCTTCCGTCTGCATAATACCCTGTCGCATTGAAAATCTTTGGTTTGTCTGTAATCACGGTATCTACTTTTGTTCGGGTGCATATTATATTGCCCAAGTAGTCAATCTTTTGGTATTCTATCGAATCTGTGTCGTATGTATAGTAAGCTATTTCTTTCTATGCAGAATCTTGCCCGAATAGTCGTCAATATACATTGTATCTACAAGATATGGAATGAGTTCGTTGTCTTTATACATCGAAATAATTATCTTTCCGTTAGCAGATATTGTGGATCTTGTATCTATAAGTGGCATTTGATTCTCCCAAGTCTTTGAAAACTTTCTATTTTTATCATCAGATAGACAAGTAGATCCAGAAACAATAAGATAGTCTATTCGTTTGCCATCCTTCTTATATATACACATTAAGTTTTCATACGCACCAATGTCCCCATTATTGTATTTTTCTGGTTGCGGCATATACCCACAATTAATAAATAATACTACGTATTGCCCATAATTAATTTTCCCAGCAGGTACATAATGGTATATATGTAACAAAGAATCTGTCGGCTTTTGAAACTCATTCCACCTTGTGGTTCGTATGTAATTAGCAAATTCGATTTCCGTAATAGTAGTTTCACTATCCAGTTGAAAATAGAAAAAATTACTATGCTCATATGGATCAGATATTATTGGATATGACAATAACGGAAACTTATCACAAAACGCATCAAATGGAGTCTGAGCGCAACTGACGAAGGAGATAATTCCGAACAATAATGCAGTCATTAACTTTTTCATTTGCATAATCTTATACTGGATACCACATAAAATCTGCTATTATATGGAGAGTTGCCGACTAACCTTCCATTGTCCAAATTTAATTTTCCATTCGTTCCTATTGCAACGCGTTTCGTTCCCGGATCGAAAAAATGAAACTCTACGCCTATGACTTTTCCATTAGACATATACTCTGTCACACCTCTTATCACAATAAAGTGATCTCCTATCTTATCCGCATGACTGCCCGTACCTGGGCTATGATCAACACTTACTTTAGAAGGAAATCCTGCATACAGATTGTCTGCCATCTGGCGAATAGCTCGCTCGGCGTTCTTGTTTGCGGATCCTGCGGAACCTGTGCCATTAATATTTTCAACAATAACATAATCATTAGAAGGAGCTGCACTTATATAGCCTGCGGAGGATAACATTTCGTCACAGGCTTTTTGACAAGCATAATTAGCCGGAGTTTTATCATCCCATTTGTCACCTCTCGAAAATTGAGAAATAAAGTTCTTATCACTCATAACATCGGTACTTGTAGAATATAGTTCATTTTGATGATACGTGTAGATTGTATTATCTAATTCATAACTATAGTTCTCTCCTATGTTTGTATAGGCTATGTCATCTATCGTTATAGTCCCATCGCCTGAGTCTTTCCAAAGAACATTACCATCATTATCTTTGTACCAATCCATACCATTCAAATCCACATTGTTTACCGGATTATTTCCACACCATGCATATGGAGAAATATGGTAATAACTCTCCGCCATCGGGTCCATTGTGGTGGTGCGCATAATCGGTGCATAGTACCAGCGCGCCTGACTGTCGTACTCGTTCAGTCCGTGCACCTCTACGAACTCTTTTCCGTTGTACAGATAAGGTTGCACGTCCCATCCGAAGTTCTCCGTATATTGCACACCCAATGCTGTATAATTAAGAAGTGGCACGTTCGGTCCTAAACTTTGAGCCATCGGTACTCCGCTAGCATAATAGATAGTACTCTGTACAAGGGTATCTGCTACAGAGTGCACCACCGCGCAGTTATTGCCAAGATGGTCTTGGATATAATGATAGTACGTACTATCCGCGAAATAGCCTATACTATTGAATATCCTACGAGTGGTGTCTATACGTGAATATCGTGTTTCTATATTTCCGTCATATTTGGTAATATTATACCAAATCGTATCCGCTTCCAATGGATAATGTGCAATCTCATAGTATGAGGTCGCAGAAGTGGAAAGATTAGTGTAGTAAATAGACTTATATTTCTTTCCTGAAGCATCGTATAGATTCACTATCTGATTGCCATTAACAAACTGTATCGTATCCGGCAGGTTAAGGATGTTGTAACGAATAACACTAATATCACGGTCTGCATCATAAATGAGATTACCGTTGGCATCATATCGCATATCATTATTCTCTATCAACGGATCATAACATCTGTCATAATATTCAATCATACCGTATCGGTCCGCGTCAAGGCCTTCGTCTTTAACTGACAGCAGTAAGTTTCCGTTGGGTTGATACGTAAAAGTCAAATCGTCCATCAAACGTGGACCACTGTAACGTTGCAATCTTGTAATATTGCCTATTGAATCATATTGGAACCATTCGCTCGGCTTGGTCTGGTTATTGTCTTCTTGCACGGACTCAGTCAAGCGGTTTAGGGCATCATACGTATAATCGAACGTAAAGGCAGTATCCGTCTGGGCAATACGCGCAGCAGAAATGTTGCCGTTATAGCAAGGAGAAGCATGCGGTGGGAGATTGTCCGCATAGTACAATCTTTCGGAGAAATGTTTGTTGTTGGTCTCTGTCAACATATTGCGCATGTCATACGAATACCGTATGGTATCCTTTTTGTTGTGCAACAAATTTTGTGCCAAACGACCTATGCTGTCATATGAAAATGCAGACAAAAGTATTTCTTCGCCATTATTGAGCTGATAATAGGTATTTTTAGCCCTTCCTGCATGGTCATATGTGTAGCGGTAATGTTCGCGAACTAGATTGTTTTCTGTCCCTTGCTCTGTCAATTGTTGTGCGACAGAGCCGTCAAACAGATATTCAGTTGTAGTAGTCGATGTATAGTTATCAGTGCTTCGTACGCTGCGGCTTTGAACGACACGACCATGGGCATCATAGTAATACGCCGTTGCGGTGTATCCATCTTCCGATAGGTTATAGACTCGTGTTCCTACAAGCAGCCCCTTCGAATTGCCATGCTTTAACCCATAGCCGGGTTCTTGTGCAAAGCGTAAATTCTGACGTACGGGTGTAGAGAATCTACTTAGAAAATTATCTTCATTATCATAATAATTGATTGTCAACAATTGAAGATTGTTTTTCCCAAGGAGAGTAGAAGCATATCCTGTGCCGGCAATAGATGTGTTGGAAGGATTGTTTCCATAATGTTCCACTTGCCATTTATCTGCAAAAAAGGATATGTAGTAATCGTGTGATTGCGTCCGCTGGATTTCTGCTGTATAGAGATTTCTTCCAAGGGAGTCATATGCGAACATCAACCATTTGTTTTCTATTCGTTGATTACTATCTTGTTTGAGCACCAACTGCCCTAATTGGTCATAAACCATATATTGCGGCTCACATCCCGGCAGACGCTTGTAAATCACGTTCCCGCGGTCATCATAGTTATAGCAATATGCCGCTGCGCGCAACGTGCTGTCTGTCAATGCGTACTCTCCGTCAGCAAGTTTGGAAGAAGGGATATGCGGAAGCACAAAACGCAACCGTTCCAGATTATCATATACATAATAGGTACTGTTTCCAGCTCTGTCTTCCATGATGGTTTTTCCGAGTTTGTCCGTATAGGTTGTAACCTGTTTTCCGTCTTCATCAGCCTCTGTCGTTTTATACAATGTACGGGACGGATAAACTGCTCCTGTCGTTTTCAACTTGCCATTATTCAACACCGTATAGACACGTACATTGTCTGAAGTGGTATTGACGGAATATGTGTTCGATGTCGGGTGGGAAGCCCATGTGTCTCCTTGCCGCTTGTTTCCTGCAATACGGTTTAAAGCAGAGTTCTCATAAATGGTTTCCACAAACGGACGGTTATCCTCATAATAAGACTGTGTTTGAGTTTTTACGGACGAAACATCTATGCGCTGTCCTTCTGTTTGTTGGGGTATAGGAGACCATTGCTGATCCACTCTTTTCAATCCGGTATAATTGGTCACTTGTACCAAATCCTTGCCTCTTGGAGAGGCCTCTATTGCAATCTGTTCATCTGGACGTCCTAATCCGTCATAGTATTGAATTGTAGTTTTGGTACGGACAGCGCTGCTTACAGAAACACTAACGTCTGTAATGGTTACCCTTGTCGTAGGATCCAATGGTGATACGGAGATAATATAGTTCTCGCCAGTCGGAAGAGGTTGACCGCCAATGATATAGTTTTCAGAGTATGTCTCATATGGCAGCATAATACTATCGAAAGATACTAATTCTGTTCTCCATTGACCGGTTCCTTGTATCACTTTACCATCTGCATCAAACTCCATTCCCGTACGATGCAGACTGATGCACGAATCTCCTGAAAGATTATTCGCATTGGTGGCATACAAATGATTAGAATTACCATAAGACATCTGATCCACTATATCGTTCTGTGCGTTATAAAGAGTAACTGTCTCTCCATTAGTATTATCTAACATTATTTTATTCTGATACACAATAGTATGGTTGGTACCTGTCAGTTGATTATACAAATCGGAGAGCACAAACGTGTTTGTTTTTCCTCTTTTGCAGGCCAGAATCAAGAACCCTCCGGCAGGAATACTGTCGTTAGTACCAAACGTCCATATCTCTGACGGCGAGCCACCTGTTATCCGCCATCCTTGCAAGTGCACAATAGTCGTCCCCGCGTTATATAACTCGATATATTCTCCGTTACTGCAAGGACTGATGCTGGGCTGTTCATTCAAAGGTGTATCGTACATTACCTGATTGATAATAACATAATTATCCGCCAAGCAGGGTATGGACAAAAGGAACAGAGATAATACACTCACTATAAATAGTTGTTTTTTCATAATCATTCGGTTTTAATGTGATACTTATAAGCATTGAGAACCTGTTTCGTTCCGTTGATTATTTGATATTCTTCTATTAATCGTCCGGCAGAATCGTACGAGTAATAGGTTGTAATACCTCGCGGGTCAGTAATACTGCTTACTCCTACATGAGGAATGAAGGTATAAGTAGTTGTCTGATTGCCTACTGTTTTGGATGTCGGATATATACCATTCCACGTATAGGTGGTTGCCATCTTTCCAAAAGGCTTGATAGAAAGCGGACGATACATTAAATCGAAGTTATACTCGCAAGTTAACCGATAGCGTTGGTCGTATGATACTTGGCCATTTGACATACTCATCGGTTGATAATTTATTATTGGTTCGGACAAGGCAAGGGAATATGTCTGATACAGATACGGCAGTATATATAATGCTCCCATTCCGGGACTTGTGGGTTCTCCATAGGTATTATTCTCATATACTTTAATTGTACCACCTGTGACGTATTCGGTTTCGTTCTCAATAAATCCCGAAATCGTTTCTACAGGTTCACCTATTCGCTTGTCATTTATAAGCATGAATAACGGAGAGGGGAAAGCACCTAAAACATCTGCACCGGGTATGTCATCCGGATACATATATTTTGTAAAATGTGACATCCCATGGCTATCAATAACAGTTTCTCTGTTAACGCGCAGTTTCGTGTCGCACGAATAAAGATGCATTGTCTCTAAGGCTCTTCCTCCACTCTGTCCATAGTCTTTTGTAAGCTCCTGCGTCTTCACATCCGGATATATATACAGTTTTTTAGATATATCCGATTGAAAGCGATGAGTGAATATAACAATGGTATCCAAACAAAAATGCGAAGGAGACAAATAGTCATTATTGAGGAATCCGGGCATAGCGGGAGTGTCATTATATCCGTAAAAAGTCGATTTAAGCAATCGGTCATCGGAGTCATAATTGTCGATGGACATCAATTTGCCCCATTTTCGCAATTTGCTGCCATAGAGCATGTTACCGGTCATTATGCCAAATATCGGATTATCACAATAATACCGCCCAATTAAGTCATTATCATTTGCTGACGAATATAAATTCTCGCCCATATCAAAACGATATACGGTTTTGTATGTCCCTTGGGCATTACTAACCGACTCTGTCACTTGGCCATATCCGATATGTGTATCCAATAGACCGAAGCAAGTTCGTGCCACAATTGGCCAGCCTTCCTCCGCAACTACTTCTCTGAGATTATATACTTTTAGATTATCATAGTAGATACCGTCCGAATAGGTATATTCTTTTGTTTCAACAAGTTGATTGTTTGTATTGTAAGTCCTTGCTTTTTTGATTCGAGCGCCTCTTTTGCTTCCGTTTTCCACCACATCCTGCATTTCCAAATCTGCTCCATTTACTACTCTATATTTTCTTTTTTTATCATATACCTGTGCTTCGTAGTCATAAGTCTGATACCCTCCCGTCGGGTACGTGATTTTTTTTAACAAAGCCATTTTAAGACTATCACCCACATAGTAACCATATTCGTCCATCTCATCATTTTCCGCATTTGTAAAACTATTAAGAGAATTTGCCGTCCATGATAAATTTTCCAAATCAGGATAATCTCCGTTATAGTATTCCATTTGGTATATCCCGACTCCGCTTATACGCACTGAATTCAAGAAACGCCAGTTAAAAGAATAATCGTTCCCCGAATGTGAGCCATAAACATATGAGAATCTTGCCGTTTTAATGGTTCTGCCGGATGATAGTACACATATGGAATCCAATTGATAGTTTTTTTTGCTGAGACTTTCGCTTGTCTCACAACCATAATTGTTATGTTCGTACATCCGCAATGTCTCAAGAACATTCTCAAAAACAATTCTCAAAGGCTGTTCGCCTGAAATTTCAATTGATTCAAGCCGACAAGTCTTCGTTGCAGAACGCGAATAGAAGGAATTAGGAAGAAAATAAGGCATGCCAAGCGCAATGTCGCATGGGTCACCATACATATAACTATGCGCCCACGCATAATATGGCACATACCAATTGAAAATTTCATTGATTTCCCATAAATGGCTGTTTCTTTGTGGCTCATCACCTGGGAGTGCCCATTCCGTAGCGGGCATGTAATTGAATGCGACGGTACGACCGTTCGGAGCAATAATCCTTGCAAGATACCATGTGCTTATATTCGGACTAAATACATTTACATTATCATGGGACGGGGAAAAACTGTTCATGCCTTCTGCATCTCGATAAGTATCTATGGTATATTCCAATTTTGAGAAATCGCCTCCAAATATATAAGTATAGCCATCTGTAGTCCTTATAGTGATTGCAGAATTCTCATTTTCCGGATAGGGGAATATATCATCTACCAATATATCAGAAGATTCGTTTTCAAGAATACCCGACAGATCCACTTCCACATAATCTCCATTGATAATCCTGACTTTTCCTTCATTGTTAATCATAAATGAGCCTTTATAGCCCAAAAAATCAAAGTGAAAAATATCCGGCTCATAGTCTGTGTCATAATGACAATCATTGCCTACCACATGTACGGGAAATATGCCAAATGGACAAGTGGGAGCTGACATGTCATATGGCAGGTTGAAAACATCATTCTTGTCAACACCTGAGGTCCTGGTTATGAAATGGTACATTCCTTCATAGTGGTATGGGGCGTTCCGGTGACAAGTCTCATCAGGATAGCCGTTTACCTCGCGTGTAATACAACCGCCTGCCTCCAGAAACCAGTTGTATCCCACAGGTCCGGAATGTTTGCGCGACTTGAATCCCTCTGCATTGTAGTGGAGTGCTATATTTATATTGAAATCCGGATCATTCACCGTATATATGGGTATTGTTTGCTGCATACGTCCCGTAAAGAGTGATGTCTGGAACTCCCCATAGCGGAACATATCAGCCACATGAGCAGATATAGTGTTTGGATTATAATAGTCATCAGAACTTATAGTTGTTGCGTATACATTTATAAGAGCCAAACATAATGTAATTATTAAACAGAAATTTCGTAAACTATCCATAATGATTATAATTTGATTATACTTCCGGAAACAATGGTATCATCTGCGTGAATATACACTACATAGGTACCGATGGGCAGGCCTGTCATGTTGACTGACACGGAGTGTGCTCCCTCTTCTTCATGACGCAAAGGCGTTTGATACGTGCTGATGCCTCCGTTATAATGGAGAGATATATACACCTGTGCCGGACGGACAAGCGAATAGTGTATTTGCAGATTATTATATACCGGATTGGGCAGATAGGCTACATCTGTAATCAGGCTGTCCATACCATCCGTTACCGTATCCGGTTCGATTGATTCCAATGAAGACAGGTCGGGCAGTTCTTGCGGAATATAGTAGGACGAAGCAAACGATACGGTATCCGTGTTTTTGACGGTTTGTACGCGCACCGTCTCAAACAACGGGTAACGGCAATAAGGTGCATACCATTGTCTGCGTTCCTCTTGCACAAGGGTGTTGGTCTGTGTCTTCTCGCGGAATAGGATACGTGTATATACACGCAGCACCGAGTCTATTGCTATATCCGGTAAAATCAACCGCCCGACTGCATCTACATGCGTAAAACTACTTCCTTCCACCGCTAGAGGTATCATGTGGCAGTATTGCCCCGTTCCATTAAAAGTACCGCTGACCGAATCGCCATAAACAAACGGGAAACTGTACTTTAACAATGGAGAGGAATACTGCACACGCGTATGAGCTGTCTCATAGCCTGTCTGCCACATCGTGTCACGCGAACAACGGAAGTAGTAATTGGCATGCTCACGATGCAAACCGATACGGGAACTGTCGGTCGCGGATGGTGCGAAATAACAAATGTCAATGATTTCTGCACTATCTGTTGAGAGGTCGGAGAAATCCCAAACGCAATGGCGCCCGGTATCGGTTACCGCTATATAAGGCAACTTGTATGCCCATATACTGTCACTCGGTAAGGGGACATGTCGTTCGGCTGTCAGTATCTGAGCAGATACGTGTGTTGATAGAAGGAGACAAGTCCAAAGAAAGGTGTAAAAACGTGTCATACGCGTGTGCATAATTTAATAATGTGCGAATTTATTGTACCACGAACTGGCCGACTAAGGCACCGTTGGCAGTCTCGATGCGGAGGACATAAACTCCGGAAGCGGCGATCTGCTGCAAGAGAGAGGTGGTAAACTGTTGATTGAGGACGATGCCACCCGTCGAAGCGTTTACTACCATCGCCTGCGCAGAGGGGATAGCGTTGCTTTGATTGGTGATGGACAACGAGTTACCTGTAATGGTGGCCCGGAAATCAGTGGGTCGTGTAGGAGTATCACCTTCTTTGTCCGGATTGTCCAAAGGATCATCACCTTGGATTGTGCCCATACCAATCACTTCCATTAATTGGATTTCCACTTCATCTGCGCGAAGTACGCACGGCATGGCGAATAGTACGCTCAATGCCAAAGCTAAAAACTTTTTCGTCATAATACTAACTAAAATTTAAGTTAAACAACATTTATTGTGTGCGGTATAAAAGAACACCGCCAAACCTGTTCGATTTGACGGTGCAAAATTACTGCTTTTCGGCAATATGACCAAATATAAAAGTGGGAATTTGGAATTGCTTAAATTGCTGTATATCAATAACTTATGATTAAATAGATGTGGGAATTTAGAAAAACGTTATGGCCCAATAACCAATTTTAATAGGAAATCCTGCAATTTTTTGCCGGTCGTACCCAATAACTTGGCTGTTTGATCCTTCAATTTTCCAACACTATTTTGCGAATAAGGAAGTATGTCCGGTATCTTGAATCGGCTAAAACCAATCAGCACAAGCACACATAACCGTATTTCTTTTTCATTCAAAATCTGTTTAGCACGTAATTTAGAAGCAAATAAATAGAATTGTTGGTCAATAATGGAGCACATGAGGTCAAAATCTTTCCAAGACAGGGTCTTTTTGATATTAGCATCATTTAGCAACAAAGTGCATTTCTCTTTGATTTCGTTTTCAATGCGTTGCTGTTCATTTTGGTAACGGTTTGACAATTCATTGTGTTTTTCCTGTATAGTAGATGTGGCTTGTTTCAAAATGTTTATTTGCTGCGAAAGCAATTCTTGCTTTTTGCGCTTGCGGAGCACATAAATAGAGAGGCCTACACCCACAATTACTAAAGTGGCTACAATGGAATATAACCACCATAAATCCGGTTTGCTTTCCAAATCTTGTTGCAACAATTCTACTGCTACCGCCATTTTGTTGTGGAGCGGAATTAAAATATCAGTCTCAATATCAGAACGTTGTGCCGATATTTCAATAACCTGTTCGTTGCTCAAAGTGGAATCCCCATTGATAAGGATGTAGAACATATTATATTTCTCCTGTTCAGAGGCATGCGGTAATGCGAGTACGAATTTGGCATAATATAATGCAGAATCTGCATTCCCGATATGCCAATATGCACGCGCCTTTAGCACATAACTTGTAGATTGAATGTGTCCAAGTGTTTGAAGCTTGTTTACTACAGAAATAACCGAATCGTATTGTCCTGTTTGGAAATATAATTTTGCTTTTGTCTCGAATGCTTTTGCTATTACATTTGTGTCTAAACAGTTTTCTTTAATAATAGAAAGCATAACAAGTGTTTCTTCTGCCATTCCTTGTTCTGCCAATTCATAGGCCATGTTGTTCAGTCCGTAATAATAGTTGATGGTATCTCCGTTTCGGAGGAACATGTTGGCAGAGCGGGAGTACATGTCGTAAGAAAGCTGAAACTCGTTGGCAAGGTGACAGATGGAGCCCATGTTGCTATACACGCGTCCGAGAATATGATAATCGTGCGTGCGGGAGTGCGAGGCGTTAATGAAGACCTGCATGGCCGAAACAGGGTCGTCATGGTCACGAAGCAAACGACCGTAGTGGTAGCAGGCGTGGGCGTAGGATGTCGAATGGTGATTGATAATTGGTAATTGATGTAAGGTGTTATACGCTTGTGCGAGGGAGAGGCTGTCTGTATATCGTCGTCCGTTGCGCCACAGGCTGTCTGCTTGTGCGACAACGGCTTCTGCCTCCTTAATGGCACGGAGTGAGCACGAAGAGAAACATACCCAAAGGATGCAACAACATAGAAATATGACCGTTCTTTTAGCAAACATGCTGCAAAAGTACAACAATTTTTGCACATATGCAAATAAAAAGAGAAATTATTATGAAAAAGTACGAATTTTTATTGTCCCTACAGCAACAGGGTCTGTTGCAAACACTCACGCAAGATGTTGTGAGGTCGTGCTTATGTTTTGGGTATTTTGTCCTTATAATCCGGTCGCGTGATGGTCGCGTTGATGATTCGGCAAGGAATCGTCAATGAATAATGAATAATGAATATCTCTTTTTAATGAATAATGATTAATGAATAATGAATATCTCTTGGGCGCCGGATATTATCCGGCAAAATTAACGAAGAGAAACCGGCATAGGATGCCGGGACAATAGACGAAAAGAGACTCGGGCCTGATGTCCCGAGCACATAACAAATATTATTAACCCGATCGCCCAAGATTGGTCGATACATAAAGAGACCAAGCGGGCAAGTATTAACCATTAAAACCTTAATAATGGCAAAAATCGAGTACTCAGACTCCACCCGAAAACCCGGAAAGCACAATAGATAATAATCACAACAAGAAAAAAAATGCTCTCAAATGCGCTTTTTTCTCTTTTCTCTTGCGTATATCAAAAAAAAGTAAACAAAAATTTGTTGTAATTCGGCACGCCCTTATTTGCACGGCAAACAAGGAATCCGCCGAAGGAACGGTCGCATTGTGCGGGATATATACCAAGGCGGACATTTTTCGCCAAGAGAAACAACAAATATTTGTTGTAACTTCGACCTCCTCCCCCATCAAGATGGGGTCCCCTTCGAAGCTACTATCGCACAGTTGTGCGAATAACAATGATTTACCGCTAAAAATTCAAATAAATTTGATTTTTATCGTCAAATCCTTGCATATTCCAAATATTTGTTGTAACTTTGCAGCGCATTTTATGTGGATACATAAAATCATAAAAAAACGCATAAAAATATTAAAGAATATATGGAATTAAGCGAACAAGAAGTAGTAAGACGGCAAAGTCTGCAGACCATGCGGGACATGGGTATCAACCCCTACCCGGCTGATGAGTATGTCGTGACAGGGTACTCGACCGACATCAAGCAAGGTTTCGTCGATGAGGTTACGGGTGACGGGTTACCGGTTACGGGAAAATGGCACACAGGTGACGAGGTACGAATTGCGGGACGACTGATGTCGAAGCGTATCATGGGCAAGGCGTCGTTTATCGAGATACAGGACTCGAAAGGCCGTATTCAGGTGTATGTCAGCAGGGATGATATCCAAGCTCCTGCGGAGCCGGTTACGGGTGAGGGGTTACCGGTTACGGGAACTCCACTGACCGTGGAGCAGCAGATGTACAATGTGGTGTTCAAGAAACTGTTGGACATAGGCGATTTCATCGGGATTGAGGGATTCGTATTCCGTACCCAGATGGGCGAGATATCCGTTCACGCGAAGAGACTGACGGTATTGGCCAAGAGCCTCAAGCCGCTGCCTATCGTCAAGTACAAAGACGGCGTGGCGTACGACGGTTTCAACGACCCCGAACAGCGTTACCGCCAGCGGTATGTGGACCTGGTGGTGAACGAAGGCGTGAAGGACACCTTCCTCAAACGCGCCATCATCCTCAGGACCATGCGTCAGGTGTTCGACGAGGCAGGCTTCACGGAGGTGGAGACCCCTATCCTACAGCAGATAGCCGGCGGCGCTTCGGCTCGGCCGTTCATCACCCATCATAACACGCTCGATGTGGACATGTACCTGCGTATAGCTACCGAACTGTACCTCAAACGGCTCATCGTGGGCGGTTTTGAAGGGGTCTATGAGATAGGCCGTAACTTCCGCAACGAAGGCATGGACCGCAGTCATAACCCCGAGTTCACCTGCATGGAGCTGTATGTGCAATACAAGGACTACAACTGGATGATGGGCTTCACGGAGCAGCTGCTGGAGAAGATAGCGATTGCCGTGAACGGTACGACCAAAGTGCAGATAGGCGACCACGAGGTCGATTTCAAAGCACCCTACCGCCGTCTGCCTATCCTCGACGCCATCAAGGAGAAGACGGGTCTGGACCTCGCATCGATGAGCGAGGACGAGATACGCGCGGAAGCCAAGAAACTGGGCGTGGAGGACACGGAGCACATGGGCAAGGGCAAGCTGATAGACGAGATCTTCGGCGAGACCTGCGAGGGCACTTTCATCCAGCCCACTTTCATCATCGACTACCCCGTGGAGATGAGTCCGCTGACCAAGATGCACCGTTCCAAACCCGGTCTGACCGAGCGTTTCGAGCTGATGGTGAACGGCAAGGAGCTGGCGAACGCCTATTCGGAACTCAACGACCCGATCGACCAGTACAACCGCTTCGTGGAGCAGATGAAGCTCGCCGACAAGGGTGACGACGAGGCCATGGTGATCGACCATGACTTCATGCGGGCACTCGAATACGGCATGCCGCCCACTTCCGGCATCGGTATCGGCATCGACCGTCTGACGATGTTCATGACAGGGCAGCCGACCATTCAGGAAGTGCTGTTATTCCCGACCATGAGGCCGGAATAACAAATGGAAAATGGAAAATGGAAAATTTATGTACAGGAAGATAGCTATTCTCGGTTCGGGGTCCTGGGCGACGGCATTGGCCAAGATCGTCATCCATAACCAGGGAGAGATCAACTGGTTCATCCGCCGTCAGGAAGTGATCGACGAGTTCATCTCGACCGGCAAGAACCCCTCGTACCTCGGCGCGGCAGAGTTTGATGTGAGCCGCATCCATTTCTCGTCGGACATCAACCAGACGGTGGCGCAGTCGGATGTGCTCATCCTCGCCATCCCCTCGCCGTATGTGAAGCAGACGCTGACGAAGATACGCCGTGACATGACCCACAAAGTGGTGATCTCCGCCGTCAAGGGTATGATTCCTGACGAGAATGTGATCATCACCGACTACCTGCACAACCGGTTCGGCATCTCGTTCGACCAGCTCGGCGTGATAGCCGGTCCGTGTCATGCGGAGGAGATAGCGCTCGAACGGCTCAGTTACCTGACTATCGGTTGCGAGAACAGGCAGAACGCCGAAGTATGGTCCAAGCTGTTCCGCACGCCGTATGTGCACACCACCGTGTCGAGCGATGTGATCGGACTCGAATACAGCTCGGTGATGAAGAACATTTACGCCATAGCTGCGGGTATGTGTCAGGCGCTCCATTACGGCGACAATTTCCAAGCCGTACTGCTGAGTAACGCCATCCAGGAGATACAGCGTTTTGCTACGGCCATGAGCAATGTGCCGCGAGACATAACCGCTTCCGGCTACCTGGGCGACGTGCTCGTGACGGGCTACTCGCAGTTCAGCCGCAACCGTCAGTTCGGTCAGATGCTCGGTCTCGGCTACTCGGTCAAAGCGGCGCAGATGGAGATGGAGATGGTAGCAGAAGGCTACTACGGCACCAAGGCCATTCACGAGGCCAACCAACGGATGCAGGTGGCGCTGCCCATCGTCGATGCCATGTACGAGATACTGTACAACCGGCAAAAAGCCAAACCAATCATCAAGTCATTAACTGCTAAATTACAATAATATGAGAATCTGTCTTAAGAACGCCGCTTCGTTTGTGGATGGGGCAGCGTTGAAACAACTGGAATCGCAAACACAAGCCGCCAACCTGCTGCTGGAGAACGGCAAGGGTGCGGGTAACGACTACATCGGCTGGGTACACCTGCCCTCCTCTATCACACCTGCATTCTTAGACGAAGTGCAAGCGTGTGCGGACGAGTTACGCCGCCGTTGCGAGGTGGTGGTGGTAGCCGGCATCGGAGGTTCATACCTGGGTGCCCGTGCCGTGAATGAGGCTTTGGCTTCGTCTTTCGACGCCTTCGCAGCCAAAGACCGCAAGAACCCGTATGTGGTCTATGCCGGTAACAACATCGGCGAGGACTATCTGGCAGAGTTGATGGAGTTCCTCGCGGACAAGCAGTTCGGTATCATCAACATATCCAAATCGGGTACGACGACCGAGACCGCGCTCGCTTTCCGTCTGCTCAAGACCATGCTCGAGAAGCAGGTGGGCAAAGCGGAGGCGCAGCATCGTATCGTGGCTGTGACCGACCGTGCCAAAGGTGCACTCCGTTCTCTGGCCACCAAAGAGGGATACAAGACCTTCGTCATTCCCGATAATGTGGGCGGCCGCTTCTCCGTACTCACGCCGGTAGGTCTGCTGCCGATAGCCGTAGCAGGCGGCGACATACGCGAACTGGTTCGCGGCGCACAGGAGATGGAACGCGCGACCGACATAGCCGTGCCGTTTGCCGAGAACCCTGCCTGCCAGTATGCCGCTATCCGCAACGCCCTCTATCAGAGCGGCAAGAAGATAGAGATACTCGTCAACTTCAACCCCAAGCTGCACTATTTCAGCGAGTGGTGGAAACAGCTGTACGGCGAGTCGGAAGGCAAGGACCACAAGGCTATCTTCCCGGCTTCGGTGGATTTCACGACCGACCTGCACTCGATGGGACAATGGATCCAGGACGGCGAGCGGACGATCTTCGAGACCGTCATCTCGATTGAGAAAGCCAACAAGTCGGTTCTCGTGCCAATGGACGAGGAGAACCTGGACGGACTCAATTTCCTGGCAGGCAAGCATGTGGACGAAGTGAACAAGATGGCGGAACTGGGCACCCAACTGGCGCATGTGGACGGCGGAGTGCCGAACATACGCATCGAGTTTGAGCGTATCGACGAGTTCAACATCGGACAGTTCATCTATTTCTTCGAGCGCGGCTGCGGTATCAGCGGCTACTTGCTGGACGTCAATCCGTTCAACCAGCCCGGCGTGGAGGCCTACAAGAAGAACATGTTCGCCCTGCTCGACAAGCCCGGCTACGAGGCGGAGAGTAAGGCGATTAAGGAGAGACTGAAAGGATGAGAGAGTGAAAGAATGAAAGAATGAAAGAGTGAAAGAATGAAAGGAACAATGATATGAAAAAATTGACATTAGTGGCACTATTGATTAGTGCGATGAGTATCTCGTTGTGTGCGGCTACCAAACAGCCGGTGGCTTTTGCCAAGACGCCGAAAGTGGTACAGAAAGCTTTGCTCAAGAACTTCACGGAAGAGCAGGTTCAACTCGTTACCTCCGAGAAGAAAGTGGGCCGTACCGAATTCATGTTCATCCTGAGCGATGAGACCAAGCTGGTGTACGACGACAAAGCAGAACTGCGCGTGGCGCAGAACCAGGCCGGCATCAAGAACGAACTGCTGCCGAAAATGATTCTCGAGTACGTGCAGAAGACCCTGCCCCATGCGCGTATCACGGAGTACAAGTTCGAAGCCAACAAGAAAGAGATTAACCTCAACGACCAGATGAAACTGGTGTTCAACAAGAAAGACCGTTTCCTGCGTCTGGACGACTAATGTAGCGTCTGCACGCCGACGAGCCGGTCGTAACGGGCACCAAACGGACGCCAATAGATATACACCGTATATTCATTCTCCGTTTGCCAATAACTGCCATCCACACGCTGGGTGGTGGTTGTTTTATTGGTCGTTAGTCGTTGGTCGTTGGTCGTTGGCTGTTTGGGGACGAACCAGTATTGGTAGTCGTAGCCGCCTTGCTTGACGAGGGCTGTGAGCCAGTAGCATTTGGCTTCGTTGTCATACTGCATGCGGTTGCGGAGGGTGAGCTCGTTGCCGAACAGGTCACCACCCACATAGACGGCTCCGTCGAACCACGGGCTCTCGGCTGCGAGCGTCCAATGGACCCACATATACTCGGCTTCGGTATCATCGTCGCTCGTGCGCTCGGCATTGACCACGAAACGGCCGTCGGAGTCGAACTGATGGATATACAGGCCCTGCGAGACCTCGTCCGTGAAGAGCAAGGCGTGGTAGTCCCCACCCTGATAGGCGATACGGTCGATGCCCGTACCGGCATAGTAAGCGGAGAAAGCGTCGAAATGGTGGTACTCGTTTCCGCCCTCGAAGATGAGCGCTTTGTTGTTGATATAACGCAAGCGGTTGGTCTCGACGAAAGTGGGTTGCGTCAGTTCAACGGCGTTGTCCAGACGGTTGTTCTGCGTCACCACTAAGCGCACTTCCTTCGGGTCACGAATATCCAGCGCCGTGGTGTTGACATCGATGTCGAGCTGCTGAAAACGTCCGCTCAGTTCGATATCCGTGTTATTGCGTACGCGGGCATCGATCTTGACCAGAGGCTCCACCACGCAGAACTCGACCTGCGCCACGATATTGTCGCGGTTGCCGTCCTCATAGACGGACAATAGGTACTGCCCGCTCTTGGTAAGAATCATATCCTCATTGGGAAAATCGAAGCGGTAATGGGTGTACTCGCGGCTGGTATTGATCGAGTGCTCATAGTCCGTGATGTCTTGCGTGGCAAAGCCAGTGAGGTACTCGTTGCTCAGCAGACCGCTATTGATCATCTCCACGCTGTAGGTGTAGAAATGCACATCGTGGCTCATCTCGTCGAAACTGATATGGAGCGTGTTGTCCGGTTCCGAACCGTCCACTACTCCATCCTCGAGCAGCAACACACGGCGCTCTACGCGCAACGTGCGTATGCGTTCATTAAAAACACGCGTGTGCGTCTGCGCTTGCAGGCCTGAAAAGAGGCCTAAAAAGAGTACTATGAGCACGAATTTCTTCATTTCCGGCTGCAAAGGTACAAAAATTATACCAATTATGCAAAATATTTGCAAAAAAATTTGCACATATCAAAAAAAAGCAGTACCTTTGCACGCTTTTTTCCAAGAACGAAGTTCTCGGGGTCCCCGAAAATTTCAATTTTTGGGGAAAGCGTAGCACAACATGTAGCGCTATACAAGGGCTTGCCCGCAGTCGCGCGAGTGTTAGTGCAAGCGTCGCCACTTTGGCTCAGTTGGTAGAGCAACGCATTCGTAATGCGTAGGTCCCCGGTTCGAGTCCGGGAAGTGGCTCAAAAAGGAACTTTCTGGTTCCTTTTTCATTTCCAGGGACTCGACCTCGGGGGGTCTTATCTCGCTTACGCTCGAACGATTATTGCGACATGGTCGCAATTTGCGAGTCCGGGAAGTGGCTCAAAAAGGAACTTTCTGTAATGAACCCCAAAAGTTGAACAAAAAACTTTTGGGGTTTTATTATGAAACATTCTTATGAAAAAAGG